>NZ_JAXMNY010000001.1:673074-1346148 GCF_034670185.1 Nisaea sp.
GCCGGAGCGCGGCAGGTGCAGGGTACGATCAACGGTCTTGGCGAGCGCTGCGGGAATGCAAACATCGTCACCCTGACGGCAATCCTAGGCCTTAAAATGGGTTACGAGACCGGCGTCGACGCGAAGGGCATGAAGCAGCTGAAGAAGCTGTCACGGATGCTGGATGACCGTCTGAACCGGTCGCCGAACCCGCATGCGGCCTTTGTCGGCGACGCGGCCTTCGCTCATAAGGGCGGTCTGCACGTTTCGGCGGTCCAGAAAGACCCGAAGACTTATGAGCATATCGATCCGGAGCTGGTCGGGAACCAGCGCCATATTCTGGTCTCCGATCAGGCGGGTCGCTCGAACATTCTTGCCCGCTTTGCCGAGATCGGGGTTGAGATCGACCCGAAAAACCCGAAGATCCAGCGTCTGGTCGAGGATGTGAAAGAGAAGGAATTCCTCGGCTATTCCTTCGACACCGCGGAGGCCAGCTTTGAATTGCTGGCGCGCAGGACCGTTGAGTCTGTGCCGGATTACTTCTCCATAGAGCGGTTCCGGGTAATGGATGAACGCCGCTTCAACGCGAAGGGGCAGACGGTGATCGAGTCCGAGGCGACAGCCACCGTCGTGGTTGCCGGTCAGCGCCTGCACGAAGTCGCGGTCGGTAACGGTCCGGTCAACGCGCTCGATCTTGCCATTCGCAAGGCTCTGAGCACCGCTTACCGGAACATCGATGACGTGAAGCTGATGGACTACAAGGTGCGTATCCTTCCGCCGCCGCCGAACAGCGACGGTACGGACGCGGTGACCCGGGTGATGATCGAAAGCGCCGCGCCGGACGGCTCCACGTGGCGAACGGTCGGCGTCTCAGCCAATATCATCGACGCGTCAATAATGGCGCTTTCCGACAGCCTGAACTACCGGCTGCTCAAATCCGGAACCGCCGCGAAGGTCGACGCCTGAGCCATGGCTGGAACAGATAAGAGCAAGGCGGGCGCCCGCGGTGATGCGGATGCGCCGGTTGTCATTCTCGTGCGCCCACAATTGGGAGAGAATATCGGTGCCGCCGCGCGGGCCATGCTGAATTGTGGGCTTGAAGAGATGCGGCTGGTGGCTCCGCGTGACGGCTGGCCGAATCCGAAGGCGGAATCAATGGCGGCCGGCGCCGTCACAGTCCTGGAAAATGTCAAAGTCTTCGAGACCACGAAAGACGCGATTGCCGATCTCAAGCTGGTTTTGGCAACCACGGCCAGGAGCCGGGATCAGGTGAAGCGCGCCTTTACGCCCCGTGCGGGTGCGGCGGAAATGAAGCGCCATATCGGTAGCGGCCATCGGGGCGGTCTCTTGTTCGGGCCGGAGCGGTCAGGGCTGGAGAATGACGAGGTGGCTCTGGCCGATGCCATCGTGCATGTACCGCTGAACCCGGCCTTCTCCTCGCTCAATCTCGCGCAGGCGGTCCTTCTGCTTGGCTACGAATGGTATCAGGCGGGGGACGAGACCCCGGATCATATCCTGAGCGGCCAAAGCGATCCCGCCAGCGTCGAGGACAGGGAGTATTTCCTGAACCGCCTGGAAGACGAGCTGTACGAGGGGGGCTTCCTGTTTCCCGAAACCCTCGCGCCGACCATCCGCCGCAACATCCGCAATATCTTCAACCGGGCTCAAATGACGGATCAGGATGTGCGGACGATGCATGGCGTGGTCAGCACGCTGCTGAAAAAGAAAGACCGCTCTGACTAGGTCTCCCGGCAGATCCTTCAACAGGCAATCCGGGACGAAGTGTCGTGAGGAAAATCACCCAGATTTTCTACTAATTGACATCATAATGCATTCTGAATTACCTCTTATAAGGGAAAACTAAAAAAATAGTTTCCCGAATAAAGAGAGTAACCGGATGATTGAATACCGCAAAATCGTTCAAGTCGTTTGTTTCTCGGGGATTATTGTACTTATCTCGGGAGAGGCGGGCGCCCAACTGGCTGAACAGGCGGTATCAGTGGCTAGTCAGGACGCAAAACCGTCTGGAGCGGACAGGCTTTCACAAATTGTCGCCAGTTGGTTCTTGTACGCAGCATTTCTGCCCACCGTTTGCCTTCTCGCTCACAAGTCGTTCGCGAATCAACACGAACAAGACGACAGACTGGTTTTCCCTCCCCGCTTTCTGATGCGACAGGGGCCGTATCAAATCGGCCTTTGGTTGTATGTCGCGCTGGCGGCTGGATTATTTCTGGCTCTGGTCTTGTTGGATGAGTTCCGAGGCCTTTTGACGGATTTCCTGCAATACGCCGAAATCGACTGGAAGATGTCCGACGATGCGGAGCAAATTGCTGTTTTCACGATCAGTTTCGGGATCACGAGCCTGCTGCTGACGAATGATTTCAAGATCAATCCTTTCAAGCATTTCCGTTTTATTTTCTGCAAGCTCGCGGCTGTACCCGACCGTGTCGACGAGATTGCGCACGGTCTCGCCAATCTCAGCATTTCCGATGTGGCGGGGAACAGACTGATCAATGCGGCGAAGATCAGTGACCCTGTAAAGCACGTCACGGCGCAGGAGCTGGCGATACAGAACAGAAACTCGCCAGCTTACCGATGGTCGATGATTTCCCATTTGTACTTGTTTCTACACGACAGCGCGAAACTATCTGGCAACCGCTCTTTCTTCATCGACCCGAATACTAAATGGAAAGAAGTCCAATTGCGCTATGACGAACTGGCGGGGATGTATCTGATCACTGACAAAGTTCGCTCGGAGGATGCGGATGCATGGAGGGGAATGCTCGACGCCCTCGTTGGTTTTCAGGACAGGATTGTCCACCTCACGGCGTATTTTCTGATCTCCCGCAGCGATAAAGAGGAGGAAATCTGGGCCGCGGCGCAGGCACTTGGCGCGTATGAAGACGAAGACCGGAATTTCGCGCCGGACCCATTGAACACTGTTGCCGCCTTGATCCTTACGGTCTCTTTGACGGCCTTCGTCGGGACACTGGTCGGTCTTATGTTCCTGACTTGGTTGCCAGGCGTTTTCGAAAATTGGGCGTGGGGTCAAAAATTTTTCGGATTCGAAAGGTTTTTCGCGTTCGAAGACTGGAAAAATATCGATTGGGTTGAACTCAAGACGCCGGCTAAATGGGGTGGATTCGCCGTCGCCGTTTACATCGTTCCGATTGTACTGATGCTCGGGCTGAAATGGATCGCCTTCCAACTGCATGGCAGGGTGACGATGTTCCGTTGGCGTCTCCTTTTGGTTTTCGTGATCGTGGCTTATGCAGGAGCAGTTCTAGGACTCGTGGGAATGTCCGCTGCGATAGAAGCCTATCAAAACGGGCGAATGAACTTCCGTCTGTCCGTCGAAGAGAACCTGCTCTGGGGCATCGCCCCGGCGCTGCTGACGGTAACGCTGATCTGGGTGTTGCACTTTATTCATCGCAGGTCGCCTTCCGCGCACCTCTCGATCGCCGCCGGGCCATTTGCGATGGTGCGGGACTGGTGGTCCGAAATTCCGACAGAACGTCGCTTCAACGCAGGCAGTTGCGCTCTTCTCGCCGGTCTGGTCTCGACTGGGATTTCACTCGCGGTTTTGAATGACGCGCCGCACGAGCGATATTTCACTGAGGCAGTGATTGAGAAAGCGCTGAAACCGGATGTCACGGGGCTCAGCGTGGTTGAGTTGGACATTCGGGATCGCTGCCAGAACCATTTCAACGAGAAAGTTCTGGAGTTTCCCAGGGCTCGGCCAGTGCGGAACAAAAAGCCTGCGCCGCCACCCTGGAACACGAAAGCTGAATACTGCCTTGAATATACCAGGGCGACATCGGCCGCGATGCGGATCGTTGTGGCAGTGGTCTCGTTTTTTGTCGGCGCGGGGCTTTTTCTTCCGGTATTTCTCTTCAATATCGGACTAGGCCATCCGTCACAAAGCATCGACGGGAAATCTCTGCTCAGCCTGTTTTTCGGAAGCGATGACGAAGGAAGCGTCAGGCGCGTTGTCCTGAAGCCCGGGGCCGGGAAGGGGGCGACGCTGTTCCATGAAGGTGACAAGGCCGATGCAGCCTACCTTGTGATCGAGGGATGTCTCGAGGTCTTCCGGACAGTCAATGGCGAAGAAAGGGTGATCGCGCAGGTTGGTCCTGACAACATCATCGGCGAGTACGCGTTGGTCATGGGGGAGGACAACCCGAACCGCTCGGCCTCCGTTCGCGCGGTTGAACCGTCGGTCGTGGTCCATATATCGGCCAGCAGGTTCAAGTTCATACTCGAGAATATGGAGCCAACGATGCGGCGGCTCGTGGAGATCATTGTCCGCCGGGAAGTCGAGTTGACCCGTAAGTTCTCGGAAAGCGAAGCCGGCGCGGGCTTATAGTCCGGCTTCGTTGCCGCTGGCGGTTACACGGTATTTTTGCGCCTGTCCCTGGCCACCAGGTTGAGCACTTCCACTGCGGCCGAGAAGAACACCGCGAAGTAGATGTACCCGCGCGGGATGTGGAAATGCAGCCCGTCGGCGACCAGCGCGACGCCGACCAGCATCAGGAAGCTGAGGGCCAGCATCTTGGTGGTCGGGTGCTTCTCGATGAAGCTGGCGATCGGGCTGGCGGCGGCGATCATCACTGCCATGGCAATGACGACGGCGGCGATCATGACGCCCAGATCGTCGACCATGCCGACGGCAGTGATCACGGAATCGATGGAGAAGACGAGGTCGAGCACGATGATTTGGCCGATCACGCCCGCGAACCCGGCGCTGACCTTTGCCTTTGTCTCTCCATTTTCGCCCTCGACCGAATTGTGAATTTCGTGCGTGCCCTTGTAGAGCAGGAACAGCCCGCCGAGCAGCAGGATGAGATCGCGCCAGGACAGCGTGAAGCCCTGGATGTCCGCCAGAGGTGCCGTCAGGCCGACGATCCAGGCGAGCGCCGAAAGCATCACCAGCCGCAGGATAAGCGCCAGCCCAAGGCCGATCCGCCGGGCCATGGGCCGCTGGGCTTCAGGCAGGGTCTCGGCGACGATCGAGACGAAGATGATGTTGTCGATGCCGAGAATGATTTCCAGCGCCGTCAGTGTCGCTAGGCTTGCCCAGATCGCGGGGTCCAGAATCCAGTCCATGCGCTGATATCCTTCTTTGGCTGCGTTGCTCGGTTAAGCTTATAACGTGCTGCGTTTTATCCGGTTCCATCCCGCAGTGCACCGCCTCGTTACAGCATCCGTTCCGGTGCTTGACTTGAGGGCCGCGATCCTTATAGTGCGCGCCTCAATTCCCGAGAACGTGGGGCAGGCGGATAAGCCGTCGGTCCCCGGCCCAAGGCTCTCAAAAGTCATGGGCACTATCGGGACAAAATGAAGAAAACTAAAGGAGATGGGTTATGGGCAAGCGCCTTAACTCGAAGCATAAAATTGACCGGCGCCTTGGCGTCAATCTCTGGGGCCGCGCGAAGTCTCCGTTCAATGACCGCGAATATGGCCCGGGCCAGCACGGTCAGCGCCGCCGCAAGCCGTCCGACTTCGGCATTCAGCTCATGGCGAAGCAGAAGCTGAAAGGCTACTACGGCAATATCGGTGAGAAGCAGTTCCGTAAGTATTTTGCAGAAGCGGTCCGGCGCCGCGGTGATACCGGCGAGAACCTCGTTGGTATTCTGGAGTGCCGCCTGGACGCCGTTGTCTACCGCATGAAGTTCGTGCCGACCGTGTTCGCTGCACGTCAGGCCGTCAGCCACAACCACGTGATGGTGAATGGCAAGCGCGTCAACATTCCGTCCTACATGGTCAAGGAAGGCGATGTCGTCGAGCTTAAGGAAAAGTCCCGCGAGATGCCGATGGTGATCGAAGCCGCTCAGTCGAACGAGCGCGACATTCCGGACTACATGGATGTCGACCTCGACAAGAAGCGCGGCACCTTCACCCGCATTCCGAAGCTGGAAGACGTCCCGTATCCGGTTCACATGGAACCGAACCTCGTGGTCGAGTTCTACTCCCGTTAAACCGGGACCGCAGAGTTACGGAAAAGGCCGCTCTTTGGAGCGGCCTTTTTTGATTCTGCATGTCATCCTTGGTGTGCTGTCAACCGTAGACGGTCGGCGTAGGATTACTGCCCCGCCGCCATGCTCGCTGACCGCTTCGGCAGGACCCAGTTCGGGCGCGGGAAGTGGCAGGTGTAGCCGTGCGGGACGCGGAGGAGGTAATCCTGGTGCGCGGGTTCGGCGTCCCAGAAGTCGCCTGCAGGGGTGACTTCCGTCACTACCTTGCCGGGCCACAGGCCGGAGGCCTCGACATCGGCGATGGTGTCCTCGGCCACCTTCTTCTGATCCTCCGACAGGTAAAAGATCGCGGAGCGGTATTGCGGGCCGCGGTCGTTGCCCTGGCGGTCTGCTGTGGTCGGGTCATGGATCTGGAAGAACAGCGCCAGGATATCTCGGTAGCTTGTCTCCGCCGGATCGAACTGGATCTGGATGGATTCCGCATGGCCGCTCTTGCCGGTCTTCAGATCCTCGTAGGTTGGGTTGGCAACCGTGCCGCCGGTATAACCGACGCGGGTTGCGGTGACGCCCGGGTGTCTGCGGATCAGGTCCTGCATGCCCCAGAAGCAGCCTCCGGCGAGGAGGGCGGTTTCTCGTTCCGTGCTCATAAATCAGCTCCCTTTGCTCACAACATCGCTCATTCTCTGATATAGGGCAAAATTTCCGGGTTTCAGGTCACAATGCCGCGTCTTTGGATCGGCCTTTTCCTTGCCGATCATGACAGTTTGCCTATACTCCCGCGCCGTTGGTGGTGCAGCGGCCTCTTAGCCGCGCCCCGCTTGTGTTTCACGGGCCCCGCCGGGCCCTCTACCGTCAAGGCGAACCCATGTCCGAGAGCGTCAAAAAAGTTGTGCTGGCCTATTCCGGCGGCCTCGATACCTCCGTCATCCTGCGCTGGCTGCAGGACACGTATAATTGCGAGGTTGTCACCTTTACTGCCGATCTGGGGCAGGGAGAGGATGTCGAGCCGGCGCGCGAGAAGGCCCGCATGATGGGCATCAAGGAAATCTATGTCGAGGATCTGCGCGAGGAATTCGTGCGCGACTATGTTTTCCCGATGTTCCGTGCCAACGCGCTCTATGAAGGCACCTATCTGCTCGGCACCTCGATCGCCCGGCCGCTGATCTCCAAGCGCCAGATCGAGATCGCCAAGGAAGTCGGTGCTGACACCGTCTCCCACGGCGCCACGGGCAAGGGCAACGACCAGGTTCGTTTCGAGCTTAGCTATTACGCGCTGCAGCCGGACATCAAGATCATCGCCCCATGGCGTGAATGGGATCTCACTTCCCGCACCAAGCTGATCGAGTTTGCCGAGAAGCACCAGATTCCGATCGCCAAGGACAAGCGCGGCGAAGCGCCGTTCTCCGTCGATGCGAACCTGCTGCACTCCTCTTCCGAGGGCAAGGTGCTGGAAGATCCGTGGGACGCGCCGGAAGAGTATGTCTTCCAGCGCACGGTCTCGCCGGAAAATGCGCCGGACAAGGCGACCGAGATCGAGATCGACTTCGAGCATGGCGATCCGGTGGCGATCAATGGCGAGCGTATGTCGCCGGCGACCCTGTTGACCGCGCTCAACGAATATGGCGGGAGCAACGGCATCGGGCGGCTCGACCTGGTCGAGAACCGTTTCGTCGGCATGAAGAACCGTGGCGTCTACGAGACCCCGGGCGGCACAATCATGCACCATGCCCACCGGGCAATGGAAAGCCTGACTCTCGATCGCGGTATGGCGCACCTCAAGGACGAGATGATGCCGCGCTATGCCGAGCTGATCTATAATGGCTTCTGGTTCTCGCCGGAGCGCGAGATGATGCAGGCCGCGATCGATCACAGCCAGCGCAACGTCACAGGCACCGTGCGGATGAAGCTCTACAAGGGCAACGTCACCTGCACCGGCCGGAAGGCGGACCGCAGCCTCTATTCAGAAGATATCGTGACCTTCGAGGAAGGCTCCGGCACCTACGATCACAAGGACGCTGCAGGCTTCATCAAGCTGAACGCGCTGCGCCTGCGTCTGAACAAGATGCTGCAGGGATAACTCTCTCCCGCGGGCATCTTGCCCCCGGTTGTCATCCCGATGAAAATCGGGATCCACGGATGGCGTTTGTCGCTCTATGATCCGTGGATCCCGGATCGGGTCCAGGATGGCGAAGGGAGAGAGTGTGACCGGTTTAATCTTCTCAGCAGAGGTTGAAACGGCCTTGTCCGACGGTCGCCCGGTCGTCGCGCTTGAAAGCACCATCCTGACCCACGGCTTGCCGAAACCGGACAATCTTCATATTGGTCAGGAGATTGAGGCGGAAATCCGGAATGCGGGAGCGGTTCCTGCGACCATCGCCGTGCTGGACGGGACCGCCCACATAGGCCTGTCGACATCGGACCTGGTGCGGCTTTGTTCCATGGACGATGCGGTGAAGCTCTCCCGCCGCGATCTCGGTGTGGCGCTCTCCAAGGGCTGGACTGGCGGCACCACGGTCGCCGCCACCATGATCCTTTCTGCCAGAGCTGGGATCGAGGTCTTTGCGACCGGCGGGATTGGCGGTGTGCATCGCGGGGCCGAACTGGATTTCGATATTTCCGCCGATCTGGACGAGTTGGCCCGGACCCCGGTGATGGTAATTTCCGCCGGGGCGAAATCCATTCTGGACTTGCCAAAGACGCTGGAGGTCCTGGAGACGAAGGGCGTGCCGGTGATCGGCTTTGGCACGGACGAATTTCCGGCTTTTTTCTGCCGCAACAGCGGGTTGCGCGTGCCGCTGCGCCTCGACAGCCCCGAAGAGATTGCCGCCGCCTGGCGTGCGGGCCGGGATCTCGGACTCGAGACCGGCATGCTGATCGCCAACCCGGTGCCGGAAGAGCATGCCCTCGACCGGGCGACAATGGAGCGGATCATCGACGACGCCCTGTTCGAGGCGAAACGGACCGGTGCCACAGGCAAACAGGTGACGCCGTATCTTCTGTCGCAGATCCGGGCCGCGACCGGCGGCGCCAGCCTGACGACGAATATCGCGCTGGTTCGGGCCAATGCCCGTCTCGGTGCGGGAATTGCAGTCGCGCTCGGCACGCCGCGACAAAACTGACCAGCGTCAAAATCGCACATTGCTGCGATGCAGCATTCTCGACTAGGCAAGTGGCTTGACGGCGATAAGCCGAAATGGCCATCTATCGAGGATTTTGATTGTGTTGAACCTTTTCTACTCTGTTCCGTTCGTCGGCTGGATGGTTCGTGATTTGCGAACGGGAGGCGCGTCGGCCTTCACCTATTTCCTCATCAATTGTGGGCTGCTCTGGATCCTGTCAGCGATCCTGTTCGGCTATCCGGGCATCATCATTCCGGCTCTTTGTACCGTGCCGGTGATGTTCACGCTGCTGCTCCTGCTGACGCGGGGCAAATACGAGGTCGGTTGATCGGGCCGGAACCGATGTTTACATCGGAACCGCACTGACGCCTGCGAAATAGGGGTGGGCGCCGTGCAGAACGGCCCAGAGCGCCAGCCCGCCGCCAAGGCGGAGCCAGCCAATGCCTTTCCAGTCGAGCTTTGTCCGGCCTTCAAGGATGGCCCGAAACGGCAGCACGGAAGTGGTGAGTTCGAACGGGGCCCATTTGGCCCCGAACTCGGCCCGTTTCTTGGTGTCGATCTTCACCATGCCGCCGAAAGCCAGCACGGCCATGCCGCCGAACAGCAGCATTGAGGCGACATCGCCGCGCACGGTCAGGTGTGCCAGTGCCCAGAGGCCGATGGCCATCATAACCGGATGGCGTGTCACCGTCAGGATGCCCCGTACCAGATGCGGATCATCGAAATCATCTTCGGCCATCATGGCTGTGGGGCTGAACGGGTTGTAACCGCAGACCAGCAGGATCGCAGCGAACGGCATCACGACATTCGGAATCCAGCGGGTCCAGAGCGGGGGCTCCCAGAGTGTCACATAGGGGGCATTGCCATAGGCCATGACCATCCAGACCATGGCAACACCGGCGGCAAGCGAGAACATGCCACGGAACCGGTTGGTGCCGATCTGTTCTATCAGCGCGGCGCGGATACTCGGCCAGCCGAGCAGGAAATGCCCGCCGACAAAAACCACGACGGCGGCAAAGAGTGTGTCCAGACTTCCAGTCATACCGCTCCCAATGCAGTTAGTCTCCGCAGCGCCCGACTCTTGTGGTGGACGGCTCGCCAGTTTCAGGTCATCACAGGCATATAAGTGTAGCCGGTCAGGATGCAAAGATGGATGACGAAAGCCTGAAAAAGCTGATGTGCGAGATGCTTCGCACGGCCGAGGGAGATGGCCGGCTGTCTCCAAACCAGATCGGTACGGCAGCGGGCGGCGATCCGGGCGGATCGAAACCGGCCTGGCGCGCGCTGCTCAGGCAGATCGAGCGGGTCGCGGTGGTGCTCGAAGCTGAAGGTACCCTGGTGGCGCTGCGCAAGGGTAAGCCTGTCCCGCTGGCCGAGGCGAAGGGCGTGATCCGCTACGCGGCCAAGCCCAATACCTGAGCCAACAAGGCCCGAATCAGAGAGCCGGCATATCCCAGCCATGGCGGCGGCAGGCAGCTTCAACGGTATTGCGCAGCAGGCAGGCGATGGTCATCGGGCCGACACCGCCCGGCACCGGGGTGATGGCACCGGCAACCTCCGACGCGCTGGCGAAATCGACATCGCCGACCAGCCGGGTCTTGCCTTCGCCTTTCTCAGGCGCGTCGATCCGGTTGATGCCGACGTCGATCACTGTCGCGCCCGGCTTCACCCAGTCTCCCTTGACCATCTCCGGTCGCCCGACAGCGGCGACCAGAATATCGGCCCGGCGGCATTCCGCTGGCAGGTCCTTTGTCCGGGAATGGGTAACAGTGACGGTGCAGCTCTCGCGCAGGAGCAGGGCGGCCATCGGCTTGCCGACAATGTTGGAGCGACCGACGATGACGGCATGTTTGCCGGTCAGGTCGCCCAACTGGTCGCGCAGCAGCAGCAGGCAGCCGAGCGGGGTGCAGGGCACCAGCGCGTCGCCGCCGGTGGCCAGACGGCCGGCATTGACGACATGGAAGCCGTCGACGTCTTTTTCCGGCGCGATGGTGTCAAGCACGGCCTGGGCATCGATATGGTCGGGCAGGGGAAGCTGCACCAGGATGCCATCAACCGCCGGATCGGCATTCAGGTCCGCGATCAGTTTCAGCAAGCTCTCCTGGCTGGTGGAGACGTTGAGCTTGTGCTCGAACGAAGCCATGCCGCTCTCGATTGTCTGCTTGCCCTTGTTGCGGACATAGACCTGGCTCGCCGGGTCTTCGCCGACCAACACCACGGCAAGGCCGGGGACGGCGCCGTGTTTGGATTTCAGATCCGCGATGGCGGCGCCGATGCGTTCCCGCAGCCCGGCCGCGAAGGCCTTTCCGTCGATCAGTGCGGCAGTGCCCATGGGGTGTTTCCCTCTATTGCCCGAAATCTCTATTAGCCGGGCGCGTGTTGTGCGAGCCAGTCTTCCAGTTGTGCCGCCAGGGCCGCTCCGTCTCCGGCGATCAGCAGGGTCTTGCGCCGCTGCGTCGTGCCGGACCGGACATCAATGCTGCTTTTCGGAAGCTTCCAGCTTTTCGCCAGCATCTTGATCAGGGCCTTGTTGGCGCGGCCATTCTCGGGAGCGAAGGTGACGGTGGCTGTCAGCCATGCGACGTCTTCCGCATCCATGGCGACACTACCGATCCCGTCGCGCGATGCATTGGGCGTCAGGCGGACCCGCAGACGCAACCCTTCGGCAACTGGCTGGAAGGGCAGGGCGGTCATTTGGTGCGGAGTCCTAGCCGAAATATTCCCACATCAGGCTGCGGAGAAAACTCAGGCCGAGAACCAGGACAATCGGCGAGATATCAAGGCCGCCGAGGTTCGGCAGGACGTTCCGGATCGGCCGCAGCAGCGGTTCGGTCACGCGATAGAGGAAGTCCATCACCAGATAGACAAACCGGTTCTGCGAATTGATCACGTTGAACTGCACCAGCCATCCCATGATGATGAAGATGAAAAGCGCGTAAATATAGAGCTGGATGACTGTACTAACGAGATTCAGCAACGACAGCATGTGCGAGTTTCCGTCCTTCAGGGATGTGCGGCGCGACGAACCGTACCGTCCGGTCGCGCGTACGGCAAGCGCTTGGCGCTGCTCATTTTAACCCTGCTTATATGGGACGGGTTCCGGCATTTGCAAAGCCCCTGATATGGGGCGCTTTGCCCTTGCATCGCTCAGTTGCTTCGATTATCTGTCTCCACCGTGCCGGGGCATATTTTTCTCCGGCTTCGGTGGGGCCGTAGCTCAGCTGGGAGAGCGTCGCGTTCGCAATGCGAAGGTCGGGAGTTCGATCCTCCTCGGCTCCACCAAAATATCCCCCAAGATATTGAATACAAATCAGAATTGCCGCAAGCTGACGGTAGGGCGGCTTCTGAGGTACAGCAGAGTCGTGAAAACGGGTACAGCAGAAAGGTCAGCGACCGCCTTCAGAGGCGAGGCAACGGCTGGCGTTTTAGGGCTGTTGTGCCTAGGGACCTCCGCAGACGCATGGGTAAGCGTGAGGTAGTCAGATCTCTGGGGAGGTGCAGTCAGCAGACTGCCCGCCGATTGGCAAGGCTGCTATCAGCAGCATGGGAGAGATTCTTGCGTGAAGTCCGGGAGCATCAGTCTCTGACTGCAGCTGAGATCCAAGAGCTCGCACGTCGATGGCTGGCTGAGGCGATAGAAGAAGAGGATCGCGTCTTGGCTTCTTTCCGCCCTAACGACCCAAGTGACAGACAGCGGGCTGTCGCAAGATCCAAGAAGCAGTTAGACGGCGCCCGGACCTTGGCGTTCGAAGTGCATGATATCGGTTTGGTGGCCGAAGACGCGATTGAAATGTTGCAGAAAGTCGGCGTAACAGACCCGTCCAAAGACACGATCAATCAGCTTTGTGATTTGTTGCTTCGAGCGAATGTCGAGTTGGTTACTCGCACGGTTGCAAGGCTCAAAGGCGATGTTTGGAAAGGAGTTGCGGACCCTGTCTTTGAAAGTGGGCCACAACCGGCAACAACTTCGATGACAGGCGACTTGGCAAAAGTTCCCGCCAATGCTCTGCCACAGGCAAGAACAGTTGGAGAACTCGCGACGGAGTACATCCAACGTGAGGTCGCTTCGACCACCGGGACCAAGAACGTACAAAAGGCGACGGCGCATCTGCGGTCTTTTACCGAGATCATCGGACCACGACGGCCGATATCTTCGCTTGAGAGAAGTGACCTTTCTGATTTTCGTCACGTTCTTGAAAGCTTACCGACCAACGTCACTAAGCTGTTTCCTGACCGTGCGCTCCGTGACGTTGCAGAGATGAATCATAAGAGACCGACTCTGTCGCCGACTTCAGTAAATCAATCTCTTATTCGCGTTGGTGCGTTTCTGACTTGGTGTCGAGATCACGGCTACACAGACAAGGATCTCTCTACATCACGGCTTAAAATGAAGAAGCCAACACGCTCCAAAAAAGCACGCACACCATTCACTGTTGATGAGTTAGAAGCGCTTTTCTCTGGGCCGCGATACTCTGGATGTAAGTCACGGTCGAGGCGTAACGCGCAAGGCGATCTTATTATTCGCGATGGGACGTATTTCCTGCCGCTGCTCGGCTTGCTTACTGGCGCACGCCTAGGTGAGCTGCTTGGCCTTACGCCAAAAGATATAGATGGCGATCCTGGACAGCGTGTAATCTTGATTCGTCCGAACGGTCTCCGTGGTCTTAAAAATGAAGAGTCGGATAGACTGGTTCCACTTCACTCGGTCCTCGAAGAACTTGGGTTCGACATATTCTTGCGTGCACAGAAGGTAATGAACCGTTCGATCTTTGGCGCTATGGCAAAGAGGCGAGGCGGGAACATCACCGACAACGAGAGCCGAAGGTTCTCTACGCACTTGAGCGCCATCGGTATCAAGCGTCCAAAGTTGTCTTTCCACAGCTTTCGTCACCTATTCGAAGATCTGGGAAAGGCGTCGGGCGTGCCGGAAGACTTGCGGCGAGCGCTCTTGGGACAGGCTCAGAAAGGAATGGGTAACGTTTATGGCGGCGTAGATGGGGGCTTCACCGTCGAGCAGCGCCGGAGGGCCATCGAGAGCTTGGTTCTGCCGTTGGACCTGAAGCAGCTAGTCAATCTTGCCCAACGGCCGGGCAAGAGGCTTATCCAGTCCTAGAATGCTCGTTTGAGAAATCGAAAAATCGGAGTGTTGCGGTCCATGCAATACCCAGATATCTGAATATTTTTCAGCTATTAGGGAATTCGGCCTATGAAACTTCTATTTGCCGCGCTGATCCTCGCTTTCGGCGTCACGGCCGCCGAGGCTGCGAACAAGAAAGGCTCGATTGATGAGCTGACGTTCGTATGCATGACGAAAAGTCAGATGATCTGGACTATCGAGAATGCAGGGTCCGGCAAGCTCGTGTGTGAATTCGAAGCGCCAGGTGCTTATGAGCTTCTGAAAATCGACGATGAAAACCCGATCGCCAGGATCTCATTTAAGCGCGATGGCAAGACCGTTAAGGCATGGGTACTCGAAGTTGACGTTGAAGACGCCCGCTGACGGCCTGATCGACGAAAGAGGGCCTATTATGTGAAAGCCGCGTGATGGCCGTCAGCGCGGCTTATTCGAGGCCTGACGGCCTGTATATTCACGTTAGTCTACGCCTCTGTGGATGTCATGATTCCTTCTTGGCTGCCAACAACGGCTAAACGGACGGCTGCCGTGAACTTGGGAACGGAGAGTCTTTCAGCCCTACTCAAAAAATCGAGTTCGCTGTTTATGGCAGAAAGAAGCGCTTCGGATGGGCTATCCAAATCCATTACTGATTCTCGAAACTCATCGTAAAGCTGTTTTGCTGACCTGTGGAGCTGGAGCGAAGCGCCAAATGGCTTTTGCCCGACCACATCCGCGTGCAATTCCATCGTTCCAACAATGAATTTTCGGGAATAGGATTCCCATCCACGACCATTAATTCCCTTCGCAAAATATGAACGGCCCCGTTTAGTGCCAGGTCGTTTATCTGTCGAGTGCTCGTCGGGTCTTAGCTTGTAGGCGCGTTTCCAGCACGCAAGCTCGATTTTTGATACCATCTCGGAACTGTCTTCAAGGATTGCGAAGTGAGCATCGAAGCGACGCGGCTCGCCAGCCTTATCCATGTAGTTCGAAGCGGCTGGTCCCTTCGATATCTTCGGCTCAATCACAAACCAGTATGTAAGACTTTCTCCTGCTGGATAACGCAGGTTCTCAATGATCTCTTTTTTGAACCCATTCGTGAGGTTTCCATGTTTCTTCAACCATTCGATACGCTGTTGGTCTGAGATGTTGAAAGTGTGTGCTCTGTTTACACCCTGTCGATATCCTGCAGCTTGGATGAATGTGAGTGATTCTTTTTCTGAAAGGTCCCTCCATCGAGGTAGAGTTATATTGTAGTGAGACATTATTGCCTGAACTATACGGCTCATTGGTCCAGCATAGTCGGCTCCGCAGAAAGCGGTCTCGACAAGTCTTAGCATTTCTTTGCGTTCTTGGCCCGTGGGGACTAATGCGCGCCTCAGATTGTGGTCTGATTTTTTCGACTTTTTGCCATGACTATGTGACTTTGAAACAGCGCTTCCATGGTGCGGCATCTATGACATTCTCCTTACTGACTACTGCATCCTGACTTCCTTGCTTTCAAGCGAAGGGCGTCAAGGTTTCGAGCCTTAGTAGCCTTGAATTCGGAGGCGACACCGACTCACACACTCTCAAACGGCAATTGCGCCGTTGATCGCTTGTTCTGCGGATATCGATATGGAGAACGTATGCGAACGCTACGAAATGGCTGATAGCATGAGATGTTTCGAGAATCAAATTATGGCAAGGAATTGCGTTCAGTGGCTTCATCGTTCTGACTGTTGTGGCGAGGAAAAGGCCCCGATATAGCGCTCGTGAAAAAGAGAAGCGTGATATCTTGAATATTCATGCTTATTCAATTCATTTTAATTCTCTAATGTGTTGATAATTATGCATAAAAAGTGAATTGTCTTGATGCGGTATGGAGCTTGTCGTTTCAAAATATGCATATTACTAAATACTGTAAGATTCTGAAAGTAAAAGATAATTTTAAAAATTGGTTCGGTGCTGAATAATTCAGATGCATATTATGCATTGCATAACGCGTTGACTTTAGTTGCGATTCATTCGCAAAAATCAGTGACGACAAAAAAGGGGTGGAACCAAAGCCCTGTGAAATGAGGCCAATGGTATGAGGTCCTGGCCTTCACTATTTTTTTTCCCCTATCTCGAATGGTAGCCGTATCGACCCGCACGCTATAGCTCACTGCGTCGCAGCTCTGAAAGTGCTCGTGCTTTGCGGATGTTAACTTCTATTTCGCCATGAGACGTTGAACCGATCCAGCATACCAAATACCTCCACGCGGGCTCTCAACGCCGCGAGCGTTAAGCGCCTTGGCTAACTGTCGATAGCTCTTCAAACCTGCCGAGCGGATCTCTTCGATCACCTCTTGCGCTTTAAGCGCGTGTTTACGCGCTTGTTCCGAGGCCCGCTGACGGGCTTTCTCTAAGCCGGCTGGATTTCCGGTTGGATTTCCCAAGCGCACGCCACGGGCCTTCGCAGCGGCGAGAGCGGCTTTCGTGCGTTGGGATATCATCTCACGCTCGTGTTCGGCGACAGCGGCGAGGATATGGACCGTGAGCCGGTTGGCGTGTGGCATATCGACGGCGACAAAATCGACGCCAGCTTCCATCAGGTTGGAGACGAAGGCGACGTTGCGCGCGAGACGGTCGAGTTTGGCGATGATGAGGACCGCCTTGTGCCGGCGACATGCTGCTAGCGCTTCGAGCAGCCGAGGCCGATCATTGCGCCGACCACTCTCGATCTCGACGAATTCCTCCAAAATCTCAGCGTCGGCATTCACAAAAGACCGGACGGCTGTCTGCTGGGCTTCCAGACCAAGGCCACTTTGTCCCTGCCGGGCCGTCGAGACGCGGTAATAGGCGATGTATCGAGTCGGGGTCATCGAGTAGGCTCCGTATCATTCAGTGACGTTGGTTTACACGTTGATACGGATCATTGAATCAGGACTGCATGGTAACCTCTAACGCCGAATTGAGTTCGAACTGCTGCTTTCTCCGAACGGAGGCTGATGCTCGATTTCCGCGTATTCACGACACATCGTTTCCCCCTAATGTTGACACAGCTCTGTGACCTGCTGACCTTACCGACCTGCGCTAGATACTAATGGGTCGAAATTTTCTAACGCCGAGAGCTCAGCCGGCTTACAACTCACAACGGTGCGCGCCGTTGGCAGCGATTAGGGGTAGAAATGACCAATTTGGTTCAGAGGACTGATCGATGACCACGCAGGAGTACAACGTCGAAGTCAAAGAGGACTTCATCGAGCGGCAAGCCAAGGCTCAGCCGATCCAGGCGTTGTCCGAACTCGTATGGAATTCGCTCGACGCTGATGCGACCGAAGTCTCCATTGAGCTTGAGCATGACGCTCTCGACGGCCTCTCCAAGATTTACGTCCGGGATAACGGTCACGGACTTCCTCGTGACGAAGCGCCCGGCCTGTTCAAGAACCTCGGCGGATCGTGGAAGCGAACCGCCATGCAGACCAAGAAGCTCAAGCGGGTGCTTCATGGGCAGGAGGGGCGCGGGCGTTTCAAGGCATTCGCGCTCGCCCAGACCGTCGATTGGACGGTTGTGTACGACAAGGCTGGAACACCCAAGAAGTTTGACATCAGCATACTTGAACGGGAAATCTCGCGCGTCCGCATATCGGACGAGGCAGATATGCCCGGCGCAAAGCCTGGTGTGATTGTCACCTTGTCGGAGTTGAAGCGTCAGTTCACGTCGCTTAAGCCCGAGAATGCTATCCAGGAACTCGCGGAAGTATTCGCCATTTACCTCAAAGACTATCGTGACGTGTCCGTCGAATATTGTGGCGAGAAGATTGATCCAGCGCTAGCAATCCGCGATCAGTGGGAATTCGACCTATCGCTCTACGTCGATGAGAATGGGGTCGAGCATCCGGTTTCCCTCGAAATCATCGAGTGGCATCGCGCCACGCGGCGAGCGCTCTATCTCTGCAATGCCAAAGGGTTCCCCCTGTCGCAGGTCGATAGCCGCTTCCACGTCGGCGACTTTCACTTTTCGGCATATCTCAAATCAAAGGCCATCGAGGATTTACATCAGAGCGGACAGCTCGACTTAGCCGAGATGTTGCCTACCCTTCAGGTCAGCGTCGATGAGGCAAAGCGGAAGATCAAAGAATTGTTCCGCGAACGCGCGGCCGCCCGTGCAAAGGTCGTTGTCGACGAATGGAAGGAGAAGAACCTTTATCCGTTCGAGGGGGAACCGGCGTCTCACATTGAGCAGGCAGAGCGTAGCATCTTCGACATTGTTGCGGTGACGGTCCAGGATACTTCCCCCGACTTCGGCGAAGCCTCTCCGAAGCAAACAGCCTTGCACCTTCGGCTGCTTCGGAACGCAATAGAAAAGAGCCCGACCGAACTCCAACGCATTCTCGACGAAGTCCTCAAACTCCCCAAGCGCAAGCAGAAGGAGTTGGCGCAACTTCTCGATGAAACCGATCTATCAGGCGTGATCAGTGCTGCGAAGTTGGTCGCCGACCGGCTAAAGTTTATCGATGCGCTTCGGTTTATCCTGTTCGATTACGAGGCCAGGAAGAAGCTGAAGGAGCGGTCCCAGCTCCACAAAATCCTCGAGCAGAACACCTGGGTCTTCGGCGAGGAGTATCATCTCTGGGCAAGTGACAAGGAACTCACCAACGTCCTAAAAGTGCACAAGGACAAACTCGATCCGGACATCATCATCGACGAGCCGGTCAGCGTGGTCGGGAAGAGCCGTGGTATCGTTGATCTTATGCTCTCCCGCTCTCAGCGACGGCACCGGGCTAACGACATCGAGCACCTGGTCATCGAGTTGAAGGCTCCAAGGGTCGTCCTGAGTGCGAAAGACATGAATCAGATTGAGGGCTACGCGCTCGCGGTCGAGAAGGATGCCCGATTCAATGGCGTTCAAGGTTTGAAGTGGCACTTCTTGCTCGTGTCAGACGACTACAACGAAGAGGTGGCCGCGCGTATTGAGGGGGGGCCGGATCGGCAGCGTCGTTTGATTTCAAAGCGCCCGCGGGTCTCTATCGGAGTCAAAACCTGGTCCGAGATTATCGAAGAAAACTTTGCCCGACTTCAGTTCATAAAAGAAGCTCTTGAACATAAGGTCGATGATGGCCAGGCGCTTGCTTTCCTTCAGGAAAAACACAAAGACTTGCTTGAGGGGGTCATTGTAGAAATTGAGGACGACGAAGACGAAGACGAAACGGCTCCTTGAACAGGAGCCAAGCTAGCCCACCCGAACTGTCACTGAAAACGGAATGGCGCGATCAAGGGGTGCGCCTCCACGGCTCGCCATGATTCTGGCCAGTTGATCGCATGATCAGAATGGTGTCCCAGCACATCCGACATTAGATCCAGGGCCATCCTTGTCTGCCTAAGCTTCTCGTTAAGTGATGGACTCTGATCTTGTCTCTCTTCGAATCGGCCCCGGAACATTTTCTCGAACATCTCTCCAACTGGATGCTGATAATCGAGTCTGTGGGCGAGGGTCTCACGTTCGTCATCGCTGCACGAGGCATCCAAGGCCAATGCGAGCATCAGGGCTGGAAATAGCGGAGACATCGAATGATCTGTGCCTAATAGTGCGGCTTCTTCCTCGGCGGGCCACCTAGCACGAATGATACGGTAGAGGTTAATCACGCGTTTGGTAAGCCGGGGCGAGTGGCCGATCAGTGGGCCGAGCGCGCCAAGGCAAGCGCGTTCGCTCTCGCTGAGCGTGATCCGGGCCAGGACCTCTTTGACGTTCGTCTCGTCCCCGGTCCTGGCCGCCAAATCGGCGGGCGGGCGAACCGGCGTTAACTTCGTGATTAGACCCTCAGCAGCGGCACTCCCGGGCAACGCATTGTCCCAGCTCTCCCGACGCCCGTTCTCCACCCGGTCGGAATCTGCGTCGTCGTCTGAACTGGTCTCCAAGAGCGTCGCGCGTCCGAGGATCGAGGCGACTAGTTTGGCGTACTCATTGTCAGTGCCGTCTTCGCTCATATCCACGCATGGAGGCTGCAATCGGTAAGGCAATTGGAAGATCTTCTCCAGATAGTTCTTCGCCGAAACCTGATGAGCAGCCTCCCCGAACTGCTCTGAATGATATGAGTGTAGAGCGCTTTCCAACCATCGCGGATCGACGCCCACGACAACCACGAAGAGCGGATAGGCCAGTATCAAGTGCACCGCCTCCAAGACCTGGATCACCACTTTCGGCGGGCATCGGTCGAGATCGTCGATATAGAGGACGATGCGGTCGATGCTGGGCAGGTCCGCCTCTTTCAGGCCGTCTTCGTACCTAGCCCTACTTTGCTGCTGCATCAGGTCCGACATACGGCGAAAATCGCGACTTATGATTGAGATTAGGCCCAGATGACGCCGATACTCATCGCCTCCGGCCCGGTTCTCGATATAATCACGGAATAGCTTTCTCGGCCTTAGGCCGCTCCGCATCTCCTCCAACTCTGCTTGCTCCTCGATCGCCGCTGCCTTGGCCTCCTGAGCTTTCGCAACCTTCGCCTCGAGTCCTCGGATTTCCATTGCAACACTGGCGTGCTCGGCCTCCAATCTGCCGAGTTCACCAGTCTCATCCGCTATGATTTTCTGGTGTGCGTCGAGCAGAGGTTTGATCTTCGACTGGAAAGTCTTGAAATAACCCCACATCACGGTCGAGATACCAGCGAGCCAAGCCAAGGTTTCCTTTATCGCGGCCACTGCTTCCTTGATTTCAGGCATTCCAGTTAGTCTCGTCTGGAGCGCGCCACCAGCCACAAGCACCAAGACGACTAACAAGGTCGCGACAACCACCAGTGAAACACTCGATTTGGGACTGGCCAGAAGGAAAGCACCGAATTTTGAAAGACGGCCCGAGAAGGATTGTATCTCCGCGTATTGCTGCTCGATTTGCGTGGCGTCCTGGATCGCGCTGTCGAGGCCGAGTGCGCGGAAGGCACCCCCTAGCTCTTTCTTGAGATCTTCTTTAAGGGTTGCTTGGATCGCGTCTCGGGCGGACGTTCGCAACGCCTCGCGCTTGCCTCGGATCTCGTCTCGGAGTTTATCAATTCTGTCATCGAGTTGTTTCTTATGACCGGCATCGGACTCGATGGTTTTGTCCGAAGACGCGATGATATCGGTCGCCTCGTCGAGACGGCGCATCAGTTTTTCCAACTGTAGATACTTCAGCCAGTCTTTTTGTTCGCTGGCTTGGTTGGACAACTCCTCGAAGATGTGCGTGCCGATGCTAGCCCATAGATCACCATCGGAATAATGCCAGGCATTGAACCGGATATGGACCACGTTCTCCACGAATGCCGGTCGGCCTTCGTCCAAGATCTGATCGCCCCACTCCGTCGTTTGATCAATAGCCGCCTCCAGCATCGCCATGAAGGTGGATTTGCCGGAGCCCCAATTTCCGAACAGCCCGATAGCCAGTGGCAACGGAGCCGCGTGGTGGCAGACCAACTCGGCGATGGCGAGCGCATCAGGCGCGCGTCCCAACGGATCGTCTGTGAGGATGTCCCGGTCAATTTTGGCACCAAAATCGACCCGGTCATTGTTGATTGAAGCCAGGGCCCGCATCCGCCCATTGGGGGCGTTCGTCGCGAGATCGAATGTCTCGATGATTCTCCGCTGATAAAATTCAGGGTTCAGGGGTAGCCTTTCTTGATTGTAGAGGTACTTCTCAACAATTACGCTGGAGAGAAAAGCGCGGAAGTCTGGCCACGCTTCCTTCGGCAGTGACGATAAGACCGCTCGCATCCCTGCCGTATCGAGCAATAGTCCGCCGATGAGATCCGGGATCGTGACCGACTCCATGTTGTCGTGGAGCTGGACCGACCACGCGGCGCTCAGGATAGTTAAGATTTCTGGGCCGATGTAGAGCTCGTACTCCGTCTCAGGACCAAAAAAGGAGCTGTAGGCTTCCAGCGAACCCGCCAAGGGTTGGCGCCACTCGTGGTCTTTTCCGTATTTCTCAGCCAGGAACTGATATAGGAGCAGGATCATTTCTCGATCATCTTGTGCTCCGTTCGTTAGGGTGAATTTTACCACGCCTTTCGCGAGATCCTCGAGCGTCAATACGGCGTTTCCTAATGTTATTTTCTCGTGTGCCAAGAAAAACGCATGTTGAAGCAGATCAACCGTCTCCGGCTCCAAAACCGGCCGCTTGGTTTTGCCCGGGTATCTCAGTCGGTCAAGCTGGCCGACCGTGATCCAAGCCCCCGGCTCTAGATCGAATAAGTTATTTATCGGCTCTGTTTGCACCTGAATTCCCCAGGAAACTTAGTTTGAATGTTCGGATCCTGAACGTAATCTCCTTGGTCCGGACAATCGTGTAAAGAGGGTATGAAAATTATGGATCATATATCGAAGATTGTATGGTCGACGAATTTGTATTCCCTATCTATCTATCTATCTAGCTTGCGTCATCCGTTCAGATTGTTGTCAAAGGGCTACATGCATCGCGTATTTTGAGATCGACGTGAAGCACATCAATCGGTTCAGAAATCGCCGGTCGAGCGTGATTTGTGGGATCCATGGAACACCGCGCTTATTCTGAAGGCGAGGAGCAGATCTCCACACGGCTTTCCGGTTCAGAATGCAGCGAACCCCGCTAACACCGAGCATCCTATGTACAGGGCTGATACCGTCACATAGACGCATCGCACGTCTCGCATTGACAATTGGCAGTTATCGGCACTCGCCAAACATTGCCCCGGTGCAGTTGCTTGGCCATTTGCAACTAAACTACTTGGCTGACCCACGAGGTACAGCGCCGGGTACATTGTAGGTACAATGCTGGACCCGATCAGTAGGTGAAAGTTCATCTAAATAAATGATATAAAAAGGAAAATGAAAGAAAATGGTTAAGCGTATCGATCCTCCTCGGCTCCACCAAAATCTCCCCCAAGATATTGAAATCGCATCAGGTTGAATTAGCGTGGATAGATGCGCGCTGTTTCCAGAGCACTTTCATCTATCGCGACGCCAAGCCCTGGCGCGTCCGGAACATTCAGGTAGCCATCAACGGGTGACGGCACACCGCCGCTGATGCAGCGGATGATCGACTCATGGCCTTCATGATATTCCATCGCTCCATGCTCCAGAGCGCCCGCCATCAGGTGCAGGTTGATGAAATCCCAGCCGCCGGCCGGGCAGGTGTCCCGGTTGTGGCGGCCGGCGAGGCGGATGACGTCGAGAGCTTTGCTGAAGCCGCCGGCGAAGACGGCGTTCGGCTGGATGACGGAGACACCGCCCTGCCGGATCAGTTGCTCGAACCGGTATTCCGACTGCTCCATCTGTCCGGCGCCGACGGGACAGTCAATTTCGCCGGTGAGTTCCGCCAGTCGGCGCGGATCGTTGTCGCGCAGGGGTTCCTCCAGCCAAGCAAGGCGGGCGTCCGAGACTGCAAAGGCCAGGTTACGGGCGGTGGGGAGATCGAACCCGCAATTGGCGTCGGCGATGAGATCCGCGTCAGGGCCGATGGCCTCGCGGATGGCGAGAATGCGTTCCGCGTCCTCCTGCCAGGGGCGGCCCTTGGCTGCGATGACGATCTTCACACCGGCAGCGCCGGCCTGGATGGCGCGTGAAGATGCGGCCTGCAGGGCATCAATATCGAGATGGGGCAGGCCGCAGGTGACATGCACGGGAACGCGGCTGCGCTTGCCGCCGAGCAGGACTGCAATGCTTTTCCCGGCGGCCTGGGCCCGGATGTCCGTCAAGGCGATTTCAAGAGCGGAGAGGGCCGAGACGACCACGCCTGTCATGGCGCGGGGATTGAAATGCCGTTCGATAGCCGCCATCAGATCCAGCCCGAGGGGATCTTTCCCGGTGATCGCTTCAGACAGCGCGTGGTTCAGGAAATGGGAGACCTCGGCGGCGAGGAAGCGTCCCGTGAAGCCATTGCCGGTTATGCCTTCATCGGTGTCGATGCGGCAGCGCACGAAGACCGGACCGTCTGTCCCGGCATAGGTCGCCCTGTTTTCCTGCTCGCCCGCCGCGACCGGTCGATGGACGCTGGCCTGTATCCGGGTAATGCGCATCTGGGGGCCTCATGGTCTGAAATGCATCGGGGCGGCCGAAGCCGCCCCGGGACGATAATGTCTAGCTCTGGGCCGCGTCAGCAGCCTTGCGTTCCTGCCGCTTGGTCCGGAACAGGGTGACCAGGGGCCAGATCATCGAGGTCAGTGTCAGGACCAGGAAGGTCACCACAATTGGTCGCTCAAGGAAATGGAACCAGTTGTGGTCGAAGATGATCAGGGACTGCTTCAGGCTGTTTTCCACGAGCTCGCCAAGGATCAGCCCCATGATGATCGGGGCCGCGGAGAAGCCGTAGCGCTTCAGCACAAAGCCGAACAGGCCGGCCAGCACCATGATCCAGACATCCATGATCGACTGGTCCATGGCATAAGCACCGATGGAGGCGAGCACGAAAACGGCGGGCCAGAGGAACTCGGTCGGGATCAGGGTGACGCGGGCGAACAGTTTGGCACCGGCGAAGCCAAAGGCGGCGAAGGCAAAGTTCGCGATCAGCATCGACAGGAAGATGGCGTAAAGCAGGGTCGGTGTCTCGGTGAAGAGATGCGGTCCGGGCCGGAGGCCATGCGCCAGCAGCGCGCCGAGGATGATCGCCGTAGTGGCGCTGCCGGGAATGCCGAGCGCCAGGGTTGGCACCATGGCAGCCCCGGTCGCGGCGTTATTGGCGGCTTCCGGACCGGCAATGCCGCGGAGATCTCCCTTGCCGAACTGGCTCTTGTCCTTGGCCCAACGCTTTGCCTCATTGTAGCCGATCATGGCTGCAACAGTACCGCCCTCGGCCGGAAGCAGACCGATAAAGGAGCCTATACCGCAGGACCGGCAGATCGTGCCGAAGCAGTGCTTGAAATCGGCCCAGCCGGGCAGCTTCACCGCATCAAAGATGGCGCGCACCCGGCCTTCCTTGAGCTTCGATGCCTGTGTCAGGAACTCACAGCCGGCAAACAGGCCGATCATCACTGGAATGAAGTGAATGCCTTCCGACAACTCCCAGTAGCCGAAGGTGAAGCGGTCCACGCCCGTGGTGAAATCCATGCCGATCGTGGCGAGCAGAACGCCGAAGGCACCGCCGATCAGGTTCTTCAGGGCTGATTCACCGCTGATCGTTGCCAGCATGGAAAGGCCAAAAAGAGACAGGGCGAAATATTCGGGAGGGCCAAAGTTGTAGGCGACCCGAGAGAGCAGGGGCGCCGCAACGATAAGGACGACGACGCTGAAAATCCCGCCGATCACGCTGCTGACTGCAGCCATGCCAAGAGCCATCCCGGCCTTGCCTTTCTGGGCGAGGGGATAGCCGTCGAACGCTGTCGCCGCTGCGGGTGGTGCTCCCGGGGCATTGACGAGGATCGCTGTGATCGATCCGCCGAAAGTTCCGGCGCAATAAAGCGCACTCAATAGGGAGATCGCCGGGATCGGATCCATGGTCAGGGTGAATGGCAGCAGCAGTGCCGTGGCCATCGTGGAACTCAGGCCGGGCATGGCGCCGACCAGAACGCCGCCTATGGTCCCGATCAGGATAACCGTGATCAGGTAGGGGTCAGAAAAGGCCACAAGGGCGGTGAGGAACGCATCCATCAGTTCGAACCAATCTGAACGCTAGAAACCGAGAATGCCGGCATCGAAATGCACGCCGAGCCCGAAGGCGAACAGCGCATAAATCGCTCCGGGGAAGAGCACTGCAAACGGAATGACCGCGTGCCAGCGCCGCTCGCCCCAGATCACGGGCATGAAGAAACAGAACAACGCCATGGCAAGGATGAAGCCGATGGCCTCGAAGGCGACCACGAAAGCAAGCATCATGGCGGCAGTCATGGCGACCATTGCCGGAACCGACTTGCCCGGCCGCGAATCCTTGCGGAAAGAGATCACCATGAGGGTGACCGCAAGGACGGCAATCACCGAGATCACCAAGCGTGGGAAGGTTGCCGGTTGTACG
Source organism: Nisaea sp. (assembly GCF_034670185.1). Taxonomy (NCBI): domain Bacteria; kingdom Pseudomonadati; phylum Pseudomonadota; class Alphaproteobacteria; order Rhodospirillales; family Thalassobaculaceae; genus Nisaea; species Nisaea sp. Next base: position 699,181 of record NZ_JAXMNY010000001.1, read on the forward strand.
TTCTGGGCGACAGCGGCCGGAGCGTCGGCGAAGCTGAGAGTGATCCAGTAGGCGACCGCGCAAAGGACCACGGTACAGAAACCGATGACCATATCACGCGGAAACCGGGCTGCTGGTGCAGCCCGGTCAACGGAGGGTTTGCTTGACATAGTGTCCTCAGAGCATACCGAGTTCAGTGAGGGCCGTGGTGCTCTCGTCATAGATCCGGCGGATGTGCGCGGTCCATTTCTCGGCACCGATGACGCTGGATTTCGGCATGCCGCCGGAAGCCAGGTACCCTTGGTAGACGCCGTGCTCCATCGCTTTCACGAGGCCGCCGCTGAGTATATCGATGCGGTCCTGCGGCACGCCGGAGAGGCAGGCGAAACCACGGACCGTGGAAGCCACTGAGTCGACGCCGGAATCGCGGGCGGTCTTGACACCGTTGAGGGCGGCAATCGGCTCTTCAGAGAGGCTTACGACCGGGCGGAATTCACCGGCGCTGTACTGGGACTCACCTTCTGCATAATTCAGCAGGGCAACGTCGATGTTGCCGGAGACCAGGTTGGTCACGATATCCCCGCCGCCTTTGAACGGGACGATGGTGTACGGCATGTTGCCGCAAGCTTTGGCGAAGTTGTGGATACCGACGTGATCAGCACCACCGGCGAAGGTGGTACCCCACTTCAAGCCGCCTTTTTTGGCGGCGGCGGCGGCCATGAGATCGTCGAGGGTCTTGATCTTGCTGTTCGAGCTCACGGTAACGATCTGCGGATCGTCGGTGGCGCGGGCCAGGCCGACCATTTCTTCGATCTTGATCGGCACTTTCTTCTGAATGATCTGGAAGATGTGCGACTGCGTGATGGTCATAAAGGTGTAGCCGTCACGGGGGCGCGACTTTGTGTACATCAGCGCAGCCGAACCGCTGCCACCGCGCTTGTTCACTACGACCAGATCCTGTTTGAACACCCTGCGGGCCCGCAGCATCATCATGCGGGTGGTAATGTCGGTGCCGCCGCCCGGGCCTGCATGGGTCACGACGTTCAGGGTCTCGGCCGGGAAATCTTCTGCGAAGGCCTGATCACCAAAGGTGGCGACTGCCGCGCCGGCAGCGCCGGCCAGTGCCGTGGATTTCAGAAAATCACGGCGATTGAAAAAAGCTGAATTGGACATAGTTTCCTCCATTGTCCTAACTCGTCGAAAAATAGCATCTAGCTCATCCCCAGATGGGGATGCATTTGATGCCGTGGCGACTGATAGTCCGGCTCTTCTAGTGGCCGGTTATGTTGCTCTTCGGATAGTCCGTCTTGGAGAGCCCAGACGGTTCTTCTGTCAGTGTGCCAAGGAAGCGATTGCATCCTTGCTCGATATGAAAACGCCCGGCTTCGCGAGCGGCGTCGGGGGCGCCGTCAATGATGCCGGCGAGGATGATTTCGTGCTCGTTCAAGGACTCTGCAATGTTCGGTACGTTCGACAAACCACGCCGACGGAACAGGTGCATTTCCTTCACGACGCTGTGGTAGACGTCGATGGCCCGCTGGTTGTGCGAGTGGTTGATGATGCTGGTATGAAAGTCGACATTCAGCCGGTAGTAGGCCGCCTTGTCGTCGCAGCTGAGGGCTGCTCGCATCGCGCTCATATTGTCGCGCAATAGTGTTATGGTTTCATTATCGTGCCGCCGGGCGACTTCCTGACACGCCAGGGCAAAGAGTGCGCCGCGCAGGGCGTAGAGGTTTTTGACTTCGTCGAGACCAATTGTCCGCGCTATGGCGCCTTTGTTCGGGAGAATTTCAACCAATCCCGATTGTGCCAAGCTGCGCAAGGCTTCTCTGACAGGACCCCTGCTAACTCCGAGTTCTTCTGCAATCAGTGCTTCCCCTATCCGTGCACCTGCGGCGATTTCGCCTGTCAGCACGCGCCTCTCGATCTCACGTTCAACGTGAGTCGTCAGAGTCGCGTATTCGCGAGCGTGGAAGGGTTTATTTTGCATTGCCATCTTTTTTATAGGCGTTTCCTCATTGTGTCGACTGTAGATAGTAGAAATGCAGATTGTCAACAATCAACAAACTACATATTGTCAGGCAGCTACAAAATTCGCTGCGTCAATCATGGCAGGGCCCAGTAAGAAGGGCTGCAAGCTATTGAAAAAAAGGGAGGAAAGTGTTCAAAAATGGGCATTTCTCATGCCAGTACGGTACTGAACAAATACAAGGTTCTTGATCTTACGCGGGTGCGTTCGGGGCCGACTTGCGTCCGGCAATTGGCCGATTGGGGCGCCGACGTGATCAAGATCGAGATGCCGACGACAGACAATGCCGGGCAACTTGGCGGACCGCGCGAAGGTGCCGATTTCCAGAACCTTCATCGCAACAAGCGCAGCCTGACCCTCAATCTGAAGGACAAGCGCGGGCTTGAGGTTTTCCGGAAACTCGCCCGTGAAGTCGATGTCATCGTCGAGAATTTCCGGCCAGATGTGAAAAACCGCCTGGGTATCGATTACGAAACGCTGTCCAGGGACAATCCGGGGCTGGTTTATGCCTCTATTTCCGGTTTCGGTCAGGATGGGCCGCTGTCCAAGCGCCCCGGTTTCGACCAGATCGCGCAAGGCATGGGCGGTCTTATGTCCATTACCGGCAAACCGGGTGAAGGCCCGATGAGGGTCGGCATTCCGATCGCGGACCTGACGGCGGGCATTTTCTGCTCGCAGGCCATTCTTCTCGCCCTTCTGGAGCGTGAGCAGTCCGGCAAGGGACAATGGGTGCAGACCTCTCTTCTGCAGGCCCAGGTCTTCATGCTGGATTTCCAGGCCGCGCGCTGGCTGGTCGATGGCGACGTGCCGAAGCAGGCCGGCAACAATCACCCGACCAGCATCCCGACCGGCGTCTTCAAGACATCCGACGGTTACATGAATATCGCGGTTGCCGGGCAGGCTATCTGGGAAAAATTTTGTGATGCCATGGACAAACCGGAATGGAACGAGAACCCGGATTACGCGACAGGCGCTGCCCGGTCCGACAATCGGGACGCCCTGAACGCGGAGATCGAGGCGGAGACTCTCAAGGACACCATGGTCAACTGGATCGAGCGGCTGAATGCCGCCGGTGTCCCTTGTGGTGAGATTAATAATATCCAGCAGGTCTTCGAAAGCCCGCAGGTGGCGCATTTGGGACTTGCCCAGCCGGTCAAGTCGCACGAGCGTGGCGATACCCATCTGGTGGGCCAGCCGATTATCATGAGCCGGACGCCATCGACCATTGCTTCCCCGCCACCGATGGCGGGTGAGCACAATCAGGAAGTGCTGACGGATCTCGGCTTTGCCGCTGATGAAATTGAGACATTGAAACGTGACGGCGTCATCTGAGCGCTGGAATACAAAGGGAAAGAAACACCATGACTGACAAGATTCTCACCAGCCAGGAAGGCGCGATCGCCCGGATCGTTTTTAACCAGCCGGAAAAGCGCAATGCCGTATCGCTGGAAATGTGGGAAGCGGTTGAAGCTGCGCTCGACCGGTATTTGGCCGATGAAAGCGTCCGCATCCTGATCCTGTCCGGCGCGGGCGGAAAAGCCTTCGTCTCTGGCGCCGATATTTCCAAGTTCGAATCCGAACGTGCCAGCGCCGACGGTGTTGCCCGCTACAACGCAACCACCAAGCGGGTTTATGACAAGGTCGCCGATTTTCCGAAGCCGGTCATCGCGCAGATCAACGGCTTTTGCGTCGGCGGCGGTGTCGCGCTCGCGGTCTGCTGCGATCTTCGGATCTGCGGCGAGGGCTCCAAGTTCGCCATCCCGGCCGCCAAGCTCGGTCTGGGATACGGCTATCCGGGGATTTCCCGCTTGTCCGCGCTTGTCGGGCCGAGCTTCGCCAAGGAGATCTTCTTCACGGCCGGTCGTTACGACGCCGAGGATGCCCGCATCATGGGCCTCGTGAACCGGGTTGTTCCGGACGATCAGGTCGAACAGTTCTGCCTCGATTATGCAAAGACCATCTCCGAGAACGCGCCGATGACCGTTAATTCGGTGAAGTTCATCGCCAATCAGACCGTGGCGCCCGAAAGCGAGCGGGATCTGAAGAAGTGTGACGAACTGGTCACGGCCTGCTTCGCCAGTGAAGACTATATCGAAGGCCGTCGCGCCTTCATGGAAAAGCGTAAGCCCGAATTTAAGAACCGCTAAAATCAAGAGACATGCGGACGTGGCTTTGCTGCGTCCGCATTTTTTATGCCGGACGCTCATGGCCGGTGGATGATGGTAAACCTTTCTGAAATCCATTCTTAAACCCGCTGCTCAGGATGCTAGGTTGTCTCCAACAGAGGGAGAAAGCAGCAATGGCACACGAAAAAATCATACGGACCGATGGAAAAGTGTCCCGCAGCGGTGCGGTCAATGCGGAAAGCTATGATGAATGGGCCAGTGACTATGACCGGGAGCTTGCCAGCTGGGGTTACGATGCGCCGGAGCAGGCGGCCGGGCTGCTAAAAGGGCATCTTCCCGGTTTCGAGAGCGCGGCAATTCTCGATTGCGGATGCGGAACCGGATTGACCGGCGCGGCGCTCAGGGCCGCTGGCGCTCGTGGCGACTTGACGGGGGTGGATGCGTCCGAAGCCAGTCTCGAAACTGCGAAGCTGAAGAAAGTCTACGACCGTCTGGAATATGCGGACCTCAACAAGCGACTCCCGCTTGATGACGCGTCCGTGGATGGCATCCTTTGTATCGGTGTTCTGACCTATCTTGAGGAAGCGGCCATCTTCAAGGAATGGCTGAGAGTGCTCCGTGCTGGCGGTGTCGCGGTGTTCACCAGCAGGGATGATTTCTGGCAGTCGCGCGGCATTGCCGAGATGCTGAGCCGGCTGGAGTTGGAGGGCCGCTGGGAGGCGTTGCACGTCTCTCAGCCCATGCCTTACTTGCCGGGCAACCCTGATTTTGCGGACAAGGTGAAAGCCATCTATGCCGTTTACGGAAAGCTCTGATCAGAGCATTCCGGCGTCCAGGGGCCAAATGCAATAGCTTACCCCTGGAAGCTTGTTAGGTAAAAAAAACCTGCTGAAATCCAATCCTGAAAACCCAAATCTGGTCGGTACACAGGCGAACATTTGTTCGCCTGTAATGATTAATACAAAATCAACTATCTTGTTCTAACAGTTCTGCCACGCTCGAAAATCGAGGTACCGTCCGGCGATTTCAGAACAGGAACCAGATATGAAAATAAGTCAAAAAGTCACTGCGGCGCTCGGTCTTGTCGTTGCGCTCATGATCGGACTTACTGTTTATATCGAATACATTGTCCTTGATGTGGTTCCGGATATCGAGTTGCAGGTCGAGAAGACGGTTGAGCAACGGGAGCACGTCTATCCCCTCGCGATCGAAATACAGAATATCAAGTTCCATGTCGTTCAGGTGCAGCAGTGGTTGACCGATATTTCCGCCACTCGTGGCCTGGACGGGCTGAACGATGGTTTTGACGTCGCGGCCGAGCATGCGGCTTCCTTTCGGAAGGCTGTCGCGGCGGTCGAAGGACACCTGCAGTTTCTTGGGCTGGCGGAGCAACTGGCTTTGGTAGAGCCAGTCCGCGCCGCCTTCGGTCCTTATTACAATGCCGGTCAGGCCATGGCGAAAGCCTATATCGAGGGTGGGCCGGAGTCCGGCAACAAGATGATGGGCGGTTTTGACAGTGCCGCCGAAGGCATGGCCGAGAGTGTGGATGCGCTCGCCGGTTCGGTCTTCGCGGTTGTGAAGGACAGGATGGACCAGTCTGTCATTCAGTCCCAAGGGGTTCTTGATAAGCAGAATTCCATCAGTGGTGCCGTTCTTGGTATCTGCGGCGTCATTATCGTTCTTGTGATTGGTGTTAGCTTCTATATCCGTGTGGCTGCGCTCGCGAAGTTTGATCAGCTTGGCAATGCGATGCGGGAAGTCGCAGAGGGTAATGTTGGGCTGGACGTTCCATTCGTGGCGCGCCGCGATGAGGTCGGCACAATGGCGAAAAGCCTGGAAGCGTTCCGCCAAAACGAGATTGAGCGGCGCGCGCTGGAAGAGCGCAACAGAGAGGCCGAAATTCAAGCCAAGCAAGAACGTGACACTGCAGTCCGCGCTATGGCCGATATTGTGGAAAAGGAGGCAGAGAAAGCTGCTTCAACCGTTTCTGATACGTCCAAGCGCTTGTTCGATATTGCGAAATCGATGGCTGACTCCTCGGCGAATGTGCAGATGAAGGCATCTTCGTCAGCTGCCGCTGCGGAACAGGCTCTCAACAGTTCAGAATCTGTTGCCAGTTCTGCTGATGAACTCTTCGCTTCAATCCAGAGAATCTCCAGTCTTGTGAATAACGCGTCTGAAATTTCAGGCCGCGCCACCACAGAAGCGGGCCGATCACGTAAGGTCATTGGCGGTATGGCCGAGGCGGCCGGAAAGGTGACTGAGGTTGTCGGTCTGATATCGGATATTGCGGAACAGACTAACCTTCTTGCCCTGAACGCGACGATCGAAGCCGCGCGAGCTGGTGAAGCAGGTAAAGGTTTTGCGGTCGTTGCCAGTGAAGTGAAGGCTTTGGCCAACCAGACACAGAGCGCAACTGGCGAAATCACCTCTCAGATTTCGGAGATGCAAGCGATCACGAATGAGGCTGTTGCTGCGATTGAATCGGTTCTTGCCATTGTTAGCGATATTAGCTCGTCGACCGGCGATATTTCCGCGGCTGTCAATGATCAGCAAGTTGCGACCGGTGAGATTGCCAGCACTGTGCAGGGAGCGTCGGATGGCGCGCGCGAAGTGACGAAGCTTGCCGGGGATGTGTCTGACGTCGCTGACCAGGTCGATAGCAAGGCTGGCGAACTGCGGAGCGTTGTCTCATCTCTATCCGATGATATCAGCGGTCTTCGTAATTCCATCGTCAACGCGGTTCGCTCTGCGTCGAGTTAGTTCTCGCCGTCGTAATTATAGATATACGGCAGGAAAAGGCGGGCTATCGATGGGTGCTTCAGGGCGAGATCGCGGATGTCGGTCTCGCCCGGATAGGTTTCGAGATGCAGGCCGACCTGGCTGGTGGCGACGATATTGATCTTCAGGCCGGAAACCTCATCGCCTATCGAGAGTAGGGCTTCGCCGCGGAATTCAATCGGCGTTTCCGATGTGAACAGAAAGCCGATCAGCGAGACGTTGACGATCTCACCCTTGATGACGGTTCCGTCCGGAAGTGCCAGTTCGGCGTCGACATGGAATGCCACGCGATCGAATGCGCGGCGCTCCTGGTCCGTCATGTCACGCATCCAGCCGGTCCTGTTGTAGCTCTCGTTCAGCTTGTCACTCATGTTCGACCCCAGGGCGGTTGGCTGGACTGATTTGTCCGGTACGTTCTCTGATAACCCAACTTTCAAGTTAGCGGAATGGGGCGCGACGACCTTCTTCGAAACTATGCGTCATCCTGAAGCATTGAAAGGGCTCGTTAAAGGGGCCACTCTTCACGTGTATCTTCAGAAGGAGGCCGGGTCGTGCATCTCAAATCTCCCATGCTGCGGTTCCTGTTCGGTCACGGGGTGATCGGTGGCGGGGCCGGTATCGCGATTGCGATCAGCCTGCTCGTGTTCGATGTTGCCGGGCTTGCAAGCCTGAGCATGAAATCCGAGCCGACGTGGCTTGGCCCGTTTCTGCTGTGCTTTTCCTTCTTTGCGTCCTTCAGTGCGCTGGCAATGGGGGCTGCGGTCATGAGTTATGGCGATGATGGGAATGATGGAGATGACGACGGAACGACCGTCCAGCATCGCATCGTCCCGGATACGCAAAACTCAGAGTCCGGCCGCGCCGAGAGAGCAGTTATCAGAGTCCGTAAATAGGTCTGGCTTCTAACGGGGCAGGGCAGCTTCAACGGCCTTGATCAGCTTTGCGGCAGAGGGGGAAGTCGTCGATGCAAACCAGTCGATGGCCTTGCCGTCCGGGCCAATCAGAATCTTGTAGAAGTTCCAGCGGGGCTTCGAGAGTGGCCCCAGTTCTTTCGCTGCCCAACGGTAAAACGGGTGCGCCTGTTCTCCGGAGACCGTCTGTTTTTCCGTCATGGGAAAGTCCACGGCAAAGTTTACCGCACAAAACTCCTTGATCTCAGCCGTTGTTCCGGGTTCCTGCGCGCCGAAATCGTTGGAGGGTACGCCGAGCACCACAAGGCCGCGCTCCCTGTAACGTTCCCAGAGTGCCTGCAATCCATCATACTGCTTCGTAAAGCCGCAGAATGAAGCTGTGTTCACCACGAGCACCGTCTTTCCTGCGTACTCCTTCATGGAAAGCGGATCGCCTTCTATCGAGACGAAGGAGAAATCGTGGGCACTCGTTGCCCCGGCTTGACCGGCGGGCATCAGGAGCAGCCCGAATAGGATTGCACCTGCAAGGCGCGCTGCGCGAATGTCCATGTCCGTGACCTCCAATCCTTCTTGATACGAAGCCCAGCCCGCATCGGATGACCTTTCCGGTCAATCATGTCGACAGCAGCAGGAAGAAGATCCCGGTGATCACCAGGCCGATCCCGGCGAGCTCCAGCGGGCTGCTCTTTTCCTTGAAGAAGAGATAGGAGGCCGCGAAGGTGAAAACGAGTTCGATCTGGCCGAGCGCACGGACGTAGGCGGCATTCTGGATCGTCATGGCGGTAAACCAGCAGGCGGAAGCGGCCATGCCGCTGAGCCCGACAATGCCCGCGACTTTCCAGTTCCGCAGCGCCGCCGTGATCTGCCCCGGGTCCCGGATGCGCATGTAGCCCGCCATGGCGACGGTCTGCATGATGGTGACGCAGCCGAGGGTAAAGCCTGCCTGGATCAGGAATCCTTCACCTCCGAGGGAAAGCGACGCCGCACGGTAAGATACCGCCGAGATACCGAAGCAGGCGCCGGAGGCGAGACCGATCATGGCCGTCCGGCTGGTCAGGGACCGGACGATGCCGGAAATCCCCGTGGCCTGCTTGGCGGCGGAGATGGCCAGTACCCCGATGAAGCTGATCAGGATGGCGATCATTGCGCCAGCGGTCAGCGGATCGCCGAGAATGACGATGCCGAAGACCGCAGCCTGCACTGTCTCGGTCTTGGAATAGGTGGTTCCGACGGCAAAGTTCCGGAAGGCGAAGAGATAAACGAGCAGGGCGGTGGCGGCGATCTGAGTCGCTCCGCCGATAGCCGCATAGATCCAGAAGGCCGGTTGCGGCTCCGGCATGCTGAGACCCACACCGTCATGCAGGAACCAGACATAGAGCCAGGCCGGGACTACCGCATAGAAGAAGCGGATAAAGGTCGCTCCGGACGTGCTGAGTTTCGATGTCAGATGCTTCTGCAGGGCAGAGCGCAGGTTCTGGCAAAAAGCCGCAGCGATGGTGATCGGAATCCAGAGTTCGATCATTAAAAATACCTAAATGTCAGATGATTGACGCGGTTTGTTAAAGTGATGAGCGGCGGATGTGACAATCCGGTCGTTTGAGGATATCCGGCTGCAGGCTGAGGCCGTGTCCGGCGCCTGCCGGTGCCGTGATCTCGCCGTTGGTGACCGGGGGAAGCTGTGTGACGAGATCACCATACCAGCCGTAATAGAAGGCGCGCACCATTTCCTGGATGAAGCAGTTATGGGTGTTGAGGGCCAGATGGGTCGAGGCGGCAAGGACGACAGGCCCGGTGCAGTCATGGAAGGCGACCGGAACGTGCCAGGCATCCGCCATGGCCGCCATCTTGCGCGCTTCGGATACACCCCCGCCCCAGGCAATATCGGTGATGATCAGGCTGAGGGATTCCATCTCCAGCAATTGCCGGTAGTCGGCGCGGCCACCACGCGTCTCGCCGACTGCGATGGGGGCGGCGGTGGCACGGGCCACCTCGTCAAGGCTGGAGAGATTGTCCATGAATACCGGGTCCTCGACCCAGAGCGGGTCTACGGCTTCCAGAGCACGGCTGATCTTGATTGCGGTCGGCCGGTCCCACATGGAATGCAGCTCGGCCATGATGTCCATGCGATCGCCGTGAGCCTCGCGGATCTTTTCGAACGGGGCCATGGCTGTCGCCAGGTCGCGCGGGTTGATATGGTGGCCCCGGCTGGCTTCGGCGGCGTAATCGAACGGCCAGATCTTCATTGCCGTGATGCCCATTTCCAGCAGGCTGGCGGCAAGCTCGTCGGCGTGGTTCAGGAAAGCGTCGAGATCCTCAAAACCTCCCTGGTTGGCGTCGAGGCCGAAATTATCCGTTCCCTGGGTCGGCCGGTTCTGCACGTAGCGGGTGCCGGCGCAGGTATTATAGACGCGGATGCTGTCCCGGACCGCGCCGCCAAGTGCCTGGTGCAGCGGCATGTCTTTTGACTTGGCGAACAGATCCCAGAGCGCGATGTCGACCGCGGAGCGGCCACGCATTTCCGCGCCAGCTCCGCTGAAGCCCACATAGCCGGTCAGGTCGCGCTGATGCTGTTCGATCCGGTGTGGATCCTTGCCGAGCAGATAGGGAGCGATGATGTCGTGAATATGGGCCTCGGCGGCGCCGGGCCCATAGAAGGTTTCGCCGAGGCCGTCCGCGCCGTCATCGGCGACAACGCGGACCCAAAGCAGGTTTGGAAACTCCTCGATCCGGATGGTTTCGATAGTCGAGACTTTCGCGCCCATTCTTTTCCTCCGCCCTCGTCACCGGTCTTTGCCGTTTTTTCGATTGTGAAGCGAAGCAGGGAAGAGCACCAGATGGAGGTCGGAAAAAGGTGTGCTTTCCTAAAGCACCAATCCAACACCTTTCTTGATCAATCCGATGACCGAGTTGATGGCATCGACGCGCATGCTTTGGGCAGCCGTTGCGTCTTTTGCGGCTTTGATCTTTGCGTCCATGTCCGCAATCGTCGGGGTTTTGATGGTCGCCATCTTGTCTGCAATGTCAGAAAGCGACATCCCGTCGATCTCGTTCTTCAGATTGTTAATCTTGACTGTGGTCAATGTGCGGTCCGGCTCGTCAAGGGAGCCTGCAGCGCTTTCCAGCGAGGCGATCTTTTGGTTCAGTTCATCGCGGGTCATACGGAGAATCCTTCCGGAACAATGCGGGGGAACGAGCGATGGTGTTAGCCATCAAGACCGGTCAAGAGGACCTTCAGGTCATTGGCGGCACCGGTCACGCGCGGGATGGTCTTTTGGACCTTTGTTATCAGGTGTGAGACGGAAGGCTGCTCAAGCACGCTGGTGACGATTTTCTCGCCTGCTTTTTCCGATTGGATGTAAGCATCCAGGGCGATCTGCACGTCCTTCATCGTGCTGATGTACTGTCCGAGCTCTTCCGATTTCGCCTTGATGGCGTCGAGGTCCTGCTGCAATTTCGCGCGGGCCGCGGCCGCGGATTGCGTGGATGATGCGGACGCTTTCAGGACTTTTTCCGCCAGTGCCTTACGTTCGGCCGCGCTGTCGCCCTTGTTGCTATCAGACAGGAGGCTGACCAGTTGCGTTTTGCTGTCTGCCTCCCGCTTGGCAATCCGTTCCTCTGCCTGTTTCTGGATTTTCGTGGAAGCAAGGACAAGGGCCTCTGACTGGGTGGCGACGGCTTCGATTGCCGTTCCGAAATACTGGATTTGTGCCGTTGAAAGTTGCTTGACCTCGGGCGGTGTCGCGCAGGCCGAAAGTGCAATCAGCATCGCGCCGGCCATAATGTTTCGAAGAGTGCGCATACAACCTCCATGGAGCGCTATTGCGCTCAAATTCGATAAATTTACTCGTAAAAAGTGTATTTTGTGTTGCTGTTAATGGCAACGAAAAAATATCTTTTTATTCAAAATGGAGGTGTCGTGCGTATTTCTAGACGCGTTTGCTCAATCGTAGCTGCGTGCGTCCTCGATCACCTTGCCGTCATTGGCGAGGCTGCCTTCGGCTACCAGAGAGACCGCGCCACGAAGTTTTGTGACGGCTTGCAAGCTGGAGGCAACGGTGTCGGAGAGTGCATCTCCTGAGGCTGTGGTCTCGCAATGTAATGTCATCACGTCCTCGCCGGTCCGGCCAGTGACGATAAGGCGTGCTTTCAGGATTTCCGGGTGGCGCTTCACCACCTCGGCAACTTGTCCCGGGTGAACAAACATGCCTTTGATCTTGGTGGTCTGGTCGGCACGGCCCATCCAGCCCTTGATGCGCTGGTTGGTGCGTCCGCACGGACTGGGGCCTGTCAGAACCGCCGACATATCGCCGGTGCCGAAGCGGATGAGCGGATAGCTCTGATTGAGGCTGGTGACGACGATCTCGCCAACCTCACCCTCGGCGACCGGATCGCCGGTTCCGGGGCGGACGATCTCCACGATCACGCCTTCGTCAAGGATCATGCCTTCCAGAGCCGGGCTCTCATAGGCAACAAGCCCGAGATCTGCGGTGCCATAGCATTGCAGCACGTCGCAGCCGAGTTCGGACAATTCCTTGCGCAGGCTCGGGGGCAGGGCTTCGCCGCCGACGAGGCCCTTCTTCATGCTGGAGATGTCGGTGCCCAACTCCCGCGCTTTCTCGAGGATGATTTTCAGGAAGCTCGGAGTGCCGCCATAGCCTGACGGCTTGAGACCGGCGGCTGCCTGGACCTGCATTTCGGTATTTCCGACGCCGCCCGGAAAGACGGCGCAACCGATGGCGCGTGCGGCGCTGTCGACCATCATCCCGGCCGGGGTCAGGTGATAGGAGAAGCAGTTGTGCAGGATCTCGCCCTTACGGAACCCGGCGGCGTAAAGTGTGCGCGCGAATCTCCAGGGATCGGGCTCGGGGCCTTCCGCATCGTAAATCGGGCCAGGCGACATATAGAGCCGGGCAAGGCCGTTCGGTGCGACAGTGGTCATGCCGCCAAAGGGAGGTGTGCTTTTCTGCAGGTCAAGCAAGTCGCCCTTGCGGGTGACGGGGAGGCTGGCAAGGGCCGTGCGGCTGGTGATCGCGCCCGGATCGACATCCGCCAGCAGTTTCCCGAAATAGGCGGTCTTGCCCTTGGCCAGGGCGACCTGAGCGGACAAGGCCGCCATCTGGGCGGCCTCGCGTTCGTCGGTACTGCGGGTTTCAAGCGTGTCGTAAAAATCGCCGCTCATTTCGGTACGGTCCCCAACTCTTGAATGCGTGACGATGTGTTAGCCGAGCCAGCGTTTGCGACGGCGGTAATGCTTCACGTCGCGGAAGCTCTTCCGGCCGCCGGTGCTGATGCCGAGGTAGAATTCCTTCACATCCTCGTTTGAGCGCAGGCTTTCCGCATCGCCTTCCATGACGACCCGGCCGCTTTCCAGGATGTAGCCATACTTCGCGTAGCGCAGAGCGACGTTTGTGTTCTGCTCGGCCAGCAGGATGGAGACACCTTCCTGCTCGTTGATCTTCTTGACGATCTCGAAGATCTGTTCGACCAGCTGCGGGGCGAGGCCCATGGACGGCTCGTCCAGCAGGATTGTTTTAGGCCGGCTCATCAGCGCCCGGCCGATGGCAACCATCTGCTGCTCGCCACCGGACGTGTAGCCCGCCAGGCTGGTGCGCCGATCGCGCAGGCGTGGGAAATAATTATAGACCATCTCCAGATCCCGGGCGATGCCGGCCCTGTCCCCGCCGCGTGTGAACGCACCGGTCATCAGGTTTTCCTCGACGGTCAGATGTTCGAAGCAGTGGCGGCCTTCCATGACCTGGATAACGCCCTGCTCGACGAGATTGTGAGGGTTCATCGACTGGATCGGGTGACCCTCGAATTCGATCGTGCCTTTCGTTACCTCGCCGCGTTCGGACTTAAGCAGGTTCGAAATGGCTTTCAGTGTTGTGGTCTTGCCGGCGCCGTTGCCGCCGAGAAGGGCGACGATGCCGCCGCGCGGGACTTCAAGGGAGACGCCCTTCAAGACCAGAATGACGTGGTCGTAGATGACCTCGATATTATTGACGCGGAGTATCGGCTGTTCCGCTCCGGTTTCCTGTTCGACCGCTGTCACTTCCTGTTCCTCCGGATGATTGGACGCGGCGCCGGTTGTCCGGCGCCGCGTCCGTATCAGGTCATCAGCTGCAGCTGCGCGGCGTGATGTTGTTTTCCTTGGCGTAAGCCGCGGCATCTTCCTTCACGAGGGCGCGGACGACATCGTGCATCGGCTCGATCCACTCGGAGACGATGTTCCACTTGCCAGCGGCCGCATCCCATTGCTGGATTGCGATCGGGCCGTCACCTTCGTGATTTTCGCAGGTGATCTTGATCGGCTTCATGAAGTTTTTCAGGCCGAGGCGATCAAAATCGGCTTCCTTGAGGTCGATTGCCTCGAAACCATCACGCACATGCTCACCGCGAATGTCCTTCGTGCCATGGATCTTGATGGCATTCCGCATCGCTTCAGCCGTGAAAATGGCTTCGAGCATGCCACGGTTATAGAGGACTTCGCCTACACGAGCTTCTTCGCCCGCGCCGTTACCCTTGGCGTAAACGTGCGTCTTGATCTCGTTCAAAGCTTCGAAGTCAGCGCCCGGAGCATGCATGGTGCCCGCGAGATAGCCGTTCGCAGCCGGACCAGCCGGTGCGACGTCATTCTCTGAACCGGACCACCAGACGCCGATGAACTTGTCCATCGGGAAACGAATGGCAGCGGCTTCCTTGATGGCAACCTGGTTCATTACGCCCCAGCCCCACATGAAGATCCAGTCGGGCTTGCCGCGGCGAACCTGCAGCCAGGTAGCTTTCTGTTCCTGACCCGGATGGTCGACCGGCAGAAGCATCAGCTCGAAGCCGTACTTGGCGCCGAGCGTTTCCAGCGTCTTGATCGGCTCCTTGCCATAGGCGGAGTTATGGAAGACGAGGGCGATCTTTTTGCCCTTCAGGTTCTCCATGCCACCTTCCTTTTCGCCGACATATTTGACGAAGGCGCTGGCCTGGGACCAGTAGGTGGCCGGGAAGTTGAAGATGTACGGGAAGACGGTGCCGTCAGCTGCGGAGGTCCGGCCGTATCCCATGGAGAGGATCGGAATTTTGTCTTCGCTGGCCTTCGGGATCAGCGCGTAGGTCACGCCCGTGGAGTGCGGGTTGAAGACGAGGGCACCTGATTGGCCTTCGTTTTTCAGGTTCTCGTAGCACTCGACGGAGACCTTGGTGTTGTAGCCGGTCTCGCACTCGACGACATCGACCTTGATGCCTTCGACGCCGCCATCACGCTCGTTGAGCATGTTGAAATAGTCGATGAAGCCGTTCGCCAGCGGAATGCCGTTCGGGGCATAGGCGCCCGTCCGGTAGACCAGGTTCGGAACGGTATATGAGTCATAGTCCGCCCGGGCGGTTTCCGCCCAGGTCGCGCCGGCGATAACGCCCGCCGCCGCGATGGCAATGCTTGCCTTCGATAGTCTCATTAGTTGCCTCCCTTAAAGTGGCCGCATATTTCGCGGTCCGTTCAGGTTAGTGCGTGAAGTGCCACGCGGAGCCTTTTCCCCCTGCCAGACAAGGCTGGTCAGTAGGGGAAGGGCCAAAGTCGGAGCTTCTCCTTGGCGATCTGCCACATGCGTGCCAGACCGTGTGGCTCCTTGATGAGGAAGAAGATGATCAGCGAGCCGACGAGCATGAACTCGATATGTTTCGCCGTCACCGGAACCATCCCGATCCAGTCGACCAGAACGACCTTCAGCCCGACCGGCATCAGCGCCATGAAGGCGGCACCGAGGAACGATCCGAGCACGCTGCCAAGACCGCCGATGATGATGGCGAACAGCACGAAGAACGATTGCAGGATGTCAAAGGCTTCCGTGGCTTCGACGGTGCCGAGCCAGATATGGAAGATGATCGCACCGCCCATGCCGATATAGAAAGACGAGACGGCAAAGGCCAGCAGCTTGGTCTGCAGCGGGCGGATGCCCAGAAGCTCGGCCGCGATGTCCATGTCCCGGATCGACATCCAGCTACGCCCGACACGGCCGCGTACCAGATTCAGGGCTATCCATGTAAAGACGATGATGAAACCGAGCACGAACAGATACTGTGCGGCGGGCTCGGCCTGCGGTCCGGAAACAAGGAACCCGAACACTTCGCGCGGCGGTGCGGTGATCTGGCTCATTTCGTAATTGTAGAACCACGGCACCTTGTTGAACATCCAGATCAGGAAGAACTGGGCCGCCAGCGTTGCGACGGCGAGATAGAACCCCTTGATCCGCAGGCTCGGTAGGCCAAACAGCACGCCGACAGCCGCTGTACAGCCGCCGGAGAAAAGGATCACGAAGATCAGGTTCAATTCCGGAAAGGCCGTGCAGAGCTTGTAGGAGCTATAGGCGCCGACAGCCATGAAGCCGCCGGTACCGAGGGAGATCTGGCCGCAATAGCCAACGAGGATGTTCAGGCCGAGCGCGACCAGCGCATAGACCATGAACGGCAGCAGGATAGCTTTCGACCAGTAGTCGTTGATGACAAATGGAATGATGGCAAGTGCCACCACCAGGATGGCAGCCAGCAGAATCTTGTCCTGAAAGATCGGAAAGAGCTGCTGATCGGCGGCATAGTTCCGTTTGAACTGGCCTGTTTCACGGTACAGCATGGACTTAAACCCTTTCGATGATCTTGTCGCCGAACAGTCCTTGCGGCCTGAACATCAGGAAGGCGAGTGCCAGCATGAAGGCGAACCAGTTTTCCACGGCACCGCCATGGACGCTGTACCAGAAGACTTCGACGACCTTTTCCCCAAGCCCGATGATCAGACCGCCGATAATGGCGCCGGGGATGGACGTAAAACCGCCGAGGATGAGGACGGGCAGGGCCTTCAGCGCGATCAGCGACAGGCTGAACTGCACGCCGGACTTACTGCCCCACATGATTCCGGCCACCAGCGCGACGATACCGGCGACAGACCAGACGATGACCCAGATCTGCTGCAGCGAGATGCCGACGGAGAGGGCCGCCTGGTGATCGTCGGCCACGGCGCGGAGCGCACGGCCAATCCGGGTCTTGGTGAAGAATATCGCGAGCACGGCGACGAGTGAGCCGGCGGCGACGGCCGCGGTCACATCGAGCTGCTCGACATAAACCCCGCCGATATCCCAGATGTCGGTCGGCAGACCGATATCCAGAACCTTCACATCACTGCCCCACATCAGGTCGCCGGCGCCTTCCAGCACGTAGGAGAGGCCCAGCGTGGCCATGAAGAGGATGATCAGCTCCTGGTTCACCAAGGGTCTGAGCACGACCCTTTCGATTATCACGGCGAGAAGGATCATGATCACCACCGTGGCGCCTAATGCGACGATGACGGTGAGCCATTTGGGCAGGCCGTCCGGCATATATTCCATGATGCCTGTAAGGGTCAGCGCGGCAAACAAAGCCATCACGCCCTGGGCAAAGTTAAAGACGCCGGATGCCTTGAAGATCAGCACAAAGCCGAGGGCGACGAGGGAGTAAAGCACTCCGGCCATCAGGCCCTTGATTACGGTTTCGATGAAGATGAGCGGGTCGAGGTACATGTCCACGAAGGGCTGCACCAGCACTGCATAAATTAGTTCCACGTTCGGACTCCTTTGGCGCGCCGTGTCAGTCGTGGCTCACGCCAAGATAGGCGTCGATGACATTTTGATTGGCGCGCACCTCGTCGGGCGTGCCGTCTGCGATCTTCACACCGTAATCCAGCACGACGACCCGGTCGGACAGGTCCATGACCACGCCCATGTCGTGTTCGATCAGGATCACGGTGGTGCCGAATTCCTCGTTCACATCCATGATGAAGCGGGACATGTCCTCCTTTTCCTCGACATTCATGCCGGCCATCGGCTCGTCGAGCAGGAGAATGTCCGGATCCATCGCCAGTGCGCGGCCGAGTTCAACCCGCTTCTGCAACCCGTAGGGCAAGCGGCCGACAGGCGTGCGGCGGATCGGCTGGATCTCGAGAAAATCGATGACCCTTTCCACATGCGCCCGGTTTTCCAGCTCTTCCTTCTGGGCCGGGCCGAAATAGAGGCACTGCCAGAAGAAATTGCTCTTCATCTTCAGCAACCGGCCGGTCATCAGGTTGTCCAGCGTGCTCATGCCGCGGAACAGGGCTATGTTCTGAAAGGTCCGGGCGATGCCGTGCGAGGCCGCGTAATACGGGTCCATGGACGGGAAGGTCTTGCCGCCGAATTTGATCTGGCCCGAGCGCGGTTTGTAAAAACCGTTCAGGACATTCAGCATCGAGGACTTGCCGGCCCCGTTCGGGCCGATGATGGCGCGGATCTCGCCCTTGCGGACGTCGAAACTGACATCGTTGATGGCGGTCACCCCGCCGAATTTCACGATGATGTTCTC
The DNA here is from genome assembly GCF_034670185.1 of Nisaea sp. Lineage (NCBI taxonomy): Bacteria > Pseudomonadati > Pseudomonadota > Alphaproteobacteria > Rhodospirillales > Thalassobaculaceae > Nisaea > Nisaea sp. The sequence goes on from NZ_JAXMNY010000001.1 coordinate 717,360, forward strand.
GACGGCGAGAACCGGGTCGCCGATCGTGCGCGTGTCGACGCTGCCGGAGGGCGGGTTCACCCCGCCGGAATCGATTACCTGTGCTTCTGCCACGCTCAGCCTGCCTTTTTCATTTCGGGCGCTGCGGCGCCGTCGACTTTCTCGATGTGCATGGACGCTTCGATGTTGCCCTTGCGGCCATCCTCGAACGTCACCTCGGAATTCATCTCCGCCCGGTCGCCTTCGCCGTAGAGCGCTTCGATGATCGGACCGTAGCGTTCGGAGACCACACTGCGGCGCACCTTGCGGGTCCGTGTCAGCTCTCCGTCATCCGCATCCAGCTCTTTGTAAAGAAGCAGGAATTTCCGGATTTTCTGGGTGTCCGGCAGGCTCTCGTTCACATGGGCGATTTCGCTGCGGATCAACTCGTAGATCTCAGGGCGGTCCGAGAGGTTGGTGTAGGAGGTGAAGGGGATGCGGGCTTTCTCTGCCCATTTCGAGACGATCGAGAAACGTATGCAGATGATCGCCGTCAGATAGTCCCGATCGGCTCCGAGGATCACGGCCTCGCCGATATAGGGCGAGAACTTCAGCTTGTTCTCGATATATTGCGGCGAAAATTTTGTGCCCGTGCGGGTCTGGGCAATGTCCTTCACCCGGTCGATCACCGTCAGCCGGCCCTTGGTATCGAAGAATCCGGCATCGCCGGTATGCATCCAGCCGTCCTTCATGTCTTCCTTTGTGGCTTCCTCATTCTTGTGGAAGCCGCGGAACATGTTCGGGTGCCGGGTGATGATCTCGCCGACGCCGTCTGTGTCGGCATCGATGATCTTCACTTCACAGCCCTCGAACGGCACGCCGACCGTATCGACGTCGATTTCCTTGCCATCCTGCAGGGTATAGGCGCCGAGCAATTCCGTCTGGCCATAGAGCTGCTTAAGCGGCACGCCCATGGCGAGGAACAGTTTGAAGGTGTCGGGTCCCATGGCGGCGCCGCCGGTGGCGGCGGAGCGTACATTGGCAAAACCGAGCCGGTCTCGCAGGGCGCTGAACAGGGCGACATCAGCCAGCCAGGACTTGCCTCCCTTGTCGAGTGCCTCGCGTCCCATCTCCACGCCCTTGTCGAAGATCCACTGGGTCAGTGGCCCCGCATCCATCACCCGGGCGCGCATGTCGGCGGCGATCTGCTCCAGCACCCGGGGGGCGAGCAGCAGGAAGGTCGGGCCGATCTCGCGCATATCGCTCATCGCGGTTTCCTCGTTCTCCGGGAAACTCACTTTCATGCGGGAATTCAGGCCGAAGCCGATGGTGTAGACCTGCTCCATGATCCAGGGCATCGGCAGAACGGAGACATATTCGTCCGTCGAGTCCTTCGGATCGTGCTTCAGATAGAGCTGGGTGTGGCGAACGAAATTCCCGTGCGGCAGCTCTGCCAGCTTCGGGTTCGACGTGGTGCCCGAGGTGGTGCAGAGAATGGCGATATCTTCGCCTGTCACCGCGTCGACCATCTGGTCGAACAGTTCAGGCGAGGCGGCATGGATCTCGGCGCCGCGGGCGACCAGATCGTCGAAGCTGACGATCCGAGGATCGTCGAACTTCCGCATGCCGCGGGTGTTGGAATAGATGATTTTCTCGATCGTCCCGGCGCGGTCGCCGAGATTGAGGAACTTGTCGACCTGCTCCTGATCCTCGGCATAGGCCATCCTGGCCGCGCTGTAGCCGGTGAGATAGGCGATCTCGTCTTCCAGCACGTCGCGGTAAAACCCGATGGTCATCGCGCCGACGGACTGGGCCGCAAGCTCGGCGCAGATCCAGTCCACGTTGTTGTCGCCGATGATCGAGAAGACGTCGCCTTTGACCAGCCCGGCTTCGTTCAGGGCCAGAGCGAGATTGCGGACCCGCTCCAGATAGTCGGCCCAGGTGAATTCGGTCCAGACACCGAAATCCTTCTCGCGCAGCGCTACGTCATTGGGAAAACGTTCCGCGTTGTAGCGGAGGAGCTTCGGCAACGTGTCGTAAACCGAAGCGTCCGGGTATTCGTACGCCATGTTCCGTCCCTAATACACGGACCAAAACCGGGCAGGCGCAGACGGAAATCAGCTATGGAAGATAGCCGCGGATGGACCCGTGGCGCAGTGCCTCGAGCCGTTCCTCCCTGTCTGTCCTGGCCCTTGACCTCCACGTTTGCCGTAGATGATCAGCTTTGGACCTTTGTTATTTTCCGGACCCGCCGACATTGCGACAGGCTCGATATCGGTGCCGATTTTTGGATGCACTCGTGCCAAGGTCAACAAGATAATTTCGATATGGGCATTTTGCGGAACTGAATTTCGCAATTTCACCGGGCCAGCGCATGCACTGGGTGCTGGCACTCTTCGGCGGAATTTTCTATAAACAAGGTGCGCGGTCAGGAGCGCTCTCCTTCCGCGCCAAAAAGACTTATGGAAAAGACCGGGCCGAGGCGCTCCTCGGGCGGCCACCATCACAAATCATAGGAGATGATAGTGACTGCTGGCCAAGATAGCCTGAACACCCGACGTACGCTCAAGGCGTCCGGGAAAAGTTACGATTATTACAGCCTTGAAGCCATGGCGGATGCCGGTTTTCCGGAGATTCGCAAGCTTCCGCACTCGCTGAAAGTGCTGCTGGAAAACCTGCTGCGCTACGAAGACGGGCGCACGGTAACCCTGGACGACGTCAAGGCGCTGTCCGAATGGGTAAAGAATAAGAAGTCCTCCCGTGAAATCGCCTATCGCCCGGCCCGCGTCCTGATGCAGGACTTCACCGGCGTTCCGGCCGTGGTCGATCTCGCCGCCATGCGTGACGCGATGACAGAACTCGGTGGCGATCCGGAAAAGATCAATCCGCTGTCGCCTGTCGATCTGGTGATCGATCATTCGGTCATGGTGGATGCGTTCGGCGGACCCGACTCGTTCAAGAAGAACGTCGATCTGGAGTTCGAACGGAACGGCGAGCGGTACGAGTTCCTGCGCTGGGGCTCCAAGGCATTCCGCAACTTCCGCGTTGTCCCGCCGGGAACCGGCATTTGCCACCAGGTCAACCTGGAGCATCTGGCCCAGACGGTCTGGACCAAGGACGAGGACGGCAAGACGATTGCCTATCCCGACACGCTGGTCGGCACCGACAGTCACACCACCATGGTCAACGGCATGGCCGTACTTGGCTGGGGCGTCGGCGGTATCGAGGCGGAAGCGGCCATGCTCGGCCAGCCGGTCTCCATGTTGATCCCGGAAGTCGTCGGCTTCGAGCTGACCGGCAAACTGCCGGAAGGTGCGACGGCGACCGATCTGGTGCTGATCGTGGTGCAGATGCTCCGCAAGAAGGGCGTGGTCGGCAAGTTCGTCGAGTTTCATGGCTCCGGCCTCGGCCATCTCAGCCTGGCGGACCGGGCGACCATCGCCAACATGGCCCCGGAATACGGTGCCACCTGTGGCTATTTCCCGATCGACGAAGAGACCCTCAGCTACCTCAGGCTGACCGGCCGCGAAGACGACCGGATCGCGTTGGTGGAAGAATATGCCAAGGCACAGGGCATGTGGCGTGACGACAGCCAGGAAATGGTCTTCACGGACACGCTTTCCCTCGATCTCGGCACCGTGGTGCCGTCGATTGCCGGGCCGAAGCGTCCGCAGGACCGTGTTCTGCTGACCGAATCCGCCCAGGAATTCGCCAAGGCCTTCAAGGATCTCGCCGGCGGTGTTGCGCCGCGGACTATGGACGTCGAAGGCGAGGACTACACGCTGAGCGACGGTGACGTGGTGATTGCCGCCATCACCTCCTGCACCAACACCTCCAACCCGTCAGTGATGATTGCGGCCGGCCTCGTCGCCCGCAACGCGGCGGCCAAAGGCCTGACGGTGAAGCCGTGGGTGAAGACCTCGCTCGCACCGGGCTCCCAGGTCGTCACCGATTATCTGGAAAAGGCCAACCTGCAGGTCGAGCTCGACAAGCTCGGTTTCAACCTGGTCGGCTATGGCTGCACCACCTGCATCGGCAATTCCGGCCCGCTCGACCCACATATCGCGGAAGCGGTGGAGAAGGGCGATTTGGTCGTCACCTCCGTGCTGTCCGGCAACCGGAATTTCGAGGGCAGGGTGAACCCGCACGTCAAGGCGAACTATCTCGCCTCGCCGCCGCTGGTCGTTGCCTATGCCATCGCCGGGAACCTGAACGTGGACCTGTACAAGGACGCGCTCGGCGAGGATCCGGATGGTAACCCGGTGTATCTGAAAGATATCTGGCCCTCCAACAAGGAGATCAGCGACCTCCTGGAGGCCGATCTCAGCCGCGAGATGTTCCAGAACCGCTACGCCAACGTGTTCGAAGGCTCGGCGGAATGGCAGGCTGTGCAGACCACCGGCAGCCTGACCTACAACTGGAACGACGGCTCGACCTACGTCCAGAATCCGCCTTACTTCAAGGGCATGGCGAAGGAGCCGGGCGCGCTGACCGATATCAGCGGTGCCCGTGAGCTGGCCATTCTCGGCGACTCGATCACCACCGACCACATCTCACCGGCCGGCTCCATCAAGTCGGACGGCCCGGCGGGCGACTATCTGCGCGAACGTCAGGTCCGCCCGGTGGACTTCAACGCCTACGGCGCACGGCGTGGCAATCATGAAATCATGATGCGCGGCACCTTCGCCAATATCCGTCTGAAGAACGAGATGGTCGAGGGCGTGACCGGCGGTTACACCAAGCACCAGCCTTCCGGCGAGCAGATGGCGATCTATGACGCCGCCATGCGCTACGAGAAGGAAGGTGTTTCTCTGGTCATCGTTGGCGGCAAGGAATACGGCACCGGCTCCTCCCGCGACTGGGCGGCCAAGGGCACCCGTCTGCTGGGCGTCAAGGCCGTGATCGTCGAGAGCTTCGAGCGTATCCACCGCTCCAACCTTGTCGGCATGGGCGTGTTGCCGCTGCAGTTCAAGGACGGCATGAACCGCGAAACCCTGGGCCTGAAGGGCACGGAAAAGTTCGACATCACGGGGATTGCCGACGGCATCACCCCGCGCATGGACGTGCCATGCAAGATCACCTACGCGGACGGCTCCACCAAGGACGTGATGCTGCTCTGCCGCATCGATACCGCGGACGAGGTGGAATATTACCGTCACGGCGGCATCCTGCAGTACGTGCTGCGGAACATCGCCAAGGCGGCGTAACGCTTAGGCGCACGGCGTCAAAAATTCGAATGGAAAACGCCTGGCTTTGGTCGGGCGTTTTTTTTTGGACATCTCGATCATCGGTAGCACGGCATGAAGGCGTGCAAAGTTTGACTTGATAAAATAGGAAAAAAATGATATTAATCCTATTATCGTTTGAGCTGTCTGATTGCTGGCACGGAATACTTTGCCAAAACCGTGATGTCAGACGGTAGCCGGTCCGGGATGGTTCGGCCCGGCGGCGGGATGCCTCTACCTGTTTCCAGACATTTTTCAGTATGACGTTCGCACTTTGCGCGGCGCGTACATTGGAGCATCCCTCATGGATATCGACTGGGCTTTTATCGCACGGCTCGAAGGCGGGCAGAGGCGCGACGGATATATACCGAAAGGCAAGGAGAAATCCGGCGTAACCGTCGCGACAGGCGTTGACCTTGGCCAGCACAGCGCCGCCGACCTGAATCGCATGGGCGTCCCGCCCGAACTGAAAGGGAAGCTGACACCCTATCTTCTGAAGTCAGGTTCCGAGGCTGCCCGTTTGCTTGAGAAGCATCCATTGCGTCTGACCTTGCAGGAAGCCATCGCGCTCGACCGTGCGGTGAAAAGCGATACCCTGCGCCGTTTCGTGCGTAAGTACGATCAGGCAATAGCCGCTGACGGCATCCGTTTTCAGCAACTTCCGCATGAAGTACAAACTGTCATTGCATCTGTCGTGTGGCAGTATGGAGTGAATATCGACATTCCGGCGAGCAACGGCGGCGCGCCAAAATTCTGGAGGCTCGTGACGGCGCAGGATTGGCAGGGAGCCTATGGCGAGCTGATGAATTTCAGCGATCTGTTTGGTACCCGGCGGCGGCAAGAGGGGGGATATCTGAAACGATGGCTCGACCGTCAGCCCGCAGATTGAGGCGTACTCTGGCCAGGACGGGTCTCGTCTTGGCCGTTCTGATTCTTGTCCCGGTGCCCGCGTTTTCCGCCGGGAAAGAGTCTGTCCCCACGATCGTTGACGGCATCCTCGTTTGGCAGCCGCGTTTCGGGGAGTTCGCGACGCAAGACCCGTCACCGCCCGGCCTTTCGGATCATCCGCATCTGACGCGGTTGACCCCACCCGATTGTGGCCGGCTCCGGGATCTGCTTGCCGGAGACGAGGAAGATTACCGTATCGGCATTGTGGCGTGGGATCATTTCCTGTTGCTGCCCTGCCTGCTGCATGTGCTGCAAAAGACGGCGCACCCGGCGCCTGTCGGCGGCATCGACATGGCTGACCCGGTCCCGGACATAGTGGAACGGCTCGATATCCGCTCCTTCCGCTCGTCGCTTGGGCCGGCCCTGCCGGACGGACAAGGCCCGGTCACGCTTCGCTATTTCTTCGGTGCGTCGGGGGCGGATCCGGACGCCGTCCTGACCCGCCGCCGGGACAGCTTTGACTATCTCTCCCGATACGACGGCAAGGAGTCTTGGTTCCGAAAACTCTCCCTGCTGGCGGCGGCGGACTGGGCCGGGGACGGGAAGGGCGAGCTGCTTGTCTCCTGGGAGGACAATAATCTCGGCGGGGGAACCTATTTCATCCTCGATCTGATGTTCCTGAAGGCCGAGGGTCCGGATGCGCCGATCACAGCCACACATGTCCAGGACTGGCTGTTCGTGCGCCGGGAGGCGATTATCCGGCTGCTGCGGTAACGAGGGGGCTCACGCGCCGCCCTCAATCAGCTCCGTCAGCGCGAACTTCGTCACATCCACCAGCCCGAGATCGCTGATCCGCAATTCCGGGATCACCGGCAGCGCCAGAAGGGAGTGCTGCATGTAGGCGTTGTTGAGAGTGCAGCCGCATTTCGCCATGGCGGCAACCATGCGGTCCGCCTTGGCGGCGACCTCGATTGCCGGATGGTCGGACATCAGCCCGGCGATGGGCAACTCGACGAGCGCCAGCTCTTCGCCGTCCTTCCAGACCGTGACGCCGCCGCCGACCTCGCCGAGGCGGTTGGCGGCCCGTGCCATCATCTCCCGGTCGGTGCCGACGACGATCATATGGTGGCTGTCATGGGCGACGGTGGAGGCCATGGCCATCCGCCCCTTGTAGCCGAAGCCGGAGACAAATCCGTTCACTACCCCGCCGGTGGCCCGGTGCCGCTCGACCAGCGCGATCTGGCACACACCGTCTTCACCTTCGACAATCCCGTCCGCGACCGGCAGCTCGGCGGTGAGCGCCTTGGTCGGCGCCTGGTTCTCGACCACGCCGATCACCTTCGCCGTGACCGCATTCGCGCCCTCGGGGGCGGCAACGGTGAAATCCGCCGCCGCGAGCGTCTTGCCCAGATGCACCGTGTGCCGGGCGGAGTCCGGCCAGTCGTAATGCGGGCAAGTGACGGTGATCTTGCCGTCCATGGCCACGGTTTCCCCGCGCGCGATGACATGCTCGATCGGCAGGCTCACAAGGTCCGAGGTCAGGATCATGTCGGCCCGGCGGCCGGGCGTGATCGAGCCCAGCTCCCGCTCCAGCCCGAAATGGGTCGCGGTGTTGATCGTCGCCATCTGCAGCGCCACCAGCGGATCGCAGCCGCAATCGATGGCATGCCGGACGACGCGGTTCATGTGGCCGTCATTCACCAGCGTACCGGAATGGCAATCGTCGGTGCAGAGGATGAAGTTCCGTGGGTCCAGACCCTTCTCCGTCACCGCCGTGATCTGGCTTTCGACATCGTACCAGGCCGAGCCCAGCCGCATCATCGAGCGCATGCCGTTGCGCACCCGGGCAATCGCGTCCGCTTCTTCGGTGCCCTCGTGATCGTCCGCCGGCCCGCCCGCCACATAGGCGCTGAAGGCGATACCTTTGTCGGGAGAAGCGTAATGCCCGCCGACGGTCTTGCCCGCCCGCATGGCCGCCGCGATTTCCGCCAGCATCTGCGGATCGCCGTTGATCACGCCGGGAAAGTTCATCATCTCGCCCAGCCCGATAATCCCGGGCCAGCTCATCGCCTCCGCCACGTCCTCGGCGCTGATCTCGAAGCCGGTGGTCTCCAGCCCCGGCGCGGAGGGGGCGCAGGAGGACATCTGGGTGAAGATATTGACCGGCTGCAGCAGCGCCTCGTCATGCATCATCCGGACGCCCGCAAGGCCGAGCACGTTGGCGATCTCGTGCGGATCGGTGAACATGGTCGTGGTGCCGTGCGGGATCACGGCGGCGGCGAACTCGGCCGGCGTCAGCATGCCGGACTCGATATGCATATGCGCGTCGCACAGCCCCGGGATCAGATACCGCCCGCCGCCCTCGATCACCCGCGTGTTCTCGCCGATGCAATGCGAGGCGTCCGGGCCGGTATAGGCAACCCGCCCCTCGGCCACGGCGACCTGCCAGTCCAGCACCTCGCGGCTGTGCACATTGACGAGGCGCACGTCGCGGATGACGAGATCCGCCGCCTCCCGCCCGGCGGCAACGGCAACCAGACGCGGCGCGGCCTCGGGCCAACTTTTCAGCGCAGAATCGGTCATGGATGTGCCTCCGGAACAGGAAATGGCTCGGGGGAGCCTCTATTTTATTTATGGCGGAGTGGGCGAGGATGCAAATTTGTGGATGAGCGTCGGTTTTTTTCTGACACGCGGTCTCGCAGGCGCATGGCATTGTCGGTCAGTGCTGTAATGCAGCCCGTTACGCTTCCAACCTGAGCAGGGACAGGATTTCCGAGCAGTTCTCGACCTGCCCGCCGCAGCAATCCGCGAGCAGAAAGCGGATCAGATCGTTAACTGCGACAAGGTTGGCGGCGTAGTGAATTTCGCGCTGGTGCCGGGTGGCAGTCAGGATTCCGGCGCGTTTCAGCACCGCGAGATGGCCCGAAAGGGTGGAGGGAACGGCGCCGAGGCGGCGCGCGATTTCCAGTGCCGGCAGCCCGCCGGGTCCTTGACGGACCAGCAGGCGGAAGACGGTGATCCGCGTCGGCTGGGCGAGTGCGGCAAAGGCTTCGATGGCACTTTCTTGATTCATGTTTCGGTAATACCCGAATTATCGAAGCTTGACCAGCCCGGCCCGGTAGCATAGAGGAGGATGTTAATTCGGCCATTGCCGAAATGACTTTTGCATTCCGCCGTCCTGCACCCGGTTAGGTGCGGGCGCACCTAATGGAGAATGCCGCGCCATGCCCCATGCTCACCCGGTCTCGCTCAAGGATATCCGCAAAGCCGTGCCCGAGCTGAAAGGCGTGGTCGCCCGCACGCCGCTGTTTGAGAATGCCGATGTGAATGCGCTGCTTGGTGGCCGTCTGCTGCTGAAGGCGGAATCCCTTCAGCGGACCGGTGCCTTCAAGATCCGCGGCGCCTACTGGCGGGTACTGAACATGAGCCCTGAGGAACGGGCACGCGGCGCGGTGACCTATTCTTCCGGCAACCATGCGCTCGGCGTGGCGCGGGCGGCACAGCTTCTCGGCTCGTCCGCCGTGATCGTCATGCCGGACGATGCGCCGGCGGCGAAGGTGGAGGCGGTGCGCGCCCTTGGTGCAGAGATCGTGACCTACGACCGCGACACCGAGAACAGCGCTGACGTGGTGTGGCGCATCGAGACGGATACCGGCCGGATCGAGGTGCCGCCGAGTGCACACCCGCTGGTGCTTGCCGGAGCCGGGACTGCAGCACTCGAGATGCTGGAGCAGGCCGCCGCGATGGACGCCATGCTCGATGCCGTGCTGGTGCCGTGCGGCGGCGGTGGGCTGACAGCGTCCACGGCGATTGTCATGGCGGAAGCTTCGCCGGCAACCGCCGTCTTTGCAGTCGAGCCGGAACTGTTCGACGATACCCGCCGCTCTCTCGAAGCCGGAGCGCGCATCGGCAATCCCAAGGGGCTGCGGACGATCTGCGACGCGATCATGACGCCGATCCCGAACGATGTGACCTTTCCGATCAATCTCGATCTTCTTGCCGGTGGGCTGGTCGCCTCGGATGACGAGGTGCGGGAGGCCATGCGGTTTGCCTTCGAGCATTTCAAGATCGTCACCGAACCGGGCGCCGTGGTCGGGTTGGCGGCGATCCTGAACGGCCGGATCGATATCCGGGACCGGACGGTCGCGACAGTGATCACTGGTGGCAATATCGACGCAAGGCGGTTTGCCGCTCTTCTGGAGGAATAATTATGCAGATGAAACGGCGCCTGACGGTGGAATGGCTCGGCACCTTTTCTCTGCTGGCCACGGTGATCGGCTCCGGCATCATGGCGGAGCGGCTGGCAGGCGGAAACGTGGCCGTGGCCCTGCTCGGCAACACCATCCCGACAGGCGCCATCCTGGTTGTCCTGATCACTGTGTTCGGGCCGATTTCGGGCGCGCATTTCAACCCGGCGGTGACCCTTTGCTTTACCCTTCGGCGGGAGATCGGGCAGCGTGACGCGGCGCTCTATGTCGTTGCCCAGATCTTCGGCGGAATCTGCGGCGTCCTGGCGGCGCATGTGATGTTCGACCATCCGCTGATCGATCCCTCGATGAAGGCGCGCACCGGCCTTGGCCAATGGGCCGGGGAATTCGTCGCCACCTTTGGTCTGGTCGGCACCATCCTGGCCTGCATCAAGGCACGACCAGCCGCCGTGCCGATGGCGGTCGGGCTGTACATCACCGCCGCCTACTGGTTCACCTCCTCGACCTCCTTCGCCAATCCGGCGGTGACCATCGCCCGCGGATTGTCCGACACCTTTGCCGGCATCGCGCCGGCCGACGTCGCGGCCTTCATCGCCGTGCAGCTGGTTGCCGCGGTGCTTGCCACCTTCTTCTTCCGCCGGCTGCTGGACGAGCAGGGAGAGGCCGATGACTGACATCCCGAACCTTGACGCGGAACACTTCCGCCCCATCGATCCCGAGCGGCTGTTTCCGGCGGAGCGGGCGACGCACGCGCCGCGGATTCTGCTGCTTTACGGCTCCCTGCGGGCGCGCTCCTTCAGTCGGCTGATGACGGAAGAGGCGGCCCGTGTGCTGACCCGCTTCCAGGCCGAGACCCGGACGTTCGATCCGAGCGGCCTGCCGCTGCCGGACGACGCGGAGGCCGATCACCCGAAGGTGCGGGAACTGCGTGAGCTGGTGGCTTGGAGTGAAGGCATGGTCTGGTGTTCGCCGGAGCGACACGGCGCCATGACCGGGATCATGAAGGCGCAGATCGACTGGATCCCGCTCTCCCTCGGAGCGGTGCGGCCGACCCAGGGCAAGACCCTGGCCGTGATGCAGGTCAATGGCGGCTCGCAGAGCTTCAATGCGGTGAACCAGCTGCGCATTCTCGGGCGCTGGATGCGGATGATCACGATCCCGAATCAGGCCTCAACCCCGAAGGCCTTCCTGGAGTTCGGCGATGACGACCGGATGCTGCCGTCGCCCTATTACGACCGCATGGTCGACGTCATGGAAGAGCTGGTGAAATTCACCCTGCTGACGCGGGACCGGTCCGATTACCTCGTCGACCGCTACAGCGAGCGCAAGGAAAGCGGCCAGGATCTGATCGACCGGGTAAACCGCAACCCCTCTTCGCCGCCCCCGGTGCCATCCCCGGATTCCGCCGGTCTGGCCGGAGAGCTGAGCGACTGATGGATTGGGCAACTCATCGGCGTGTCCTGACAATCAGGCCCATGCACGACGCCGGTGAGCGATGCGAAAAGCGACCGGCATTTCGAGGCTTTCGACGCCGGGAGCGGGCCTGGCAAGCGCCGGCTTCAGCGCCGCTACCCCTGCCGGGATATCGAATTATGGCTTTTGGATCGCTGCCCGGGGATGCTTTGATGACATCGAATGGTGTGAGCTGACCGAAGACCGCCTTATGCTGACCGAAAAATACCATATTGAGGGTACGCTGATCGAATCCGGGACGATGACCGGTTTCGAATACGCCTCTTATCGCGTCGGAGAGGAAGTCCTGCACCGGATCAAGGCAGTCGGCCCGATCAGTATCAGGGAGCGTCTGCCGCTCTATCGTGCGCTCACACGGCTGAACGTGTCGGGCTCCATGTTCGCCATCCTCGACAACCGCCAGCGGCACGAGAACAGTTACTCGGCCGAGGATATGGACGAGATCGTCGCGGTGTTGAAGGCGGGCGGCGTTACCGCTTTCTACGGTGCCACCGTCACCCGCGACCCCGACTACGACAAGATCGGTAAGCTCACCAACGCGCATATCGTGGTCTCTGGCCTGAACGGCCGGGTGATCGTGACCGCGGACCCGGAAGAGGCCGAAATCTTCATACAGGAGATGCTCTCGGCCCACGCCGCCGGCCGGAACGCGTGAGCGAAAGGCACGCAGTACTCCATGGCGGGGCAGGAATTGCGGGCGCTTCTCAGTCTGCAAACCGGGTCGAGGTCGTCAGGAAGGTCTTGAGCAGGGCGGGCCCGGTGGTTTCTGATGAAGCGAGCCAGCCATTGCCGTCCCTGATCTGGCTGGCCAATGCCTCGAGGGGCAGGAATTAAAGGGACACGATACCTAATTCGGATCTTCACATGCTCAGTCTCAGGTGCCCTCTTTAACAGTGCCGCCCCACACCCCTTTCCCTCACGCCCCCGCATGTCCTAATATCCGCTCCAAACAGCCCGGCGGCGTCAAACCGCCGTCCGCGTGATATGCGTCCACCCTGAGGAAATGCTCCCGTGAAGAATTCAAAGACCGTCCTTATCGACCGCCATCCGGGCCGTTCGGCCCAGACCATCGGGCTTGCCAATGCGCTCGGCACCGATCCGGAGCTGATCCACGAGCCGTCCGTCGGTGTGGTCGGCACCAAGGGCGACAGCCAGTGCTATCTCGGCGTGGCGGAGAAGGTGGAGGCGATCCACGAGGCGCTGAAGGGCCGGATCGGCCGGGAGGCGGGCAAGCTGCCGTTCCGTCTGGTGCAGCCGGAATTCACCATCGCCACCTCGGACGGGGTGCGCAACGGTACGCCGGAAATGCGCTACTCGCTGATCGGCCGCGAAGTCACCAACGACGCGCTGTGCGAGCATCTGGAGGCCACCGGCCTTGCAGGCACCATCGCCGTCGTCGCCTGCGACAAGCCGCCGGTCGGCACGCTGGCGGCGCTGCTGGAGCATAACCAGCCCGCCATCATCATGTCTGACGGCCCGATCCATCCGGGCAAGGACCCGGAGACGGGCGAGGCGCTCGATATCGTGTCGGCCTACCAGGTCGCCGGGAACCCGGACGCCGAGTTCCGGCACCGGATCTCCTGCAATGCCTGCCCGGGCATGGGCAGTTGCGGCGGCATGTTCACCTACAACACGATGCAGACCTTCATCGGCGTCGTCGGCATGCAGCCGCTGCACATGGTGGCCCCGGCCTCCGACGATCCGCGCCGCCTGAACGAATTCCCGGCCGAGCTGGTGCAGATTCTCTCCGAGATGATGAAGAACGACCTGAAGCCGCGCGACATCGTGGTCCGGGACAGCCTGCGCAACGCCATGATCGTCGCCATGGCCATCGGCGGCTCCACCAACGTGACACTGCACGCGCCGGAAATCGCCCGCGCCGCCGGGTTCGCCGATTTCTGGAAAGAGGTGATCACGCCGGAAGAGTTCAACCATCTGGCCGAGCATGTCGTGCCTGTGCTGACCGACGCGCGGCCCTACGGCAAATACTCGATGGTCGATATCGACGGCGTCGGCGGCGTGCAGGTGATCGTGCGCGAGCTGCTGGAAGCGGGCCTCTTGAACGGCGACGTGCTGACCTGCACCGGCGAGACGCTGGCCGAGCAGGTGAAGCGGCTGGAAACGAAGAAGGTCGACGGCACGGTGATCTATCCGGTCGCCAAACCCTACAAGCCGACCGGCGGTCTGCGCGTGCTCGGCGGCAACCTGTCGCCGGACTTCTCCGCCATCCTGAAGCTGGCCGGTGTCGAGGGCGGTCTGGACGACAACAAGTTCGTCGGCAGCGCCCGGGTGTTCGAGGGCGAGCCGGGGCTTCTCAAGGCGCTGGACGAGACGCCGGACGTGTTCAAGAACAACGATATCGTCATTGTCCGTTACGCCGGCCCGAGCGGGGCGCCGGGCATGCCGGAAATGCTGGACCCGACCTCGCGCATCACCACCCTGTGCCGCGAGAAGAACATCGTCATCGCCCTGATGACCGACGCCCGCTTCTCCGGCGGCTCGGTCGGCCTGGTGATCGGCCATGTCGGGCCCGAGGCGGCTATCGGCGGCCCGATCGCGCTGATCGAGGACGGGGACGAGATCGTCGCCGACCTGACCACGAACGAGCTGATCTGCCCCGCGCTGGAGGATCCGGCCACGTTGAAGGCACGCACGGCTAAATGGGAAAAAGAGGTCGCGGATAACGGCGGCATTCACCCGAATTGCGGTGCCGCCGACACCCGCCTGCTGCACCGCGCCCGCCACACGGCGGTCCCGGCCGTCCGCGGCGGCGGGTTGCACCCGAACCGCGAGGTCTGGGTCCGCGAGCCGCGCGAGGCGACACGCTCCGGCTTCGTGCCAAAGAACAAGTACCGCCCGGACAGCGTCAAGGCGTTCTGATCTTCCGGACGGGGTGAGACGAGAAGAGGGCCGGGGCATCGGAAGGTGCCCCGGCCTTTTTCATGCGCGGTGTACCCCGGCTTCAGCGCGTCACGTCCAGACATGCGGGGCCGGGGGAGCGTTCCGGCTATTCCAGCGCTTTGCGGCGTTCCTCGAATTCTTCCCGGTCAATCTCGCCCTTGGCGAACCGTTCCCGCAGGATCGTCAGCGCGCTGTCTTGCGCCCCGGCCGCGTCCGGTTTTGCCGTATGGCCTAAAGAGCGGAAGGCGTAAATCCCGGCGCCAACCAGGAAGATGATCAGGACCATCATCATGAATGGCCCCATGAACCATCCGCCGCCCATCATGTGGTGATATCCGCCATAGCCCTCTCCGGCGTCCGCCATTGCTGGCGGGGCGGTTAGGATGGTGAGGGCGGCGGTAGCCGTCGCCAGTAACAGGAAAGGCTGTTTCATCGCGAATTCCTCTGACCAATGGTGACTGGATTTCCATTCTGCTGCTTCCAGCCGGGGGAAGGTCAATGGGCGAAATGCGGGGTTTGTGTGCGTCTGGCCGCGAAGGCGACACCAGATCTCTTTCCCGCCGCCAAACCCGGTGCTAGCCTCGCTTTGTATACAAAAAAATCAGGGAGACTCTCCATGGCCAAGCTCGGCCTGTTCATGATGCCGCTGCATCCGCCGTCGCGGGATTTCGCGGACGTGCTGGAAGAAAACCGCCAGCTTGTGATCCTCGCGGACAAGCTCGGCTACGCGGAAGCCTGGATGGGAGAGCATTACACCTCGACCGCCGAGCCGGTGACCTCGCCGCTGCTGTTCAACGCCTCGCTGATCGCGGAGACGACGCAGATCACCTTCGGCTCCGGGGTGATCTCGTTGCCGCAGCAGCATCCGGTCGTGGTCGCGGGTCATGCGGCTTTGTTCGACCATCTGGCGCGCGGCCGGTTCATCTTCGGGATCGGCTCCGGCGGTCTGTCGAGCGATTGGGAGATTTTCGACAATCTCGACCACAAGGCCCGGGCCATGGCCATGGTCGAGTCGATCGACCTGATCCAGAAGGTCTGGACCGAGAATCCGCCCTGGACTCACGAGGGCGAGCATTTCACGGCGCGGATCGAGGATCGGGTGTTGCCGGAGATGGGTATCGGCCGCTTCATCCGGCCCTTCCAGCAGCCGCATCCGCCAATCGCCGTTTCGGTGCGAGGTGCCAATTCCATGACCGCCAATTTCGCCGGCCAGCGCGGCTGGTGCATGTTGTCCGGAAACTTCGTCCCGGCCGCCGATATCGCCACCCACTGGCCGACCTATGCGGCGGGCGCGGAGAAGGCGGGGCGCACGGCGGACCCGTCGGTCTGGCGCGTCGGCCGGTCCGTGCTGATCACCGACAGCGATGCCGAGGCGGAGGCGATGCTGGCCGATCCGGACGGGGTGTTCTCCTGGTACTACCAGTATCTCGGGGCGCAGGGGCGTCTTGCGAACGGCGACGCGCCTGGCTCCATCGACTGGGACGCGGTGAAGCGCGAGGCGATGGAGAAGGCGCGTGAATTCGTTATTGCCGGCACGGCGGAGACAGTGCTCGACAAGCTCATCGCCTTCCGCGACGAGATCGGCGATTTCGGCACCCTGATGCTGACCGGGCACGACATGGAGGGCACGCAGGACATGTGGCACCGCTCCTACACCCGGATGGCCGAGGAGGTCTGGCCGAAGCTGAATGGCTATATGGAAGGCAAGCGCGGCGCCCAGGCCGCGGAATAGGCCGCGCCCTCATCGAACCCCGATCCGGGCGGATGGATCGCGACGGCGGCTGCCGGGCCGCCGGACGGACCGGTCTTTTCCGATGCGGATCGTCATTCCTGCGAAAGCGTATGAGTGGCTGTCCGGTATCGCGCTATGATCGTTCCAGGCCCGGCGCTCCGTTCAGGAGGATGCTGGGGATTTCATGAACGGGAGAGTGGAGCTGAAGACAACCGCGCCTGCCGGAGACGGCGATGCGGGCAGCCGGACCGCTGGTCCGCTTTCCCTGATCGCCGATCCGACCTTCCGCAAGCTCTGGCTGATCGGCGTGCTTATGGGCGCGATGCGCTGGCTCGAGATGCTGGCTGTCGGAGTCTGGGTCTACGATCTCACGGACTCGCCGGTGCTGGTCGCGCTGATGACCATGCTCCGTCTGCTTCCCATGGCGCTTTTCGGATCGGTCACCGGGGTGATCGCCGACCGGCTTGATCGTAAGCTGCTGCTGGTGCTGTCGCTTTGCCTGATGGCAGGGGCGGCCGGTGTTCTGGCTCTCTCGGCCTGGGCTGGAACACTGACGCTCTGGCAGGTCGGGCTCGGCGCCTTCCTGTCGGGTCTCGGCTGGTCTACGGACCTGCCGGTGCGCAGGACGATCCTTGGTGAGTCCGTTGGTCACGCCCGTCTCGGCCCGGCGATGTCGATGGACAGCGCGTCCAACAATGCAACCCGGATGATCGGCCCGATAGCCGGCGGCGGTCTTTATGCCGCGATCGGCATGGCCGGCACCTATGCGGTTGCCGCTGTGTTCTATTTCGTGGCCGTGGTTCTGGCGCTGCTTGTGGTGTACCGGGCGGCGGACAAGGAGCCCCGGCCGCTCGCGCTGTTCCAGGAGATCGCCGAGGGCTTTGCCTATCTGCGCCGCAGCCGGGCATTGCTCGGCCATCTCGGGATCACCATCATCGTCAACCTGTTTGCCTTTCCCTATGCCTCCATGGCGCCGGTGGTCGGACGGGAGACCTTCGATATCGATCCGGTGCGGATCGGCCTGCTGCTGACGGTCGAGGGTGCCGGCGCCTTTGCCGGCGCCATGCTGATAGCCTTTCTCGCCTTCCCGAACCGGTTTCGCCGGGTCTATCTGCTGGGCTCCATCCTCTTTGTCTGCTGCATTCTGGCATTCTCCCTTGTCACCAGTTACACCGCCGCACTGCTGATCCTCGCGGTCGGCGGTTTCGGAATCGCCGGTTTCGCCTCGATGCAGAGCGCAATCATGTTCTCCGAGGCGCCGCCGGAAATCCGGTCCCGGCTGATGGGCATTCTCTCGGTCTGCATCGGCGCCGGGCCGCTCGGCATCCTGCATGTCGGCTGGCTTGCCGCGCTGATCGGCGGCTCCCAGGCCCTGACCGTGATCGCGCTTGAAGGCCTGGTGGCAATTGCTGTGCTGGTCTGGCGTGTCCCGGAGCTGCGTCGCTAGTGGTTGCCGCGGCGCCCTGGCCGCGGAGTAGGGGGCCGTCCTGACGGCCATGAGGCTGTGACGAGTTGTCACTGGCCGGGGATGGCTGGAGGTCTATAGTTCAACCATCGCCTGCTTTGACCGGAGGTCTCGCCATGATTGCGAATGTTGGAACTGTCGACCGTCTGTTGCGTCTTGTGCTCGGCGTCGTGCTGATCGCCGCGCCGTTTCTTCTCGACCTGCCGCTGCTCGTGAACCCGGCGCTGAAATACGGCCTGCCGGTGGTTGGTCTGATTCTCGGCGCAACCGCGCTGATCCGCTTCTGCCCGCTCTACGCGATCCTGGGTGTCCGGACGCACCGGGACAGCTGAGCACCTTTTACCCGGGCTGTTTCTTCGGGCGCTGGATCCTGTAGCCGATCCCGGATACTGAATTAGATCAATGCCGGGACCGGGGCGATGGATTATCCTATGCTCTGCCGACTAAAGCAAAATGCAGGGTGACGGGATGGACGAAAAGCCGAAAGACTGGAAGCCGCATATCGTCCAATGGGTGATCATGGCGCTCGCGGTTGTCGCCATCCTCTCTCTTTCCCGCCTCCTTCCCGGGACCGATTCCCACCCCGTGCGGAGCTACACGGACTTTAAGGCCATGGTCGCCGGAGGTCAGGTAGCGAGCGTGATGTTCCGGGGGGAGCGGATAGAAGGCCTTCTGCATACCGCTGCGTCGGGTCCGAGCGGCACGACGACTGCTTTCGTCTCCTACGTCCCGCCGACGGGCGATCCCGCGTTGCTCGATGCACTCCAGAACGCCGGCGTCGAGGTTCAGTCCCGCCCCGCCGACGAAGCCTCTTGGCTCGTCAGCCTGCTGCCATGGCTGCTGATCGGAGCGTTCTGGTTCTTCATGTATTCGCGCATGTCGGGGATGATGACCGGCGGCTTTGGCGGCCGGGGAGGAGCAGGGGATTTCCTGCGAGGCCGGATGAAGTCCGTGACAAAGGCCGAGACGCCGAAGATCCGCTTCGCCGATGTCGCAGGCCAGGAGAATGCCAAGGCCGAGGTCTCAGAATTGCTGGAATTCCTGCGTGACGCGGAGCGCTATCAGCGGCTTGGCGCGGAAGTGCCGCACGGCATTCTGCTACAGGGACCACCGGGCACCGGCAAGACCATGCTGGCCCGGGCGTTGGCGGGGGAGGCGGGAGTGCCGTTCTTCCATATGTCAGCCTCCGAGTTTATCGAGATGTTTGTCGGTGTCGGCGCCTCGCGCGTCCGCACCCTGTTCGACGAGGCCAAGAAAGCGGCTCCGGCTATAATCTTTATTGACGAGCTCGACAGTGTCGGCCGGGTGCGTGGCGCCGGTCTCGGTGGCGGGCATGACGAGCGCGAGCAGACACTGAACCAGATTCTTGCGGAAATGGACGGCTTCGAGGGTCATGAGGCTGTAGTCGTTCTGGCCGCTACCAACCGGCCCGACGTGCTCGATCCTGCGCTGCTGCGGCCCGGCCGCTTTGACCGGCACGTGACGCTGGAACTCCCCGACCTGAAGGGCCGTGAGGCGATCCTGAAAGTGCATTGCCGCAATGTGCCGCTTGCCGAAAGTGTCGATCTGCATCTGGTCGCAACCGGAACGCCGGGCTTTTCCGGCGCCGACCTGAAAAATCTGGTCAACGAGGCTGCGATGGCGGCGGCGCGGGAGAGCTTGCTCAAGGTCGAGCCCCGGCATTTCGACGAGATGCGTGACCGCATCATCATGGGTGCTGTTCGTACGCTGGCCATCCATCCGGAGGAGCGGCACCGGCTTGCGGTACATGAGTCAGGGCATACCGCCGTCGCCTATTTCCTGCCCGGCGCAGACCCGCTGCACAAGGTGACGATCATCCCGCGCGGACGTGCCTTGGGCGGTACCCATCAGCTGCCCGAGATCGAACGCCATACTCTCACGGAGGAATATCTGAATGACCGGCTGATGGTCATCCTCGGTGGCAGAGCGGCGGAGCAGGTCTTTCTTGGATCCGTTAGTTCGGGCGCCGATGAGGACATCCGCATGGCGACCCAGATCGCCCGCTCCATGGTCGGGCGCTGGGGTATGTCAGAGGAAGTCGGCCCGGTCGATGTGCGGGAGAGCGAGTCCCATCCCTTCCTCGGTCGCGAGATGGCGCAGCCAAGGCACTTTTCGGAGGCAACTGCGGCCGCAGCGGATGTTGCCGTCCGCCGTTATCTTGTTGCGGCGGAAGAGCGCGCGGTGAATCTTCTCAAGGAGAACGAGCCTAAGGTCACGCGTTTGATTACGGATCTGGAAGAACGGGAAACCCTCGACCGGAACGAGATCGCAGTCTGTCTCGGGCCGAAGGAAGTCGCGGGCTCGGCCAAGGACGGGAAGAAATCAAAGGGGGCATCCCGGACAGGCGATATCCAGGGTGGCCACTAAAAACCGGGTACCAGTGTAATGGCACTTGTCGCGCGGGCACGGCGCGAGCCGACCAACAAAAAGCCAAACCTGTCGGCCATCGAGACACCGCACAGCCTGACGCCGGAGCAGGTGCTCCAAGGATACAACGTCGCCTCCGATATCGGGTTGAGCGATGCGGATGTCGGGCGTCGGCGCCAGAGCGCCGGGCCAAACCGGTTGCGTGCGGCCAAGCGTAAAAACTTATGGACCATCCTCGCCGCCCAGTTCCGCAGCGTCGTTGTCTATCTTCTGATCGCCGCTGCAGCACTTTCAGTCTTCCTTGGGCAATGGGCCGAGGGAAGCGCCATCCTGGCGGTTCTCTTCATCAATTCGACGATCGGGTTCGTTACCGAATTTAGGGCGGTCCGCTCCATGGAAGCGCTGCGCCGCCTGGCTAAAGTCCAGGCAACGCTGCGCCGCGAGGGCCAGACCATAACGGTTCCGGCCGAGGACATCGTGCCCGGAGACCTCGTTGTTCTGGAGGCGGGCGATGTCATCCCGGCAGATCTCAGACTGGTTGAAAACACCGGATTGCATCTCGATGAATCGGCCCTGACCGGCGAGTCCGTGCCGGTCGTCAAAAATATTGAAGCGGTGCCATCCGACGCGGAGGTCGCTGACCGCAGCTGTATGGCGTTCAAGGGGACTGCTGTCACCAGCGGCAATGGCCTTGGCGTAACCGTCGCAACGGGCATGGCCACGGAACTCGGTCAGATCGCTGCACTCGCGGACGAGGCTGAGGGAGAGATGTCTCCGCTGGAGAAGCGCCTCGACCGGTTGGGCGGGCAACTGGTGATTGTCACCCTGGGGCTGACGGTACTCATAGCCATAACGGGTCTCTATGCCGGGCAGGATCTGGTGCCGATGATCCATACGGCCATCGCCCTGGCGGTCGCCGCTGTTCCCGAGGGTCTTCCTATCGTTGCCACGGTGGCACTGGCCCGCGGCATGTGGCGGATGGCCCGGCGAAACGCGCTGATAAAGGACCTGTCGGCGGTGGAGACGCTCGGCGCGACGACGATCATCCTGACGGACAAGACGGGAACATTGACCGAGAACCGGATGACGGTCGTCCGGTTGCAACTGGAAGAGGGCGTGTTCGATGTCTCGTCAGGCGACGACGGCGCGCCGCCGTCGATAAGCTCGCAAGGTGCCCGGGTCGATATCCAACCCGGGCAACCAATCCACATGGCGCTGCGCGTCGGTGTTCTCTGCGGTAACGCGGAGCTTTCGGAAACCGAGAACGGCGCGCCGGGTGTCGGCGATCCGATGGAGACGGCCCTGCTTGTCGCCGGCCGCGCTGCCGACCTCGACCGGAACGAACTGCTGTCCCTGATGCCGGAAGTGCATGAGGAGCCTTTTGCGACGGAAACCAGGATGATGGCCACGACCCATGCAACGGGTGACGGCTTCCTGGTTGCGGTTAAGGGCGCGCCCGAGACGGTTATCGAGCACTGCACTCATGTTTTGACGAACGCCGGTCCGGTCGCGATGGACGCGGACAGCCGGAAGGCTTGGAACCAGCGCAACGAGGTGATGACCGGCGACGGGTTGCGCGTTCTGGCTCTTGCCATGAAATCCGCCGAAGCCGCCGACGAAGCACCCTATCGGGAGCTGACGCTGATTGGCCTTGTCGGTTTGCTCGACCCGCCCCGTGCTGACGTTGCGGATGCGATCGCCGCATGCCACTCCGCTGGCGTGCGTGTCGCGATGCTGACCGGAGATCATATCGGTACGGCGAAGGCGGTTGCCGCTCAGGTCGGGCTTGCCGATGAAGCTGCCGCAGCCATGGGGCCGGATGAGCTTGAAAGCCTTGATGGCGGTACGAAGGATGATCACGCGCGACTTCTGGCCACGTCGATCTTCGCCCGGGTTAGTCCGAAGAAGAAACTTGAGCTGGTCTCGCTCTATCAGCAGAGCGGCGCGGTTGTGGCGATGACTGGAGACGGCGTGAACGACGCTCCCGCTCTGAAAAAAGCGGATATCGGGATCGCCATGGGGCGTCGCGGGACCGACGTTGCCCGGGAAGCCGCGGATATGGTGCTGACGGATGACGCTTTTCCGTCGATCGTCGAGGCGATGCGGCACGGCCGGATAATTTTCTCCAATATCCGCAAGTTCGTCATTTATCTGATGTCCTGCAATCTGAGCGAGATATTGGTCATCGGTGTGGCGACTCTCTGCGGCTTGCCGCTCCCGCTTCTGCCGCTGCAGATTCTCTATCTGAACCTCGTTACGGACGTGTTTCCGGCCTTCGCGCTCGGGGTTGGCAACGGCGGGTCGGATATCATGCGCCGACCACCGCGCGATCCGAAGGAGGCTATCCTGGACGGTCGCCGATGGCTCTCGGTCGCGCTGTTCGGTGCCCTGATTACAGTCGCCACGCTTGGCGCTTTCATTGTTGCACTCCAGAGCCTCGATTATGCGCCAGAGGACGCGGTGACCATCGCTTTCCTGACGTTGGCTTTCGCCCAGCTATGGCATGTCTTCAACATGCGGGGGCGTGGTACAGGGCTGATCCAGAATGAGGTTACGGCCAACCCGTATATCTGGGGGGCGCTGATACTGTGCACGGGATTGATTCTCGGAGCTGTTTTCCTGCCAGTCTTGTCGTCGGTGATCGGACTTCAGCCTCCAGGGGCGGAAGGTTGGGTGTTGAGCCTCGGTGCCAGCCTGATTCCAGTCTTGGTCGGGCAGGGTGCCCGCGTGGTCATGGGGGCTTTTCGAGGTGCCGGCGACAGAACGTCTCATTCGTGAGCTGGCGCTAACCCCTTTTTCGTCACCTTTTCAGGAGGCGTCGGGACGCTCAGGCGCCTGAGAGGGACCGCCATGGTCTGTATGGACGGAAACCTTTACGCGGTTTCGTCCGTCTCGCTTTGCCTCATAAAGCGCTTCGTCAGCCCGTTTGATCTGCTCGTTTATATCGATACCGGGACCGGTAGCATGGCTAGCGCCGACGCTGACCGTAAGTTCCACAATGCTGGCATCCGGCAAAACGAAGGATTGGGATTCAATTTTGCGGCGAGCCCGCTCCGCAACGATTATGGCGCCCTCCAGATCTGTATTCGGAAGAAGGGCAATGAATTCCTCGCCCCCCCATCTGCAAAAACTGTCGATGGAGCGAAGTGTACTGCTTGTCAGTTCAGCGAACTCGCGCAGTACATGATCTCCCGCATCGTGCCCATATCGGTCGTTCAGGGATTTGAAGCGGTCCAGGTCGAAAAACAAGCAAGCCAGACTCATGTAATGGCGGTTGGCGCGCTCACATTCCTTGACTGCAATTTCCATAAAGCTTCTGCGGTTCAGATGTCCCGTTAAAGGGTCAATCCTCGCCATTTCCGTCAGGTCGTCGACCAGATCAATGCGCCTGCTGACATCCCGGCAGATAGCTGCGAATACATAGCTGCTTCCGTTTTGTACGCGCACGATACTGGCGCCGAGCTTGATTTCGTGGCCGTCTAGATGGAGGCCGACGATATAACTTTCCCGGTCCCCCATAAACCGCGAATCCTGACCGGTATTGACGAAGTTTTCGATGTCGATGTTGTGCCTGGTATGGAAACGGGAGGGAATCAGCACATTAAGATCTTTGCCTAAGATCTCTTTTGACTGATAGCCAAACATGTTTTCGGCAGATTGGTTAATATAAATGATTTGTTTTTGTTCATCTATCGCGATGATTGCATCTGCCGTCTTACCAATGATGTCGCGGTAAAAGGTCTCATCAACTTTTGTGTGCTTTTTGTTTTCTTTTGTCATGAGGAATATATGCCCTTCTCCGCACTATAGGCTCTGTCTTTAATTTATACTGTATGTGGCGAAGAGGAAGGACAGCAATTTTTCAGGCTTTCCTGTGTGTATTTCTGCGCAGCGGCTCTCGCTCAGACATTGATAGGGCCTCAGCTCTCGTAAGGATAATTTGCGGCTGACGATCCGGAGCGACCTTGCGTAATCCTCACGCGTATTTGGGATGGGCTGAAGCAGTGGGAGTGGGAGATGCGAGAAGCGGGACGAAGGCAGCGTGGAATGCTATGTGAGGAAATGTCATTCGGTGCCGAATTGCCTTACTGCTGAGGGAGATCATCATGAAAAAAGCCATCGTCACAGGACATAGCAAAGGGCTCGGCGCGGGGATTACCGCGGCGCTGCTGGCGGAAGGGTACAATGTGCTTGGCCTTTCCCGCTCCGCTTTGCCCGGCTTTGAGGCGGGTCTGGAGCAGGTTGCGCTCGATCTCGGGGATGCAGACGCGCTTGCCGCCTGGCTGGATGGCGGGGAGCTGGAAAGCTTCTTGAAGGGAGCGGAAAGTGCGCTGCTGATCAACAATGCGGGGATCGTTGAGCCGATTGCGCCACTAGGCCGGCAGGGTGCTGTTGCAATCGCCCGGGCCGTCACCGTGAATATCAGCGCGGCTCTGGTCCTTGCGGACGCATTCGCGGCGGCGAGCACTCATCTTTCCGACCGGCGGCTGGCACATATCTCCAGCGGCGCCGGACGACACGCCTATACCGGCTGGAGCGTCTACTGCGCGACCAAGGCGGCGCTCGACCAACATGCGAACGGGGTGCGTGAGGATGCGCTGCCGGGGATGAAGATCGAGAGCCTCGCGCCTGGCGTGCTCGATACCGGTATGCAGTCGACGATCCGGGGGAGCTCGGAAGAGGATTTCGCGCTGCGTGCCCAGTTTGTCGAATTGAAGGAAACCGGCGCGCTGGCCGACCCGGCCGCTGTCGGGGCCAAAATAGTTGCGCACATGATCGGCGAAAAGTTCGGTGCGGAGACCGTCACCGATATCAGGTCTGTCTAGAAGAGCAGCACAACCGGGTCTCAGGGCTGGCGGGCCGTTCAAAGTGTGATGGCCTGCCAAGTTTGCCCCATCCGCCGTTAGTGCCGGTTTTGGGAAGGCGGATTTTCACATCTTTCCATTGTCGGCGTTGGCACGCAGACTCCGGTGGCGTTCAATTTCAGCCTCTGAACCCTGAACGGGCCGGTCACTCGCCCGTGACGGGTGTTGATTCGAGCCGGGCTGAAAGAGCGCATATCGTCATCTCCCATGATGACCACGCGACGCACCCTCCTTGGCGGCATCGCCGCCGCTGGCGCCCTCGGCTTTGCGGCCCTGGCGCGTCCCACCCGGCCCGTGATGGCGGCAACCCGCCGGTCCGGCCCGATCGTCCTTGAGCTTTTCACCAGTCAGGGCTGCTCCTCCTGCCCGCCGGCGGATGAACTGCTCGGCGAGCTGGCGAAAGCGCCGGACGTGATCGCGCTCGCCTACCATGTCGATTACTGGAACTATATTGGCTGGGAGGACCCGTTCTCCTCCAAGGAGATGAGCGACCGGCAGCGGCGCTATGCCCATGCCATGAAGCTCCGCACGATCTACACGCCGCAGCTCGTGATCGACGGGGAGGCGGACCTCGTTGGCTCCCGGCGCTCCATCGTGCTGCAGGAACTGGATCGGCGCCGGGCCCAGCGCGGCGGACCCGGTCTCGCCGTTACGCTCAACCGGAACGGCGAGGATTTCGAACTGCTGCTGGATGCGGAGCAGGGCGGGGATTATGCGGGCACCGAGCTGTTCCTTGTCGGCAGCGATGACCGCCATGTGACCGAAGTCCCGCGCGGGGAGAACCGAGGTCGCACGCTGGAGGATTTCGCCGTGGTCCGGTTCTATCGGTCGCTCGGAACCTGGGACGGCAAGGCGGATATACTCCGTATTCCGGGCAACGCCGCCAGCATGCCGACGGACCGACTGTCGGTCCTCGTGCAGGCACCGGGAAATGGACCGATCCATGGTGCGGGGGCGCTGGACTTGCGGTCAGCCTGACACGGGAGTTACGCGGACAGGAGGCTTTCGAAGGGAAACAGCGAGAGTAATTGGACACCGGTTTCGCGGGAATGACGATCTAAGACGACAGAGCGATGGGATTGGCCAGCCCCTCGACGACTTCCGCCATCGGCTGATCCGTCAGCAACCTCGGATCGACGATCAGTTTCGAGGATCTGTTTCCGCCGCCAAGGATGATCTCTTTCCGGGCCATCACGTCCGCATCAATCCAGAGCGGGAGGTCCGCCGGAAGTCCCAGTGCCGTGACGCCGCCGATTTCCTGACCGGTCAGATCTTTCGTCTCCTCCGCACTGGCGAATGACACCTTCCGCGCTTCCAGCTTCTTCCGCACCACCTTGTTCACGTCCAGCCGATGCGTCGCCAGCACCACGCAGGCGGCATATTTCAGATCGCCCGTCTTGGAGCGGACAAGAATCGTGTTGGCCGAATCTTCCGGTGCCTTGCCATACCGTTCGCAAAAGACGGCCGTGTCGGCGAGGTCGGGATCGCACTCCATTACCTCATAAGCGTAAGGGGAGGCTTCGAGAATGGCGCGGATTTCGGGCAGGGTATCAGACATTGCGGAGGGGCCTCTTGGCTTCGTTAACCTTGTGTGCAAGCGTTGGACTGCGTGACCCATTCCGGGACGCATGATCGACTTCATCAAAGGATCACAGACATGATTAAAGCCATTTCCCTTGGCGCTGCAATTCTTGTGGCCAGCGCATCTCCCTCCCTGGCCCATCTTAATCCGGCAGGGCATGGCTCGTTCTCGGCGGGGCTGTCCCACCCGATGGTCGGAGCGGATCATATCCTGGCGATGGTCGCGGTCGGGATCTGGGCTTTCCAGATGGGCGGCCGGGCACTGGTTGGCGTGCCGCTGGCCTTCGTCGGCTGCATGGCGCTGGGGTTTGTGCTTGCACTGTCGGGCGTCGCCCTGCCGTTGGTGGAGCCTGCGATCCTTGCCTCCGTCGTTGCGCTCGGCCTGCTGGTCGCCTGCGCGGTGAAGCTTCCGGTCACGGTCGGTGCCGTTATCGTTGGTGCCTTCGCACTGTTCCACGGATACGCCCATGGCGGTGATATTGGCGGCGCGACGGCGCTTGCCTATGGTGCCGGCTTTGTTGCCGCGACCGCGCTGCTGCATATTGCTGGGCTTGGTGCCGGTTTGATGGCGGAAAAGCTGTTCTCGGAGCGCGCCGCTCTGGCGACCGCCGTTATGCGCGGCGCCGGTGGCCTGACAGCCGCCGCCGGTCTCGGGCTGATGATGGCCTGACCGTCTACCGACCAAAACAAAAGGCCGCCTTCTATTCGGGAGGCGGTCTTTCTCGGCGGTCCGGCGTCAGAGGGTGACGACGATCTTGCCGATATGCCCGGCCTGTTTCATGTGCTGGAAGGCATCGGCGGCTTTTTCGATCGGGAACGTGCTGTCGATCACCGGCTTGATGCCGTGCAGGTCCATCGCCCGGGCGAGATCGCGCAGCCCGGCCTGAGAGCCGACCACGACGCCTTCCATCCGCACATTCGGGCCGATGAGCTGCAACACGTTCAACGGCACTTCCGCGCCACCGACGAAACCGATCACGCCGATAAAGCCGCCGAAGGCAACGGCAGCGAAGGATTGGGCAAGGGTGCTGCCGGTGGTCTCGACGACGATGTCGACGCCGTGCCCGCCGGTTACGTCCTTCACCGCGGCGCCCCATTCCGGCGTCTCGCGGTAATTGACCACATGATCGGCGCCGAGCTTCTTCAGCATGGCCGCCTTCTTGGCGGTTGAGGTGAGGGCAACGACTTCCGCACCGGCCGCCTTGGCGAGTTGCAGGGCGAAGAGGGCGACGCCACCGGTGCCTTCCACAAGCACCCGATCACCGCTTTTCAGGCCGCCCTGCTGCAGGCAGGTCCAGGCTGTCAGGGCCGCAATCGGCAGTGTTGCGGCCTCGGCATCGCTGAGATTTGCCGGAGCCGGGATCACCTCGTCGGCCGGGACCGCGATATATTCCCGGAGCACGCCGGGGAGCGGGCCGCCGAGGGTCTGCTTCGTACGCTGCTGCTGGGTCACCTTGCCGTCACGCCAGCCCTGGATGTAACAGGGCACAACCCGGTCGCCTTCCTTGAACAGACTGACGTCCTCACCCACAGCGACCACGGTGCCGCAGCAATCAGAGCAGGGCACATAGGGCATCGGCAGGGTCGGCATGTAGGTGCCGCCGAGCACCGCCAGATCGCGGTAGTTCAGAGTGACGGCATTCACCCGGATCAGGATCTCGCCGCGTCGGGGAGCGGGGATCGGGCGCTCCACGAGGCTCAGGCTGTCGATGGAGAAGGCCGAAGCCTCAATGGCTTTCATGGTGCCGGTCGGTTGGGGCATGTCTGTCTCGCTGTCTGGGACGTGGTTGAGGCTCAGGCGGGCAGAACCTTGCCGGGATTCATGATGTTCTGCGGGTCCAGCGCCTGCTTGATCGCCCTCATGGCGTTGAGGGCCAACCCGTGTTCGGCTTCCATGTAGCGCATCTTGCCCTGGCCGATGCCGTGCTCGCCGGTACAGGTGCCGTCCATCTCCAGCGCCCGGAACACCATACGCTCGTTATGGCCCTTGGCGGCGGCGACCTCATTGGCATTGTTCGGGTCGATGCAGTAGCCGACATGGAAATTGCCGTCGCCGACATGGCCGACGATGCCGGCGGTCAGGCCGTTTTCGGTCAGGTCCTTCTGGGCCGCCAGGATGGCTTCCGCCAGCCGCGAGATCGGCACGCAGATATCGGTCGCCATCACCTCGCAGTTAGGGCGCATGGATTTGATGGCGTAATGCACATTGTGCCGGGCTTCCCAGAGCTTGTTCCGGTCCTCTGCCTTCTCCGCCCACTGGAAAGCACTGCCGCCGAATTCGGTGGCGATCCCTTCGACCATCTCGGCCTGTTCCTTTACGGCGGTCTCGCTGCCGTGGAACTCGAAGAACAGGGTCGGCTTCTTCTCATAGCCCTCGAGCTTGGAGAACCGGATGCAGGCTTCCATCTGATCGTCATTCAGCAACTCGATGCGGGCCATCGGCACGCCGGACTGGATGGTCAGGATCACCGTACTGACGGCACTCTCCAGATCGTCGAACTGACAGACGGCGGCGGAGGTTGCTTCTGGAATGCCATAGAGCTTGAGCGCGACTTCGGTGATCACGCCGAGCGTGCCTTCGGAGCCGACAAACAACCGTGTCAGGTCGTATCCGGCGGATGATTTCCGGGCTCGGCGGGCGGTGCGGATGATTTCGCCGTTCGCCGTCACCACGGTTAGGGAGAGCACGTTCTCGCGCATGGTGCCGTAGCGCACGGCGTTGGTGCCGGAAGCGCGGGTCGCCGCCATGCCGCCGATCGAGGCATCGGCGCCGGGATCGATCGGGAAGAACAGACCCTGGTCGCGCAAATGGGTGTTGAGCTGCTTGCGGGTGACGCCGGCCTGTACCAGACAATCCAGGTCCTCGGCGTTGACTTCAAGGACCGCATTCATGTTCGAGAGATCGATGCAGATGCCGCCCATGACCGCGCCGATATGGCCTTCGAGGGAAGTGCCGGTGCCGAAAGGAATGACCGGAACGCCATGCTCGGCGCAGAGCTTCACCACTTCCGCGACCTCTTCGGTGCTGTTGGCGAAGACCACACCCTCCGGGGGCAGGGACTTGTGATAGCTCTCGTCCTGGCCATGCCGGTCAAGGACGGCTGGAGCTGTTGAGAACCGGTCTGCAAACCGGTCTTTCAGAATATCCAGAACCGGTGCAACTCCGGGCCGGCTTTCGCGCGCCTGCATAAGCGTCACTCCCTTGATTTTTGCGGTACACACTAGTCAGAGGCCTCACGCTGCTCAATCGCCGAATTGGCATTGGCGATAAGCCGCGCAAGAAACGGAGAAGCGTTCCGGCCAGCATGTGCTATTTGCCGTTTCCGTGCCCGTTTTGCGGCGGCGCCTCTTTTTGCGCCGCTTAGAGTGGCCGGGACGATTGAAGTCAGTTTGAGTAGATGAGGTCAGGAACGGACATGAACGCCAAGGTCAATCTCACAATGGGACCGGTGGAATGGGGTATTCTCATCCTGCTCTCGGCTGTCTGGGGCGGGTCGTTCTTCTTCGTCGAGGTGGCAATCCACGAGGTGCCGCCGCTGACCATGGTGCTGGTCCGTGTGGGGCTGGCAGCAATTGCCATGCAGATTGCCCTGCCACTCTTCGGTCTGCGCATGCCGACGGACTGGAAGATCCTGCGGGCATTCCTGTTCATGGGCTTGCTGAACAATGCCGTGCCGTTCTCCCTGATTGTCTTCGGTCAGACCCAGATCGCCAGCGGCCTTGCCTCGATCTTCCTCGCCGCAACCCCGATTTTCGGTGTTCTGGTGGCGCATTTCCTGACCGACGATGAACGCATCACCCCGCTGCGCGTGTTTGGCGTGGTGTTCGGCTTCGGTGGCGTTGCGCTGATGATCGGTGATGACCTGACAGAAGGGTTCTCCGGCACGATTATTGGTCAGCTCGCGCTTCTGGGGGCGGCGCTCAGTTATGCCTTTGGCGGTGTTTTTGGACGGCGCTTCAAGGGGATGGGCGTTAAGCCCGCCCAGACAGCGGCGGGTCAGGTGACGGCATCGAGCATTCTCATGATACCCGCTGTCGTTCTTGTCGACCGGCCATGGGAATTGCCGGTACCGAGCGGGACAACCATCGCCGCTCTCATTGGTCTGGCCCTGCTCTGCACGGCCTTCGCCTATATCCTCTATTTTGAGCTGCTGAAGCGGGCAGGGGCGATGAACCTGATGCTGGTCACCTTGCTGGTACCGGTCAGCGCCATCCTGCTCGGCGTGACGTTCCTCGGTGAGTCCCTGGCGCCAAGCCATTTCGCCGGGATGGGGCTGATCGCGGTTGGCTTGCTGGCAATCGATGGGCGGTTGTTTCGGCCGGGTCGCAAGAAGTAGTAAATTCGGACAGTAGTATAGTAACTCCTGCAGCGGAGTGCGTCATTTCGCACTTCGATACGGGTGCCAAGAATTGGAGAATTCGTGATGAGGTTTGAGAGACTTGCGACTGGAGTGTTTGTGTTTTTTCTGGGCGTTGGGCCTCTGCCAGCGGCCGCTGGTCCGTTCACCGATGAAGCGTCAAAGTGCTTGGTTACGTCAACAACCAGGCAGGAACGCACGGAGCTCATGAAGTGGTTTTTCTACTCAGTCGCGAATCATCCAGATCTGGCTCTGGATTCGCCGCCAGCCGAAAGCGACGTCGCCTTGGCCAACAAGAAAGTGGCCGACTTGTTCACTGATCTCGTTTCTACTCGCTGTCTTGAGCCACTCAAAAATGCGCGGACATATGAGAACGGCAATGTATTCCAACAGAGTTTTGGCGTCCTCGGTGAAGTCGCCAGTATGGAGCTGGCATCAAACCCAGATGTTCTTAAAAAATTGAGTAAGTTCTCAGAGCTACTTGATAAGGAGAGAATAAAGGCGGCGCTTGGAGTGAAGTAATGCCCGCAAAAATAGCGAATCGTTCTGACGCTTAATGTCCGCCACCTATCAAAGTGTGCCGTATAGAAGCTAATCCAGTCTAACCGGCAGGTGCTGACCACTTCACCGGCATCTCCAGCGGTCCACGAAAAGCCCAGCCACCGAACGGGACATCGCCCGCAAGTGAGAGGTCCGGCAGGCGCTCGAAGATCATCGGCAGAGCCACCTCCGCGATCAGGCATCGGGAAGCCCAGGCGCCGGCACAGAAATGCGGTCCCGCGCCGAAGGCGATGGAGGCGGATGTGTTGCGGGTCATGTCGAATGTGTCCGGCTCGTCGAACACAGACCCGTCCCGATTGCCGGAACCGAACATCAGGAACACCCTGTCCTCCGGCTCGAACGTGACGCCTTTCAGCGTGTATCGCTGTGCAATCCGGCGCGGGGACATGCCGATGGGGGAAATCCAGCGGGTATATTCCTCGAAGGCCTGAAGCCAGGTGGCTCCGCCGGTTCGGATCAGCGTGAGCTGCTCTGGATGGGTCAGCAGGGTCCAGACGAGGCCTGCGATCACGTCGCGCGGTTCGTTCTGTCCGCCGGAGATGGCCAATTTGATGTTTGCCCGGACGGACTCCTCGGGCAAACCGGCTTGGATCTGCACGGAAAGCATCGAGCTGTCCGGCCTCTCACGGAGCAGCGGGATCATCTCGTCGATATGGCGGTCGATGGAGGCCGTGCAGTCGTGGCAGCGCGCTTCCACGTCCCGGTCTCCGGCATAATTGGCGCAACCGTCGATCATGCCCTGGCTGACGCGGTCCATTTCCTGCCAGCTCATGCTGGTAAGCCCGGTGATGGCCTTCAGCGCCTCGCCGGAGATCCGTTTCGCGATATCCTTGACCATGTCGGCCGCGCCGAGGGGATGAAGCTCCTCGAGCGCCTTCGCGGTCTGCTTTTCGAAGGCGGCCTTCCAGACAGCCTTCACCGTCTTCGGGGAGACCGAGGGGAAGATTGCCTTGCGCTCGGCCATGTGTGCTGCGCCGTCCTTGCGCATCAGGTTCTGCCCCATCAGCAAGGTCATCAGGCCCTGCGGCTGGTCGGAGGAGAAGATCTCGATCTTTTTCTCATTCTCGAAGATGTCGTCGCGGCGGGTGAGCAGGGTGGCGCCGAGTTGCGGGACATAGGCGATCGGCGCCTCGGCGCGCATCCGTTTCAGATCCGGGTAGGGATCCTTCCAGAAGGCGTTCGGATCGATTTCGTAGGCGGGGGCGTTGGACATGTGGTCTCTCCGTCGGGCGTCAGGGCACGCGCAGCACGATACCGTCGAGCTCCGGCGCAGCGATGAGCTGGCAGGAGAGGCGGCTCGCGCGCACCCGCTCGGGCTCGGCCATGTCGAGCATGTCGTCCTCGTCCGGTGCGATCTCCGGCAGGGGTGCCGGCGCATTTTCGACGGTGACGTGGCAGGTCGCGCAGGCGAGGCTGCCGCCGCACTGACCGACGATGCCATCGATACCGTTGTCGAGTGCTGCCTGCATCAGATTGCCGCCGGTCACCACCTCGGCGCTCCGCCGCGACCCGTCCGTGAGGATCCAAGTGACGCTGATCGTTTCCATCCCAAAACCCTCGTTCTTCCATTTTGTTGTCATGTCAACAGAGCTGTGTTGTTGAGTCAACAGGCTCTCTCTGGGATGCTGCCTGGGGTGATGGATGGAGTTTGATGGGCCGCGATGATGGACGAAACCAAGGATCTTCCGGACTCTCTCTTCCTCGTTGCCGTCGAGGACATGGCGGGCGGGGAGGCGCAGGTGACGCTGAGCTTCAGCCGTTCGCCGACGGTGCTGCTGACCTTCGCTGCCAACCGCTTTACCCGCAGTGCCGCGCGATACTATCGGGAGCATTTCGGAATCGGCGCCATGGACTGGCGCATGCTGGTCATGCTGACGCGAGAGCCGGGGAGCAGCGTCAGTCACGCGGCGCGGATCATAGGGATCGATAAGGCGGCGGTCAGTCGGTGTTTACGTCGGCTTGAGAAGGACGGCCTCGCAGCGCCGGGCGATGGCGTGCGGCGGCGGGACTGGTTCTTGACGCCAGAGGGGCATGCGCTGCATGCCAAGGTACTGGAGGTGGCGCTAGAGCGGCAGCGTATGCTGTTGGCAGGATTGTCCGAAAAGGATGTGCAACGGTTCAACCGCTACCTATCCCAATTTCTCGAGAACCTTGAAAAACTGAATGGAGAGGACCGGGGAGGGTGATCCACTCTATCGTGGAATGCAAAAAGGTCGGTTCGTGCCGGCCTTTCTAATCTCTTCATTCCCGCGAAAACGGGTATCTTGGAATCTAGGTCACGGCTCCGAGGATTCGCTGATCCAGGGTTTGACGTCGCTGCCGCTTTGTACGAGGAGGCCCCACCGAAATCATCGTGTGTTGCGGATGGTGAACAGATCACGGACGCTTCGATCAGGACTGGTACCTGAACCCGCATGGAAATATGCAATGCGATGCTTAATACATATTCTGCTTGCGGCGGCTACGTTGGTCGCCCTTCCGAACGCCGCTTGGGCGAATGTTGGGGTGCCTATCTTTTTTCTGACCGTGCCTATATTCGCAGTTTCACTGGTCCCGATTGTCTGGTTCGAGGGAGCTTATCTCTCTTCCCATATGCAAATGAGGAAAGGCGAAGCGATCTGGCTCTCTCTCGTGGCGAATCTTGTCTCTACGTTGGTCGGAGTGCCGTTTGCGTGGGTGGCCGTTGCGATTGTGGCCGAGATGGGCAGAGATATGCTTGCGCCGTCCGCAAGTAGCGCTCTGGATTATGTACTTGATGCGCCGTGGGTGTTGCCGGGACCCGGCCCGAACTGGATTTTTCCATTTGCCTATCTAGTCCTGCTCGTTCCGTTCTTTTTTGCGTCCTGGAAGACGGAGTTTGGGGTGATTGTCCTGCTGAGACGGCGGCTTGATAGATTTGCGCTCAATCTGCACCTGCGGAATGCGAATCTGATCACCTACGGGATGATGGCCGTGTGGACGATCGCGATGCTGGTGTGGGTCTGGTATTGGGAAGTTTTTAGCGTCTGAGAGGGCCTCGAAAGAAACGAGGACGCATCTATTCAATATACGTCCTCGTTCTAATACCTGGGGTGCGGCGAGTTAAACGCGCTTACGCTTCGGCGCCGATCTGTGCGTCGATGTCTTTGCTCTTGAACATTTCCATCAGCTCGCCGGTTTCGTACATCTCGCGG
Source organism: Nisaea sp. (assembly GCF_034670185.1). Classification (NCBI taxonomy): domain Bacteria; kingdom Pseudomonadati; phylum Pseudomonadota; class Alphaproteobacteria; order Rhodospirillales; family Thalassobaculaceae; genus Nisaea; species Nisaea sp. The sequence continues at coordinate 752,136 of NZ_JAXMNY010000001.1, forward strand.
ATGATGTCGCAGCCGCCGACAAACTCGTTCTTCACGTAGAGCTGCGGAATGGTCGGCCAGTTGGAGAATTCCTTGATGCCTTCGCGCACGGCCGGATCTTCAAGGACGTTGATGCCTTTGAACTTCACGCCGATATGGCTGAGTACGCCGACAACGGCGGCGGAGAAACCGCATTGCGGGAAGACGGGCGTGCCCTTCATGAAGAGAACGACGTCCGTGCCGCCGATTTCGTCCTGGATTCTCTGGCGGGTGTTTTCATCAAGCATGGCGTGGTCCTTTCATGGGTCCGTGTGCCGTAAGGTTTAGCGGGTAATGCTGGTTCGTTTCAGGCCGGCGTGCCGGTCTGCAGGGCGAGGGCGTGCAGCTCGTTGCCCATCCGGCCCTGGAGGGCCGCATAGACCATCTGATGCTGCTGGATACGGGTCTTGCCCTCGAAGGCGGTAGACAGAACGTGGCAGGCGTAGTGGTCGCCATCCCCACGCAGATCTTCAATCGTGACCTGAGCGTCGGGGAACGTCTCCTTGATGAGGCGTTCGATCTCTCCGGCTTCCATTGCCATGCGTTCTTATCCTTGTTTCCCGTTCAGGTTTCTTGTCTCGTCGCTCTCAGGAGGCAGCCATGAAGTTCGGCAGCCAATCCTCGAACCGAGAACGTAGCATTGAGACGGATATGGAGTCACCGGTGCCGAGTTTCAATTCACCAGTGCCGGTTGTCTTGCCAATGACGGCTGCCGGAACCCCTGCATCCGCTGCCGCTTTCAGGATGCTGTCCGCGTCCTTCGCCGTAACCACATAGCGCGCCTGATCCTCGCCGAAAGCCCAGGCATGGGCCGGCAGATCGCCTTCCGGCGTAACATCCGCACCGAGTCCCTTGGCGCCGAGCGCCATTTCCGCGAGCGCTATGGCGAGGCCGCCGTCGGACACATCGTGACAGGCAGTCACCTTGCTTGTCTCGATCAGGCCGCGAACGAAATCGCCGTTCTTTTTCTCCAGAGCGAGATCGACCGGCGGCGGAGCACCTTCCTCGCGGCCTTCAATTTCACGGAGATAGATGGACTGGCCGAGCCAACCCGTGGTCTCGCCAATCACGACGATGGCTTCATCCGCTGCCTTGAAGGCGACGGTGCCGCGCTTCGCGATATCGGCGATGACGCCAACGCCGCCGATCACAGGGGTCGGCAGGATGGCGGCGCCTTCGGTCTCGTTGTAGAGCGAGACGTTGCCGGAGACGACCGGGTAGTCGAGCGCGATGCAGGCCGCCCGCATACCATTAATGGCGCCGACGAACTGGCCCATGATCTGTGGCTTCTGCGGGTTGCCGAAATTCATGTTGTTGGTGATGGCCAGCGGCTTGGCGCCGGTCGCGGTGATGTTCCGCCAGGTTTCCGCCACAGCCTGGGCACCACCTGTTTCGGGATCTGCTTTCACGTAGCGCGGCGTGCAGTCGACGGTGAGGGCGAGACCCTTCTTGCTGTCGCGCACACGCACCATGGCGGCATCGCCGCCAGGACGGATCGCCGTGTCGCCCATGATCAGGTGATCGTACTGTTCCCAGACCCAGCGCCGGCTGCACAGATCCGGTGTTCCGATCAGGTCTTTCAGCTTCGCGGTAAGGCTGTCGGGTACCGGAACGCTCGCGGCATCGACGACAGGGGCGGCGGGTGTCTGCTCCCACGGGCGGTCATATTCAGGGGATTCGTCGACCATTGGCGCGATAGGAATGTCGCCGACCAGCTCGTCGCCCATTTTCAGAACCAGGTGGCCCGTGGTGGTCAGGGTGCCGATAACGGCGAAGTCCAGCTCCCACTTGTCGAAGATCGCCCGTGCCTCGGCTTCCGAAGCCGCATCCGGCTTCAGAATGATCAGCATGCGCTCCTGGCTCTCGGAGAGCATCAGCTCATAGGGTGTCATGTTCTCTTCGCGGGCCGGGACTTTGGCCAGGTCCATCTCGATTCCGAGGCCGCCTTTACCCGCCATCTCGACAGCAGAAGAGGTGAGGCCTGCTGCGCCCATGTCCTGAATGGCGATGATGGTGTCGGTCGCCATCAGCTCCAGGCAGGCTTCCAGCAGCAATTTTTCGGTGAACGGATCGCCGACCTGCACGGTCGGGCGCTTTTCTTCCGAATCCTCGTTGAACTCGGTCGAGGACATGGTCGCGCCGTGAATGCCGTCACGGCCAGTCTTCGCGCCGACATAGATCACCGGGTTCCCGGCACCGGCGGCGGCCGAGTAGAAAATCCGGTCCGCCGGGGCGAGCCCGACTGTCATCGCGTTGACCAGAATGTTGCCGTTATAGGCTGGGTGAAAGTTCACTTCACCCGCGACCGTCGGAATTCCCATGCAGTTGCCGTATCCGGCAATGCCGGCGACCACGCCGCCGACCAGATGCCGGGTCTTCGGATGATCCGGGCTGCCGAAACGCAGGGCGTTCAGGTTGGCGATCGGCCGCGCGCCCATGGTGAAGACATCGCGCAGGATGCCGCCGACACCGGTCGCCGCGCCCTGATAAGGCTCGATAAAGCTCGGGTGGTTGTGGCTCTCGATCTTGAAGATCGCGGCCTCGCCGTCGCCGATATCGATTACGCCGGCATTCTCACCCGGACCCTGGATGACATGCGGCGCTTCGGTCGGAAGCGTCTTCAACCATTTCTTCGAGCTCTTGTAGGAGCAATGCTCGGAATACATGGCGGAGAACACACCGAGTTCCGTCATGTTCGGCTCGCGGCCAAGGATCTTCAGGATGCTTGCGTATTCGTCTTCGGAAAGGCCGTGTTCGGCGACGATTTCCGGGGTGATTGCCGTATTGGAAATGCTCACGAGAGGGCCCTCACCAGTCCGTCGAAGAGACCGCGCCCGTCGGTGCCGCCGACCGCGCTGTCGATTGCGTTTTCCGGGTGCGGCATGAAGCCGAGCACCGTCTTGTCCTTGTTGAACACGCCGGCGATGTTGCGGGCGGAACCATTGGGGTTTCCGGCCTCGGTCATCGCACCGTCTTCGTCGACATAGCGGAACGCGACCTGACCGTCCTGCTCGATCCGGTCCAGCGTTTCATTGTCGGCGAAATAGTTGCCGTCATTGTGGGCGACCGGGATCGACAGAACCTGCCCGTCTTCGTAACCGCCGGTGAAGAGAGACTGGCTGGTCTCGACCTTCAGGCCGACATTGCGGCAGATGAATTTGAGGCCGGCATTGCGCATCAGCACGCCCGGCAGCAGGCCGGTTTCCGTCAGCACCTGGAAGCCATTGCAGACCCCCATGACCGGCGTGCCTTTCGCTGCCTTTTCCTTCAGGCTGCGGAGCACAGGGGAATGGGCGGCCATGGCACCGGCGCGCAGATAGTCGCCATAGGAGAAACCGCCGGGGACCACGATCAGGTCCACATCGGGGATTTCACTGTCTTTATGCCACACCATGAGCGGCGCCTTGCCGCTGGCCTGTTCGAGCGCAATCGCCATGTCGCGCTCTCGGTTCGTGCCTGGGAAGACGATGATCGCTGATTTCAACGCAGGGGCCTCTTATTTGGGGCTGGATCGGCGCGGCGGAAAGTACGGGAGGCCGCGCGGAAGTGCAAGTCGGGACACCGGCGTGGCGGTGGATTCAGCTACGCGCCTGATGCTGCTCGGATTAATTCAACGCAGGCGTCATAGCGGCCATGGTTGTGAGTAATAGGTTGATTTACGCGAAACCCGAATAATAGAGTAAACAGCTGGTGAAGGCCGATCAAGGCAGCGCTGGCGAAAGACGGGGGCGGTTTTGATGGAGAAAATCGACGTCAATAGCGCGAGCGATGTCGCTTTAGTCGAGACGATTCTGACCTCCATCGATCAAGGTATGCTGCTGTTTGATGAGCAGCACAAAGTCCGTGCCGCCAATTCCCATTTCACGAGGCTTTTCGGGCCGTTGCTGAACGGCTCTCCCGTTGGTCAGCCGATCGGCGTGCTGTTTGATGCGATTGACGGGCCAGGTGCGAGCGGTACCAGTTGGTCCGCGCCGATAATCGGAGCCGCCGCCAATGGCGATACGCTCGAATGTCGGCGAATCGTGGCCGGTGACATTGTCTGCGAGATACGCGGCCTACCGCTTCAAAAGACCGGCTATCTCCTGACCTTCAGGGATATTTCCGGACAGGCGCGCTCTGAAGAAACACTCCTCGATCAGGAGCGCCACATTCATCAAATCCTCGATGATAGCCCTATCGGGGTAAACATCATCGGCCAGGACGGGCACCGCCGGTACTCCAATAGAAAGATCCGCGAGATGCTGGGGCTGTCGGAAGAGGAAATCCGGCAAATCCTCGCAGCAGATCATTATGTCGATCCGGATCTGCGCAACCGCGTGATTGCGAAAATGACGCAGGCCGGCGCTGTTGAAAACGAAGAGGTGGAGCTTTTCAGAAGTGACGGGCGCCGTTTCTGGGCCCTGGTCTCCGGTCGGCCGTTCACCTATCACGGCGAGGAATGCATTCTTGGCTGGGTCTATGAGATTACCGACCGGATGGAACTTGAAAGAAGCCAGATCCGGAGCCGCGAAGAGCTGGAAATGCAGGTTCTTGAATTGCGTGACCGGGAAGAGCGAATGGCGCGGCAGACAGCCGAGCTCGAAACTCTCGCGACGCGTCTCGCTGAGTCAGAGCAAAAAATGGCGGAGCTCGCCAATCACGACAGTCTGACAGGATTACCGACGCTCCGGCTTTGTCACGATCGATTGAATCAGGCTATGGCGCAGGCCCAACGCAGCCAGACCCTCATGGCTGTCTTTTATGTCGATCTGGATGGTTTCAAGCCGGTTAACGATACTTATGGCCACGATGCTGGGGATCAGGTTCTGAAGGAGGTGGCTAATCGTATGCGTGGATGTTTCCGCGAAGTGGACACGGTATCCCGGATTGGAGGCGATGAATTCCTCGTTCTGCTGACTGGCCTTGGCTTTCGGGATGTCGTGGCGCCGTTGGCGGAACGCCTGCTGAACAGTTTTTCCGATGAATTCAGCTTTGAGGAAGGTGGCACGAATATCGGGGCCAGCATCGGCATTGCCTTTTTCAACGGTGCCTCGGACACGCCGGATTCGCTCATCAAACGCGCGGACAAGGCCATGTATGACGCGAAGAAGAACGGGAAGAACCGCTATTCGGTCGCCTAGCCGCGCGGGTCCTTGATCATCAGCGCGAACGCGTCTTCATCAAGATTGAACCGCTCGCTAACGGTCCAGCCGAGGCGCTGATAAAGCGGTTCGGCTGTATGCGTATAGAGATGCAGGTGTTTGATGTTGCGCGCGGCAGCTTCACGTTCGACCGCGCCGACGAGTGCGCTGCCGAGGCCTGTTCTCCGAAACGCCGGGTCAACATAGACGCTGGCGAGCCAGTGAAGCAGGTCCGGCCGTTCCTCAAGGTCGTGATCGACGAGGCAGGCTATGCCGAGCGCAACACCATCCCGCTCTGCGATGACGCATTCTTCGCTCGGTTTCCGGATCATGTCCTGGAACCAGCCCTCGGTAACGGACAGAGACCGGCCGGCGGTCACACCCCATTCCGCATGATTCCACGCGACAACTGTGTCGAGATGGTGCGGGGCGTCGGTAAGGCGGAGGATGCGGCGGGGGGCCATGAAGCCGCCCTCAGCCCTCGATCTCGACCGTGTAGTTCTCGATAACGGTATTGGCGAGCAGCTTCTCGCACATGTCGGTTACCTGGGCGCGGGCCTTCTCCGCGTCGGTCTCGCCGAGATCGAGTTCGAGGAACTTGCCCTGGCGAACCTGATTGACGCCGCCGAAACCGAGTGCGCCGAGCGCATGTTCGATGGCTTTCCCTTGCGGGTCGAGAACGCCGTTTTTCAGCGTGACATGGACAGTGGCTTTCATGCTCTCACCAATTAGTTGGTCGTTCGTGCCGACGTGCGGCTTTACTGGATGGCTTTCGGACCCTTGAGGTCCATCGGTCCGGCTTCGGGAAGGACGCCGAGACGGCGGGCAACTTCCTGATAGGCCTCGCGGACACCACCGAGATCGCGACGGAACCGGTCCTTGTCCAGCTTTTCGTTGGTTTTCGAATCCCACAGCCGGCAATTGTCCGGGCTGATTTCATCCGCCAGTACGATCTGCAATGTGTCCTCGGTATAGAGCCGGCCGAATTCGAGCTTGAAATCGACCAGGCGCAAACCGACGCCGATGAACAGCCCGGAAAGGAAATCGTTCACCCGGAGCGATAGCGCGACGATGTCGTCGATGTCCTGTGTGGTCGCCCAGCCGAACGCGGTGATGTGCTCTTCGGAGATGATCGGATCGCCGAGCTCATCGGATTTGTAAAAGTACTCGATGATCGAGCGCGGCAGCGGAGTGCCTTCCTCTAGCCCGAACCGCTTCGCGATTGAGCCTGCGGCGACATTGCGGATCACCACCTCGACCGGAATGATCTCGACTTCACGGACGAGCTGCTCGCGCATGTTCAGGCGACGCATGAAATGCGTCGGGATGCCGATTTCGGTCAACCGCGTCATCAGATACTCGCTGATGCGGTTGTTCAGCACGCCCTTGCCAGTGATGATGCCCTGCTTTTCTGCGTTGAAAGCTGTGGCGTCATCCTTGAAATACTGGATCAGGGTGCCGGGCTCGGGGCCTTCGAAAAGGTCCTTTGCCTTACCTTCGTAAACTTTTCTGCGTCGTGCCATGGGTTCCCCGCCTGCTGGCTGGCGGTCTATTTCCGTGATGGACTGAACCTGCCACTACGGCAGCAGGAAATGCCGCTCCATATAAACATAAGGTAGGACAAACACAATCAGGGAAGCAGACCCGCGGCTCTGCGTGGTCCGGGCGTTGCAGATGGCTGGTCCGGGTCCCGGCTGATCCGGGACCCGGTTTCTCTTATCCGGCCTTGCCGTTCGATGCCTGATAGATCTCGCTACCCTTGTCCCGGAACAGCTCGGCCATGGTTTCCATGCCTTGTTTCGCCTCGTCCTTCAGCTCGTGCGAGATCCGCATCGAGCAGAATTTCGGACCGCACATGGAGCAGAAATGCACCGTCTTGTGTGCTTCCTTCGGCAATGTCTGGTCATGGAAGTCGCGGGCCGTCTCCGGATCGAGCGACAGATTGAACTGATCCTCCCAGCGGAAATCGAAGCGCGCCCGTGAAAGCGCATCATCCCGTCGTTGTGCTCCCGGATGACCTTTCGCCAGATCCGCCGCGTGGGCAGCAATGCGGTAGGTGATCACACCCGTTTTCACATCGTCCCGGTCCGGCAGGCCGAGATGCTCCTTAGGCGTCACATAGCAAAGCATGGCACAGCCGAACCAGCCGATCATGGCGGCGCCGATGCCGCTGGTGATGTGATCGTAGCCGGGGGCGATATCGGTGGTCAGCGGGCCAAGCGTATAGAACGGGGCCTCGTCGCAGGCCTCCAGCTGCTTGTCCATGTTCTCCTTGATCTTGTGCATCGGCACATGGCCCGGGCCCTCGATCATCACCTGCACATCATGTTTCCAGGCTATCTTGGTGAGTTGCCCGAGCGTCTCCAGCTCGGCGAACTGAGCCTTGTCGTTGGCGTCAGCGATTGAGCCCGGCCGCAACCCGTCCCCGAGCGAGAAGGAAACGTCGTAGGCGGCCATGATTTCGCAGATTTCCTCGAAATTCTCGTAGAGGAAGCTCTCCTTGTGATGGGCCAGGCACCATTTCGCCATGATCGAGCCGCCCCGGCTGACGATCCCGGTAACCCGGTCCACGGTGAGCGGAATGAAGGGCAGGCGGACGCCGGCATGGATGGTGAAATAGTCGACGCCCTGTTCGCACTGCTCGATCAGCGTGTCGCGATAGACCTCCCAGCTCAGGGCTTCCGGAACGCCGTCGACCTTCTCCAGAGCCTGATAGAGTGGCACGGTGCCGATCGGTACCGACGAGTTCCTTATGATCCATTCGCGGATATTGTGGATGTTCCGCCCGGTGGAAAGATCCATCACCGTGTCGGCGCCCCAGCGGATGGCCCAAACCATCTTGTCGATCTCGTCCGCGACGGAGGAGGTGACGGCGGAATTGCCGATATTGGCGTTCACCTTGACCAGGAAATTCCGCCCGATGGCCATGGGTTCAGTTTCCGGATGGTTGATGTTTGCCGGGATGATGGCCCGGCCCCGGGCAATCTCGTCCCGGACGAATTCGGGTGTCACCACGTCCGGGATGGAGGCGCCAAAATCCTCACCATCGCGTGCGGTCTGTTTCAGCTCTTCGCGGAGCTGGTTCTCGCGGATGGCGACGAACTCCATCTCCGCCGTGATGATACCGGCCCTGGCATAGGCGAGCTGGGTCGGCCGTTCGCCGGGTTTGGCGCGCAGCGGCGGCTTGATGGCGCCGAACTCCGTCACCAGATTGCCGTCGCCGACATTGCCGTTGTCTTCCGGCTTCACGATGCGGCCCTGATAGGTCTCGACATTGCTCCGCGCGGTGATCCAGTCCCGGCGCAGTGCAGGCAGTCCAGCCTCGATATCGATATGGGCGTCGGCGTCGGTATAGGGGCCGGACGGATCATAGACGGTCACCGGCGGCTCCCCGGCGGAAGGGTGTACGGCGATTTCGCGCATCGGCACGCGGATATCGGGGTGGATGCTGCCCGGCACATAGATCTTGCGCGAGGCCGGCAACGGTCCCGTGGTAACGGCGGCGATGGGGGAGTGCTTGTTCATAAGGTGGATCCCTTGCAGTCGGTTGCACAGAGATCCGGGGAGGCTTCAGGATAAATGGGGTGCGTGTGGCTGCAAGAGCGGTAACGCGTTTCCATCCCTACGCCGGCATGACCCGGATCAGGTTCGAAGGGTCGGCGCAATGCCTCTCAGCCCGTACGGGCACCCCTTGGAATGCGTGAAGCCTAGGCGGGAACCAATCCGATGAAAAGGGTTAATCCAGCTCACTTTCGAAGGCGGCGAGGGTCTTCCCGAGGCGGCTGACGATTTCGTCCACTTCGTCTCCGGTGACGGTGAGGGGCGGCGTCACCATCAGCCATTCGCCGTATTTCCCGTTTGCTGTCCGCCGGGAATAGAGCAGCAGGCCATGTTGCATGCCGATCTCGATCATCCGTGAAAGCGCCTGCCGGGAGGCTGGCAGAATTTCCTTCGTTTCCTTGTCACGCACGATCTCTATGGCATTCAACAGGCCGAGCCCACGGACGTCGCCGAGAATACCGCTGCGGGTCTGCAGATCGCGCAAACCGGCCCGCAGACGCTCTCCCATCTTCGTCGCATTTGCCATCAGGTTGTTTTCGACCAGCTCGCTCACCACTGCATGACCGACGGCGCAACTCAGCGGATTGGCGACATAGGTGTGGCCGTGCATGAAGCCGCCCGTGCGGGTGACGGCTTCGACCATGGCAGCCGGTGCTAACACCAGGCCGAGCGGTGTGTAGCCGGCCGCGATACCCTTGGCCAAAGTGATCATGTCGGGTTTCGCATCCGGCCAATGATCGGCACACAGGAAAGTCCCGGTTCGGCCGGCGCCGCACATCACCTCATCATAGATCAGCAGTACGCCATGCTTTGTGCAGATGTCCCGCACCGCTTTGTAATAATGGTCGGGTGCAACCAGCGCGCCGGTGGCGAGGCCCCCGACCGGCTCCATGATGAAGGCCAGCACCGTTTCCGGGCCTTCTTCAAGGATGGCTTGTTCAAGCATGGCGGCGGCATGCCGGGCATAACTGTCGGCGTCGTGATTGTCCGGCAGCCGGTAATTGAAGGGCGCCGGCACTTTCGGCATCACTTTCATCATACCGGAGAACAATGCTTCGGAGGCCGGGTCGCCACTGATCGCGGCGGCCCCGAGGGTGGAGCCGTGATAGCCGGGGTCGCGGCCCAGAACCTTGCAGCGCGCGGTCTCACCCTGAGAGATGGCGTATTGTCTTGCCAGCTTGATGGCGGCTTCGTTCGCTTCAGATCCGCCAGAGCAGACGAAGACACGCTCGAAGCCGGGGCCGGCATGTTCAGAAACCAGATTGGCGAGATCGATATTGGGTTGGTTCTCGAAATGTTGCCGGCCGGCAAAACAGATTTTGTGCGCCTGATCGGTCATGGCAGCGATGACGCGTTCGTTGCCGTGGCCGAGATTGGTCGCCACCGGTCCGCAACATGCATCCAGATATTGTCGTCCCTCGGTATCCCAGATCCAGGCACCCTTGCCGTGTGAGACGGTCGGGTGTCGCTTACTGCCTTCCGGCATGTAGAAAACGTCGATCGGCCCGCCGTGGCTGCCAAATGTTCCGCCGTTTTCGTTGATTTCAGCCGCCACTGCCCGCTCCTGATTTTGAATGTGGATCATGCTCTGGAGCGAAGAAAATCATATTATTGTACGGTGTACAATAGAAGCTATTCGAGATTGCCGTCGCGTTGAACTTTTTGCGCCAGACCAGCGATCAGAGCGTCCGTAAACATCTCGAACCCGGGCTCAAGCGAAGACTCGGTTCCATTCTGCCAGCGCAGTACCAGCGCCCGGTTCAGCAGCAGGTGGCGTTCCGCGGCCAGGGTCGGGTAAAGCGCAGGATCAGCAGCTTCGACACTGGCCGTAAGGGACGCTTTCAGATCGCCGTCCGGATCGGGAAAGACATGGGCGAACTCCTGGGTGGCATAGCCGCACAGGCCGGTAATGACAGCATTATAGGCGGACACCAGATCCTCTCCCGCGAAACCGGCCCGGGCGAGGGTGGCAAGAATGCCTTCGACCAGTTTCAGGTCGGCGCTTGCACTGGAGACCAGATGGCCGCCGATCAGGGGAGATATGTTCGGATGCGTGCGCACCACGTCCCGGTACCGCCGGAACAGGGCCTTCAGCCAAACCTGCCAGTCGGGCCCGGGTTCCGGCAGCACATCGGCAAACAGGGCGGCGATCAGCCGGGCGATCAGGAGATGACGGCTCGGCACATGCCAGTAAAGCGCAGTGGGATAGACGCCGAGGGCCTTGGCAATGTTGCGGATGGAGAAATTGTCCAGCCCCTCGCGGTCCAGCAGATCGATGGCAGCGGCAATGATGGCATCGCTGGAGAGCGGCGCACTCTTCGGTTTGCGTTTGGCGGGTTTCTCCTTGGCCATAGGCCTAGTCCGATAGATCAACGGGAGAGAAAGCGGTCTCGTCCGGCGGACCGCCCGCGAAGCGCCAGACCGGATTGCGGCCCGGGTCACCCGGCAAGGCGATCAGGGATGAAGATACGGTGGCGAATCCGGCGCCATTATCCAGATTGATGGCCGAGCCATATTCGTCTGCTACCGCCCGTGTCCGGTCCGCCAGGAGTTTCTCCCAGTCCTGCCATTCGTCATTGTCCGGATCCGGTGCCATTGCGATTCGGAAGCGCGGCAAGGCCCGCCGCACGCGGGGGCTGTCCGGATCATTGACGTCGTACGCTGTGAAAATCGAGACGCCTTCGGGGATCTCGAAGACATCGATCTCGCCGTCTTCCGTTGCTTCATTGCGCAGCCAGTAAGCCTTTTCCGCATCGGCGATCAGCATGTTGAAGCTGCGGTAGCTGGTTCCGTCCAGCTCGCCAAGAGCCTTGGCGGCCGCTTCGGCCTCTGCATGGTCGAGCGCTTCGAGGACGATTTCTCCACGAGAACGTTTCCCGTCCGCCGGTCCGAGCGAGCCCTGACGGTTCAGGATGCCCGCCGCCAGGCCATGATCGTTCACACCGAGCCACGAGCCGTGGCTCAACTCGTCGAGTCCGGCGACGATATGCGGTCGGTCGGGCCAGTGGCGGGCCGGTGCCTGCCAGGATCTGGATTGCATTTCATCGCGGTTGGCGGCGATCAGAACCGGCCAGGAATGGCCGGGACGGCGCAGGATAACGAGGGTGCACATGGCGGAGACCCTACGCCGGGTGAGAGATCACTGAAACATTTTTTGACAAGCGTCGGAATTGCGGCAATCTGCCGGTTAACAGAGGATGCCGCGCCTGATAGATTGCGGCCGCATTCAAGATTCTGCGCTATACCGGAGACCGATGAGTCGGCTGGTTTGGTGTTCAGTACGGGAAAGAGACGAAGGGGTATTCGACCGATGTCAGGTTTCGACAAACGCCAAAAGGGCGAAGAAGCAAAATTTGCACATGATTCCGAGCTCGAATTCAAGGCAAGCGCTCGGCGCAACAAGTTGCTTGGACTCTGGGTTGCCGAAGAGTTTCTCGGCAAGACCGGCGATGACGCGGCTGCCTATGCCAAGGAAGTCGTTGTGGCCGATATGGAAAAGCCAGGCGTCGACGATGTCGTGGAATTCATTCTGAAGAGCGTCGAAGGCACCGGTGCCGATCTTTCCGAACACCGCATCCGCCACAAGCTCGAAGAGTTCATGACGGTTGCGCTGAAGCAGCTCAAGACCGAGGGCTGATACGCTCTTCGCTTCAGAAAGCTAAAAAGAAAACGGCGCCCGTTGAGGCGCCGTTTTTTATTGCCGATTGCGCGAGAATTTAGCTCTCGCCGAATACCCGGTTGAAGATCGTGTCCACATGCTTGGTGTGGTAGCCGAGATCGAACAGGGATTCGAGGGCAGCTGCGTCGAGCAGCGCGGTCACTGCATCGTCAGCCTTCAGCAGGGTCAGGAAGTCTTTGCCCTCCAGCCAGACCGGCATCGCGTTGCGCTGAACTGCCTGATAGGCGTCTTCCCGGCTCATGCCGGCCTGTGTCAGGCCGAGCAGCACGCGCTGGGAGTGGACCAGGCCGCCGAGCTGGTCGAGATTCGCCTGCATGCCTTCCGGATAGATCAGCAGCTTGTCGATCACGCCGGTCAGGCGGGCGAGGGCAAAGTCCAGTGTCACGGTGGCGTCCGGGCCGATCATCCGTTCGACAGAGGAGTGGGAAATGTCCCGCTCATGCCAGAGGGCAACGTTTTCCATCGCCGGGACAACGGCGGAGCGGACCAGCCGGGCGAGGCCTGTCAGGTTTTCGGTCAGCACCGGGTTGCGCTTGTGCGGCATGGCCGACGAGCCCTTCTGACCCGGCGAGAAATACTCCTCGGCCTCGCGGACTTCGGTGCGCTGCAGATGCCGGATCTCGGTGGCGAGACGTTCGACCGAGCTGGCGATGACACCGAGGGTCGCGAAGAACATTGCGTGACGGTCGCGCGGGATGACCTGGGTCGATACCGGCTCGGCAACGAGGCCGAGCTTTTCGGCCACATGCTCTTCGACGCGCGGATCGATATTGGCGAAGGTGCCGACGGCGCCGGAAATAGCGCAGGTCGCGATTTCCGCCCGCGCTGCCAGCAGCCGTGTCCGGTTACGGTCGAACTCGGCATAATATCCGGCGAGCTTCACGCCGAAGGTCAGCGGCTCTGCATGGATGCCGTGGCTGCGACCGACGGTCGGGGACATCTTGTGCTCGAAGGCACGGCGCTTGATCGCGGCCAGCAGTGCATCGAGATCAGCCAGCAGCAGATCGGACGCCTGGGTGAGCTGCACTGCGAGGCAGGTATCCAGCACGTCTGACGAGGTCATGCCCTGATGCACGAAGCGGGCTTCGTCGCCAACATATTCGGCGAGATTGGTCAGGAAGGCGATGACATCATGCTTGGTCTCGCGCTCGATCTCGTCGATCCGGTCGATGTCGAAATTGCCGCGTTCCCAGACTGCCTTGGCGGCTTCCTTCGGGATCACGCCAAGCTCGGCCTGTGCGTCGCAGGCATGCGCCTCAATCTCGAACCAGATGCGGAATTTGTTCTCGGGCTCCCAGATCTTGACCATCTCGGGGCGGGAATAGCGCGGGATCATGTGTATCCTCGGGTGACAGCTGCGTGCGATTGATGCCGGAATGCGTACCAGAATGCGTGATGGCAATCAGGCAGGCGGGGTTTTATCATTGCCGCCGCTTGGAGTCACGCTGCGGGCGGACAGTTAAGAAGACAGCTCAAGAGGGAGCGTATCCATGAAGATCGACGGCAAGCCGCATCGCACGATCTGGCCGGCGCCGGACGGCAACGCGGTCGAGATCATCGACCAGACGAAATTGCCGCACCTTTTCGAGATTGCCCGGCTGGAGACGCTGAAGGACGCAGCCCATGCGATCAAGGCGATGCTGGTGCGCGGCGCGCCGTTGATCGGGGCAACAGCGGCCTATGGAATGTGGCTGGCCATGCGCGAGGATTCCTCCGACGCAGGGCTGTCGAACGCCTATGACCGGCTGTACGAGACCCGGCCGACGGCGGTTAATCTGCGCTGGGCGCTTGATGCCGCGCGGACAAAGCTCGGCCCGCTGGCGCCGGATGCGCGCGCGGATGCAGCCTTCACGCTGGCGGGCGAAATCTGTGACGAGGACGTGGAGATCAACCGCTCCATCGGGGAGGCAGGTCTCGAGGTGATCAAGGATATCCAGTCCCGCAAGAAGCCGGGCGAGACCATCAACGTGTTGACCCACTGCAATGCGGGCTGGCTGGCGACGGTGGATTGGGGCACTGCGACCGCTCCGATCTATCTGGCGCACGATGCGGGTATTCCGGTTCATGTCTGGGTCGACGAGACCCGGCCGCGCAACCAGGGCGCCAGCCTGACGGCGTGGGAGCTGAGCAATCACGGCGTGCCGCACACGGTGATCGTCGACAATGCGGGCGGGCATTACATGCAGCACGGCATGGTCGATCTGGTGATCACCGGCACCGACCGGACCACGCGGGCCGGTGATGTCTGCAACAAGATCGGCACCTACCTGAAAGCGCTGGCTGCCCACGATAATGGTGTGCCGTTTTATGTCGGCCTGCCGTCCCCGACCGTCGACTGGACCATTGCGGACGGTGTGCGCGATATTCCGATTGAGGAACGTGATTTCCGTGAAGTGACGGAAATCACCGGGCGTCTGGCGGATGGTAAAGTGGCGACGGTGACTATCACGCCGGAAAAGAGCGCGGCAGCGAACCCGGCATTCGATGTGACGCCGGCGCGTCTTGTCACCGGCCTGTTGACCGAACGCGGTCTTGCAGAGCCAAGTGAGGAGGGGCTGCTGCGGCTGTTCCCGGAAATGCGTCAGGCAGGTGAGGATTAATGACTGTGAAAATCGGCAAGGCTGAACGCGCGCTACGGCAGGAAGTCATCGACACCTGTCTGAACATGAACGCGATGGGCCTGAATCAGGGCACTTCCGGCAATGTCAGTGTGCGCTGCGGCGACGATCCCGCGGAAGGCTTCTTCATGACGCCGTCCAGCATCCGTTATGACCGGCTGGCGCCGGAAGACATCGTACGGATGGATCTGGAAGGGAATGTGGAAGGCAAGCACAAGCCTTCCAGCGAATGGCGGTTTCATCTCGATATCATGCGGGCCCGTCCGGATGCGGAGGCCATCGTCCATACGCACGGTATGTTCTCGACCACGTTGGCCTGCCTGCATCGCGAGATTCCGGCTTTTCACTACATGATCGCGCTTTTCGGTGGCCCGACGATCCGGTGTGCCCCATATGCGACCTATGGCACCCAGGAGCTGTCCGACCATGCTCTGACGGCGCTGGACGGACGCAAGGCATGCCTGCTGGGCAATCATGGTCTTATCGTGCTGGGGCCGAATCTGGAGCGGGGACTTGCACTGACCCAGGAAGCGGAAACTCTCGCTGCGATGTATTGGCGGGCTCTGCAGATCGGTCAGCCGGCGATCCTTCCTGACGAAGAGATCGAAAAGGTTGCGCAAAAATTCGGGGTCACGGGATATGGTGGACGCTGATCCGGGCTTGGAAGAGGAGGGAGCGGTTCAATGATCGGTAAAGGTCTTCTCTGGGCAGCGGCCCGCCGGATTATGCAGAATCCCGAAGTCCAGCAACGGGCAACTGATATTGCCGCGGAAGTTTATACACGGGCGAAGCCTAAACTGGATAATGCCGGACGTCAGATCAGTGAGTCCATGCGGGACGCGGCAGCGGAGCATGATCCGCTGCAGGATCCGGTTGGATTTGTCAAGTCACTGAAAAATAAAGCATTACCGCCAGAAGATCGAAGCTGACTGATTTGGCTTTGATAGGGTTAGGCGTGTCCTGAGCAGATTAATATACCGTGCATAATTGACATATTTATCTAAAATCCAATATAAATAACTCACTCACCATGAGGGTGATGGATTATTTGACCGGTTTGCGTCAGAGTACTGACTGGAGACCGGCCTGAGTGATCAGGGTTGGTAATGGCTATTGGTCCGCTAAACAACTTCCCTCTGATACCGGTTCCGACCGGTCAGAGACAGGTTCCGGCGCAGCCCAGCGGCGCCGAAGGGCGGCGGAATAGTGCCGAATCCCTGGATCCGGCAACCAGCCGGTTCGCGCAGGAACTGAATGGCGCGGATCAAAACTCGGATCAACGCACCCCACAGCGTCAGAAAGCGATTCCCCTGGAAGAGGTCAGTGCAGACCTGCCCCGGGGATCTATCCTCGATATAACCGTATAGATTCTCTAAGTACCTGTAGATACGCAGGATTCGGCCAGATGCCGGAACAGCGTATTAGGCTCGAAGGGCTTTGTGACATGGCCGCACATGCCTGCTTTGCGGCATTTCTCGATCTCTTCCGACACTGCGTGCGCGGTCAGCGCGATGACTTTGAGAGTGTGGTGCCTGGGATCGGCCAGAATGAGTCTGGTGGCCTCGTGACCATCCATAATCGGCATTTGCAGGTCCATCAGAACGGCATCGATCCGGGGTGGTGCATCGGACAGCATGATGTCTACAGCCTCTTTGCCGTGCTCGGCTGATGTCACAGCGATTCCGGCACCTTCGAGCAGAACTGTCGCTATTTCTCGATTGATCGCATTGTCCTCCACCAACAGGACCTGAAGGCCGTCGCACGCCGCACGCCAGTCTCGTTCTCCACTGATCGGGATGGCACTGTCATCGGTTATCAGCGGCAATGGCAGGTCTACATGGAACGTGCTGCCATGGTCTGGCTCGCTCTCGACCCAGACCTCTCCGTTCATCGAATGTGCAAGCTCCCGACAGATGGCAAGCCCGAGACCTGTCCCGCCATACCGGCGCGTTGTCGATGCATCTGCCTGATGGAAGGGAATAAAAATGCGCTCTGCAACACCCTTATCCATACCGATTCCGCTATCGGATACGGAAAACCGGGTTTGACTGATCCCGTTCTTTTCAGGCTCGGATGTCACGGTCAGCCGTACATAGCCGGTATCGGTGAACTTCACGGCGTTGCTGCAATAATTAGTCAGGATCTGACCGATATGAAACGGATCTCCCAGGAACTGCATGTTTTCGGTTCCATTCGAGATCACTTCAAAGGCAAGCCCTTTCTCCTCGGCGCGCGTCTCGGCAATTGAAACAACGCTATCCAGAACATCGCTCAGTCTGAAGGGGATTTCCTCTATGTCGAGCTGACCCGCTTCGATTTTCGCGAAATCAAGGACGTCATTCACGACGTTGAGCAGAGCATTCGACGAGGAACGGACCTTGGCGACAATGTCTGCCTGTCTCTCTGTAAGCTCTGTGTCCGCTAGAATGCGGTTGAGGCCGATGACGCCATTAAGCGGAGTCCGGATTTCATGACTCATGCGGGCAAGAAAATCTGATTTCGCCTTGTCTGCATGCTCGGCGCGACTCTTTGCTTTTCGCATTTCAGCTTCTGCGCGTTCGGTCTCGCGCAGCTGGTTGTTCAGCTCGGACGTGCGTTCCTCGACCCGCTGCTCCAGCTCCTCGTTGGTCGACCGCAGCAAAGCCTCAAGCCGCTTTTCATCGGTGACATCCCGATAGGTCGCCACGAAACCATTGTCGATAGGGCGACGATTTACTTCGATTAATGTCCCGTCCCTGCGTTGCCTGAGGGCGGTATACGCCTCTGGACCGGCGGCAGCGGTGGCGTGCCGTTCGACAATCTCGTCAATATCGCCTTCGCCGAATTCGCCCATTTCTGCCTGGTATCGCAGGAACTCGGTAAAATGGCGGCCGGGCTGATTAAAATGATGTGGTACGGCCATCAGATTGAACGCCTGCGGATTTGCGGCAACCAGGTTCAGATCCCTGTCGAACAGGGAGATGCCGTAATTCAGAGTTTCGAGGATGGTTTCGAGAGCTGAGGTTTTTTCGACAAGTTCATCGTTGTTTGCCCGCAAGAGGGCTTCCAGTTGTTTTTGCTCGGTCACATCGACATATGTGGCCACGAACCCGTTTTCTACCGGGCGGCTCCAGATCTCGTAGAACCTTCCGTTCGACTGTTCTCGGGTGTAACGGTGGTGGCCAAACGTTTGGGCGAGATCGACCCGCTCCTGCACCTGTTCCTCTATATCGCCCGGGCCGTATTCACCGCGCTCGGCCAGAACCCTGGCGAGAGCTCCGAACGGAGTTCCCGGACGGTTCAATTCCTGGGGGATCCGCATCATGTCGAAGGCCTGGCGGTTCGCTGCGACCAGATGCAGGTCACGATCGAACAAGGTGATGCCATAGTTAACCGATTCAAGAATGGTTTCCAGCGCCTGGGTCTTTGCTGAGAGTTCCTCTTCGCGCTTCTGAAGCCGGGCAGTGCGCTCCCACACAAGCTCGTCCAGACGCTCGTTCGACTGCTCAAGCGCCTGCTGGGATTTCCGCAACTCTGTAATGTCATCGTAGGTAGTTACAAAGCCTCCGCCGGCAATGGGTGTTCCAGTGATGCGCAGGACCGTTCCGTCCGGCCGCTTGCGTTCGAAGCTGTGTGCTTCTGCCTGGCGCGCCATTGCAATTCGCTCATTGACGAGATCTTCGATCTGACCGGGACCGTACTCGCCGCGTTCTGCATTGTGTCGGAAGAATACGGCTAGCGATGTGCCTGGAGTTCCCATCCAGTGCGGGAAGTCAAGCAAGTCAAGATAGCGCCGGTTGCAGACAACCAAACTGAGGTCTTGATCAAAATAACTAAGACCCTGGCTGACATTTTCGATCACGGACGAAAATATGTCCTGGTCCGTAATGTTTGGTTTCATGGCGCTGGCCGGGTCTTTCATCGCGATGACACTTTGTGAGACTAAGGGGAGTGTATGGCGAGTATGTTAATACTTGGTTGCCTAATCCTAGGCACTTAAGTGCCGTTTTTTTCGATGAGCGCTATGTAAAAGGTTTGCAGGTTGCGGGTCATTGGTCCGGGAAACCCGCCGGAGCCGACCGGTTTGCCATCAATCTCTGCGACGGGTGTAAGGCCACCAAAGGAGCCGGTCAGAAAGGCCTCGTCGGCGCCGTGGCACTCCACCAGCGAGAAGTTCTTCGCAAAGACGGGGATATCGTTTTGCCGGCACAGGTCGATGACCTTCTGCCGAGTGACGCCGTTCATGCAGTAGTCGCCTGTGGAGGTCCAGACTTCCCCGCGCCTGACGATGAAAAAATTGCAGGCATTCGTCGTGTTGACGAAGCCGTGCGGGTCAAGCATCAGCCCTTCATCGGCCCCGGCCTGTTCGGCCTGCAGGCAGGCGATGACGCAATTTAGCTTCGAATGTGAATTTAGTTTCGGGTCCTGGGAGTGCGGCAGCCCCCGGACTTGTGGCACCGTGGCCAGCCGGATGCCGCGCTGGTGCAAGGCACTGGCGGGTTTCGAATGTTCCAGAATGATGACCACGGTCGGCCCGCTACGGGAAAGCGAGGGATGCTGGAATGGCCGCGCCTTGATCCCGCGCGTGATCATCAGGCGGCAATGCACGTCGGTCTGCATTTCATTGGCCGCCGCGGTTTTATCCATGGCGGCGCGGATACCGGCCCGGTCCATGCCGATATCGAGGGAGACCGCCTTGCAGCTTTCGAAAAACCGGTCCATGTGCTCTTCGAAGAACACCCATTTGCCATTGTGCAGCCGCATTCCCTCCCACATGCCGTCACCCAGCATGAAGCCGGAATCGTAAACGGAAACAACAGCATGGGCGCGTGGAACCAGATCTCCGTTTATGTAGATTTTGATGTTCTGGTTGCGCGGGTCGTCTTCCGCATCGTGCGTGGTCTTGCGTTCATCCGAGCCGTTGTTATGCATGAAATCCTCGTATCCGATGTTGCCGGGAGGAAGTGTGTCGTGCTGACGGACTGATGACAATTCAATGCGGCTGTCCTGCTATGCGGATGATTGACCATGACCATAGCGTCATGTCACTGACATCGGCGAAAGTCTCGTTTACGGAGTCTGCCGCGTGACCGCCGAAGCCAAGTCTCCTGCTTTTTCTCCTTCCCGCGCGCTGCTGCTTACCGGCTGGCTGTTTGCCTCGGTATTCTTCCTCTATGCCTTCGTGCTCCGGGTATCGCCGTCCGTGATGGTCGACGACCTGATGCGGGAGTTCGCGGTCGGCGGCGCGATTCTCGGCAACCTCTCCGCCGTCTATTTCTATGTTTATGCCAGCATCCAGGTTCCGATCGGTGTGGCTATCGATCGGCTCGGTGCACGCCGCCTTGCGACCGGAGCCGCGGCGATCTGTACCATTGGTGTTCTGGTGTTTGCCGGGGCCGATACGCTCTGGATGGCATATTTCGGACGGTTTCTGATCGGCCTTGGCTGCGCGTGCAGCTTTGTCGCCGCGCTGTCGGTGGCGGCCATCTGGTTTCCGGGACGTTTTGCCCTATTGGGCGGCCTTGCGCAGATGCTCGGCGTGCTTGGCGGCGTATTGGGGCAGGGGCCGTTCGGCTATGCGGTGGAGCAGATCGGCTGGCGCGAGACGAATTGGTGGGTCGCGATGGGCGGTGTCGTTCTGACGATTTGCCTGTTCCTCACGGTCCGGGACAAACCCTCTGGCGGGACGGAACCGGCCCGACCGCTTCTGGAGGGTGTAAAGCGCGCTCTGAGCAACAGACAGACTTGGCTGGCGGCAGCATTCGGCGTGGGCATGACCGGCTCCATGCTGGCATTCGGCGGCCTATGGGGCGTGCCGTTCTTCATGGAAGCGCGCGGTCTGGCGAAACCCGAGGCCGCGGCGTTGGCGTCTGTCATGTTTTTCGGCTGGGGTGTCGGGGCTCCGCTCAGCGGCTGGCTCTCCGACAAACTCGGCAAGCGGCGCCCGTTCATGGTGCTGGGCGGCCTGCTGGCAACGGTAGGCATCACGCTGACAATCCTGTTTCCGTCGATGCCGCTGCCGTTGCTGCAGGCAGTTCTGGTGATGCAGGGCTTCGGCTCTTCCACCATGGTGTTGAGCTTCGCCGTGGCACGGGAGCACAATCCGCCATGGGCCAACAGCGCGACGCTCGGCATCATCAACAGTTTCGTGGTTGGCAGCGGTGCGGTGCTACAGCCAGCCATCGGCTATCTGCTCGATCTCGGCTGGGACGGCCGCTTGGTCGACGGGGCCCGGGTCTATTCCCTCGATACGTTCGGCTTCGCTCTACAGGTGCTGCCGTGGTGCTGCCTTGCGGGAGTGGTGGCGGCCTGCTTCATCCGGGAAATCAGGGACCGATGACATCGGTCGCGGCCGCCCTGAGGGCAGTTCCATGAACGTCCGATAAGCGAAGAATGGGCCTCTTTGCTGACCCTCACCCGCTCATATCAGGCCTTGCGCCTTGAAACTGGTATGCGCGGCCCGGCCGACGATGATGTGGTCGTGCAACACAATGCCGAGCGCTGACGCTGCCCGCTGGATCTGGCCGGTCATGTCGATATCCGCCTTAGACGGCGTGGTGTCGCCACTTGGATGGTTATGCACAAGGATCAGCGCAGTCGCGCCGAGATCGAGCGCACGTGCCACCACCTCGCGGGGATAGACTGGCGTGTGATCGACTGTGCCTTCCTGCTGCACCTCGTCGGCGATAATCCGGTTTTTCTTGTCGAGGAAGAGCACACGAAACTGTTCGCGTTTCGAGAATCCCATCGCCGCCCGGCAATAGGCAATCAACTGATCCCAGGAGGAGACGACGGCGCGTTCCTGGACCTCCTCCCGCATCAGCCTCACAGCGGCGGCACGGACACTTGTCAGGGCTATCGCCGTGCTCTCCCCGACGCCGCGGACCTTCATCAGGTCTTCCGCTGGCGCGGAGATGGTTTCGGCAAAGCTGCCGAACCGTTCTAGCAGGGACTTGGCGAGAGGCTTTACATCCCCGCGCGGCCGGGACTGAAACAGCACCAGCTCTAGCAACTCATAATCCGCGATAGTGTCCGGGCCGGATTTCAGAAAACGTTCCCGGAGCCGGCGCCGGTGTCCGGAATTGAAGTCCGGACTCACTAGGTCCCGTGGCACGAATGAAGCCTCCCCTTCGATCACTCACTGAAATGATCATGGAAGGGGCGGGTGTGTTTTTTCGGCCGGTAGAGAGATCAGTCCGCGTAGGGCGGCTTTGTGTAGCCCTTGGGAGACTCCGTGAAGATCTCGCAGCCGTCTGCCGTCACACCGATCGAATGCTCGAACTGGGCGGAGAGGGAACGGTCGCGGGTCACGGCTGTCCAGCCGTCCGGCAGAATCTTCACGGCGTATTTGCCGTCATTGATCATCGGCTCGATGGTGAAGAACATGCCTTCCTGCAGGGCCGGGCCTGTGCCTTTCTCGCCATAGTGCAGCACGCTCGGCGCTGCATGGAAGGTGCGGCCGAGGCCATGGCCGCAGAAATCTCGCACCACGGAGCAGCGCTCGCCCTCGGCATAGGTCTGGATGGCGTAGCCAATATCGCCCAGCGTGGCGCCCGGCTTCACCACGGCGATGCCGCGCATCAGGCTTTCATAGGTGATGTCCATCAACCGGCGCGCCTTCACGCCGACCTTGCCGACGCCGAACATCCGGCTGGTGTCGCCGTGCCAGCCATTCAGGATAACGGTGACGTCGATGTTGAGGATGTCGCCGCTCTCCAGCTTCCGGGCCCCCGGAATGCCGTGGCAGACAACATGGTTGATTGAGGTGCAGATCGACTTCGGAAAGCCTTTGTAGCCAAGCGGTGCCGGGGTCGCGCCATGCTCCAGAATGAAGTCGTGGGAGAGCTGGTCCAGCTCCCCGGTGGTCACACCCGGTTTGACATGTGGCGTGATGAAATCGAGCGTTTCCGCAGCCAGGCGTCCGGCCAGGCGCATGCCCTGAAAGTCGAGCGGGCCGTGCAGCTTGATGGCGCGGTAATTCTCATCCTGGGCGAGTGAAGGATCTTGCATGCTGTTCCAAAGTGCGCGGCGCGGGCCGGGCAATGTCAGTAAATGTGTCTGCCATAAATGCGACCCGAGGGCGCGAGCGTCAAGTCAATCCGGCCCGGAAAACGCCGTCAGGGACAGACAATGGGAAGTTGGCGGCGGACTGAAATAGCCTCGGTGGTGATTGACGTGTCGTAGCAGATCGCCTCGACACCGGCCTTGCGCGCGACCCGCAATGCCTCGGCATAGCCGGGGTCGATATCCTCGGCGATGCAGAACCGGTCGCAGTCCATGCGCTGCACCAGATAGACCATGACAGCTCTATTCCCCCTGGCGACTTCGTTGCCGAGTTCGACCAGATGTTTGGCTCCGCGCTTGGTGACGGCGTCCGGAAACTCGGCGGCGCCGGGGTTCGGGCCATCGTCGCGCTTCAGGTGAACGTTCTTGACTTCGGCGTAGCAAATGCCCTTCGCGGGATCGTCCAGATAGAGATCGATTCTGGAGTTCTCACCGTACTTAACTTCACGCCGGAGGCTCTCGTACCCGGAAAGCTCGGTGATGGTGCCGTCCCGAACGGCTTCCTCGACAATGGCATTTGGGTAGCCGGTATTGATGCCGACGAGGCCGCCGGACGTCTCGATAAGCTCGAATGTATAGGCGAGCTTGCGTTTCGGATTGTCTGATTTGGAGAGCCAGACCCGGGAGCCGGGGTCCTTCAGGCCGATCATGCCGCCCGGATTGGGACAGTGGGCCGTCACCTCGGTTCCGTCCAGCAGCCGGACATCGGCGAGAAAGCGCTTGTAGCGCTGGATCAGGGTGCCTTCATACAGCGGCGACGGAAGTTGCATAGGGGCGTCCGTTGTTCCATGTTTCCGGGGCTCTATTTTCCTTTTCCGTCATAGCAATCCCGGTCGATCATGTCAGACGAAACCGTCACTGCCGCCTTCCTTATCATCGGTAACGAAATCCTGTCCGGACGCACCAAGGACAAGAACCTTGGGTTCCTTGCCGAGAAGCTGACCGAAACCGGTATCCGGCTTTCCGAAGTCCGGGTGGTGCGGGACGAGGAGGGGGAAATCGTCTCGGCGGTCCGGGCGCTCTCGGAGGCCTATACCTACGTCTTCACCTCCGGCGGGATCGGCCCGACCCATGATGACATCACCTGCGCCTCTATCGCCGCAGCCTTCAACAAGCCTGTCATCCGTAATCCTGAAGCGATGCGGCGGATGGAGGTGCATTACGAAACCATCGGCCGGGAATTCAACGAGGCCCGGAAGAAGATGGCGGAGACTCCGGAAGGGGCGACGCTGATCGATAATGTTGTCTCGGTCGCGCCGGGCTTCATCATCGGCAACGTGCATGTCATGGCCGGCGTGCCGAGCGTGTTCCAGGCGATGGTGCTGGAACTCCTGCCGATCCTGAAGCACGGCACCAAGATGAAATCCCGCTCCGTCAGCTGCACAATCGGGGAGGGTACGGTCGCTGCTCCGCTTGGTGCGATCCAGGACCGCTTCCCTGACGTGGAGATTGGCAGTTATCCCTATTACCGGGCTGGCGGGTTCGGCACCACGCTGGTAGCGCGCGGCACGGACGAGGCTGCGCTGGAGGAAGTCGCCGACGCGATCCGGGAAATGATACGAGAGTTTGGCGGCGAGCCGTTTGAAGCGCGCCCGGAAGATACGGGGGAGACAGAGAATGCCAGTTGAAATCAGTCGCAAGGAACTGGGCACAGGGATTGTTGTCACCATCACCTGGGACAACAGTCAGAAACTCAACATCGTCGATTCGGCGGCGATTGAGGAACTGGCTGCCGCTGTCACAGGGCTTGATGGCGACGACACCATTCGTGCCGTGATCCTGCGCGGTGCCGGGCATAAGGCCTTCATCGGCGGCGCCGATATCAACGAGATGGCGGCCTGCGACGCAGACAGTGCGGAAGCCTTCATTTCCGGCCTGCACGGCCTGATGAAGGCGATCCGGGAATGCCGCGTGCCGGTGATCGCCGCCATTGACGGCTACTGCCTCGGTGCAGGCATGGAAGTCGCGGCGGCCTGCGATATCCGGATTGCCGGAGAGAATGCCAAGTTCGGCATGCCGGAAGTCAAGGTCGGCATCCCGTCGGTTATCGAGGCGGCCCTGTTGCCGCGGCTGATCGGCTGGGGAAAAGCCTCCTATCTGATCTATACTGGTGCCACGATTGATCTCCGGACGGCCCGCGACTGGGGCTTTGTCGAGCGCATGGTGACGTCTGACTCGCTGTTCGAGATCGCCGAGGATATGGCGACGGAAATTGCCAAGGCTGGCCCGGCGGCGATCCGCATCCAGAAGCAGCTGCTGAAGGTGTGGGAAGAGGAGCCGCTGGAAGAAGCCATCGAGGCCGGTATCGAAGCCTTTGCCGCCGCCTACGAGACTGGCGAGCCGCAGGCCATGATGCAGGCCTTCCTGGCCAAGAAGAAGGGCGCGGTCTGAGCCATGGCATGGGCGCGGGGAGCAGCGTTTTTGCTCTGCCTCACGCTTGCCGTGGCGGCCGGTGCCGCTCATTCAGCGGCACCGCAGGTCGAGGGTGTCTGGGGTATCGCCGGGCCGGACGGGAAGCCGAAATGCAGCGGCACGGCGGTGATGGTATTTCATCAGGGGATTTATGTGCGCGCCCTGCCGAAGCACGGCACGCTCTCCGGCGATCGGGTTCTGGAGATGGGGCGCTCGACCTACCGGATATCCGGTGACCGGGTTGAAGTCGATCAGGTTCTGACCTGGTCCGCACCGGAGCCTCGGCGGACCTACCTGATAAAGCGTGGCGGCGCCCCGGAGCTGATCCGGGAGGGAGAAACGCAAATAGTCCTGAAACTTTGTCCGTCATTGGACCCTAAACAGTTGATTCAGTGACGAACGGAAGCGCATAATCCATCAAGACAGATTGGCTGGAGGGACCTTCCATGGCTGATGGACTGTCCAGAGCGGACCCACAAGATCCGAAACGCGTGCGCCGAGCGGCCGCACATCATGACACTCATCCGGACATCGATTCCGATACCCGGCAGGAGTTTCTTGCTCTCTATACCGACGCCTCTGAGAACATACGTTTCGCCAAGTCACAGCAATGGCACACGCTGATCTACTTCTCGGCGCTATGCGTCGGTGTTGTCGCGGTCGGTGTCTGGCTCCGCTGGGGCGATGTCAGCTTGATCAAGTTCCTGTTCTACCTCGTCTGGCTTTTCAGTCTGGCGACCGTCGGCACGATCCTGATGCTGCAGAGCTGGCAAGGCTCCGAAGCCAAGAAACAGGCTTTCATGCGCGCCCATCTGGGGGAGCTGACCCGCACTGCAATGGCGCAGAAATCGCGGTTCACCAGCGATGTGCACCGCTACATCATGCTTGGATTTATGCTGCTTTACATCGAGATGGCGACTTTTGCCGTCTCCCGGATGCTCTGGCCGCATTTTTAGTAAACAGCACTGGGCACGCTTCTTGCTGGAGATGATTGCGTATCATCCAGCAAAGGAACGTAATCGTGAAAGCTGTTACCTACAGAGATTCGGCTCCCGGCATCGTAACCTCGCCGTCTGCGGCGAAAGGATGGGAAAAGCTTGATCTGACCAAGCTTTTCGAGGGGGATTTCCGGATGTATCCGACTGGCCTCTATAGTAGCCGGATCGCGGCAGCCTTTGCCGGGGCGGAAGAAACTTCCCAGTCGAACGAGGGAACTGGAACCAAGGACGAGGCCGCCTGAGCCGGTTTTCTCAGATCGTTCTGACAGTTGGCATTGAAAGCAAAATAAAAGGGCGCCGACGGGCGCCCCATACTCAGAGACCCAAGTCCGGGTCCCTAAAAGATTTTGTGAGTCTTAGCTGGCGCCGCGTGCAGCTTCTTCAAGCAGCGCCGGGTTGCTGACGATCCCGGTATCTCCCGGCAGGTTTGCAAGCTGCCCGGCGATGTTGCCGGCGAGCTCGAGCGCATCTTCACGGGAGAGATTGTCGTTCACGCTCTCGCCAAGCTCTGACGCTTTCTGACTTTCACCGGGCACGGATACTGACACGGCACCTGCCGTTCCCTGGGGCTGACCCGGGGCCTGCGGACCGTCGTTGCGCTGGACAGGCTTGGCCTGAGTGCTCGCGATACTCTGGGAGGCAACGGTGCTTTTGATGTCCATGGATCTTTTCCCTCGGCTTTGAGCCCGATGAGCCACCTTATCCGCCACGACCTTATTTGTCACCCCGACTCGGTTCCATATCCGGACCGGTTCTGAGGCGTTCCAGATAGGGAGCCATATGGGGCGGCGGCGGTGCTTCCGCATAGACCGGTGGTTTGCTCTGTTGCATCGGCAGGCGCAAAGCCCGGGAGTGGAGTTGCAGAGGCTCTTCTTCATCCTGCGCCGTGCTATAGAGCGGATCTCCGACGATCGGGCAGCCGATGGCGGCGAGATGGACGCGGATCTGATGTGTTCGGCCGGTGCGTGGGAAGCATTCGATGAAGCTCATACCGTCCGCAGCGCTCACGACCCGATAGTCGGTGACGCTCTCCTGGCCGTCTTTCCGATCCACCACCATGCGCCAGCCCTTGTCCTTACTGCTGACTTTTCGCAGGGGTAGCTCGATGCGGCCTTCCGGTTCTTTTGGAGTTCCGTGAGTGATCACCCAGTAGGTTTTCTCGACAAGGCCTTCACGGAACAGTTTTCCAAGCTTCTTCAATCCTTTCGGATTACGCCCCAGAACAAGGCAGCCGCTTGTGTCGCGGTCCAGCCGGTGTCCAAGTGCCGGAACATGCTGGATGCCGTATGTCAGATGCTTGAAATAGGCTTCGAGATTGTCGCCGCCGCCGGGACCTTCATGGACCGGCAGTCCGGCAGGCTTGTCGATGACCAGGATCAGTCCGTCCCGATGCAGCACCCGGTCGCGGATTTCCTCAGGGGTCATGGAGTAGCCTTTCAAATGAAAACGGCCCCGCGCCGGGTACGGGCGGGGCCGTTGCGTTGTTTCGCTGGTCGAATTAGTTCGGGATCTTGCCCTGAACGCCTTCGACATACCAGTTCATGCCGAGCAGGGCACCATCATCGAGCGTCTCGCCCTTCTTGACCTTGATGGCGCCGCTCTGATCCTTGATAGGCCCGTCAAAAGCGTGAATGGAGCCGTCCGTCAGGCCGGCAATCGCATCGTTGGCGAGCTTTTTCGCATCCTCCGGAACAGCGTCACCGAAGGGAGCCATCTCGACCAAGCCGGATTTCAGGCCACCCCAAGTGTCCGTGGACTCCCAAGTGCCGTCCAGAACCGCCTTGGCACGAGCCACATAATAGCTGTCCCAGTTATCGATGATCGCGGAAAGCTGTGCCTTCGGAGCAAACTTGGTCATGTCGGAGGCCTGGCCGAAACCATGCACGCCGCGGGATTCGGCAACCTGAAGCGGGG
Organism: Nisaea sp.; assembly: GCF_034670185.1. Taxonomy (NCBI): domain Bacteria; kingdom Pseudomonadati; phylum Pseudomonadota; class Alphaproteobacteria; order Rhodospirillales; family Thalassobaculaceae; genus Nisaea; species Nisaea sp. The sequence continues at coordinate 780,499 of NZ_JAXMNY010000001.1, forward strand.
CCGGGGAGTCGGTGTGCTGCAGGATGATGTCCGCGCCCTGATCGATCAGGGCCTTGGCGGCATCGCCTTCCTTGCCCGGGTCGTACCAGGAATTCACCCACACGACCTTCACTTCGGCCTTCGGGTTGACCGAGCGCAGCGCCAGCGTAAAGGCGTTGATGCCCCGGATCACTTCGGGGATCGGGAAGGAGCCGACATAGCCGATCACGTTCGACTTGGTCATCTTGCCGGCGATCAGGCCAGCGACATAGCGGCCTTCATAGAAGCGCGCGGCATAGGTGGAGACGTTCTCGGCGCGCTTGTAGCCGGTCGCGTGTTCGAACTTCACATCCGGAAACTTCTTGGCGACCTTGAGGGTCGGGTTCATGAAGCCGAAGGAAGTGGTGAAGATCAGCTTGTTGCCGTCGCTGGCGAGCTGGCGGATGACGCGTTCGGCGTCGGGGCCTTCCTGCACGTTCTCGACGAAGGTTGTCTTAGTCTTGCCGGCAAGTTGTGCCTCGATGGCCTTGCGGCCGATATCGTGGCGATAGGTCCAGCCATGGTCGCCGACCGGGCCGACATAAACGAAGCCGACCTTGAGTTCGTCCGCATTGGCGCTGGAGGGCACGACGCCCGCAGCCAGCACCGTCGCCGCCAAACCTGCGCCGCCGAGGAGGGCGCGCACGATGTCTCTAATCATTGAGATCTCCTGAATTTGTGAAGCCTTGAGGCGATGCCAGCCTACTGTTTGCCGGTCTTCTCGCGCCTAGAGGGTGATCCTCCCGTATTATTTTCCGAACCTCCGGGACATCGGTGATTAACCGGTCGCGGGTTTTCTTCGGTCCGGACGATCGCGAATATGACAATTTGGCTGCAGTCTGTGAAGCGCCAACACGTACCGGTGAGCGTGAATCTGTCAAATACACCCGAGAGGCCAAGAGGTCGGCGACCGCCAAGGGCAAACCGAAGGGAGAAAGCCGGCGCGCGAAAGCCGGAACAGGCGGCGCAGGTAAAAGGGCCGGCTATATCTGGATACAGCCGGGTCGAGTGTTTTTATTCATTCAGGCACCGCTGAAGAGCAGGCGGTGCGCGCGGTTCTAATCCGCGACCGACAAATCGACGGCCTTGGGGCCGCGAGCGTCTTCCTGAACTTCAAAATTCAGCCTCTGGCCTTCGGAGATGGTTGCCAGTCCGGAATTCTGAACGGCGGAAACATGTACGAAGACATCGCGTGATCCATCTTCGGGTGTGATGAACCCGTAGCCTTTGTCGGTCTTGAAAAACTTCACTGTACCCGTTGGCATGACTGGATACCTCTCCTCTTCACAAACTCCAAAAAAACCACTTACTCAGTCACTTACTCTTAGACACGCTTTAGGAGAGACACTCGGCACTGACCAGCAGAAGGCACTCCATTTGTAAAGCCGTCCACAGACAGAACTGAGATAGGGTGGGCGCGTCGGCGCGGCAAGTGAACTTGTGATTAAAAGTAGAATTTTGCGGGAGGAGCTTAACTGGTTGCAGCCTGTCTGGAACGGACGGACTTGCGGTCGAAAAAAAAGACCGCGCCGGAACGATGAGGGAGGCGGGGTATGCCCTGACCGATCATTTATGGCGCGGCCCTGAAGATGACTCTCAGGATAAAACACTCTTTGCAGTTGGAAGGGGAGCACCACCAAAGCGGGGGAAACGCTGTTACAGTGGCTGCCCGGACCCCTTCCTTCTGCTAACTAAAAGATAGGGATGTTTTCGCCCGGTCGGTGTGGGATTCCGCACTGAGGCGACGGTTCGAGGTCAAAACGCTCCGGGGGCGCGGACAAGAGCGGGTTTCGACGAGCGGTTGTGAGCGGGCCTGCCCTGTTGCTAGATAAGGTGCTTGGGGTTAGGGACGGTGCCGGTCCGGACGATTGATGATAGGGTCGGCAACCAAAGCGGGGAGATACCAGTGTCGACTATGAATCGCAGCTTGGGAGCATGCCATTTGCTGCGCTGCTTGCCGGAAGCGAAGATTGCCGATCTCGACAAGAGATGCCGTTGGCGGAGTTTTGAAGCGGACCAGGTGATCATCAATCTCGATGATGAATCGACCGACGTCTACTTCATCAGTTGGGGGGACGTTCGGGTTACCGTTTTCTCCGAAACTGGTAAGACCGTTATTATTCACGATCTCAAGACAGGGGATCACTTCGGCGAATTTGCCGCAATCGACGGCGGACGGCGCTCTGCCAGCATCGTTGCGCTGAGCAGGACGACTGTCGCCTGCATGCCGGCCGAGCTGTTCCGGGAGCTGCTTGCAGAGGTTCCGGAAATGGCGCAGATCGTCATGAAGCGCATGGTTGGCTCGATCCGGACGCTGGTCGAGCGTGTGGTCGAGTTCAGCACGCTTGGCGTGCGCAACCGGATCCATGCGGAATTGCTGCGTCTGGCGCGGGCCGGGCGCATCGTCGATGGGACCGGGCGCATTTCACCGCCGCCGACCCATGCCGAGATCGCGGCCCGGATCAGCACGCATCGTGAAGCGGTGACCCGGGAGCTGAAAGCTCTTGAGCGGAGTGACTTGCTGGAGAGGACGCGTGGCGCTTATGTCGTGAAGGATATCGCCGAACTCGCGCGAATGGTCGATGACGCGCGCGCTGGTCGGGAAACGAGCTGATGCCTGCTGTAAATTGTGCGCTGCGACAAATTAGCTTCGGGGTGCATTAGAACTGACACAATTCGGCGGCATAGTTATTATATTGCACTGCAACATAATGAGGCCGTTCCATGTCGATCAGGAATCTGGATAAGCTTTTTCAGCCGAGTTCGGTCGCCATCATTGGGGCGAGCAACCGGGAGCAGTCGGTCGGCAAAGTGTTGTCCCGCAACCTTCTGGGCGGAGCATTCAACGGTCCGGTGCTGCCGGTCAATCCGCATGAGGCCTCTATCGGCTCCACGCTTTGCTACAAGAGCGTAACAGATCTTCCGATCGTTCCTGATCTCGCGGTTATCTGTACTCCGGCCGCGTCGGTGCCTTCCGTGCTGGAGGACCTGGCGGCAAAGGGAACAAAGGCCGCTGTCGTCGTCACTGCCGGTTTCGGTGAGGCGGATGGCCACGGCGCCGATCTGGCCGCCGAGATCGAACGTATCAAATCGCAATATCCGCTGCGTGTGGTCGGGCCGAACTGCGTCGGCATCATGGTGCCGCCCATCGGGCTCAACGCCTCTTTCCTGCATATTGCGCCGCCTGCCGGCAATCTTGCGTTCGTCACGCAGAGCGGCGCTGTCGCGTCCGCCGTGGTTGACCATGCAGCGCACCACAATATCGGCTTCTCCCATGTCGTTTCGCTCGGCAACATGACCGATGTCGATTTCGGCGACATGCTGGATTACCTGGTCGCGGACCCGAACACCAAGGCGATCCTGCTCTATATCGAGTCGATCAGCAGTCCCCGGAAATTCATGTCGGCCGCGCGGGCTGCGGCCCGGAACAAACCGGTCATCGCCATCAAGTCGGGACGGAACAAGGAGGCGGCGAAGGCGGCTGCCTCCCATACCGGCGCGCTTACGGGCTCTGATGCTGTTTTTAACGCCGCCTTCCGCCGGGCCGGCATTCTCCGCGTGTATGATCTGCTTGAGCTGTTCGATGCGGTGAACACGCTGGGCACCGGCCTGAAGGCCGCCAACGACCGTCTTGCCATCGTCACCAATGGCGGCGGTCTTGGGGTGCTGGCAACAGAATCCCTGATCGAGCTGGGCGGGCGCCTGGCGGAGCTCAGCCCGGAAACGATTGCGGCGCTGGATGGCAAGCTGCCGTCCACCTGGTCGCGGGGAAATCCTGTCGACATCATCGGCGATGCGCCGCCGGAGCGCTATGAAGCCGCGCTTGAAGAGGTGATGAAGGACCCGAATGTCGATGCGGTTCTGGTGCTGAACTGCCCGACCGCGATTGCGGACAGCGTCAAGGCGGCGGAAGTCGTGCAGCGCATCGTGGCCAAGAAGCCGCGCGTGCCGATTCTGACGAACTGGGTGGGTGAAGGGGCGCAGGAAAAGGCGAAGAAGGCTTTTTATCGGGCGTCGGTGCCGTCCTACGATACGCCGAACCAGGCGGTGACCGGCTTCATGCACATGGTGCGCTACAAGCGCCGCCGGGACATGCTGATGCAAACGCCGCCCTCATTGCCGGAAGGGTTCCGTCCCGAGACCGAGCGGGCGCGGAAGGTCGTCCAGAAGGCGCTTGATGACGGCCGGGAGTGGCTGACCGAGCCGGAAGCGAAAGACGTACTGGATGCCTATGGCATTCCGGTCGTGGAAACCGTGATAGCCAAGACGCCGGATGAGGCGGGGCTCGCCGCTGTCGAGCTTGGCAACCACGTCGTGCTGAAAATTCTCAGTCACGATATTACGCACAAGAGCGATGTCGGCGGTGTCCGCCTTGATCTGACCGGCCGTCAGCAGGTTGTGGCGGCGGCGGAAGAAATGCTCCGGACCGTGGCGCGTGTGAAGCCGGAAGCCCGGATCGACGGCTTCGCGGTCCAGCGCATGGCAACCATGCCGCATGCGGAAGAGCTGATCATCGGCATCACCACGGACCGTGTGTTCGGGCCGGTCATTCTGTTCGGCAAGGGCGGGGTCGAGGTCGAGGTCGCGGATGACAGTGCGGTTGCCTTGCCGCCGCTCGATATCCCGCTGGCGCGCGACATGGTGCAGCGGACCCGGGTCTGGTCGCTGCTGCAGGGCTACCGGAACCGTCCAGCGGCAGCCATTGAAGAGTTGACGGCGGCGCTGGTCAAACTCTCGCAGATCGCCATGGATTTCCCGGAGATCCGGGAGCTCGACGTCAACCCGCTCTACATCAACGATTTCGGCATTCTTGCCCTGGATGCCAGGGTCCGGGTGCAGGATGCGTCCAAGGCGATCCCGGTTGCCATCCAGCCCTATCCGAAACATCTGGAGCGGCATATCAGCCTCGATAATGGACGGTCCCTGACGGTTCGTCCGATCCGCCCGGAAGACGAGCCGGCATTGCTGGAGCTGATCCAGAAATCATCCCAGGACGATCTGCGACGGCGGTTTTTCGCACCGGTCAAGACTTTGCCGCACGAAACGGCGGCCCGTCTTACCCAAATCGACTATGACCGGGAAATGGCGCTGATTGCCGAAAGTCACGGTGAAATCCTCGGCGTTGCCCGCCTGACGGCCGATCCGCATTTCGAGACCTGCGAGTTCGCCGCCCTGGTCCGGACCGATCAGCAGGGGCAGGGGCTTGGCCGCCGCCTGATGGGCGATCTCATCCGGCACGCCCATTCGCGCGGCCTGCAAAAGATGTTCGGATACGTCATGTCGGAGAACAAGGCGATGCTGGCGCTCTGCCGAGATCTCGGCTTCGTTGAAACGCCGTCCCCGGACGATGTCAGTACGCGGCTGGTCACGCTCGATATCAAACAGGGCGGGACTGCCTGAATTCGGCCATCTTCCGGACCAGATTGAAGGGAATCCTCAGTCTGGAAATCGTGGGGGAGGTCGGGAATGCAGAGATGCGTAGCATGGTGGAGTGGCCTCCTCGCAGGAATATGCCTTCTGCTTGTGGCTGCAGGAACGTCCGAGCCTGCGGTCGCAAAAGATGTCGCTGTGGTCAATATCGGCTGGCACACCGGTATTGCCCTGAAAACCGCCGACATTGATCGTGCGCGTATTCCCGAGAGCGAAACCTTTGAGAATTTCAGCTGGATCGAGTTCGGATGGGGTGACCGTGATTTCTATCAGACCCCGGACCCGGATATTTCCGTCTATTTCTCGGCGGCTTTTGTAGGCACCCCAACCGTGATGCATCTGGTCGGCCTCCCGATCGGTCCGGAGGATTATTTCCGCTCTTCGGAGGTTGCGGTCTTTTCCGTGACGGATTTGGAGCATGCACGTTTGCAGGACTACATCGCGGGTTCCTTCGTGCGGCGGGATGCCGGCCGTGCTCCGGCCATCGCCTACGGCCTCTATCCCGACAGTCTTTTCTATGAAGCGAACGGCTCCTTCAGTCTGGCGAACACATGCAACAGCTGGGTTGCCAGAGGGCTGGCGGTTGCCGGATTGATGGAGTCCGGTGACGGAATTGTCACGGCGGGATCCGTGATGGAGGCCTTGCGTTCCGCGCTGGAACGCCGCCGGACTGTTGTGGAACGCTGATGCGTTCAGCCCATCGGCCAGCGTTGCATTGATATGGTCGTTCCGTCCAGACCGACGGACCGCTATCCTCACCATCCTCGTCCAACCGGAGTCTGAAAACATGCGCGTCGATCTCAATTCCGATCTCGGGGAAAGCTGGGGTGCCTACGAGCTGGGTGCCGATGCGGACATGCTGTCGATCGTCTCCAGCGCGAACGTCGCCTGCGGTTTTCATGCGGGCGATCCGAATGTGATGCGGGACACCGTGATCCGGGCGCGGGACGGTGGTGTCGGCATCGGCGCGCATCCGGGCTATCTCGATCTCTGGGGCTTCGGGCGCCGCAAGATCGCCGGTGACAGCCTGGCCGATCTTGAGAAGCAGACCGCCTACCAGATCGGTGCCCTGATGGGGCTTGCCGCTCTGGAAGGGGTGAAGGTGACCCATGTGAAGACCCATGGCGCTCTGGGTAATCTGGTGGCCGAGGACGACGGTGTGGCCGGAGCCGTCGCCAAGGCCGTGAAGTCGGTCGATCCCGAGCTGATCCTCGTCGTCATGCCGGGCATGGCGACGGAACGCGCCGCAGAGGCCGCGGGCCTGCCCATGGCACGTGAGATCTTCGCTGACCGGGCCTATCAGGATAACGGCAATCTGGTGCCGCGCAGCGAGCCCGGCGCCGTGATCCATGACGCCGAAGCGGCCGCCGCATCCGTCCTGGCCATGCTGGAGGAAGGCGCTGTCATCACCAAAAGCGGCAAGCGCATCAAGGGCCGGATCGACACGATCTGCGTGCATGGCGACAATCCGGCGGGCGTGCAGATGGCACGGGCACTCCGGGCATCGCTGGAGGCGGCGGGGATAGAGATCGCGCCGTTCCACCACTTCCTCTGACACCGCGACCCGCGCCGCTGCAGGAACAGTTCATTCGCAATCCGGCCCCTTGGGCGCCGCCCGTCGATCCTGCATAGTCACAGTCAACCAATAAGGAACGGGGAGGCTGGAATGGGCTATGTGAAGACGGATGACGGTGTGTCGCTCTATTGCGAGACGACCGGTGAGGGGACGCCTGTCGTCTTCGTGCATGAATTCGCCGGAGACCATCGCAGCTGGGAGCCGCAGGTCCGGGCGCTGTCCCGCTACTACACCTGCATCACCTACGGCGCCCGCGGCTATCCGCCGTCGGACGTGCCGGAAGACCCGGCGCACTATTCGCAAGCCCGGGCGCGGGACGATATCAGGGCGGTGCTGGATGCCATGGATATCGAGGCGGCGCATATCGTCGGCCTCTCCATGGGCGGTTTCGCCACGCTGCATTTCGGCCTCGCCTATCCGGAGCGGGCCCTGTCGCTCGTCGTCGCGGGCTGCGGCTACGGTGCGGACCCGGACCGGCGGGACGATTTCAAGAAACAGTCGAACCTGCTCGCGGACAAGATCGAGGGCGAGGGCATGGACAAGGTGGCGCCCGTCTACGCGCTGGAGCCGGCCCGGGTGCAGCTCCAGAACAAGGACCCGCGCGGCTGGGCGGAATTCGCGGCCCAGCTTGGCGAGCATTCCACCAAAGGCTCCGCCAACACCCTGCGCGGCGTGCAGGCCAACCGGCCGTCGCTCTGGGAGCTGCGGGAGCAGATGGCGGCGCTGACCGTGCCGACCCTGATTGTGAACGGGGACGAGGACGAAAGTTGCCTTGAGCCGGGCCTGCTGATGAAGCGCACCATCCCGTCCGCCGGGCACGCCATGTTCCCGAATACGGGCCACACCCTCAATATCGAGGAGCCGGCCCTGTTCAACCGCACCATTCTCGACTTCTTCCACGAGGTTGAGGCCGGCCGCTGGGGCCTGCGCGACCCGCGCTCGCTGAAGGGCGGCACGCTTGGTCGCTGAAGAATTGGGCCGCTAGAGAGCCGGGCCGCTAACACACCGGAGACACGTCATGACCGACCTTCCCATCATCGAGCTTCGCCGCATCGAGGCGAATGTGATCAAGCCGCTCTACGAGGAGATGGTGGCGGAGGTCGGCGCGGCGGCGGCGCAGAAGATTATCGGCAACGCCATCCGCAAGGCCGCCATCGCCCAGGCCCGCACCTTCGCCGAACGCGACGGCCCGGACCGGGACATGCGCAGCTTCCAGGAGCTCTACAGCCTCTGGACCCATGGCGGGGCGCTGGAGACGGAGGAGCTGGAGCGGACGGAAGACACCTTCCACTTCAACGTCACCCGCTGCCGCTATGCCGAGATGTACAAGGAAATGGGCCTAGGAGAGATCGGCCACCTGCTGTCCTGCAACCGGGACGGCAGCTTCTGCGAGGGGTATTCGGACAAGATCACGATGGAACGCGGCCAGACCATCATGAGCGGGGCGAGCCATTGTGATTTTCGGTATCGGTATGAAAAGAAATAATCAACTAATGGAGAGACAAATAATACCGTGGATTGAGTTTTCGAAGGGTAAAGGTCTGGCAATCCCGGGAGTGACGCTGCACCATGAACCCAGGGGCGGGTCACTGAACCGGATCGAACATGCATGAACACCCGAGTCTCTCGTGCGCCAGGGATATCAGGGAACAGGCGCAGACGGCCGCGGTGCGTGAACTCCTCTCCCACTGGATCGCCATCCATCCGGGCGACCGTATCCCGTCGCGGGCGGATTTCGATCCACTGGCCGTCCCGAGAATTCTGCCGAACCTTGTGCTGACCGACGTGGAGCGGAACCCGTACCGCTTCAGAGTGCGTGTCATGGGGACCACAGTCGTCGAGGCGATGGGCGCGGATTTTACGGGTCAGTATCTCGACACGGTCTGGCCGAATGCCGACGAGCAACTCCTCGTGCGACATCGGGTTGAGGTTGTGGAGTCGGGCTTGCCGAATTACAGGTATGGCGTGTCGCCGACCAAGTTCAGGCTGGATTTCGCAGCCCTCGAACGGGTGTTCCTGCCGTTCGCATCGAATGGCGAGGATGTTGATGTGATCCTGAGCGCCATCGTCTACATGCAGCCAGGCCTGGAGAGATGAAGGGCGGGTCGGTCAGAGAGCGCGCGAATTGAATTGTGTCCCCGTAAGAGCCCATTTTCCGGAACTCAAAAATGTCCAATCCAGTCCGCATTTCCCTGATCCACGCAACGCCCCTCGCCATAGCCCCGATAGAGGCGGCGTTCCGGGAAATCTGGCCGGAGGCCGGGATCCGCTCGTTGCTGGACGAGGCTCTCTCGGTCGACCGCGCGAAGGAGACCGACTTGACGCCTGATCTGGCGGCGCGGACCGTGGCGCTCGCGCGCTATGCTGAGGGAACGGGGCCGGCGGGCATCCTCTACACCTGTTCGGCCTTTGGCGAAGCGATAGAGGAGGCCGCGCGCACATCGCCGCTGCCGGTCCTGAAGCCGAACGAAGCCATGTTCGAGGAGGCCTTCGGCCACGGAACGCGTGTTGCGATGATCTACACCTTCCCGGCGGCGGTCGAGGGCATGGCGGAGGAATTCCGCGTCGAGGCCGCGCGGCGCAATTCCGGAGCACGCCTGACGACGGTCTTCGCGGAGGGCGCGCGGGAGGCGCTGGCTGGCGGCGACGCCGAAACCCACAACCGCCTCATCGCCGAGGCGGTCGCCCGCACAACGGACGCGGATGTCTTCCTGCTGGCCCATTTCTCCATGGCGCCAGCCGCCCCGGACTGCCGCGTCGTGACCGACCGGCCGGTGCTGACCGCTCCCGAAGCGGCGGTGCGGATGATGAAGGCGTTGGTTGAGGCGCGGCTGCGGTCAGTCTGACTGGCTTTTTCGTCGAATGAGCTGGGTGAGGGAAGTAAGACTTGGGCTTTTGGGGCCGTGAATTAAGTCGTGTGTCCCCTTAATTCCCCCGTGAATTAAGTCGTGTGTCCCCTTAATTCCCCTTAATTCTGAATTCGTGTCACTTTAATTCGAGGTCCATCTCCCGGTAAACTTCGGCAAAGCGACTGCGACTTCAACTACCACTGCGAAGCAAAAAGGGACTCCGAGTGTTCTGCCACCTCCCTCAGGTGGCAGAACCCCGCGACATGTACTTTTAGTCTTAGCGTTGTGGGTAAGCGTTAAACACTCGAATGGTCCGCACGCCATCCTGCGTCCGGTCGCTGTATAGAAACGAGGCCCTATTTGTGGTTATACATTGACCATTCGGGGCTCCGGCCGGACGGGTGTAGCCGACATCGGCCGCCAAAGTGGCGTACATACGGTGAGAATCCGGGCTGTTCCCGTCAACAATGTTGCACGAGTGGCGTTGAGCAAGCGCCACGCAAAGTGCCTGGAGCGAGGCTCTCACTGTGGCAGTATTTCCGCCGTCGGCACATGTGTCGGTGTTTAGCTGGCTTTGCCCGCCTTCCGCGCTGCACGTGGCCTGCCTGTCGTCCGTTCCGATACAATGTGCTGCTGCATGACCCATTGCATCGTCAGGGTAGTAGACGTCATTTGTGCAAAGGTCATTGACGGGAAGGTTGCAGGCGGCATTGGCGGAAGTGCCCGGAATTGCTGCAAGTCCGGTGAGCAGCGCGACCACGAGGAGGGGGCTGGTCGGCCCGGCAAATTTTTGAATCATTTTCTCTATCCACGAATAAGTTTATTAAAAAGCACCTATAAGTAGCGTGAATAAAAAAATACTCAATGTCAACCGGCGAACGCGCATCGGCGTCAGACTCCTTCGGCCAGAGATTCAGTTGTCTCACCTGGAAGACGCGGTTGGAGGAAAGAACGCCCGGACGTTTGAAAAGCGCGTCATACATAATTGCGAAGAACTTGTCGGTTTCATCGCCGGAATAGTGGCGTGCGGATAAACCGATATATCGCCGCCGGCGATTTAGATACGCTATTCCTGACTGGCCCGCGGCGCCGGCACCGCTTGTAGAGCGCGCGCGAATTAAAGGGACGCGAATTAAAGGGACACGCTACTTCGAATTAAAGGGACACGCTCGAATTAAAGGGACACGCTACTTAATTGTCCCCATTCACCCAACCTGCTCCATCGAGATCTCCCGCTCGAACAGTCGTTCCGCATTCCCTTACGCGATCTTCCGTGCCGCCTTCTCGGGCAGTTGAGCCAGCCCCAGTCGCCGTCAGCTCCGTCGCGGCTCAAGCGCTTCAGCTCTCCGCGTCGGCCGCGCCTTCCTGCTCCGCGATGACCAGGAACTCGCTATCGGCGAGTGGCCGGTGGCGGGAGGTGCCGGCGCGCTGGCTGCGGGTGAGAATGCGGCCAACCTGCTCGGGTGTTGCCTTCAGGCCGTATTCCGCCAGTTTCTGGAGGACGGCGCCGGAATCGCTCCACTTGCCGATGACCAGCTCCGCGGTCCGCCCGACGACTTCCGGCTCGAACGGGAAGGCGAAGCGGCGTTCGTCCGCCGCGGTGAATTCGGTGATGGCGCGCCATTGCTCGTAGCGGAACGCGCCCTTGCCGACGATAGGCTTATAATAGTCGATCGGCAGGCCGCTGATGCTCTCGACGAGCTGGCACACCTCCGGCAGCCGGTCCAGCTGCAGGCCCGTCTCGGCGCCGTAGATCATTTTGAGCGCCGCCGCGACCGACTCCATGGCGGCGTTTCCGGCGCGATAGCCGATCCTGTTGATCGAGACCTGAAGCACATCGGCGCCGCCCTCGTAGCCGCCAAGCACGTTCGCGACGGCGAGGCCGAAATCGTTGTGGCAATGGACTTCGACTTTCAGGCCCGTCTGTTCCTTCAGATGGCTGACCAGGAAGCGGATTGCGGCGGGCCGGGCGATGCCCTGGCTGTCGACAACGGTCACGTAACTGGCGCCTTCCGCCTCCGCGGCCTTGGCGGCGCGGGTGATGTGGTCGAGGTCGGCGCGGGTGGTCTCCGGCATGAACAGGTTCACGACACAGCCCGCCGCGCGGGCCGCCCGAACCTCCTCGATCATCTTCTCGAACTGCGCTTCGCGGTTGGTCTTGAAGACGTGGCGCTGCATCTCGTCGCCGATATGGTACCAGACCATGACATGCCGCACGCCGAGCTCGAGCGCCTTCTCGACCCGTCCCGGCTGCCAGGTGACCCAGAAATCCATGCCGAGATCCCGGCGCATGATCTCGCGAATGACTTCCTGCCAGCCCGGCACCGTCAGGAAAATCTCGGTGCGCTTGATGCCGAGGCGGGCCAGTGCCTCGGCGATCTTCACCTTGTCCGCCGTCGTGAAGGCGAGATCGGCAGATTCCTCGCCATCGCGGAGTGTCAGGTCGTGCAGTTCGACCTTGCGGGGCGGTACGGCGATCGCCGGATCGAAATTATGCCGGCTGGTGGCCCAGCGGGGGCCGTTCCAGGGTTCACTCTCCGTGTTCTCACGCGTCTTCGACATGGATTTCCCTCCCTTTTGCCCTCAGGTCTTCATGGCCTGTTTCGGCAGCGTCTGCGGCATATTTGGAACGGTGACGGCTATCGCGTCCCGATTTGCTCCATCGAGATCTCCCGCCCGAACAGCCGCTCCGCATTCTGGTAGGCGATTTTCCGCGCCACGTCCTCGGGCAGTTTCGCGAGCCAGGCACGGTTCGAGTCCATGATGGCGGAATAGTTCTCCCATTGGCCGTTGACCCAGGTATCGCTGCCCACCATCAGCCGGTCCTGGAAGGCGAAGATGATCTTTTCCCATTCCGGGTCGAGCGTATCGCCATATCCGAGAATGGCGTGTTCCCTGAGTGATGTGTCGGCGATCAGGGTGGGGAAGTCGTGCATCAGGCTGTAGACCGTCTCCGCCGGCTCGCCGAGGCCGGCATGGGCCCAGATGATCTTGACCTCGGGGTCGAGGCTGTACAGCCAGCGCACGGGTTCCGCATCGGAATGCACATGCAGGTAGATATCCCGTTCCTTTGCCATGCCGATCACGGTGCGGAACATCGGCTCGTCGGAGGTGTCGAGCCTGTGGATGTGGAACTCGCCGATGCCCTCATGCGGATAGGTTTCCAGCCGCTTCAGCAGGTAATCCTCCATACCGGATGCCTTGGCCCAGTTCGAGGAATTGGCATTGGCGTGATAGGGGCGCAGTTCGGGAACAATCCGGTTTGGCGCGTATTCCCACAGCATGATGGTGCCCTCGTCGGGCGTTGAGGAGACGAGGGCCATGGCAACGCCGTTCTTGTCCATCAGCTCGACGATGCTCTCGACGGGAAATTGCTCCCATGCGGGTTCTTTGTAATGCACATGGGCATCGAAGAGTGGCAGCTCGTTAACGGCGTCTCCGATGGGAGTGGTGTCATGCGCCTTTGCGGGTGATTGCCCGAGCAGGGAGGTCAGTCCGATGGTCAGCCCTGCGGTCAACCCGATTGCCAGTCTCATGGATGAAATGGAACGCAAGGCAGTCTCCTCTACGGCGATCACTTTGGCGCGGTCTGGCCAATAGAATATACGCTGCGGCCTGTTGGTCCAGCTGTTCGCACTTCCGGGGGAGTTGAGGGGACACGAAATATGCTTCCTGCACGGGCGCATTCTGTTTCGTGCCCCTGAACGGCTATTCCGTCCTATTCGGACGCGACCATTCCACGCGCGATGATGAGCAGATCATCCGCGTACTGATATGCGCCGTCCTTGCAGCGTTGAGCGGCAAGCTCAAGCAAGTCGTCAAAGGCCGCCGCGGATTTGGGGCCAAGATCCGGGTTTCCCGCGCGGGCCTCCTGCGTATCCGTAATCGCGGCCTCGCAGGCTTTCAGGGTGGTGATTGTCGTCGAGTTTTTCCCGGCGGAATATGCGGATCCGCCTTGCGTGACGACGATAGCAGCGGCAACCATGAGCAATCTTGTTAAAGACACCATCATACTTCCCTCTCTGCGTCCGTGACATTCACTGAGCACGTGACGTGCTCATGAGATAATCACTAGCAAGCGGAAGATAAGGGGCGATTCCGCCCGGAAGTAAAAGAATCCGGAACGTGTTTTCTGCGCTTGCGTTTTATGTTCCGCGACGGCTGACAGGCCTTGGCCTGAAGCGTCATTCCGGCAGGAGAGCGGGGGCACAGGTGATCGTGGCGCTGTGTTTTATGCTCCCTGGGTCCCGTATCAAGTGCGGGATGACGGTCCGGTGTCTCGTTAAGCGGCGTGGCCGCCTGCGAACAGTCCCTTGGCCTCAAGCTCTCCGATTTTGGCAAGGACATGCTCGACTTCAATCCCGTCCATCAGCGTCGAGACCGTCGAGGCGTCTTTATTCAGGCGGGCCATAAGCGTCTCGGCGTTGTCCGGAGTGCGGACGACGAAGCCGTTTTCGCCCCAGGGTCGGTAATGCTGGTCCTTGGTCGGGCCGAACAGGCCGATGGTCGGGATGCCGGAGGCGGCCGCGAGATGCATCATGGCGGAGTCGTTGGCGACCATCAGACGGCAGCGTTTCAGCAGCTCGTAGGTCGAGAGGATATCCAGACCGAAGGCGTCGATCACTCGTCCGCTACCTGGGCCACCATTTTGGCTTTCGAGCAATGCCGCTCCCGCCTCCCGCTCGTCGGGGCCGCCAACGAGCACGATCTCGGCGCCGGGCGCGAAGGCTTCCATCTGCCGAATACGATCCGCAAGCGCCGCGAACCGGTCTGCGGCCCAGGTCTTGCCGATCCAGTTGGCGCCGACGGCAAGCGCAACAGGGTTTTTCGCCCCCGCCAGCAGCGTGTCCGCCGCCTCCCGGTGTTCCGGCGCGGTCCAGATCTTCGGGTCCAGTGACGACAAGCCGAACATCGAGGCGTTCAGCTCCACACGATGCCGCCCGGTCCGGTCCTTCGGGACGCTGTAGCGTTTTCCGGCCAGTAGCAGCCATGGCATGGCCGAGCGGCGCAGATCGACGACGACGCGCCACTTCCGGGGGGCCATGGCCTGCCAGAGCTTCCACCAGTGCCCGTGATTGCGCTGCTTTTTGATGACATGCAGCGCCTCCAGGTTCGGTACCTCGCCGAACACCTTCGAGGCCGGGCCGCCACAGGCGATGGTGATGCCGTCATCGGGGTACTGTTCATGCAGCCAGGCGAGAATCCCGGTCGAGAGAATCGCATCGCCGATCCGTGTGGAGGTAATGAACAATATCGACATCGGGTCTCTCTGGTTTTGGTCTTGTCGCGGTATTCGGAGTGCTGTTTGGCTCAGTCCGGTATCGTGTCCAGCGCGGCCTGCAGGATATACGCGGCGGCGAGCTGGTCCACTCGGGCCGCGCGCTTCTTCCGTGTCATGTCCGCGTCGATCATTGCCCGTTCGACGGCCATGGTACTCATTCGCTCGTCGAAAAAGGCGACCGGCAAGTCGATGCGCAGGATCAGCTCGCGGGCGAAATCGCGGGTCGATTGGCAGCGCGGGCCCTCGGTGCCGTCCATGTTCAGCGGCAGGCCGATCAGGAAGGCGCCGACATTGCGTTCCTCAACGATCCGGGCCAGCTCTTCCGCATCCTTGGTGAATTTCCGGCGCTGGATGGTGGTGATCGGGGAGGCGACGCGCAGGAACGGGTCGGAGATGGCGATGCCTATGGTCTTGGATCCGAGGTCCAGCCCCAGAATACGGGTGAACTTGGCCATCATTCCTGGCAGGTCGGCGGGGTTGCAGAATGTCATGTCTGGGTGATACCTTCGCCACCGTTTTGCGGCTCTGTGCTTGGTGTATGGGGCTGCCGCGAATTTCCGAATATTACGGAGAGCCTTATCCGATGTCGCTTGACAAAGCCACTGTCGCGAAAATCGCGCATCTCGCGCGTATCAAGACCGACGACGCACAGCTGGATGCCATGGTCGGTGATCTGAACACTATTCTCGGCTTCGTAGAGCAATTGAGCGAAGTGAATACGGACAATGTCGAGCCGCTGGCGAGCGTCACGGGGCACGGCCTGCCGCTGCGCGCCGACGTGGTGACCGACGGCGCCTATCCCGAGCGGGTCCTGGCGAATGCGCCTGACCGGGCACATGGCTATTATGCTGTTCCGAAGGTGGTCGAATAATGAGCGATCTTCTCTCTCTCAGCCTGACCGAGGCGCGCGACGCGCTGAAGGCGAAAAAAACCTCCTCTGCCGAGCTGACGGACGCCTATATCGGCGCCATGGAAGCGGGCAAGAGCCTGAATGCCTTCATCACGGAGACGCCGGACAAGGCGCGGGCGATGGCCAAGGCGTCCGACGAAAAGCTCGCCAAGGGCGAGGGCGGGGCCATGGAAGGCCTGCCCATCGGTATCAAGGATCTGTTCTGTACCCAAGGCGTGCTGACCACGGCGGCCTCGCATATCCTCGACGGCTTCAAGCCTGAATACGAATCGACGGTGAGCCAGAATCTCTGGAACGCTGGCGCCGTGATGCTCGGCAAGCTCAATCTCGATGAATTCGCCATGGGCTCCTCGAACGAGACCAGCCATTACGGAGCGGTCGAGAACCCGTGGCGCCGTTCAGGCGGAGATAACGCGAAGCTGGTTCCGGGCGGCTCCTCCGGCGGGTCCGCTGCGGCTGTGGCGGGGCGCCTTGCGATTGCCGCGACCGGAACCGATACCGGCGGCTCGATCCGTCAGCCGGCCAGCCTGTGCGGCATCGTCGGCATCAAACCGACCTACGGGCGTTGCTCGCGCTGGGGCGTTGTGGCCTTTGCCTCCTCGCTCGACCAGGCCGGCCCGCTGACCCGGACCGTCTCCGACGCCGCCCTGATGCTGGGCGCCATGGCCGGGCACGATCCGAAGGATTCCACCTCGGCTGACCTCGCCGTTCCGGATTTCGAGGCGGCGCTGACCGGCGACATCCGCGGTATGAAGATCGGCATTCCGAAGGAATACCGGGTCGACGGCATGCCGGACGAAATCGATGCGCTCTGGCAGAAAGGCGCGGCAATGCTCCGGGACGCGGGTGCGGAGATCGTCGATATCTCCCTGCCGCACACGAAGTACGCGCTGCCGACCTACTACATCATCGCGCCGGCGGAAGCCTCGTCCAACCTGGCCCGCTATGACGGCGTGCGCTACGGCCTTCGGGTCGATGGCGACAGCCTGAGCGAGATGTACGAGAACACCCGCGCCGAAGGTTTCGGCGACGAGGTGAAGCGCCGCATCCTGATCGGCACCTACGTGCTGTCGGCGGGCTATTACGATGCCTATTACCTGAAGGCGCAGAAGGTCCGGGCGCTGATCCAGAAGGATTTCAACGACGCCTACCAGTCCGTCGATGCGATCCTGACGCCGACCGCGCCGTCCGCGGCCTTTGCCATCGGCGAGAATGAGGACGATCCGATCAAGATGTATCTGAACGACGTCTTCACCGTGCCGGCCAGCCTGGCCGGTCTGCCGGGCATTTCAGTGCCGGTCGGGCTCTCCGGAGAAGGTCTGCCGCTCGGCCTGCAGGTGCTGGGCAAGGCCTTCGACGAGGAAACCGTCCTCAAGGTAGGTGGCGTTCTGGAACAGGCGGCGGGCTTCGATGCCCTGCCGGGCTTCCTTGCGGGAGGGAAGTGAGATGACTGCGGAAAAATCCAACCTCATCACGGGTAACACCGGAGACTGGGAGATCGTCCTCGGTCTCGAGGTGCATGCCCAGGTCACATCCAACTCCAAGCTGTTCTCCGGCGCGGCGACCACCTTCGGCTCCGAGCCGAACAGCCAGGTGTCGCTGGTCGACAGCGCCATGCCGGGCATGCTGCCCGTCATCAACGAGGAATGTGTCCGCCAGGCCGTGCGCACCGGCCTCGGACTGAATGCCGCGATCAACCGCTTCAGCGTGTTCGACCGGAAGAACTATTTCTACGCGGACCTGCCGCAGGGCTACCAGATCAGCCAGTTCAAACAGCCGATCGTGGGAGAGGGCGTAATCACCGTCGATCTGCCGGGCGGGCGGTCCAAGTCCATCGGAATCGAACGACTGCACCTGGAACAGGATGCTGGCAAGTCGATCCACGACCAGAGCCCGACCAAGAGCTATATCGACCTGAACCGCTCCGGCGTGGCGTTGATGGAAATTGTCTCCCGTCCGGACATGCGGTCGGGAGAAGAGGCAGCGGCCTATGTGAAGAAGCTGCGCTCCATTATGCGCTATCTCGGCACCTGCGACGGCAACATGCAGGAAGGCTCAATGCGCGCCGATGTGAACGTCTCCGTCCGAAAGCCGGGCGATGAGCTCGGCACCCGCTGCGAGATCAAGAACATGAACTCGATCCGCTTCATGCAGCAGGCCATCGAGTACGAAGCACGCCGTCAGATCGAGATCATCGAGGACGGCGGTACCATCGATCAGGAAACCCGCCTGTTTGACGCCAACAAAGGCGAGACACGCTCCATGCGGTCGAAGGAAGAGGCGCACGATTACCGCTACTTCCCGGATCCCGACCTGCTGCCGCTGATTTTCAGCGAGGAGTTTGTCGAGGCGGAGAAAGCCAAGCTACCGGAATTGCCGGACGCCAAGAAGGCGCGCTTCATCGCGGACTTCGGGCTGAGCCCGTATGACGCCGCTATCCTGGTGGAAGAGCAGGAGACGGCGGCCTTCTATGAGAAGGTGGCGGACGGACGCGACCCGAAGCTGGCCGCAAACTGGATGATCACCGAGCTGTTCGGCAACCTCAACAAGGCGGGCAAGGGTCTCTCGGACTCGCCAGTCGACGAGGCGAAGCTGGGCGGGCTGATCGACCTGATCACCGACAATACGATCTCCGGCCGTATCGCCAAGGACGTCTTCGCGGAGATGTTCGAAAGTGGCAAGGACGCGCCGACAATCGTCGAGGAAAAAGGCCTGCGTCAGGTCACGGATACCGGCGCGATCGAAGAGTTGATCGACAGCGTTATGGCGTCCCAGGCGGAGAAGGTGGCGGAATACCGCTCCGGCAAGGACAAGCTGTTCGGCTTCTTCGTCGGTCAGGTGATGAAGCAGAGCCAGGGCAAGGCCAACCCGGCCATGGTCAACGAGTTGTTGAAGAAGAAACTCGCCGGCTGATCCCGGATATCGAACTTGATAAAAAAAGGCGGTCGGTGCTCCCGGCCGCCTTTTCTGTTTCCGCGATGCGGATGCCGGCTTCGTATCGTGGAGGTGCGGGGCGATGTTATAAGCAGCGCAGCATTTACACCGATGATCTTGATTTAGGGGGACTAACTATGGCTGGGAACTTCCCGCTCCACGTCGCACTGCCGCTCGCCAAGGCGGAAATTATCGCCGACGAGGCTCTGAGCGTCGCAACCGCTGAAAAAATGATGCCGATGACGGTTGTCGTGCTCGATGCAGGCGGCCAGGTAGTGTGCCTGAAGCGCCAGGACGGCTCCGGCATCGGCCGTGTCGAGATCGCTACGGCGAAAGCCTGGGGCGGCCTCGGTTTCGGTGAGTCTTCCCGCAATCTCGGAGCCCGCCTGAAGGAACGCCTCGGATTCCAGGTTGCGGCTGCCAGTGCCTTCGACGGTCAGTTCGCGGCTGTCCCAGGCGGCGCGCTCATCCTCGAAAACGGTGCGGTGATCGGTGCCGTCGGCGTCAGCGGTGATCTCTCTGAAAAAGACGAATTCTGCGCCTGCAAGGGTATCCAGAAAGCTGGTTACACGAGCGAACCCGCCGAGCTGGACGAGAGCTGGCGCTAGGTTTTCTCGTCACACTGAAAACAGTTTTCTTCTCAAACATCGTCATTCCCACGTACGTGGGAACTCAGGGATCGTAGAATTATGACCTTGTTCCCTGGGTCCCGATTTTCATCGGGCTGACGATGTTGTTTTATGCGCTGTGCGTTAATTAAAGCCAATAAGGCGTCGGGTTGTAGAGATCGACCAGGAAGTCGACGAACGCCCGGACCTTCGGTGAGAGATGCCGGCCGCTTGGATAGACGGCGTAGATCGGCACGTCCTCGCGGACATACTCTTCCAGCAGCGTCACCAGCTTGCCGCTCTTCACATGCTCACCGGCCATGAAGGCTGCCAGCATGGCGAGACCGCCGCCTGCAAGCACGGTCTGCAGAACCGAGTCGCCGTTATTCATGGCGAGGGTGCCCTTGGCGCGCAGGATCTTCTGCTGATTGTCGATCATGAAGTGCCAGTCGTTGATCGGGTTGCCCGGCGCATAGGTGATCAGCGAGTGGTCGCTCAGCTGGTCCGGCGTTGCCGGCTGGCCCCACTTCTTCAGGTAGTCCGGGCTGGCCACCAGCATGCGGTGGTTCACCGCAAGCTTGCGGGCAATCAGGCTGGAATCCTTCAGTTGTGCGATCCGGATGGCGAGATCGATCCCCTCATCGACGAGATCCACCACGCGATCGTTCACGAGCAATTGCACCTCGACTTCCGGATAGCGATCAAGAAATTCAGGAAGGTGAGGGGCGACATGCCGGTGCGCGAAGGTCGTCGGTGCGGTGAGCTTCAGCAGACCACGCGGCGCCGAGTGAGCCTGCGAGACCGCGATCTCCGCTTCGTCCACATCGGCCAGGATGCGCTTGCAGCGTTCGTAGTAGGCGGACCCTACCTCCGTCAGGCTGACCCGACGCGTTGTCCGGTTCAGCAGGCGTACGCCCAGTCGGTCCTCAAGTCCGGAGAGCTGCTTGCTCACGACGGACGGTGAGACATTGAGCGTGCGGGATGCTCCGGCGAGACTATCATTCTCAACCACGGAGCAAAAAACCTTCATCGCCGTCAAAGTATCCATTTCAGCGCGTTCTCCTGAACGGTACAGAATTATTCATTCGTTATAGGAACTAATACGGTGCTTTAAAAGAGAATTATCACTTTGACTGCCCGGATCGTATCCTGAAAATGACAGTGCTCGTCTATCGACCTGTTCAGTTGCCCCGCCGGGCAGACAGTACGAACCGTGGCAGTGCCCCTCATCGTCGCGTATCGGAGACCCACCCGATAATTGGTGTCCTTCCTGACTCTAATGGACACCCGGACAGTCTGACCGGCTTTTTATGAGGCTGCAGAGGTTTCCGGACAATGGAAATCACTGCAGCCTTATTTGTCTCGCGACAATCCGGGCAATTCCCACTCTTCCCGCCTCGTGATAGAGGCATGTGCGGCCCGACGGTTGTCGGGTCCAACGGTCCAACTCTACGCCGGAGCCGGCAATGCGCAATAATGACCTGAAGCCCGAGACCCTCTCGGCACAGGCCCTCGGTCATGTCGATGAGACCACGGGGGCGGTAACCCCGCCGATCCATCTGTCGACGACGTTCGAACGGAACGCCGATAACAGTTATCCCAAGGGGTTCGTTTACACCCGCAGTGGTAACCCGACATACGATGTCGCCGAAGACCTGCTGGCGCGACTGGAAAATGGCGCAGGCGCGCTAATTTTTTCGGCCGGCATGTCAGCGGCGGTTGCGCCGTTCATGACCCTGCGCCCGGGCGATCATGTGCTGGCGCCGACGGTGATGTACTGGGCCCTGCGCAACTGGCTGTTGGACTTCTGCGCGCAGTGGCAGATCGAAATCGACTTCTTCGATGTGAACAACCCGGAAAGCGCCGCGGGTCTGGTGCAGCCAGGCAAAACCAAGCTGGTCTGGATCGAAACCCCGGCCAACCCGCTCTGGGACTGCCTCGACATTGCCTGGTTCGCACAGCTCGCCCACGGCGCCGGCGCAAAGCTCTGCGTTGATTCAACGGCGGCAAGTCCGGTGCTGTCCCGCCCGATCGAGCATGGCGCGGATCTGGTCATGCATTCGGCGACGAAATACCTGAACGGGCACAGCGATGTGCTTGGCGGTGCCCTGATAGCGGCAAAAGCTGACGAGTGGTGGAGCGATATCCGACGCGTGCGGACCGATCACGGCATGGTCATGGGGCCGTTCGAGGCCTGGCTGCTGCTGCGCGGCATGCGCACGCTGCATCTCCGGGTCCGCAAAGCCTCCGATAATGCCATGGCGATTGCGGAGCATTTCCACAACCATCCGAAAGTGGCTTCCGTGCTCTATCCGGGACTGCCGACCCATGCCACACACGATGTAGCGGCGAAGCAGATGGAGGATGGATTCGGCGGCATGCTGTCTCTGAGAATCGAAGGTGGTGAGCAGGCTGCGATCAAGACGGCGGCGAATCTCGAGCTGATCCACCGGGCAACTTCGCTCGGCGGAGTCGAGAGCCTGGTTGAGCATCGCGCGTCGATCGAGGGCAAGGGGACGCCGGTTCCGGCCGACCTGCTGCGCTTCTCGATCGGTATCGAGGATGTCGGAGACCTGATCCAGGACCTTGAGCAGGCGCTTACGGCTGTCTAACAAGCGCCTGACTCTCGGATTTTACTCTCGGCAAAGGCCGCCTTTTCAGGCGGCCTTTGCGCTTTGGATTGCTGCCCAGACCTTTTCCGGCGTTGCCGGCATGTCGATATGCTTCACGCCGAGCGGCGCAAGGGCATCCACCAGCGCGTTCATGATCGAGGGCAGCGAGCCGGCACAGCCGGCCTCGCCACAGCCCTTGGCGCCGAGCGGGTTCGTCGTCGCCGGAACCGCGTGGGTGGCGAAGGTGAAGCTCGGCACGTCGCTGGCGCGGGGCACGGCGTAATCCATATAGCTGCCGGTCTGCAGCTGGCCTTCGGAATCGTAGATGGCGTTCTCCATCAGCGCCTGGCCGAGGCCCTGCACGATGCCGCCATGGGCCTGGCCCTCGACCAGCAGCGGGTTCACCACGGTGCCGAAATCATTGACCATGTTGTAGCGGTCGATTTCGACCACACCGGTATCGGGGTCCACTTCCAGCTCGCAGACATGGCAGCCGTTCGGGAAGGCCGACGGGGCGGCGTCGAAGATGTGCTCCACGCTGAGATCGCGGGAGATGCCTTCAGGTACTTCCAGTCCGTTGCGGAGCTGCTCCACCAGTTCAGTGATGGTCACTGTGCGGTCCGTACCCGCGACCTGGAATGCACCGCCCTCGAAGACGATATCCTCGACCGCCGTTTCGAACACATGGGCAGCGATCTTCTTGCCCTTGTCGATGACGATGTCGCTGGCTTCCAGAATCGCAGCACCGCTGGCCATGATGGATTTGGAACCACCCGTTCCGCCGCCTGCGATCAGCTCCGCGCTGTCGCCCTGGATCAGCCGGATGCGCTCGAACGGCACGCCGAGCTTCTGGTGCAACACCTGGGCGAACGGGGTCCAGTGGCCCTGGCCGTAATCCAGCGTGCCGGTGATGATCGTGACGTCGCCATTCTCCTCGAAGCGGATGCCGCCCATTTCTTCCTGCACCGGCGCGGTGACTTCGAGATAGCAGCCGACGCCGCGCCCGCGCAACTTGCCGCGCTTCTCGCTCTCCGCCTTGCGTGCGGTGAAACCGTTCCAGTCGGACGCTTCGACGGCTTTCTGCATGATGGTCGGAAAATCGCCGCTGTCGTAATTCATGCCGTTCGCGGCGGCGTAGGGAATCTCGCTTGGCAGGATCTGGTTGCGGCGGCGCAGCTCGATGGCGTCGATACCCATTTCGCGGGCTGCGGTTTCAATCAGCCGCTCCATGTAATAGTTCGCTTCCGGCCGCCCGGCGCCGCGATAGGCGGTGACCGGCGTGGTGTTGGTAAAGACCGCCTTGGAGGCGACTTCGATCAGCGGCAGCCGGTAGACGCTGTTGGCGTTTTTCAGCGTGTTCATGGTCGGCATCATTGGCGAGACGGCGGTCAGGAATGCGCCGACATTGCCGTATCCGGTGATCCGGAGCGCCGTGAATTTTCCGTCCGCATCCAGTGCCAGTTCCGCCGTCATGTCATGGTCGCGGCCATGGCAGTCGGAAAGGAAGCTCCCGGAGCGGTCGTCGGTCCATTTCACCGGCCGTCCGAGCACCTTCGCCGCGTGCAGAACGCAGATATATTCGGGGTAGGCACCGGCTTTCATGCCGAAAGAGCCGCCGACATTGCCGGTGATGACGTGCATCTTTTCCGGCTTGATATTGAACACCTGCTTGGCCAGCGTGTTCATCATGCCGAAGACGCCCTGACAGCCGACATGCAGGGTATAACCGTCGCTTGCTGTGTCGAACGAGGCAACGGCCGAGCGCGGTTCCATCGCGCTGACGACAATCCGGTTGTTGCGGATGTTCAGCCGTGTCTGGTGCGATGCTTCCCTGAAGGCAGTATCGACCTTCTCCGTATCGCCATACTGGAAGTCGATGGCCGTGTTACCGGAGACGCTGTCATAGAGCTGTGGTGCGCCAGCCTGAGCGGCCGCGCGGGCGTCCGTGACGGCGGGCAGAGGATTAATATCCAGTTCCACCAGCTCTGCCGCATCGCGGGCCTGCACGGCTGTTTCTGCGATGACAATGGCTACTGGATCGCCGACATAGCGGACCTTGTCCGTCGCCAGCGCCGGACGTGGCACATAGTTGATCGGGCTACCGTCGCGTCCCTTCAGGGGCAGGCCGCACTTCATGGTGCCGAGGCCTGCGGCATCCAGATCCGCGCCGGTCAAAATGGCGATCACACCGGGTGCCGTGCTGGCTTCAGCGGTATCGATACCGTTCAAGGTACCGTGGGCATAGGGGCTGCGGACCATCACGCCATAGGCTTGGCCGTCCAGATTCACGTCGTCGGTATAGTTCCCCTCGCCGCGCAGCAGCTTTGGGTCCTCGGAACGGGTTACCGGCTGGCCGATCCCGTACTTCATCATGCCGAGCTTGTTGTCTTCGACGACAGAATCCATGGTTCTTTCCCTGTAAGGCCGTTCGCGGACGCGACGGTTTGTGTACAAATATCGTAGTGAGCGAAGCGCGCCGGGCAAGGACTTTTCCATTTATCACGCTGCATTGCGGTATGATGTGGTATCTGGATGAAAACCGCTTCTGGTGCCCCGTCGAGCGTCCGGTCGACCCGAGCGAGAAATTTTCGCGGTTTGCCTGTCCGGCGCTTACCTGGAGACAGTCTTTAATGTTAGCGAATGCGCGTTTTACGCTGCCCAGATCCGGGCTGGTGGTCTTGCTGGCAGCTCTTGCCGCCTTTGCGCCGATGTCGATCGACATGTACCTGCCTGCCCTGCCGTCCATCGCCCGCGATCTCGGCGTGCCGGCAAGCGAGGTACAGGCCACTCTCGCGATCTTCATGGCGGGATTTTCAGCCGGCATGCTGCTCTATGGCCCGATTTCGGACCGTTTCGGCCGCCGCCCGGTCATGTTGGCGGGAATCTTGATATTCATTATCGCCTCGTTCGCGTGCATCTATGTGGAGCGCATCGATCAGCTCATCGTCGCGCGCCTGTTTCAGGCAATAGGCGGCGGTGCGGCCTCCATTCTGGCCCGGACGGTTGTGCGGGACCTCTTTACGGCTCAGGAAGCCGCCCGGGTTCTTTCCCTGATGATGGTATTGACCACCCTGGCACCGATTCTGGCACCCTTGGCGGGCGCAGTTCTGCTCGAGTTCTCCGGTTGGCGGGCGATATTCGCAGTGCTGTTTGGTTTCGGGACATTGTCCATGCTGGTCGTGGTACTACTGCTGCCTGAAACCCACTCGAAAGAAGCGCGGGGCGGGATGACCATCGGGCAGGCGCTTGGAGCCTATTGGCACATCCTGTCAGATGGAGCGGCTTTCGGTCTCACCGTATCCAGCGCTGCGGTCTTCGCCGGGTTGTTTGCCTATATTTCAGGGTCGTCCTTTGTCTTTATCGAGCATTTCGGTATAGCGCCGGGGGTTTACGCCATGCTGTTCGCGATAAATGCGGCGGCGATCATGGCAGCCGCTTTCGCCAACAGCCGGCTGACCCGGCATTTCGAGTTGAAAAGTCTGCTCTCTGCCGGCGTCGTAATTTCATTCCTGGCGGGGCTCTATCTCGTCGTGATCGAAGAGGCAGGGCTTGCAGGGCCGGTGACGATCATGGCGGGGCTCATGGTGTTCGTCGCCATGGTGCCGATCCTCGGCGCCAACGGTATGGCGCTGCTGATGGCGCGCTATCCGAAGAATGCCGGCGCCGCAGCGGCCACCCTCGGAGCGGCCCAGTTTGGCACCGGCGCACTGGCGGCGCTGGTCGTTGGCGCGCTGCATGACGGAACGGCTTTCTCAATGTGTGTCGTGATGGGGGCTACAGGCCTGATCGCGCTGCTGGCCTTCTTCACGCTCTGCCGGAAGCTCTGACCGTCGACATCACCCCGTGCGTGCGGCCGCAAGGATCATGTCGCTGGCTTTTTCTGCGATCATGATGACAGGCGCATTGGTGTTGCCGGATGTAATAGTTGGCATCACGGAGGCATCGACCACACGCAGATTCTGAAAACCTTTTAGCTTCAGCTCTGGATCGACTACCGCCGTTGCATCCTCGCCCATCCGGCAGGTGCCGACCGGATGGAAGATCGTCGTGCCGACCTGGCCAGCGGCTTCTGCGAGCGACTCGTCCGCATCCGAATAATCCGGCCCTGGCTTGAATTCGTCCGGGCTGTAACGTGACAGGGCAGGTTGCGAAGCAATACGCCGTGTCAGCCGGATGGCGTCGGCGGCGACTTTCTTGTCCGCTTCGGAGGCAAGGTAGTTCGGCCGGATCGCCGGGGCCGCCATCGGGTCCGCGCTCTTGATCGTGACCGTGCCGCGGCTTTCCGGGCGCAGGTTGCAGACGCTGGCTGTAAAGGCGCCGAAGGAATGCAGAGGCTCTCCGAACGCGTCCAGCGATAGCGGCTGAACGTGGTATTCGAGATCCGGTGTGTCCTTGGACGGATCGGATTTGGCGAACAGGCCGAGTTGGGACGGTGCCATGGTCATCGGGCCGCGCCGGAACAGGGCATATTCCAGCCCGATGCTGAGTTTGCCGATCAGCGAATTTGCCCGTTGGTTGAGGGTTTCCACGCCCGATACCTTGTAGGCGCAGCGGATCTGCAGATGGTCCTGCAAATTGCCGCCGACCTCTGCATTCGCGTGCCGCACATCGATGCCGTGCTGCTTCAGCAGTTCCGGATCGCCGATGCCGGAGAGTTGCAGGATTTGCGGGGAGCCGATGGCGCCAGCGGAAAGCACCATCTCACCGCTACATGTGGCGCGGGCGTCTTCGCCCTTCACCGACAGCGAGATGCCGGTGCAGCGTGTGCCGTCGAACTCCAGCGCCTTGGCATGGGCATGGGTGACGATATGCAGGTTGGAGCGGTGCTTGATCGGTTTCAGGAAGGCCGTGGCGGCGCTCCACCGGATACCCTTGCGCTGGTTGACGTGGAAATAGCCGACGCCTTCGTTATTGCCCCGGTTGAAATCGTCCGTCTCCGGGATGCCTGCTTCGACAGCGGCCTGCTTGAAGGCGTCGAGGATCTCCCATGAGAGTCGCTGGCCCTCCACCCGAAGCTCGCCATCCTGATTGCGGCCTGCTTCCTCCCGGACGTGAAAACCTTCGGAGCGGGTGAAGTATGGCAGCACATCGTCCCAGCCCCAGCCGGGATTGCCGAGCTGGCGCCACTGGTCATAGTCCCGTGCCTGGCCGCGCATGTAGATCATGCCGTTGATCGAGGAGCAGCCGCCGATCACCTTGCCGCGCGGATAGTTCAGGGCACGGCCGCCGAGACCGGGCTCGGCCTCGGTCTTGAACAGCCAGTCCGTGCGCGGATTGCCGATGCAGTAGAGATAGCCGACCGGGATGTGGATCCAGTGATAATTGTCGTTACCTCCGGCCTCCAGTAGCAGGACCTTATTCGCCGGGTCGGCGGACAGCCGGTTCGCGAGCACGCAGCCCGCGCTGCCCGCGCCAACAATGATGTAGTCGTAGGTCCCGAGGTCCCTGGTCACGTCGTTCCATCCCTGAAGTCGTTTTTTATAAGTTTTGCAGTCCGTCCGGTGGCAGGCAAGCGCCGCCGGGGCGTCAGTTCGTCATGGCCTGATAGACCAGTGTGCGCAACTCGCGGCGCAGCGGGTAGGAGGAGGAGGGCATGAGCTGGGTCATGTGAACCACGCTCAGCTCTTCGGTTGGATCGATCCAGAACCCGGTCGAGGCGACACCGCCCCAGGCCCACTCGCCGGCACTACCGAGAACCTGCGCCTTTGCCGGGTTAAGCACGACAGAGCCGCCGAGACCGAAGCCTATACCGTTCATCGGCATTTCGCTGAAGACGGACTGGCCCATCGAGGCCATGTCGCCGGGCAAATGGTTCATCAGCATAAGCTCGACGGATTTACGGCCGAGGATCGGATCGCCGCCCTTGCCGCCGTGGGTGCGGATCATTTCCATGAAACGGAGATAGTCCATCGTCGTGGAGCACAGCCCGCCGCCGCCGGAGAACATGGTGACTGCGTTGGCATAGCGGCTGTCCTCGATCTCGTCGATCCGCCGGATGCCGTTATCCTCGGTCTTGGCATAGCAGGCACTGAACCTGTCGAGCTTGTCGGACGGCACGGCGAAGAAAGTGTCCTCCATGCCAAGCGGCTCGAAGATGCGGTCATGCAGGAATTCGGGCAGGGACATGCCGGAAGCAGTCTCCACCACGCGGCCGAGCACATCCGTCGAGACGCCGTAGTTCCAGCGTGTGCCGGGTTCGAATACCAGCGGGATGTCCGCGAGCTTGGCGACGGTTTCGTCGAGCCGGCCATGCTTCTCGGAGAAATCGATCTTCGCCTTGCGCAGAGCCTTTCCGACCGGTCCCGGATCGAAGATGCCGTATGTCAGGCCGGATGTGTGCGTCAGCAGGTGATGCAGTGTCGGCTGGGTCTTGGCGACGCTGGTGCTCTCGCCGTCCTCTCCAAGTACCTTCAGATTTGCCAGCTCCGGGATGTGCGCGGCCAGCGGGTCGTCAAGCTGCAGCTTTCCGTCTTCCAGCAGTTGCATGATCGCCGTGCTCACGATCGGCTTTGTCATGGAGTAAATGCGGTGA
The DNA here is from genome assembly GCF_034670185.1 of Nisaea sp. NCBI lineage: Bacteria > Pseudomonadati > Pseudomonadota > Alphaproteobacteria > Rhodospirillales > Thalassobaculaceae > Nisaea > Nisaea sp. The sequence continues at coordinate 809,249 of NZ_JAXMNY010000001.1, forward strand.
ATGCCGTTCGGCTCCGCCTTCAGGCCGTTTTCGACATCGCGATGCCCGATAGTCTCGTGAAAGACGATCTCTCCCCGCCGGGCGATCAGCGTTTCGGCGAAGGGCAGCTTGCCGCCATCGACATAGCGCTTCATCCAGTCATTGATCCGCTCCAGGCGCTTGCCGCTGAAACCGAGTGTGGAAGGTTTGGCGGTCCGGAAGTCGGTCATGAGATGTGTCCGTGCAGAAATTGGAGGATGTAAAAGGCAGGGGGATTAGACGTCGGCCCGCCGCTTCCGGTCAACCTCCGGAGCGCGATTGCAGTCGCGTCATCTCCACACTAACGTTGTGCTCAAGAACGAAGCCGCCCGGAATGAGGCGGCACGACACAAGGGAGGAAGGCGTGCAGGATATTGCGCCGAAACAGGAAGAGCTGGATCCGATCGAGCGGGCCAGCAGGGACGAGTTGGAAGCGCTGCAGCTCAAGCGCCTGAAGTGGAGTCTCGGGCACGCCTTTGAGAATTCGCCGGTCTACCGGAAGAAGTTCGAGGATGCGGAGGTACATCCGGGCGATGTCTCCTCGCTTGCCGATCTGGCGCGGCTGCCGTTCACCCGGAAGGCCGAACTGCGCGAGAATTACCCGTTCGGCATGTTCGCCGTACCGCGGGAAAAGCTGGCCCGTGTGCATGCTTCCTCCGGCACGACGGGAAAACCGACGGTCGTCGGCTATACCAAGAACGATATCGATATCTGGGCCGAGGTCATGGCCCGCAGCATTCGCGCGTCCGGCGGCCGGGCGGGTGACGTGGTGCATGTCGCCTATGGTTACGGACTGTTCACCGGTGGGCTCGGGGCACATTACGGCGCGGAGCGGCTGGGCTGCACCGTGGTTCCGGCATCGGGCGGGATGACCGAGCGGCAGGTCACATTGATCCGCGATTTTGGTGCACAGGTGATCATGGTGACGCCGTCCTACATGCTCTCGATTCTGGATGAGTTCCGCGAGCAAGGACTTGATCCCAAAGATACGCAGCTCAAGGTCGGGATTTTCGGTGCGGAGCCCTGGACAGGCTCCATGCGGACGGAGATCGAGGAGGCCTTTGGCATTCACGCGGTCGATATCTATGGGCTGTCGGAGATCATCGGGCCGGGCGTGGCGAACGAGTGCGTGGAGACCAAGGACGGGCTGCATATCTGGGAAGATCATTTCTTCCCGGAGGTGATCGACCCGGCCACCGGCGAAGTGTTGCCGGACGGGGAGCGCGGCGAGCTGGTGCTGACTTCCCTGACGAAAGAAGCCTTTCCTGTGATCCGCTACCGGACGGGCGATCTGACACGCTTGCTGCCGGGAACCGCCCGCACCATGCGGCGGATGGAGAAAGTCACCGGCCGTTCGGACGACATGATGATCGTGCGCGGCGTGAATGTATTTCCGACCCAGATCGAGGAACAGATCCTGAAGTGCGAGGGGCTGGCGCCGCATTACCAGATCGAACTGACCCGCTATGGCCGGATGGACAACATGACCGTGCTGAGCGAGGCCGCACCGGATGCCGCCGGCAAGGACGCACGGGACGCCAGCGGCGCGGAGCTGGCGCATCACATCAAGAGCGTCATCGGTGTCACGGCAATTGTGCGGGTAGGCGAGCCCGGGAGCGTCGAGCGCTCCCAGGGTAAGGCACGCCGGATCATAGACAAGCGTTCGGCTGGCTAGCAGGCTTTGGCGTTGCAAGGGATGCAGCCAGTTTCCCGGCTGTTTCCACATAAGACGGGTCGCGATGGATAAGCATGACCGATGCGGCGCCATCCAGAAGCAGCAGGATCTGGCGTGCCGTATCGCCGGCATTGGAAGCGCCCGCGCTTATCAGTTGCCCGCGAAGCCATTCCTCAAACGTCTTCTTGTGACGGGCTCCGGCGGCGATAGCGGGGTGGCCGGGCAGGGCTGCGAGTTCGGCGGCAGTCCGCATAAACCCGCAGCCTTTCCAAGAGGGGGCGTTGGAAGCCTTGGCGAAGGCCGTGAAAATTCCCTCGATCTTGCTGCTTACCGGACCGGGCGTTTCGTCGAACCAGCGTTTGTAAAGGGCAAGCGTCGGCTGGTCGCGCGCTTCGAGATAGGCGGCGACAAGTTCGTCCTTGCTGGTGAAATGATAGTAGAGCGTGCGCTTGGTCACACCGGCCCGGCTGGCGATGGCCTCCACGCTCGTGCTTCTGATGCCCTCCTCGTAGAAGAGCTTCGCGGCGGCCTCGATGATCAGTGTCCGCGTCGGGCTGATCGTATCCGCGTCATGTATACCGTCTAGTGAATGTACAGTCATTCGCACCTCGTTGACAGTCGATCCGACATGCAACCCTTTGAAAGGTATGAAAATGTCGGACCCGGTTCTCTTCGAACAGCACGGCAAGACGGCGCTCTTGACCCTGAACCGCCCCAGCAAGCTGAATGCACTGAACTACAATTTGATTGATCATTTGGTGCGCTGTCTCGACGAATGCGAGGCGCGTGGCGATATCCGGGCGGTCATTCTCACCGGTGAGGGGGATCGCGCCTTTTCTGCAGGCGCGGACATCGAGGGCTTTGCGCCGAGCATCCGAGCGGGGCAAGAGACAGCCTTGCGTGAGTTTGTCCGGCGGGGGCAGGCGATGACGGCGCGGATCGAAACCTACCCGAAACCGGTCATCGTCGCCGTGAATGGCCTTGCCTATGGCGGTGGCTGCGAAATCACGGAAGCCGCCCCTCTGGCGCTTGCCTGTGAGGAGGCAACGTTCAGCAAGGCTGAAATACGGCTCGGTTTCGCCCCTCCCTTCGGTGGCTCCCAAAGGCTCCCTCGTCTCATCGGCCGCAAACGGGCGTTGCGGATGTTGCTGACGGCCGATCCGATCACTGCCCGGCAGGCATGCGATTTCGGACTTATCAACGACATCGTGCCGAAGGGAAAGCTTCTGGATGAAGCTTTCGCCTTGAGCGGCAAGATCGCGGAATTCTCCCCTCTGGCCGTCGCTGCCTGCCTCGGCAGCGTGACCAGGGGGATCAATGTGCCGATTGACGAGGGGCTGGCGATTGAAGCGGGTTATTTTGCCCGCATGGTCCCGACCCATGACCTGAGCGAGGGCGTAACCGCGTTTCTTGAGAAACGCCCCCCGTGCTTCGAGGGGCGCTAAAGGGATCAGGCGGCGCCCGCCTTGTGCACTTCCTTGCTGTCGGCGGGCGCCTGTTCCCGGTCATTCAGCCCGTAATCCCTCAGAACGGAGGCGATGCGCAAACGGTAATCCTTGAAGTACTTATCGCGACCCTGCGCCTGTGCCTGACGGTGGGCGACGAGGTTTCGCCAGTCTTCGACCGCTTTCTCGTCACGGAAATAGGAGAGGGATAGAAGTTTCCCCTCGTTGGTCAGGCTCTGAAAGCGTTCCACCGAGATGAAACCGTCAACCTGATCGACCAGCGCGCGCATGCTGGCGGCTATTTCCAGATATCCGTCCTTGTGGTCCGGATGCGGTTCAACCTCGAAAATGACGGCTATCATGGCTCGTCTCTCCCTATGCGTTTCTCTTTGGCGCCGGATTTGACGCATTGATCAGAAAAGTCCGGTCCTCACGCAGCAGGAACTTTTCCTTCTGTGCGAATTCATAATTCTCTTTGCCGAGCGGGTCAGCCGAAAGTCGCGCGCGATAGGCCTCGTAGGCCGCCAGGCTCTCGATATTGTAGACACCATAAGCCAGTGTGCTGGAACCCTCATGTGGGGCGAAGTAGCCGATCAGGTCGGCGCCGCAACGCGGGATGGCTTCCCCCCAGTTCCGGGCATATTGCGTGAATTGGTCTTTCTTCGTCGGATCGATGTTATAGCGGATAAAGCAGGTAAGCATGTTGTTCTCCAATGTGATGGAGGGACAATCCCATCTTGGCGTAGGTTTATGCTTCGGCTATGATCGAACTATGAAAGAAGGACCTGACATCGCGCTCATCGGCTCCCTGATTGGAGACCCGGCCCGGGCGAACATGCTGACTACGTTGATGACCGGCAAGGCCCTGACGGCGAGCGAGCTTGCCGCTGAGGCGGGTATCACCCCGCAGACGGCGAGCTCCCATCTCTCCAAGCTGGAAACAGCGGGTTTGCTGACCCAGCGCAAGCAGGGGCGGCACCGCTATTTTGAGCTGGCGGATGAAGAGGTGGGGAATCTGCTGGAAGCGATGATGGGGCTGGCTGCGAAACGTGGACATATGCGGGCCCGTACCGGCCCGCGCGATCCGGCACTGCGCAAGGCACGGGTTTGTTACAACCATCTGGCCGGTGACTTCGGCGTCCGTCTGTTCGGCAGCATGGTGGCGCGAGACCTGTTGGTAAAAGAAGGGGAGGAAATCTCCCTGACCGACGCCGGCGAGGTTTTTGTTGGTGAGCTGGGCATTGCCTTGCCAGACCTGACGCAATCCCGCCGTCCACTGTGCCGTTCCTGCCTCGACTGGAGTGAGCGGCGGACCCATCTGGCGGGCACGCTCGGCACTGGGCTGCTGGACCGGTTCTACGATCTCGGCTGGGCGCACCGGATCGAAGGCTCCCGCGTTGTCTCCTTCACCAGTGAGGGTGAACGCCGGTTCCGGGAGTGTTTTCCGGAAGCTTAGGTGACTGCCGCCCGGGCATGGAATTCGGGCTGGTCCCAGCTACTGGTCTCAAGGATGTCGCGCAAATGCTCGACCGCATCCCAGACGTCCGTGAACCGGGTATAGAGCGGTGTGAAACCGAACCTCAGAAGATCGGGCGCGCGAAAGTCGCCGATTACGCCACGGGCAATCAGGGCCTGCATCACCGGATAGCCGTTTTCATGCGCGAAGGAGACCTGACTGCCGCGTTGGGCGGGATCTCGCGGGCTCGAGAGTGTCAGGCCGAGACCGGCGCAACGCTCTTCGACCAGGGTGATGAAGCTCTCGGTCATCGCCACTGATATCGCCCGGACCGCATCCATATCGGCACGGGCCCAGACGTCCAGCGCCGCATCGAGCGCTGTCATGGCCAGCACCGGCGGCGTGCCACAAAGGAATTTCCCGATCCCGTCCGTCGGCGCGAACCGGTGATCGAAAGCGAACGGTGCCTTGTGCGAGAACCAGCCGGTCAGGGGCTGGGAGGCATCCTGCTGGTGGCGCGGGGCGACATAGAGGAATGCCGGGGCGCCGGGGCCGCCATTCAGGTATTTATAGCCGCACCCAACCGCGAAATCCGCGTTGGCGGTGGCGAGGTTGACCGGAACAGCTCCTGCGGAGTGGGCGAGATCCCAGAGCGTCAGCGCTCCGATGGCGTGAGCGGCGTCTGTCACGGCCTTCATGTCGTGCATGTAGCCGGTGCGGTAGTTCACATGCGTCAGCATCAGCACGGCAACATTGTCGGTGAGAGCGCCCGGGAGTTCGGACGGCTCATCGATCAGCCGAAGTTCATGCCGGCCGCCAAGCAATGCAGACAGACCTTCCGCCATATAGAGATCGGTCGGGAAGTTCGATTTCTCCGAGACGATGACGCAACGGTCCGGCCGAAGTGCCAGCGCGGCGGAGAGGCATTTGAAGAGATTGACCGATGTCGAATCTGCCGCGACGACGCTATCCGCCTCGGCGCCAATCAGCGTGCCGATCTTGCCGCCGACGCGCGTTGGAAGATCAATCCATCTCGCATCGTTCCAGCTTCGGATCAGGCCGTTACCCCATTCGTGCGTGACGCACGTGGCAACACGTTCCCGCGCGATACGGGGCAGCGGCCCGAGGGAATTGCCGTCGAGGTAGATCACATCTTCCGGCAGCTCGAATTCCGCGCGGAACGAGGCGAGGGGATCGGCGGCATCGAAGGCCGCGAAATCTTCCCGGGTCATTTTCGAGTGTGTCATGGTGCGGCTCAGCTTGTGTGATCGGGGCCGGCGACGATGCCTTCATCGTGCAACCGCCCGATGGCGCCGCTGTCGAGGCCGAGAAAATCCGCCAGAACCTCATCCGTGTGCTGTCCCAACTGCGGTGCCGGTGTCGGAACCTCGGAGGCCTGTCCGTAAAAATCAATCGGCGTGTCGGAAGTCGGATAAGTCAGGCCGCTGCCGTGGGTGACGGTGCTATAGGGCTTGCCCATTTCCCGGAAGCGCTCGCTCGCGACAGCTTCGCGCACTGTGCGATATGGCTCCCAGCAGACTCCGTTCTGCTTGAAGCGCGGCGCGAGGGCATCCAGCATCTCCGCCGCGACGGCCCGCTCGACGACAGGATTGATCTTCTCCCTGTATTCGAAGCGCAGCCCTTCATCCTTGGCGAAACTCACGCCGGTCTCCGCCTCGATGGTTGCGATTTCCGCTTCAATGCCGAGGGATGTCAGCAAGCCGGTCCATTGCCGGGGCGAAAGGGCGATGAGCATGATGTAGTGGCCGTCGCTGGTCCGGAAGTCCCGCCCGAAGGCGCCGAACACGTCATTGCCGTAGCTTGGCCGGTCTTCTTCCTTCGTCATCACTTCGGCGACCTGACCGAGGGTGCCGAGAGTAGTGAGCGCGACATCGCCAAGCGGAAGGCGGATTTCGGCGCCTTGACCCGTTTTCTGGCGCTCCCGCTCGGCGGCCAGCATGGCGAAAGCCGCGTTGGCACCGGCGATCAGGTCCCAGGCAGGCAGCACATGGTTTACCGGTCGCTTCTCGCCGACCGGACCGGGCTCTCCGGTCATCAGCGGGAAGCCGGCACCGGCATTGGCCGTGTAGTCGACACCTTGCGTGCCGTCCGCCCAGCCCATGATACGGACTGTGATGATATCCTCGCGCCGTGCTTTCAATGCCTCATGCGATAGGAAGCCGGCGACTGGGTAGTTGGTGACGAACAGGCCGCGCCCTTCACCGGGGGCGGTTGCAAGCTGCAGAGCAAGCTCCCGGCCTGCCGGATTGCGCAGATCCAGCGCCACCGACTTCTTGCCCTTGTTCAGGCCCTCCCAGTAAAGGCTGGCGCCGTTTGGGGCCTTCGGCCAACGCCGGTAATCGAGGCCACCGCCGATGGCATCGAAGCGGATGACCGTCGCGCCCATCTGCAGCATGTTAAGGGTACAGGAGGGGGCGGCGATGAAAGATGCACCCTCGACGACTGTCAAATCTTGAAGGACCGTGTACATCCGTGTTTCTTGGCCAGCTTAATGTTGAATGCGATCAGGTTGGGCTCGGAACCTAGCATGGTTGTTCGTCTGCAAAAGGGGCAAAGCACGCAATGAAGTCTGTCTATGTCGACGCTGATGCCTGCCCGGTGAAAAACGAGATCCTGTCGATTGCCGATCGGCACGACATCAAGGTTTACGTGGTGAGCAATCGCGGTTTCCGGACCGGCGACCGGGCGAATGTTCAGAACATTCTCGTCTCCGACAAGTTCGATGCGGCGGATGACTGGATCGTGGGCAAGGTGGCGGCGGGCGATATCGTCATCACCGGCGATATTCCTCTGGCGCACCGGGTGATCGAGAGCGGCGCGAAGGCAATCGGCCATTCCGGCAAGGAGTTCACCGAGGCGGGAATCGGCATGGCTATGGCGATGCGGGACCTGATGTCCGACCTCCGTGCCATGGGGGAAGTCTCCGGTGGTGGTGGCGCCTTTTCCAAAAGAGACCGGGAAACCTTCATTCGTGAGCTGGAACGGCTGATCCGCGAGTGATTTTCCGCCTGCTGCCTTGACACAGCAGGCCGCAAAGACGAGCCTTTCAGCGTTGGTGTCCTTCGGGACAAAAGGGAATCCGGTGCGCGGCTTTATCGCCGCAAGTCCGGGACTGCCCCCGCAACTGTAACCGGCAAGATCCGACCGGTATGCCACTGGCCCTGATGGGCTGGGAAGGCGGCGCGGATCGAAGAGCCGGGAGTCAGGAAACCTGCCAACGCTGTGTCCATTTTTAACCCGGGCGGGGTGTACCGGAGGAGGTTTAGATGTCCCGATTATTCGCCCAAACTCTCCCCGACGATTCGGAAAAAGAGCCGGATCGTGAGCTGGCAACCCTGATCCTGACGCTTCTGAGCGTTGCCGAGGATGACAAAACCCTCTCGCAATCCCTCTCCATGGTGCGGGCCGAGACCTCGAAAGAGGATTTCGACGGCGGCATGCAGGAGGCGGCGCGGCGCATTGGAGCGCTGTTCGGTGCCGCACAGCGTCTGGAACTGACCGAGAGAATTTCCATAAACAGATTACCCGTCTGATTGGCGCTTTCCTTGTTCGCTGATAGCCTCCCGCCTGAAATCATCTCAACGGGAGAGAGTGGGTGAACGATCAGACGCCCCAGTCCATCGATGCCGCGCTTACGGAAATCCGGTCCATTCTGGGGCCGAAGGGCTGGCTGGAAGATTCGAACGACACGCTGAAATACCGTACCGACTGGCGCGGCACGCCGACCGGCGACGCTCTCGGCGTTGCCCGCCCGGCCTCGACGGAGGAAACGGCGGCGGTTGTGCGTGCGGCGGCGAAGGCGGAGATCGCCATCGTGCCCCAGGGCGGCAATACCGGCCTTGCCATCGGCTCGATCCCGACCGAGCCGCGTCCGACCATCGTTGTCTCGACTGACCGGCTCACGGCCGTGCGTTCCCTCGATCCCGAGAATTACGCGATGATCGCGGAAGCCGGGTGCGTGATCCAGAACATGCAGGCGGTTGCCGCGGACGCGGGGCGGCTGTTCCCGCTCTCGCTCTCGTCGGAAGGCTCCAGCACGATTGGCGGCACGCTCTCCACCAATGCCGGTGGCAACAACACGATCAAATACGGCAATACCCGGGAGCAGATCCTCGGTATCGAGGCCGTGCTGCCGGACGGCTCCGTGTTCGACGGGCTGGAAACGCTGCGCAAGAACAATACCGGCTATGACATGAAGCAGATGTTCATTGGCGCCGAAGGCACATTGGGGATCGTCACTGCTGCGGCTTTCCGTTTGATGCCGCTGCCGCGCGTGCGTGAGACCGCGATGCTGGCAGTACCATCTCCGCATGAGGCACAGCATCTTCTGGCGAGCGCGCGAGAGCTGTCCGGCGACACGATCCTCGCATTCGAGATTATGCCGCGTGCCGCTTTCGACTTGGTCGTGAAGCAAATTGAGGGGATCACCGATCCGCTGTCCGCTGCGTCTCCCTGGTACGTGCTGCTGGAGATGGCAACACCGTCCCCGCTGGATGATCTCCGCGCCAAGCTGGAAGCGATCTTCGAAGACGCTATGGAGAAAGGCTGGGTGACTGACGGTGTAATCGCCGAGAGCGAAGGGCAGCGCCGGGATTTGTGGCGGATTCGGGAAGAGCAGGCAGAAGCCGGGCGTCGCGACGGTCGCCCGCGTATGGCCGGCGATATCTCGGTCCCTGTTTCCAAGGTGGCGACCTTCATCGATCAGTCGCAGGCCGCGTTAAGCGCGTATGTGCCGGGTCTGACTTTCAACTGCTTCGGCCATATGGGGGACGGCAATATCCATTACACGGCCCGTAAGCCGGCAAGCATGAGCGACGAGGAGTGGGAGGTTAAGCGCCCCGGTCTCTCCGAGCGCATGTACGAAAGCACGGTCGCGCTTGGCGGCAGCATCTCCGCCGAGCACGGCATCGGCTCGGAAAAGCTTCCGTATCTGATCAAATACGGCTCGCCCTCGAAAATTGCACTGATGCAGGCGGTCAAGAAGGCGATCGATCCGAAAGGGATCATGAATCCGGGCAAGGTTGTGCCCTGACCCCTACTTGATCCCGGCCCGCATGAAACTCTGAACGAATTGCCGCTGGAACAGCAGGAAGGCAATCAGCAGCGGGCCGGAGGTCATCAGCGTTGCGGCGGTGATGACGGCCCAGTCGATGCCCTGATCGGTCGATGAAAAGACGCTGAGGCCAACCGTCACCGGGCGTGTGTCTACCGAGTTGGTGATGATCAACGGCCACAGGAAGTTGTTCCAGTGATGGCTGACCGAGACCAGCCCGTAGGCGAGGTAGGTCGGCTTGGCCAGTGGCACATAGACTTTCATCAGAATGGTGAAGAACCCGGCACCCTCGACCCTTGCCGCGTCGTCCAGCTCTTTAGGGATGGTCTTGAAGGTCTGGCGCAGCAGGAAGATCCCGAAGCCGGATGCCATATAAGGCAGGCCGATGGCGATGATGGTGTCGACCAGACCGAGAAACCGCATGGTCCGGTAATTCTCGACAATCAGAATATCCGGCATCACCAGAAGCTGCAGCAGAACCAGCACGAAGACGGTGTCCCGCCCGCGAAAATCGAACCGGGCGAAGGCGAAGGCCGCAAGGGTGCAGAGCACGAACTGGCCGATCAGGATCGACGTCACCAACAACACCGTATTGAGGAAATAGCGGGCGAATGGCGCGGCGTTCCAGGCCGCGACGAAATTCTTCAGCGTCAGTGGCGCTGTCAGCACGAACCGGGTGGAGAATTCGGTCGGGTGAAACGCTGTCCAAACGGCGTAGATCAGCGGGGCGAACCAGACGAGGGCGAGTGCCCATGCGGCTGTTGTGTTCAGCGCCCGGTCATAGTCCAAGCGGAAGGCTCTGGCGGCGCTCATCGGTAATGCACCCGTTTGTCGAGAAGCAGGAACTGGCCTATGGCCACGGCGAACAGGATCAGCAGCAGGACGACTGTCAGGGTCGAGGCATAGGCTGTGTCCCAGAACCGGAATGCAGTCTCATAGATGTAGAACAGCAGCAGAGAGCTGGCATTGTCCGGGCCGCCTTCCGTCATGATGAAGATATGATCGACCAGCCGGAACGAGTTGATGATGGCGTTCACCGAGACGAACAGGGTGGTCGGCATCAGCAGCGGGAAGGTGATGCGGCGGAAGAAGTACCAGCGCCCGGCGCCTTCTATGGCGGCAGCTTCCCGGAGCGATGCAGGGATGGTCTGAAGCGCGGCCAGATAGAAAATCATGAAGAAGCCGGCTTCTTTCCAGATCGTCACCACGATGACGGCATTCAGCGCGCTTTCCGGATCGCCCAGCCAGTTCTGCTGCGCAAATCCGAAGGCGCCACGAATCTGGTCGATCAGGCCGAAGCCGGGCGTGTAGAAAAACATCCAGATATTGGCGACAGCGATCAGCGGCAGCACGGTCGGGGTGAAATAGGCCATGCGGACGAAGGACCGGCCCTTCAGCTTGCTGTCGACCCAGAGCGCCATGGCGATCGCTATGCCGATAGAGAGCGGGATGGTGACAAGCGCGTACCAGAGATTGTTCACCAGCACGATCCAGAACGTGTCGTCCGCGATCAGCGTCTGGTAATTCTCGAGACCGACGAACTTCGCTGGGCGTTTGCCGCGCGGCGTGGAGAAGAAGCTGTGGAAGAGGGTGACAGCAGCCGGATAGTGGGTGAAGGCAATCAGCAGGATCATGGCCGGACTGAGGAACAGCCAGGCCTGGATCCAGGTTCTTTTTGCTGTGGGGCCCATGGCGCGCGGTACTTTCAGTGGTCGAAAAAAGACCGGCGGCAGGCCAAGGCCCGCCGCCGGGTCCCGGAGTTTTAGCGGTAGTCCTTGAGGATCTTGTCCGCCTTCTGCTGCGCATCGTTCATTGCTTCTTCCGGCGAGGATTTGCCGGTAATGGCGGCTTCGAGACCGTCATTGAAGATGCTCGTAATGCGCTGGTTCTGGTAGGTGGAGAGCTCGGCAACCGCATATTCGAGCTGGTTGCGGGCGACCAGTGCCGGCGGGAAGTCGGCGACATAGGCTTTCATTTCGGCGGTTTCCCAGGCATCGGCACGCGGCGCGACATAGCCGGTCGCGATGGACCATTTGGCGGCCTGCTTCGGTGCGGTGATCCACTTGATGAAGTCGAGCGAAGCGGCCTTCTGATCGTCCGTGGAGTCCTTGAAGATGTAGAAGTTTCCGCCACCGGTCGGCGCGCCGCGGCGCTTGTTGGCCGGAAGCATGGCGACACCGAAATCGAACGGCGCGTTGGTGCGGACGTTCGTCAGGTTACCCGTGGAGGTCCACATGATGGCGGACTCGCCCTCGAAAAAGGCCTTCGGGGTGGCGCCCCACTCGATGATGCCCGGGGCCATGACCTTATGCTTGGCGCTGAGATCGACGAGATACTGCAGGGCTTCGATCACCTTCGGGTCGGCGAAGTTGGTCTTGTTGCCGTCGCTGTTGGCCAGAATGACGTCATTCTCGGTGGTCAGACCCTGGAACAGCCAGTAGGGGAAGCCGGAGCTCGGGATACGCACGCCCCACTGGGTAACGTTGCCGGAGGCATCCTTGACGGTCAGCTTCTTGCCGAACTCGACCAGTTCCTTCCAGGTCGCCGGCGGGGTGTTCGGATCGAGACCGGCTTTTTTGAACGCTTCCTTGTTCCAGTACATGACCGGAGTGGAGCGCTGGAACGGAATGCCGTAGGTTTTGCCGCCGGTCTGGCTGTTTTCCATGAAGGCCGGATAGAAGGCTTTCAGCCAGGCTTTGTCTTCGTCGGTCTTGATCAGATCGTCGAAGGCAACGATGGCGTCTTCCTCAATCAGGGTGAACATGTCGACAGAGAGGATCACGGAAAGCTGCGGAGGCTGGCCGCCGCGTGCCGCCGTCAAAGCCTTTGTGACGGTGTTCTGGTAGCTGCCGGCGTAGACGGCATCGATTTTCACGTCCGGATGGGCCGCTGCATATTCGCTTGTCAGGGCTTCAATCGTGTCCGCCGCCTTGCCGCCGACGGCGACGGGGAAGAAGAACTGCAGGTCGACGGCCTGGGCCGTGCCGGCGAGGGAGAGCGACATCGCAGCCGCGACAGCGCCGATCCCAAGTTTTTTCGTGAAGTGCATCGCTTTCAAGTCCTCTCGTCTGAACTGATTTCCGGGCGCAACCCGCCCGGCATGCTCCGGGGCCCGGTGTAACGGGCACCATTTCCTGGTCAGTGCGTGCGCTATGCGTTGGCACCGGTCAGGAGATCGTCTCGCCGCCTGCCAGAGACGGCTTCGAACAGGTGAATGGCATCGCGCGACCAGGAGAGGCCGACATCGCTGCCTGTTGTGAGGGTGTCGGCATTCCGGGCGCGGACCGTCAGGCGCTCGTTGCCTATGCGGCAATCGACCAGCGTGTCGGCACCAAGGTATTCGACGGTCTCGACCATGGCCCTGCATGGACTACCGGCACTGAAACTGATTTCCTCCGGCCGGATACCGATTGAGACGGGAATATCCGGCTTGCCGGAAAAAATGGGGGCGGTGCTCCCCGCATCCTGTCCGCTGAAACGTGCATCGTTGCCACTCCAGTCAAGCGCCAGCACGTTCATTGGCGGTGTGCCGATAAAGCGTCCGGCAAAACTCGTGGCAGGCTTGCGGTAGGTTTCCGACGGTGTGGCATTTTGCTCGATCCGGCCGTCCTTCAGCAGGATGATGCGGTCCGCCATGCCCATTGCCTCGGCCTGATCGTGGGTGACATAGACCATGGTCATGCCGAGCTTGCGCTGCAGGGCGCGTATTTCCACCCGCATCTCGTGCCGTAGCTTGGCGTCCAGGTTCGAGAGCGGCTCGTCCATTAGGCAGATCGGTTTTTCGGCGATGATCGCCCGTCCGAGCGCGACCCGCTGCTGCTGGCCGCCGGAAAGCTGGTTGGGACGCCGATCGAGTAGAGCGGAGAGCCCGATCAATTCGGCTACACGTTCGAGCCGATGTCGCTGGTCGTTCTTGCCGATCTTGCGGACCTTGAGCCCGAACAGGATGTTCTCGGCGACGGTCAGATGCGGGAACAGGGCGTAGGACTGGAAAACCATCGACAGATCGCGTTCTGCCGGGGGCAGGGCGGTCACATCCTTGCCGCCGATGGTGATGGTTCCGGCGCTGGCGGACTCCAGGCCCGAGAGCAGTCTCAGAATGGTGGATTTGCCGCACCCGGAGGGACCGAGCAGGACGGCGAACGACCCGGGTTCGACCTCGAATGAAACATCATCGACGGCTGTTGCCGTATCCCAGTGCTTTGTCAGTCCCGCAACAGAGATCCCGGTCATTCTCCGGCTTCCGCAAATTCGGGCAGAAGGGCAAGTGCGGCGGCTTCTTTTCCATCGGTGATCAGTTCGTGACCGGCATCGCGGATCATGGCACCGATCTCTTCCGGCGGCTCGCCATCGCAGAACACCAGATCCGGATCGGAGATGTGGCCGCCACGGACATAGGCGGCGCGTCCGAACTTTGTTTGGTCGAGAACCACGACCTTGGTCCGGGAGTTCTGGCTGATGGTCTCGCGCGCCCGGATTTCATCCTCGGTGAAGTCCAGCAGGCTGCCATCCGCGTCCACGCCGCCGACGCCAAACAGGCCGAAATCCACCTTGTAGGCGGAGAAGAACTGTTCGACCTGCCGGCCAAGCACATCGCGCCCCTCGGGCCGAATCCGACCGCCCGCGATGGTGACTTCAAAGGTCGGGTTGGCGCTCGCGGTCAGTGCCGCGGCGATATTGTTGGTGACGATCCGGAGACCGGTATGGGAGCGCAAGGCCCGTACGACCATTTCCGGTGTCGTGCCGATGCTGACGGCAATGGACGCTCCGTCTGGAATGCGCGCGGCTACGGCGCTGGCGATACGGGCCTTGGCGCCGGCGTTCAGGATCATGCGCTGGTCGAAATCGATGTTTGTGTTCGGCGAGGGCAGTTCCACCCCGCCATGCCGCCGGCGCAGCAGGCCGCTGTCGCAGAGCTGGTTTACATCGCGCCGGATGGTTTGTTCGGTAACAGCAAACCGGTCCGCGAGATCGATGATGGACTGGTAACCGGAGGCCCGCACCAGTTCGGTGATTTCGGCCCGGCGTCTGGACGCGTTCGAGGAGAGGGTGGGAGCCACTGACTTGCCTTCGCATGGGGTGTTCAAATGAATGCGAGGCGAAAACTAAAGGTGCTCTGTTGCGGAAATGCTGTTCGTTTTGTGACGGTTCGATAACGCTTCATGCGCGTTCGAATGTGCGAACCGACGTCCGATTTCAGGGTCTGGATAAAAAAAGCCGGAGAACGCTAGGCTCTCCGGCTTTTGTCAGACCATTTTATGGAACACTCTAGAAGTGCAGTGAGATGTCCTTGTGGCTGGACTGGCAGGCTGCGACTTCGAGAGCGACATCGTGCGGAAGCCGGTTCTGCTGGCGCAGGCCAATCGTGTTCCGGATTGCGTTATCATATTCTTCCAGCTTGGCGCCGATCGACTGTTTCGCCGCCTGACGCCAAGTGACTTCCGCGTCGAACATCTCCTTCGCAGCCGCGAGTTCTTCAAGTGCCTTTTCCGGGTCCGGTGTCTGGCCCCGAAGCGCCCGGCGGACCTTGGATAGAGCGGATCTAATAGATCCCGCTTCATTAATCGCTCCGACCTTGGACTCGACGTCCTTGATGACGTCTTCGGCCTCTTTAGGAGCGAGATCGGTCACGGCCTTTGTGATCACAGCGAAGTCGCCGGAGAGGGCTGCAAGCGCGTCCGCGTCGCGGAGTGTTGCCTGCAGGACAACGATCGGTTCGTAAGCCGCGTCTGCGGTCCTTCGATAGGTCAGACGCGCTTTCTTCTCTGTTGCGAGGACCTTGCTGAACGCCTTGTGATCCGGCTCCCAATTGGCCGGGATCTCGCTTTCAAGCTGTGCTTTTTCCGACTTCAGTGTCTCGATCTTTGCGAGAGCCTTGTCGATTGCACCTGGCTTTGCGTCGTTCTGGCGCTTCCAGCGGTTTACGCGCTGTTCAAGTTCCTTGATCTCTTCTCCATGCTTTGCGATGTCCCGCTGCAGTGTACGCACGGAGACATGCAAGGGCCTGTAGGTCTCGGCGGCAGTATCGATAGCGTCCGTGGCCGCAAAGGCGTCATGAAGAGCCGGGAAGACCGCCTCTGCGGCTGCAAAGCTCTTGTTGAGAT
Source organism: Nisaea sp. (assembly GCF_034670185.1). Taxonomy (NCBI): domain Bacteria; kingdom Pseudomonadati; phylum Pseudomonadota; class Alphaproteobacteria; order Rhodospirillales; family Thalassobaculaceae; genus Nisaea; species Nisaea sp. Next base: position 825,021 of record NZ_JAXMNY010000001.1, read on the forward strand.
CGTTCTGCACCGATTTAGGCATGTTCGAGAGGTCCCACCCCTTCGCTCCGGCGATGACGGAACGCAGCGTGTCGCCCTGTTCTGCAAATGCACTCTGGACGTATTCCTCGACACAGACCTGCAGGCGCGGGTTCTTCGGCGGCGGAGAGCTTTCGGACGTCAGGGACATCCGGTTCGGCAGATAGTTCACCAGTTGCGGCGCGATGCCGACGATGAAGAGGGCGAACAATTGGAGTGAAATGAACGGAATAACGCCCTTATACATGGACAATGTCTTGACCGCTGACGGCGCGACGCCACGCAGATAGAACAGTGCAAAACCGAACGGTGGGGTCAGGAAAGACGTCTGGATGTTCATTCCGATCATGACGCCGAGCCATACTGCGGTGATGTTCGCGGACGGGTCTGCGAGCAGGATCGGTGCGACGATCGGTACCACAACCACGGCGATCTCGATGAAGTCGAGAAAGAAGCCGAGGACGAAGATGACGGCCATGACGATGATGAACTGTGCCCAGAAACCGCCCGGCAGGCCGGTCAGGAATTCGCGCACCAGTTCCTCGCCGCCGAAGGCGCGGAAAGCCGAGGTCAGCATGGCCGCCCCGAGCAGGATGATAAAGACCAGGGCAGAGGTCTTGGCTGTCTCGACCATGACTCCGCGCAACGTGTCATCAATCTTGAAGGTGCGGATGCCGCTCCAGACGATGCCGATCAGGAAAACAGTCACAGCCACGACGGCAATCGCCATCGAGACCATATCGGCTGTGGTCTGTATGTTCCGGATATTGATCGGATTGACATTGTTAATAACGAGAATGGTCAGCAGCGAGCCCATTGCGAGGATTGCTGGGTAGAAGGCGCCTTTGCGGCCTTCAAAAAGGCGATAGCCGGCCATGACCATGGCACCCACGGCGCCGATCGCACCGGCCTGGTTCACTGTGGCGATACCGGTGATGATGGAACCGAGCACGACGAAGATGAGTGTCAGTGGCGGCACCAGGGAAAGCAGTACCCGAGCGGCAAACTTGCGATCGTATTTGCCTTCAAACGGAACCGACGGGGCGACCGACGGCTTGAAGAAAGCGACGATCAGGATGTAGGCCATATAGAGTCCGACAAGGACCAGGCCCGGCAGGAGGGCGCCCATAAACATGTCACCGGCACTGGTCGAGCCCACACTGAAGGAACTCGGCATGGAAAACTCGCCGGTGGTTTCCTTGAAGTATGCTTTCCGTGCCATGCCCGCCTGGTCAACCGCGCTCGACAGCTGATCGGCGAGAATAATCAGGACGATGGATGGCGGAATGATCTGTCCGAGCGTCCCGGATGCGGCGATCGTTCCTGTCGCAAGTGAATGCGAGTAGTTGTTTCGCAGCATGGCGGGCAGGGAGATCAGTCCCATCGCAACCACGGTCGCGCCGACGATACCTGTCGTTGCCGCGAGCAGGGCGCCCACGAACACGACGGAGATGCCGAGGCCGCCCCGGATCGGTCCAAAGAGCTGAGCCATCGCGACCAGAAGGTCTTCCGCGATCTTCGAGCGTTGCAGCATGATGCCCATGAAGACGAAAAGCGGGATCGCTATGAGCGTGTCCCGTTCAACTTCCCAATATACGCCCCTGAAGTTTGTCACACCGGCAGTCAGCCAGTTGACCGGACCGCCCTGTGCGAAAAAGGCGGAGGCGTCACCGGCGAATATCTCGCCGGTGAGAGCCGCGAGGCCAATGGTGATGATTGCGGAGCCCGGAAGCGCGAATGCGACCGGAAAACCGGATGCAAGAGCGCCGGCCATGAGCACGACAAGCAGGAGGAGGAATACGAGTTCCATCAGTCAGGTTCGCTTTTCAGGTCTTAATGTGCAGAGGACCCGCCGATTTCACGTCGGCCGGGCTCGTCTCGATAATCGGCAAGGCTTTCCAGGATGTAGCTGGCAAACTGGATCATCATGGTGACGGCGAAGATTCCAAGGAAACTTGCCATCAGGTATTTGACGTACATGCCGAAGCCGGATTGGGAGACTTCGAAGCTCAGCATCGGGCTGTTGATGATTGCAGATTTGTTCCACATGCCGATGGTCATGACGGTGATGCAGAGAGACATACCGAGCAGCAGAGAGCCCCAAATGTTGATCAGTCCCCTGATCCGCGTTGTCAGGCCGGCATACAGCACGTCCACCCTGACATGTCCGTCTTCATAGAGCGTGTAAGCACTGGCGAAGAGGAAGAGAGCGCCGTACCAGAACCGGACGAGATCCCCCTGGAATGCCTGCTCGTAGGAGAAAATGAACCTGCTGATCACGATGCCCAGTTCAGCGGCGACCACCAGCAGCGCCAGCCATGTGAAGCCGAGCGAGCGGGTGAAGGCGGCCACGACGCATCCAAGCAGAACGAGCGGGATATGAACATAAGCACCGCGGAACTGCGAACGTCCAAGGGAGGTCGTAAGATCGTTCCCAACCAAATTGGGAAGCAAATTCTCGACCCGCAGGAAAGTGATGACCATGTCCGTTATGCCGACGAAGATCACGGCCCAGAAGGCGGCGCGAACGATATAGGCGGCAATGCCGACCATTACCTGCGAGTCTTGTCGTAGCGGGCGGTCCGGAGTCCGGGCTGTGAAGAGCGCGGAGCCTGCAATGCAGGCGAAATAGCTAAGGGCCTGTAGCCAGCCTAGAAGCTGCGCACTTCCGTCCAGTGGCGTTTTCAGACTGCTGGGACCGAACAGCGCAAGATGGTCCACGAGCGTCAGAAAGCCGGGCCAATCCCGCCAGAAGATCAGGTAATTGTTGAGGATAAACATCAGCGTGAGGGTAACGCTCGCCCAGCAGAATATTCGGGTGAACGCGGATGTAGGCGTCTGATAACGCCCGCCATTCCGGTCAAACGCGGATACGTTGGTCGATTCGGACATTTCAAGAAATCTCTTATAGGACCGAGGCGGGATCTACGGATCCCGCCTCGGTACGCGTTAAGAAAACGCTGAGTTTAGAGGCCAAGCACCCGGTTGCGCTTCTCGGAGTAGCCGATATCGGCCAGCTTCAGCCAGCCACCGGCTGCACTGCGGGCTTTCTCGAAGCTCTCGTGAACGCGGAGTGCGAGATCGCTGTGTGCCTTGGTTTCCTCGAACACTTCCTGAGCGGCGCCGCCGAACGCATCATAGACGTCGTCATTGAATTCCTTCACGACAACACCCTGCTCGTCGACCAGCTTACGGAGGTATTCACCGTTCTTGGCGTTGTATTCGGCCATCATCCAGTCGTTGGTCTGGTGTGCAACGGCGGTGATGAGAGCCTGGTCAGCCTTGCTCAGGCCACCCCACCAGGAGGCATTCATACCGAGGGAATCATACCCGCCCGGCTCATGCATGCCCGGGAAGTAGTAGTACTTGGTGGCTTCGTAGAACTTCATCGCATAGTCGTTCCACGGACCGACCCATTCGGTCGCCTCAATGGCGCCGGAAACCAGGTTTTCATAGATCTGGCCGCCCGGCAGGGAAACCGGAGAAGCGCCCAGTTTCGCCATGACGTCGCCGCCGAGGCCCGGGATACGCATCTTCAGACCCTTGAGGTCGTCGGGGCTGTTGATTTCCTTGTTGAACCAGCCGCCCATCTGCACGCCGGTGTTACCAGCCGGCAGACATTTCAGGCCAAAACCGCCAGCCAGTTCGTCCCACAGTTCCTGACCGCCCATGTGATGGACCCACGCGCCCATTTCGCTGGCGGTGAGGCCGAACGGAACGGATGTGAAATATGCCCAGGCCGGGTGCTTGCCTTTCCAGTAGTAATCGGCCGAGTGATAGGCCTGAGCGTTACCGGATGCGACTTCGTCGAATGCGTCGAACGCGCCAACGCGCTCGCCGGCGGCAAAATACTGAACCTGGATGCGGCCGTCGGAAACATCTCCGAGGCGCTTTGCAAGCAGCTGGGCGTTGGTGCCGAGACCCGGGAAATCACGACCCCAGCTCGAGACCATCACCATCTCGATGCGCTCTTGGGCGAGGGCCGGTTTCGGGAAGGAGGACGCTGCGGCAACGGCTGTAGCGCCGCCAACGCTAGCAAGTCCAGCTTTGGTAATAAAATCGCGACGTTTCATTGTTGAAGCTCCCTAGATGCTTTTGTTTCGTTCATCGGTGCGAATTGGATCGCAGAGTGAAGCCACTGACTGCGCACTGTAACAAGTGCCTATTCGCAGCTCGCGGAAATTAGTGCGTTCGAATTTTCAATTTGGCAACCATTCTTCACCTGATTTGCCGCAATGCGGTATAAATTTGCTCAAGTGCCCCTCCCTAGAGTTAGAAAATATCAATTTCGAGAGTTTAAAACCCGTAATATGGTCGAATCAGGGCGGGCGTCACACGGGCAATGCGGTTGTTTCCTTGATGGTCTCCATGGAAAAGCGTGACGTGACCTCGCTAAGTGCCGTGAGTTCCACGAGATTTTTGTAGAATAAGTCGAAACTCTTCATGTCTGGGACGACAACTTTCAGCATGTAGTCCACTTCGCCGGCCATACGGTGAAACTCGAGCACTTCGGGCATGCCCTTGACGGCTTCGGCGAAGGATTTCAGCCAGTCGCCTGAATGTTCCCCCGTCTTGATGCTGACAAATACGGTAAGGCCGTATCCGAGCTTGTCCGCGTCCAGAACGGCAACTTGACGCTTGATCAATCCCTCTGCCTGCATGCGGTTGATGCGCTTCCAGCACGGCGATGCGGAAAGCCCGACATGACGGGCGATATCCGAGACGGAGATGCTGCTGTCTTCCTGCAGGAGCCGCAGGATCTTCCGGTCCATGTCATCCATTCTTAAACTTCCTGTTTTGTGACAGCCACGTTCTCTGTGCGTCGTGTGTAGGAAAGATATTTTCTTTTTACTGAGGTCATATTGTCGATTTGGAAAAAATGATGATATTTCAGGGGCAGTAAGAGTTCAATAGTTCTCCGAGTGCGAAAGTGGGCACGCGGTCGATTTCCTGATCAGGTTTCTCCAGGCGGACAGCCACAGATGAAGTATTTCCCGATATTCGCCGATCTTGCCGATCAGCATGTGCTTCTGGTCGGCGGCAATGAAGACACGGCTCGCAAGCTGCGCCTGTTGCTGAAGACCGAAGCGTTGATTCGCGTCGTGTCGGCGGAACCCAATCCAGAGATCGAGGGGGAAGCCGCCGCCGGACGTATTGAATTGCACCGGCGCGGGTTCGAGACGCGCGACTTGAACAATGTCCGGTTGGCCATCGTTGGCGATGCCGAAGCCCTGGACGTAGATCGGCTGGCGCGGCAGATCCGAGAGGCCGGCATCCAGACCAATGTCGTCGACCGTCCGGATCTCTCCACGTTCATTATTCCAGGCATCGTGGATCGCGATCCAATCGTGGTTGCCATCGGCAGCGAAGGCACGGCACCGGTCATGGTTCGCCGCATCCGCGAGCAGATTGAGCGTTCCTTGCCGGTTCGGCTCGGTGCTTTGGCACGGTTTGCTCAAAGTTTTCGCAGTGCAGTGATGTCCGCCATCTCGGATGGCGGTGAGCGCCGCCGGTTCTGGGAGACTGTTTTCGACGGGGCCATCGCCAATGACGTGCTTGCCGGACGTGACGCTGCCGGACGTGAAGCCATGTTGCGACTCGTCAATGGCTCACGCCGTCAGCGCGGCGGCGCATCGGGCAGTGTTGCCCTTGTCGGCGCCGGTCCCGGCGATCCCGATCTGCTGACCCTGAAGGCTCTGCGTCTGATGCAGGATGCGGATGTGATCGTGCATGACGCGCTGATTGGCCCGACCATGCTGGACTATGTCCGGCGGGATTCAATCCGGATCGATGTCGGCAAGAGGGCAGGGCAGCATTCCTATAGCCAGGACGATATCAACGCGTTGCTGGCCGAGCATGCAGAAGCCGGCAGCCGTGTGGTGCGCCTTAAGGGCGGGGATCCGTTTATCTTCGGCCGGGGCGGTGAAGAGCTGGCCTATCTGAAAGAGCGCGGCATTGCCGTCGAGATCGTGCCTGGCGTGACAGCGGCGCTTGGCGCGGCATCCGCTGCCGGTCTGCCACTGACTCATCGTGATCACGCCAACAGGCTGACCATCTTGACCGGACATGACCGGAACGGGGTGTCCGAGTTCGACGGCCGTGTGCTGGCGGACACCAAAGGCACCGTCGTCATCTATATGGGCCTCGGCGCCGCACCACGGATCATGGAGGCGGCGCTCGACGCTGGCCGTGTGCCGTCGACGCCGGTTGCGGTGATCGAAAAGGCGACCCTGCCGGACCAACGCATTCTGAAAACAACCCTGGCCGATCTCGCCGGAATGGTAGCCGAGCGGCAGATATCTGCCCCCGCGTTGATCGTTCTCGGTGATGTGGCCGCGTTTGCCGAAGGTGAAATATTTGAGGCTGTGGTCCCCGAGGACCGGCGTCTCGCCGTTTAGGAACTGATGAGAATGAAAGTGACGACCAAGGTCATGACCGCCAACCGTCTGGGCGATGGCGCTGTTGTTTATCTTGCAGATGACAACAACTGGGTATTGGCGCTCGACGACGCAGAGGTTGCCGACGGCGATGATGCGGCCGCCGCCCTTGAGGCGCGTGCGGCCGCATCGGCCGCACGGCAGGAGGTCGTGAGCACCTATCTGTTCGCCGTCTCCGTTTCCGACACCGGCATCGCGCCGGTGAGCCAGCGCGAAATCATCCGCGCCGCCGGGCCAACTGTCGGCACGGACCTCCCCGCAACCACCCCATTGGTTTGACGCGATGTATACGTATAACGAATTCGATCACGCCTTCGTCCGGGACCGGACCGAGGAATTCCGCGATCAGGTCGCGCGCCGGATCGCCGGTGAGCTGACCGAGGACGAGTTCAAGCCACTGCGTTTGATGAACGGTCTCTACCTGCAGCTTCACGCCTATATGCTGCGGGTCGCGATCCCCTATGGCACGCTTTCCGCGGTTCAGATGCGCCAGCTTGGATATATCGCCCGGCGCTGGGACCGCAACTGGGGGCATTTCACCACCCGTCAGAATATCCAGTACAACTGGACGAAGCTGGACGACGTGCCGGACATTCTGGACGCGCTCGCCGATGTCGAGATGCATGCGATCCAGACCAGCGGTAACTGCATCCGCAATGTGACAGCCGACCAGTTTGCCGGTGTTGCCGCCGATGAGATCGAGGATTCCCGTGTCTGGGCCGAGATCATGCGGCAATGGTCCACGCTGCACCCGGAATTCACCTTCCTGCCGCGCAAGTTCAAGATCGCCATTACCGGCTCGGAGAACGACCGGGCGGCGGTGAAGTTGCACGACATCGGCCTGCGCATGCGCCGCAACGATGCCGGTGAAGTGGGCTTCGAGGTGATCGTCGGCGGCGGGCAGGGGCGTACGCCCATCGTCGGTGAGACGATCCGCGAATTCCTGCCGAAACAGCATCTGCTGTCATATCTGGAAGCGATCCTGCGGACCTATAACCTGCTCGGCCGCCGGGATAACCTCTACAAGGCCCGGATCAAGATCCTGGTCGCCGCCGTCGGCATCGAGAAATTCGCCGAAATGGTCGAGGAGGAGTGGCTCGATATCAAGGACAGCGCGCTGACGCTGGACGCCGCGAAGATTTCGGAGATCGAACGGCATTTCGCTCCGCCGACCTATGAGGATATCGCCGAGCCGGTTGCCCCGTACGATGCCGCGCGCTTTACCGATCCGGCCTTTGCTACCTGGACCCGGACCAATCTCTTCCCGCACAAGCAGCCGGGCTACACCATCGTCACGGTGTCCCTGAAACCCGCGGGCGGGGTGCCGGGCGACGCCACGGCGGAGCAGATGGAGGCTTTGGCCGATCTGGTGGAGAAATATTCCCTCGGCGAGCTGCGCATCGCGCATGAGCAGAATGTGGTGCTGCCCTATGTCCGCAAGCAGGATCTGCACAAACTGTGGCAGGCTCTTGGAGAGCATGGGCTGGCGGACGCCAATATCGGCCTGATCACGGACATCATCTCTTGCCCGGGGCTCGACTACTGCAACCTTGCAAACGCCCGGGCGATTCCGATCGCGCAGCGTCTGAGCCGGCATTTCGCCGATCCGGCGCTGCAATCCGAAATCGGCCCGATCACGCTGAACATCTCCGGCTGCATCAATGCCTGCGGGCATCACCATGTCGGCAATATCGGCATCCTCGGCGTCGATAAAAAAGGCGTGGAGCATTACCAGATCACCATCGGCGGGATCGCGGATGAAAATGCCGCTATCGGCAAGATCCTCGGCCCGTCCTTCCCGGCTGAAGGTGTGGTGGATGCCATCGACACCCTGATCGGGACGTTCCGCAAGATCCGCGCTGAAGGCGAGACCTTCATCGACACGGTGTCCCGTGTCGGCATCAACCCCTTCAAGGAGACTCTCTATGCCAATCATTAAGAATGGCCGTATCCAGGAAGACATCTGGGTGTCGCTGACGGATCGGGATTTGGAAATGCTGGGCCGGGACACGCCGGTGCTGGTCAGCCTCGAGGAATGGAAGGCGGGCCGCGAAACTCTGGTCGCCAATTTCGACCGGCGCGCCGTCCGGCTTGAAAACGCCGATGACGTCGAGGATATCCGTGAGGACCTGGCGGATATCGACACGGTGATCCTGGTGTTCCCGAAATTCAATGACGGCCGGGCCTTTTCCCAGGCGCGGCTGCTGCGGGACCGTTTCGGTTTCAAGGGCGAAATCAGAGCCACCGGACATGTCATCCAGGACCAGTTCCTGTTTCTGCAGCGCTGCGGCGTCGATGCGGTCGAGGTCGCGGACGAGAAACTGCTGGAAGCCTGGATGCGGGCGAACCGTCGCTTCAAGGGCTACTACCAGCCGGCACTCGATGTTGTTGAAGGCACCTGCCAGGACAAGGTGGAGACTGCCCCGTCCGGTCACGGCGGTGCATACAGTCGGGTCGAGCCCGCCGTGCTGGCAAGCTGGGCCTACTGAGAGACGGCTTACCCATTCGAGCGAACAAATCGACCGGTCGCCGGGGAGCGTAGCCTTCCCGGCGATTTTTTATGCACGGCAACTGCGTCTTCGGTTTGACGGCGTCTCAAATTTTTGATCAGATAGTAAAAAACGAGTGCAAATGCACCGTGGCTTCTGAACTGGAGAGACTATGCCGTCTGATATCCGTGGGGACAGATTGTCCCCGGCGGAGGTCGAGTCGAATTTCGCCGATCTCCATCCGTTGCTCAGCAAACACGAAGCTGTCGTCGAGGCTGACCGCTGTTATTTCTGCCATGACGCACCCTGCGTCACGGCATGCCCGACAGGCATCGATATCCCGCTCTTTATCCGCCAGATCCTGACCGACAACCCGTCCGGGTCGGCCAAGACGATCCTGAGCGAGAACATTCTTGGCGGTATGTGCGCCCGTGTCTGCCCGACAGAAACCCTGTGCGAGCAGGCCTGTGTGCGGGAGATCGAACAGAAGCCGGTACGGATTGGTGAGCTGCAACGCTACGCTACCGATCACCTGATGGAAAAGGGCACGCAGCCATTTGAGCGCGCACCACTGACAGGCAAGAAAGCTGCCGTCGTCGGAGCTGGACCTGCCGGACTTTCCTGTGCTCACCGGCTCGCCATGCTTGGTCATGACGTCACGATCTTCGAGGCGAAGGAGAAAGGTGGCGGACTCAATGAGTACGGCATTGCGGCCTACAAGGCGGTCGACGAATTCGCCCAGAAAGAACTCGATTTCGTACTGTCCATTGGCGGTATCGAACTGAAAAATGGCATGGCGCTTGGGCGGGACGTAACGCTCGACAGTCTGGTCGCCGATTTCGATGCTGTCTTCCTAGGCCTTGGCCTCGGGGCTACCAATGGGCTCGGCGTTGACGGCGAGGCGCTCGACGGCGTTGCCGATGCGGTCGATTTCATCGAGGGTCTGCGGCAGGCACCGGCGATGGAGAAAGTCGCTGTCGGCAGCAATGTTGTCGTCATCGGCGGCGGCATGACGGCGATTGATGCGGCCGTTCAGTCCAAGCTGCTGGGCGCGGACGAGGTGACGTTGGTTTATCGTCGCGGTGCGGATCGGATGAATGCCAGCCCATACGAGCAGTCGCTCGCCAAGGAGAAGGGCGTTGTGCTGCGGCACTGGGCGCGGCCGGAAAAGATCGAAGCGGGGCCGGATGGCAAGGTTGGCTCGATCAGTTTCGCCCGGACGAAAGACGACGGCGGAAAGCTCGCCGATACTGGCGAAGGTTTCACGTTGGAGGCGGACATGGTGCTGAAAGCCATTGGCCAGACTTTCGTGCCGGTTCCGCTTCAGGGCAGCACGGTTGAGGTTGCGCTGGAGGCTGGACGGATCAAGGCCGGGGACGACCGGCGCACCAGTCATCCGAAAATCTGGGCGGGGGGCGATGCGGTTGCCGGCGGTGAGGATCTCACCGTTGCGGCCGTTGAAGACGGCAAGCAAGCCGCGCTTTCCATCCATAACGCGCTTATCGGCGCGTAGGCCGGATCGGGAGAGAGATCATGGCAAATCTGCAGACGAGTTTCCTCGGTATCAAATCCCCCAACCCCTTCTGGCTCGCCTCGGCGCCGCCGACCGACCGGGAGGTCAACGTCACCCGTGCTTTCAAGGCGGGCTGGGGCGGTGTGGTCTGGAAGACGCTCGGGGAGGATCCGCATGTCGTCAATGTGAATGGGCCACGCTACGGTGCGATCCATTCCAATGACCGCCGTTTGATCGGCCTCAACAATATCGAGCTGATTACCGACCGGCCTCTGGAGGTCAATCTCCGGGAGATCAAGGCGGTGAAGAAGGCGTGGCCTGACCGGGCCATCGTCGTCTCGCTGATGGTGCCGTGCGAGGAGGAGGCCTGGAAGAAGATCCTGCCGCTGGTTGAGGATACCGGCGCTGACGGGATCGAGCTCAATTTCGGTTGCCCGCACGGCATGTCAGAGCGCGGCATGGGCGCGGCTGTCGGCCAGGTGCCGGAATATGTCGAGATGGTGGCCCGCTGGTGCAAGCAGAACACCCGTATGCCGGTCATCGTCAAGCTGACACCGAACATCACCGATGTCCGTCAGCCTGCCCGCGCTGCGAAAAACGGTGGAGCGGATGCTGTATCGCTGATCAATACGATCAATTCGGTGATGGGCGTCGATCTCGATATTATGGCGCCGAGCCCGCATATCGACGGCAAAGGCACACATGGCGGCTATTGCGGCCCAGCCGTAAAGCCGATTGCCATGAGCATGGTCTCCGAGATCGCGCGCGACCCGGAGACCCAGGGCCTGCCGATCTCGGCTATCGGCGGCATCACCACCTGGCGGGACGCGGCGGAATTCATGGCTCTTGGCGCCGGTACGGTACAAGTCTGCACCGCGGCCATGACCTACGGATTCAAGATCGTTGAGGAGATGAAACTGGGACTGTCGGACTGGATGGACGAGAAGGGTTACACGTCCGTCGATCAGTTCGTCGGCATGGCGGTTCCGAACGTCACTGACTGGCAGTATCTGAACCTCAATTACGTGGTGAAGGCGAAGATCGATCAGGAGTCCTGTATCAAGTGCGGGCGTTGCCATATCGTCTGCGAGGACACGTCCCATCAGGCGATCTGGGCGGAAAAGGACGGGCAGCGGCATTTTGAAGTCAACGACACGGAATGTGTCGGCTGCAATCTCTGCGTCAGCGTCTGTCCGGTCGAGAACTGTATCACCATGGAGCAGCAGACCGACGGTGTGGATGCCCGCACCGGCAAACCGATCAATCCGGAATACGGCAACTGGACAACCCACCCGAACAACCCGATGCGGGTCGCGGCGGAGTAGGTTGGGGCTGTGTTCACACCGATTTTTCACCGTCATCCCCACGAAAGTGGGGACCTAGGGAAGCCAGGCGAAACTCTACGATCTCTGGGTCCCCGCGTGCGTGGGGATCACGGTTATTATTAAAAATTACATGATGGTAGGGGGTGTTGTTAACGCGGCTTCAAGCCGTTGAATAGCACGGTGAACAGTGTTCTCTCGGCGCCTTCGAAGCGTTTGTCGCGGGTGCCCGGCTCGGTGCCTTCGAGGGCATCCATCTGGGTTTCGAAGTCGGCGTAATGCTGGGTCGAGGCCCAGATCATGTAGATCAGGTGTAGCGGATCTACCGGCGCCATCTTCCCGTCGGCGATCCATGTCCGGATGGCCTTCGACTTGGTTTCGACCAGATCCTTGAGGGGGCCTTTCAGGGTATCCTCTAGAAGGGGGGCACCCTGCAGGATCTCGTTGGCGAACAGGCGGGAGGCTTTCGGATTGATCCGGGCATGGGCCAGTTTGGCGGAGATATAGGCGCCGAGTTCGGAGGCCGGATCGCCTTGCGGGTCGAGTTTGGCGAAAGGGGTCAGCCAGTCGTCCAGGGTTTCCTGCAGGACAGTCTGGTAAAGTTCCTGCTTGGTGCGGAAATAGTACAGCATGTTGGGTTTGGACATGCCCGCGGCTGCGGCGATCTCGTCCAGTGTGGTGCCGCGATAGCCAGAGCGGGAGAACATGTCGAGCGCGGCCTTCAGGATGCGCTCGCGGTTTTCCTGCTGAATTCTTGTGCGGCGGCCATTTTCCGATGTCACAGCCATTGGTTCAATCCGGCATGTTAAGTGTGATTTTCAGGGACGGTCGAAAGGAAACATCAAAGCTGCGGGGAAGGGGAGCGGCACTGGAATGTCTGCGTGTTTGCTGGGCAAGCGGCTCACCTGATTGCCTACACTTTAATCTTGATCAAATGGTCAACTTTGTCTTTGCTTATACCCCAGAAGGGCGTGAGCACAAATGCCCTCAAAAGTCGGCAATCGCCAAGTTCTTGTCCTTCACATGTGAACTTGCCGATGCCGATCAAAATCGTCCCCGGTGAGGGACGGAGCGAACAGGAGAGTTTGGGATGACTGAACCGGCCAGCAATATCCGGATCAACGGGCAGCGGCTGTGGGACAGCCTTATGGACATGGCGAAGATCGGACCCGGCCTGCGCGGCGGCAACAACCGCCAGACGCTGACCGACTCCGACAAGGAAGGCCGTGATCTCTTCACCAAATGGTGCGAGCAGCAGGGCCTGACCATGGGTGTCGACAGCATGGGCAACATGTTCGCCCGGCGCGAGGGCACGGACCCGGACGCGCTTCCGGTGATGATGGGTAGCCATCTGGATACCCAGCCGACCGGCGGTAAGTATGACGGCGTTCTCGGCGTTCTCGGCGCGCTGGAGGTGATCCGCACGCTGAACGATCTCGGCATCAAGACGAAGCATCCGATTGAGGTGGTGAACTGGACCAACGAGGAAGGCACGCGTTTCGCGCCCGCGATGGTCGCCTCCGGTGTGTTCGCCGGCATTCATACCCAGGACTGGGCCTACGACCGGACGGACGCGGACGGGCTGAGGCTCGGCGACGAGCTGGAGCGCATCGGCTACAAGGGCGACGAGCCGGTTGGCCAGCGCAAGATGCATGCTTTCTTCGAGCTGCATATCGAGCAGGGTCCGATCCTCGAGGACGAGAATATCGATATCGGTGTTGTGACCCACGGCCAGGGTCTGAAGTGGATCCAGATCACGCTGACCGGCAAGGAGAGCCACACAGGCTCAACCCCCATGCCGAAGCGGATCAATGCCGGGCTTGGCATGGCGCGTGTCACCGAACTGGTGAACGAGATTGCCTTGGAGCATGGCCCGAACGGTGTCGGCGCTATCGGCCATCTCGAGCTCTACCCGAATTCCCGGAACATCATTCCGGGCCGCACTGTCTTCACGGTCGATTTCCGGCACCCGGACAAGGCGGCTCTTGAAGAGATGGACGTCAAGCTGCGGGCGGGGGCGGAGAAGATAGCCGCTGAAATCGGGCTGGGTATTGAGATCGAGCAGACCGGCGGTTTCGATCCGGTGACCTTTGACGAGAATTGCGTGACTGCCGTGCGCAACGCGGCGGAAAGCCTCGGGTACTCGCACCGGAACATCGTTTCCGGCGCCGGGCACGATGCCTGCTGGATCAACCGGGTCGCACCGACCTCCATGATCATGTGCCCCTGTGTCGACGGCCTCAGCCACAACGAGGACGAGGAGATCAGCAAGGAGTGGGCGACCGCCGGTGCGGATGTGCTGTTCCGTGCCGTGGTCGAGACCGCGCAGATCGTCGAATAGAACCGGGAGAGGAACGAGTTCATGTCCAAAGTCATCAAAGGCGGGACAGTCGTCACCGCCGACCACAGTTTTGAAGCCGACGTTCTGATCGAAGGCGGCGTTATCACTGCCATCGGCAAGGGTCTGAAGGGCAACGAGACCATCGATGCCACTGGTTGCTACATCATGCCGGGCGGGATCGATCCGCACACGCATATGGAAATGCCTTTCATGGGCACCTATTCGGCGGACGATTTCCATAGCGGAACATCCGCGGCGGCTGCCGGCGGTACCACGATGGTGGTGGATTTCTGTCTGCCGGTGCCGGACCAGTCCCTGATGCAGGCCCTGCAGAGCTGGGATCAGAAAAGCTCCAAGGCAGTGACCGACTATTCCTTCCACATGGCCATCACCTGGTGGTCGGAGCAGGTCTTCGACGAGATGCAGCAGGTGGTGAACCGCGGTATCAACACCTTCAAGCACTTCATGGCCTACAAGGGCGCGCTGATGATCGAGGACGACGAGATGTTCGCCTCATTCCGGCGTTGCGCCGATATCGGCGGCATGCCGCTGGTCCATGCCGAGAATGGCGACGTTGTTGCGCACCTGCAGGAAAAACTGCTGGCCGAGGGCAATAACGGGCCGGAGGCGCATGCCTATTCCCGTCCGCCGGAAGTCGAGGGCGAGGCCGCCAACCGGGCTATCATGATCGCAGACATGGCGAACGTGCCGCTCTACATCGTGCATGTCTCCTGCGAGCAGGCACACGAGGCGATCCGCCGCGCCCGGCAGAACGGCAAGCGCGTATTCGGCGAGCCGTTGATCCAGCATCTGGTGCTGGACGAAAGCGAATATGCGAACCCGGATTGGGACCATGCAGCACGCCGTGTCATGTCTCCGCCGTTCCGCGACAAGACGCATCAGGACGGCCTCTGGGCCGGTCTGGCTGCGGGCTCGCTGCAATGCGTGGCGACCGACCATTGTGCCTTCACCACGGACCAGAAGCGCATGGGGCTGGGTGATTTCACCAAGATCCCGAACGGCACCGGCGGACTTGAGGATCGGTTGCCCGTGCTCTGGACGCGGGGCGTCAATACCGGTCGCTTGACTCCGAACGAGTTCGTCGCGGTAACTTCAACAAACATCGCCAAGATTCTGAATTTGTTTCCGAAAAAGGGCGCGGTGATGGTCGGTGCAGACGCTGATTTGGTGGTCTGGGATCCGAAGGCGACGAAGACGATCACGGCTGCAAAGCAGACTTCCGCCATCGATTACAATGTCTTCGAGGGCATCGATGTCATGGGGCTGCCGCGCTTCACCCTTAGCCGGGGCGATGTGGTAGCGACCGAGGGCAAGGTCGATGCCGCCGAAGGGCGCGGCAAGTTCGTTGGCCGTGATCCTTACCCGGCCACGAACAAGGCGCTTTCCAAGTGGAAAGAGCTGACGGCACCGCGCAAGGTGGTGCGGTCCGCGGCAAACATGCCGGCCGGCGTCTAGACCGGACCAGAAGATACCGGATAAAGCAGAAGCGGACCGCCGACAGGGATCGGACGGTCCGCCGATTTGGAGAATATGGTGACAGACATCCAGGCAACCGATGCCGCCTCAGGGGCGGGCGGCACGGCTGAAGACGATGCTTTTCGGGTTATCGAAGCGCGGGAGCTTTGCCTGACATTCGAGACCAATGACGGCCCGGTGCACGCGCTTTCAAACATCGACCTGACGGTCGACCGGGGAGAGTTCGTCTCCTTCATCGGCCCGTCCGGCTGTGGCAAGACGACTTTGCTGCGGGTCATTGCCGACCTCGAGAAGGCAACCGCCGGCACGATCTCCGTCAATGGCATGACCCCGGAAGAGGCAAGGCGAAAACGCGCTTACGGTTATGTGTTTCAGGCGGCCGCGCTTTACCCGTGGCGCACGATTGCCGGCAACGTCGCGCTGCCGCTGGAGATCATGGGGCTGGACAAGGCGGAGCGAGCCGAACGGATCGCGCGCAATCTGGAACTCGTGAACCTGTCGGGCTTCGAGCGGAAATTCCCTTGGCAGCTTTCGGGCGGCATGCAGCAGCGGGCTTCCATTGCCCGGGCGCTTGCCGTGGAGCCTGACCTGCTGCTGATGGATGAGCCTTTCGGCGCGCTGGACGAGATCGTCCGCGATCATCTGAACGAGCAGCTCAACCGGCTCTGGGACCGAACTAACAAGACAGTCATTTTCGTGACGCACTCGATCCCCGAGGCGGTGTTCCTCTCGACCAAGATCGTCGTCATGTCGCCGCGTCCCGGACGGGTGCATGACGTGATCGACTGTAATCTGCCGCGCGAGCGCACTCTCGATATCCGGGAGACGCCGGAGTTTCTGGAGATCGCCCACAGGGTTCGGGACGGGCTCAGGGCAGGGCATGCTTATGACGATGAATGATGTGCTGAAATCAAAGACCTTCGCGGTTTCAACCGTCGTGCTGGTGCTGATCGCGATCTGGTATTTCAGCGCAGTGATGCTGAATGCGCCGTTCCAGCGTGAGCTGGACGAACGGGCAAAGCTGAGCCCGACGACAGGACAATTCATCGAAGCGACCCTGAACCAGAAGCGGCCGGTCCTGCCGGCGCCGCATCAGGTTGCAGTCGAGATCTGGAACACCACTGTCGAGAAACGTATTACATCCAAAAGAAGCCTTGTTTATCATGGCGGTATAACGCTTTCTTCGACCATGCTCGGCTTTGTCATGGGCACGGTTCTCGGCGTGACTTTGGCAGCGGCAATCATCCATGTGGAGAGCCTTGAGCGCAGCCTGATGCCCTGGATCATCACCTCACAGACCATTCCGATCCTGGCGATTGCGCCGATGGTCATCGTGGTGCTGAACGCGGTAGGCATTTCCGGCTTGATCCCGAAGGCATTGATCTCGACTTATCTGTCCTTCTTCCCGGTTACCGTCGGTGTGGTGAAGGGCCTGCGGTCGCCCGATCCGATGCAGCTCGACCTGATGCGAACCTACAGCGCGTCCTCTTTCCAGACATTTTGGAAACTGCGCTGGCCGTCCTCGATTCCGTTCCTGTTCACCTCAATGAAGATCGCCATTGCCGCCAGTCTTGTTGGTGCCATCGTCGGTGAGCTGCCGACCGGGGCCGTTGCGGGACTGGGCGCGCGACTGCTGGCCGGCTCCTATTACGGGCAGACTGTGCAGATCTGGTCCGCCCTGCTGAGCGCGGCGTTCCTGGCGGCCATGCTGGTCACCATCGTCGGTTTTGCCGATAAAGTTGTGCGGCGCCGGATGGGGATCATGCAATGAGCCGATTCCTGTCATTGACCGTGCTGGCGGGCGGTATCGCCCTGCTGGCCGGGCTTGCGTTCCAGATCGTCTCCGCCGATGCGGTGTGGTCGCCGTCCTATGGCCTCGCCGCGGCGTTGCTGGCTGGCTCCTACCTGCTGTCGGTATTTTGGCGGCATGGGGCGGCAGCGGCATTTCTTTTGCTCGCTACTGTGCATCTCGCGGCTATTCCGCTGATCGGACATATCGGTCACGGTGAAGGGGAAATGGGGCCGGCCTACTGGGCCTTGCTGATTTCCGGCTGGCTGGCTGCCTGGACCAGTGTCACGCGGCTGACGACTGCGGCTCGGGCCGTGCCGCCATCGGCGAAGCAGGCGATTAACTTGCTGATCCCGTTTGTTTTCGGGGTTTGGCTGATTCTGATCTGGGAAGCCATTACACGAGGAGCCGGCGTGCCGCAGGTCCTCTTGCCGGCACCGAGCGCGGTCTGGGCCAAGCTCATTGCGTCCTTGCCGATACTCTGGGCGGATTTCGTCCAAACCTTCATGAAGGCCGTTATCGCGGGCTACGTCCTCGGATGCGGCATCGGTTTCGGCACCGCCATCCTGGTCGACCGCTCGCCCTTCCTGAAGCGCGGGCTGATGCCGGTCGGCAATATGGTGAGTGCGCTGCCGATCATCGGCGTGGCGCCGATCATGGTGATGTGGTTCGGCTTCGACTGGCAGTCGAAAGCAGCGGTCGTCGTCATTATGACTTTCTTCCCGATGCTGGTGAACACGCTGGAAGGCCTCTCTGCCTCAAGCGCGATGCAACGGGACCTGATGCGGACCTACGCCGCCAGTTACAGCCAGACACTGCTTAAACTGCGTCTCGTCGAGGCTCTGCCTTTCATCTTCAACGCCCTCAAGATCAATTCGACTCTGGCGCTGATCGGCGCCATCGTGTCGGAGTTCTTCGGAACGCCGATCGTGGGTATGGGATTCCGCATATCAACCGAGGTCGGCCGTATGAATGTCGACATGGTCTGGGCGGAAATTGCGGTCGCGGCGCTCGCCGGTTCCGCTTTCTACGGGTCGCTCGTTCTGATCGAGCGCACCCTTACATTCTGGCACCCGTCAAACAGATAAGTCCGGGGTCAGGCAGGCTTCATCGAATGAGGAGAGTAACCATGCAAAAGATGCTGACAGGACTGCTTGCGGGGGCATTCAGTCTGGCCGCCGTGACGGCGATGGCCGAAGGCGATGACCATGTCACGCTTCAGCTTAAATGGGTGACCCAGGCACAGTTCGCCGGCTATTACGTTGCCGCGGACAAAGGCTTCTACGAAGCGGAAGAACTCACCGTCGATATCAAACCGGGTGGTCCGGACATCGCGCCGCCGCAGGTGATCGCCGGTGGCGGGGCCGACGTCATTATCGACTGGATGCCGTCCGCTCTTGCATCGCGCGAGAAGGGTGTGCCGCTGGTTAATATCGCCCAGCCGTTCAAGACCTCAGGCATGATGCTGACCTGCCGCAAGGAAACCGGGATCAAGTCCCCGGCGGACTTCAAGGACAAGACCCTCGGCGTCTGGTTCTTCGGCAACGAATATCCGTTCCTGTCCTGGATGTCCCAACTCGGCATCAAGACAGACGGCAGCGCCGGCGGCGTTACGGTGCTGAAGCAGGGCTTCAACGTTGACCCGCTGTTGCAGAAGCAGGCCGACTGCGTTTCCACCATGACCTACAACGAGTATTGGCAGGTTATCGACGCCGGCATTCCGGCGGACGAACTGGTGGTGTTCAAGTATCAGGACCAGGGTGTTGCCACGCTTGAGGACGGCCTTTACGTGCTTGAGAAGAACCTCAAGGATCCGGCATTTGTCTCCAAGATGGCGCGCTTCGTGAAAGCCTCCATGAAGGGCTGGAAATATGCGGCCGAGCATCCGGACGAGGCGGCGGACATCGTGCTTGAGAACGATTCCTCAGGTGCCCAGACCGAGAAGCATCAGCGTCGCATGATGCGCGAAATCTCCAAACTGACGGCGGGCTCCAATGGCACGCTCGACCCGGCCGACTACGAGCGGACCGTGAACACTCTGCTTAAGGGGGGCTCCAGCCCGGTCATCACCAAGCGGCCGGAAGACGCCTGGACCCACATGATCACTAACAAAGCGCTGAAGTAAGTCACGCTTTAAAACCGATCAGGAAAAGGCGGCTTCAGGGCCGCCTTTTTCATGCGTTCAAGCGCTGGTGGCCCCAAGATAGGCTTTCTGGACCGCCGGGTCGTTTGCCAATTCGACGGCATTGCCGGCTCCCGTGATGTGCCCGTTCTCTATCAGGTAACCGCGGTCGGCGATCGCCAGGCTCTGACGGGCATTCTGCTCGACCAGCAGTACGCCCATGCCGGTATCGCGGATCTTCGCGAGATTGCGGAACAGCTCCTGGCAGAGGATCGGCGACAGGCCGAGCGAGGGCTCATCCAGCAGCAGGATGTCGGGGTTGGACATGATGGCACGACCAATTGCGACCATTTGCTGCTCGCCTCCGGACATGGTGCGAACAATCTGCGCCCTGCGATCCTTGAGCTTCGGGAACAATTCCAGGACTTTCGCCAGATTGTCTTTCTCCGCGGCGCGCGCGCGTGCCGGATAGGCCCCGAGCGTGAGGTTCTCGCCAACGCTGAGCGCGCCAAATATGCCGCGTCCTTCGGGCACCAGGCCCAGGCCCGTCTCGACGACCCTGTCCGGTTTCTGGCCGATGAGAGCTTTTGCATTGAGAGAGGCGACACCGCTGACCTTGCCGTCCGATATCCCTGCGATGGCACGTAGCAGAGAGGATTTCCCGGCTCCGTTCGCCCCGAGAATAACGACAATCTCGCCTCTGTCGACAGTCAGCGATACGCCATGAAGTGCCTCATGCAAGCCGTAGGAAACGCTGATATCCTGGATTTCCAGCATCAGGCGTCTCCCAGATAGGCTTCGATGACCTGCGGGTCGGAGAGGACTTCCGCTGGCGTGCCTTCGGCGATCTTTTTGCCTGAATTCATGACGACGCAGCGGTCGCAGAGAGACCGGATCGCGTCCATAACATGTTCAACGAGGATGACCGTCCGGCCTTCGGCCCGGAGAGAGGAGATCAGGTCAATGCCGACCTGAAGCTCCGAAGGATTGAGCCCTGCCAGCCATTCGTCGAGGAGCAGCACTTCCGGTTCCCCTGCAAGTGCGCGGGCGAGTTCCAGGCGCTTCTGGTCGATATAGGTGAGGGCGGATACCGGAACAGCGGCTTTGTCCGCGAGACCGACCCGTTCGAGCAGATCCGTCGCGAACACATCCGCCTCACGTCCCCAACGCCGCTTGTGACCGAAGACGGCTCCCGCTACCGCGTTCTCAAGGACAGAGAGTGCGGGCAGGATCCGGACCAGCTGGAATGTGCGGGAGATCCCGAGCCGCGCTGTCTCGTGCGGCCGGGCAGCGGTCAGATCATGGCCTTCGAGCGAAACCGATCCGGAGGTCGCCCGGAGGGCGCCTGAAATCAGATTGATCGTGGTGGACTTGCCTGAGCCGTTGGGGCCGATCACCCCCATGACCTCATGCTCGCGAACATCGAACGAGAGATCGTTGACGGCGATCAGGCCGCCGAAGCGCTTCGTCAGTCCGCGCACTTCGAGGATGGTCTCGCCCGGTGTCATGGCGCGCTCCGCTTGCCGAGTTTCTCGATGAGGCCGGTTACACCGTCGGGGATCAGATAGACGATGAGCAGGAAGGCCAGGCCGAGCACCATGGTCGTCGCGCTCGGGAAGGATGCGGAGACCACTTCCCAGAGCAGGGTGAAGGGGATAACCCCCAAAAGCGGGCCATAGAGGCGCCGGGTGCCGCCCAGCAAAGCCATGATCACGACGAGGAAGCTCAGCTCCGGGGAAAACACAACATTCGGCTCGATATAGTAATAGCGCGGCGCGACAATGGCGCCGACGAGAGCGGCGAAGAACCCTGTCGTCATGAAAAGCAGGACCTTCGTTCGCGCCGTGTCGATCCCGACATGCCGCGCGACTTCCTCGTCATTGCCGAGAATGCGGAGTGCGAAGCCCATGCGCGAGCGGCCGAGACGCCAGCCGAATAGGAAGACCGCAAGCGTGACGGCGAGGAGCATCCAGTAGATGTGCCGCTCCTCGAGTTCGGTCAGGACATAGAGCCCTTTGGAGCCGAGGAAATTGTTCTGCACCCAGCTCACGAGGTTGCGGATCATCTCCGCCAGCCCGAGCGTGAAAATCACGAAATAGACGCCGGAAAGGCGCAGGGTGGCGATACCGATCGCGCCCGCCAGCAGCGCGGCAAGGAAGGGGGCAATGGCCATCATGGTCCAGATGGAGGTGCCGAAATCGCTCATCCCCGTGGCGACCAGGTATCCGCCGATACCGTAGAAGGCACCCGTCGACAGGGCGATGTAGTGAGTCGGCCCGGAGAACAGGGCCCAACTGGTGGCAAGCGCCGTGTACATCATGATGGTGACGGCGATGGAGAGCCAGTAGCCGTCGACCAGAAAGGGCAGGGCGGCTACTGCGAGCAAGGCCAGCAGGATCGTGCCGCCGCGAAGGATATCCGGCATCAGGCGTTCCCCTGTCCGAAAAGGCCTTGCGGCCGGAAGAGCAGGACGGCGAGGAAAATCGCGTAGGCGGCAACCAGGGTAAGGCCCGGGTCGATGATCGTGGCGACGGCGGTTTCGACGAGCCCGAGGATCAGGGCTGCGATGATCGCGCCCCTGATGTCGCCCACGCCTCCCATGATGACGATGATCAGTGCTTTCATGGTGAAGATGACGCCGGACGACGCATCCAGCGTCACGAAAGTAGAGATCAGGCACCCGCCGAGTGCGGTCACCGCACCGCCGAGGGCAAAGGCGAAGGCCGAGATCCTGTCCACATCGATCCCGACCAGCCCTGCGGCTTCCGGTGAGACCGCGACAGCGCGCACAGCCATGCCGGGGCGGGATCTGTTCAGCCAGACATAGAGCGCGCCTCCGATGGCGGCGGCAATGAGCGCCGCCACCAGGCGGTTGGCGGCAACAGTTGTCCCGAGCATATGCACGGGGGTGGCAAGGAAGGAATAGGTGAAGTACTCGGCACGCAAGCTGACCATGACCCCGACAAGGAAGAAGCTGATACCAAAGGTCGCGAGGATTGAATCCACCTCCAGCTGGCCACGGGATTTGGCACGTCTGACCAGGGGACGCAGCAGCAGCCGGTACATTGCCCAGCTGCCGATGAAGGCTAGCGGGGCGACAATGACCAGCGTCAGGAGAGGGCTGAGGCCGAAGCTGACAAAGGCCCAGAACGCCGCGAGGCCGCCGAGGATCAGGATCTCGCCATTTGCGAGGTTCATGATCCGCGCGACCCCGTATTGCAGGTTCAGTCCCATCGCGACCAGCGCATAGGCTCCGCCGAGCAGCAAGCCGGAGATCACAACGTCCATCTAGGTTTCATTCCCGGGATATGAGCCTGGAAAAAATGGGCCGGCCCGAAGCACCGAAAGCCGGCCCAGGGCAGGTTACTTCCAGCCCTTTTTCGCGACCGGTGCGACGCTGTCGCCCATGCCGGTATCGGCGACGGCGACAAACTGTCCGCCCCGCCACTGGCCAACCGACCAGTACCGTTCGGAATTATTGTGCTTGTCGAACCTGATGGTGCCGATCACGGTCTCGAACGCGTTGGTCTTGATGTGCTGGGTAACGGCTTCGCGGTCGACCTTGCCGACGCCCTCGATAGCCTGCTCCAGCACTTGCAGGGCGGAGTAATAGGTGGCGGATGCCCAGTAGTCCGGAGCCTTTCCCGTCACGTCCTGATGCCTTTTGCGGTAGGCCTTCATGGCGTCGGTATTGGGGTTCACGCCACCGGCGCCGAGATTGCCTTCAATGGCGTTGCCGAACTTCCCGCCATATGCCGGGAAGGCCGTGGCGACGGCTGTGTAGAAGGCCTTCACGTCGAGATCCTCGATGATGGCCTGCTCGGTCAGCGCGAAGCTGTCGGGCGGATAGGACCATGCGACGAAGGCATCCGGGGCAGCCGCTTTCGCGCCTTTCATGACCGGTGAGAGATCCGGTGTGCCAAGCGGATAAGACTTGTCGTAGACAATATTGAAGCCCGCTTCCTTGAACTTTTCCCGGGCAACGCCCGCGAGCTCGATGCCGAAGGCGTCGGCCACGTTAACCATGGCAACCTTGTCGCCGATCACGCCTTTGCTCTGCAGGGTCTTCAGCGTGTTCGTGACGCCTTCGACAAAGCCGCTCGTCGATCCGAGCGTGAAGAACATGTTGGGGAACTTCGCGGTCAGCTCGTGGATTTCGTCGGTAATCGCCGTGACCGCGACCAATGGATATTTGTAGCGCGCATAGATCGGCGCGGCGGCAATGTTGAAGCCGGTTCCGTAGGGCGCGATCATGAAATCGACTTCGTCCTGGGAGGCGAGGCGCTGGACCGCCTTGATATGCTCGGCCGGATTGGTCTTGTCGTCATATTGAACGATCTCGACCGGACGGCGCTTGCCGTCCACCATCAAGCCGCCGCGTCCGTTCACCTCTTCGACCCAGAGCTGCACATTTGGAAGATGGGTAACCGCCTCGCCACCCGCCAGCGGGCCGGAGAGATGCGCGACCATTCCGAATTTGATCGGTTCCTGGGCCTGCGGGGCCTCAGCAAACGCGAAACTCAACGCGACCGCAGCCGATGCGATCGCGAAATTGCGTCGATTCATGATTGTCCTCCCTTGGTTGCAGCTCTTTTTCGCGGCTGCTCCAAAATGAATCCATAATGCAGCGTTCAAGGCAAGGAAATGCTGATTCCAAGTTCGAATTGGAAATAAATCCAAAATTATGTATCCATTGTTGATGTGATGAAGTGTTGCCGCGCCGTAACCGGAAGCGGCGTGAGGAGGTCCGGGTGAACCATTTGATGCGCTCTTCAGCCGATGAAGGCTCCGCGGACAAGCGTGTTCTGTCGGCGCTGCGCCGTATGGTCATCGACGGAACGCTGCCGGAAGGCACCAAGATTTCAGAAGTGATTGCTGCCGAGATGTTCGGCGTTTCCCGCACGCCTGCACGCCTTGCGCTCCGCGCGCTTGAGGTCGAGGGACTTATCCGTAAGCGCGAGGGCCGGGGGTTCACCGTCCAGGAGTTCAATCTCGGCGATATCAAGAAGGCTTACGAAGTACGCGGTGTCCTCGAAGGGTTGTCTGCGGGGACGATGGCGAAAATCGGTATATCCGAGACGGCCGATGCCAGGTTGCAGGAAGCCGTCGACGCAATGGCCATCGCTCTCGATGCGGACATGGATCCGTCGGGTAAGGCGCTCGACTATCAGGACGGCAATGTCGCCTTTCACGAAACCATCATGAAAGATTGCGGCAATCCCTATGTCGCTTTCACTTTCAGCCGGATGGAGACGCTGCCGATGATCAAGCTGGGCACCGTCGTCTTCAGTGAAGAGAATTCCGAGGCCGATCTGATGCGCCTGCGTCTTGGCAATATGCAGCACAAGCTGATCCTCGATGCGATCCGGACCCGCGATCCGCAACGTGCCGAATCGATGATGCGTGAGCATGCGAACCAGACACTGGTTTATACGGATCTCTTCTCGGCACCGCGCTGAGGCTACGCGACGGAACTGCGTCTCCACACGTTGAGCTGACTGGATGTTTCGCATCGTGGTGGAGTAATCTGTCCAGCCCGTTCTCTCCAATCATCCTCAAGGCTTTTCATGACCGATATTCTGTTTCTTCCCGGCTTTATGTGCGATCAGCATCTTTGGGACGATGCCCGAAGCGGTCTGGAGCAGCTCGGGGCCTTGCATTTCGGGGACCTCACCCGGGACCGGACATTCGAAGCTATGGCGGAGCGCGTTCTGGCCGGAGCGCCGGAGCGTTTTTCCCTGGTTGGTTTTTCCATGGGGGGATTTGTCGCCCGGGAGATCGCGCTGATGGCGCCGGAGCGCGTCGAGCGTCTGGCATTGCTCAACACGAGCGCACGGGGGGACAGTCCCGAACAGGCAGCCCGCAAGGCTGGTCTTGCCAAAGCGGCTGAAGGTCGCGGATTTCGGGGGCTTTCGCGTCACTCCATCCTCTCGTCCCTCCACCCGCAACGTCAGGGGGACGAGGGGCTTGTCGGAAAGATCCGGGAAATGGCCGACCGGATAGGCAAGGACGGGTTTGTGAACCAGATTGGTGTGGTGCGCCGGGACGGTCATGATCTGCTTCCCCGGATTTCCTGCCCGACGTTGGTCGTCTGGTCCCGGCAGGATGTCTTGCGAAGTCTGCACGAGGCGCAGGAGCTTGCGGACGGTATTCCGGGCGCCAGGCTTGAGATCGTCGAGGAGTGCGGTCACATGTTGCCGCTAGAGGCGCCGGAAGAGATGGTTCAGTTGCTGGCCGATTGGCTTGAGCACGCGGACTGAGTCGTGACGATGAGCGACTGTCTATTCGCTAATTGGTGTGGGTAGTAGTGCATCAAAGTCGCAAATCAGTTGTTCCAGAGTCGAAAGCGAGAAGAGGCGACAGACAGCCGGGATGTGCCTCTGACGCGCGCTAAACCTGACTGTTTGATGATCGCCGGATGATCTGTGGGCGCTCCTTTATTCAGCGCAATTGACGAATTGCTGTCCAATTGGTCGGTTTCAACAATACGTGATCGCACGGGCCTTGAAATTGTCATATTAAGGGCAAAACTACTCGGTGTAGTTTTGCCCTATCGGAATATGACATGCCCCGGATTGTCTGGCTCGCATCCTATCCCAAATCTGGGAATACGTGGATGCGTGCGTTTTTGGCGAATTATCTCATTGGACAGCAGGGGCCGGTTTCCATCGAGGACTTGCGCGCGTTTTCCCTGAGCGATGTCCGCCCGCGTTTCTATGCGGAAGTCCTTTCCAAGTCCGTGCAGGATATGACCGCTGAAGAAAGCGTAGCGTTACGCCCGCAGGCACAGCAACGTCTCGCCGCCGCGCGTGAGCACGATCATTTCGTCAAAACACACTCACGTTTCGGCATGCTTAACGGCACGCCTCTTATCGAGCGCTCGGTTTCTGCTGGTGCCGTTTATATCATTCGGAATCCGGCCGACATCGTGCCGTCATTTGCCAGCCATATGGGCGTGGACGCCGATGCGGCCATCGAGATCATGGCTGATCGTGACCACGCGACGGTAGAGGCCGACGTCAAGATCCTGACCCATATTGGCCGATGGGGAGAGCATGCGGAAAGCTGGATAGACGGAAGCCATTCTCTCCCGGTCTGCGTGGTGAGATACGAAGATCTATACGCCAACCCGGAGAAGGCTTTTGGGCAGGTTCTCAAAGTGCTTGGATTGCCGTTTGATCCGGAACGGTTGACGCGGTCAGTTAGGCATTCCTCCTTCGAAGAACTCAGGCGGCAGGAAGAGGAGAAAGGTTTCTCCGAACGTCCGCCGCATATGCAGCGCTTTTTCCGCTCCGGCGGCAGCGGCGAGGGGCAGCGTTCGCTCAGCGAGCAACAGCTCGGACGTCTCGCCAGAGATCATGGACCAGTGATGAAGCGGTTCGGGTACCTGTCTTAACGGAGAATCCACTGGGTCGATACGGATAAAAAAACGGCCGCATCGGTTGGATGCGGCCGCTCTTTTAGGATGTCTGGAAAGTTATTCGGCGGCTTCTGCCGGCCAGCCGGAGACTGCCTTCACTTCCAGGAATTCGATGAGGCCGTACTCGCCGCCCTCACGACCGTTGCCGGACTGTTTGTAGCCACCGAACGGGCTACCCGGCGCGCGACCGGCACCGTTCATCTGGACCATGCCGGCACGGAGTTGACGGGCGAGGCGCTTGGCTCGCTCCGGGTCACCGGTCTGCACATAGGAGGTCAGGCCGTACGGCGTATCGTTGGCGATCCGGACCGCGTCTGCTTCGTCTTCGAAGGACATGATCGAGAGCACCGGGCCGAAGATTTCTTCCCGGGCAATAGTCATGTCTTCTTTCACGTCTGCAAAGACGGTCGGCTTCACGTAGTAGCCGCGGTTGAGGCCATCCGGACGGCCGAGGCCGCCTGCGAGGAGGGTAGCGCCTTCCTTGATGCCGGATTCGATTAAACCCTGGATCTTGTCGAACTGGGCCTGGGAGACTACCGGGCCAATCTGACGGCCTTCCTGGGTCGGATCACCCACTTCCTGCGCCTCGGCAACGGACTTGGCGACTTCGACCGCTTCGCCATAGACGGATTTTTCGACAATCATCCGGCTCGGCGCGTTGCAGCTCTGGCCGCTATTGTTGAACATGTGCAGCACACCGCGCTTCACGGCCTTGGCAACGTCGGTGTCAGCAAAAACCAAATTCGGTCCCTTGCCGCCGAGTTCAAGCGAAACGCGCTTGACCGTATCGGCAGAAGACTTGGTCACGGCGATGCCGGCCCGGGTGGAGCCGGTGAAGCTCATCATGTCGATGTCGGGATGCTTGCTCATCGCTTCACCGACGGTCGGGCCGTCGCCGTTGACGAGATTGAACACACCGGCCGGGAAGCCTGCCTGCTCCATGAACTCGGCGAAGAGCAGGGAAGACATCGGCGCGATTTCAGACGGCTTCAGCACCACGGTGCAGCCAACGCCGACTGCCGGGATGACCTTCAGGGTCACCTGGTTCATCGGCCAGTTCCACGGCGTGATCAGACCGCAGACGCCGATCGGCTCATGCATGATGTATTCGGTCTGGAACTTCTCATTCAGAGGATGCTCGAAGGTGAATGCCTTCAGCGCCCGGATGAAGGCCTTGATATGGCCCAGGCCGGCAGCTGCCTGCTGGGTGCTGGCGATGTTTTTCGGCGCGCCCATCTCGTTGGAGATCGCGGTCGCCATCTCCTCGATGCGCTCCTGGTATATCTCGGCCAGCTTTTCTACATAGCCGACGCGCACGTCGTGGGGCGTGGTGCTCCAGGTCGCGAAAGCGCTCTTGGCGGCTGCGACGGCCTTATTCACATCGGCTTCGCTGCCGAGGGAAATCGTCGCGAAAGGGGTTTCGTTGGCCGGGTTGATGACCTCGAAGTCATTTGCGCTGGCCGGCGCTACCCATTTTCCGTCGATAAAGAAATCGGTCTTGCGTTCCATTTGATCCTCCCGCGGCATTTTGGTCGATCCGCGCGCTCGCTCAGTGAATGTTGGCCCGTCTCAGGAATGGGCGACTCTATAGCCGCATTTGGGTAGAGATACGGACCGGTACAAGGAGCCTCTCCAGAACGAGGCATGGTTCCCATTAGCCCATGAAATTGTTCGGTGCAACATGCGCAAACGGCACCAGACCAATTGAACCATTATGGAAGCACTTGTGAGGCTTTCATTCGAAGAATCATATTGTTGCACCGCAAAATCTCGGTCTAGAGTTCCTGACCAGTTGTTTGGAGCTTCTGTTCTCCGAACATTTCGCTGCTGCGAGATAGGGTCGCGTCCTGCGGCCTGCTCGTGGTGCTCAGCCGATATAGCGCCCGCGGGGATGGGCGTTATCGAGAACGAAACGGCGGGCAGGCGTCTCAAAAACAAGGAGGCTGACTATGAACTTCATGAAAATTGCAGCAATCGGCGCAGTCGCCGCGATGGCATTATCCGGAAGTGTTGAAGCAAAGACCTACAAGGTCGCGCTTGACGGAACCTTTGCTCCGCATGCCATGCCGAAACTCTCCGGTGGTGTTGAAGGCTTCAATGTCGATTTCGCCGAAGCGCTCGGAAAACGTCTTGGTGCCGAGATGGATATCACTGCTGCCCAGTGGTCGGGACTGCTTCCAGGCATGCAGGCCGGGACGTATGACTTTCTCGTTGCGCCAACCACGCTGACCGAAGAACGGTCCAAGAGCATGCTGTTCAGCGAAGGCTATCTCGACACGGATTTCCAGTTCGTGGTCAAGAAAGGATCGCCCAAGATCGAGTCGCTGAAGGAGTTCGCCGGTAAGGTGATCGCGGTGAACAAAGGGTCTGCTTATGATCAGTGGGCCCGGGGGCTGGAGAGTGATATCGGCTGGAAAGTCGAATCCTACGGCACCCAGACCGATGCCGTTCAGGCTGTTATCTCCGGGCGCGCGTTCGCCAACGTAGCGGGTAATACGGGCGTTGCCTGGGCGGTGAAGAAAAACCCGCTGATCGAGCTCTCCTACCTGCATTCCACCGGTAAGGTGTTCTCCGTGCCGTTCCGCAAGGATAGCGTGGAGTTGCGCAACAAGGTGGATGCGGCAATCGAGTGCATGAAACTCGACGGAACGCTGGTGAAACTGAGCGAGAAATGGTTCGGCGTGACGCCTGCGGCTGGTTCCTCGGCTGTAACTGTCCGGCCCGGATATGGCGAGCCCGGTTTCGAGGGCTACGATCCGACTGCGCATACGCCGTCCTGTAGCTGATAAGTCACTTTGTCACGGCGGCGCCTGCGAGATGCTGCGCGCCGCCGTGATGCGTTCCAATACCTGTAGAAAGATATCCCGACTATGGCAGCGATCCTCGAGGCGCGCGGTCTCTGGAAGTCATTCGGCGACTTCGATGCCTTGAAAGGTGTCGACTTTACCCTGAACACAGGTGAGCTGGTCTTCGTTATCGGGCCGTCCGGGTCCGGCAAGAGCACCATGCTGAGATGTTTCAACCGGCTGGAGGAGCCGACCGAGGGCTCCGTCATGTTCGATGGTGTCAATCTGATGGACCGGTCAGTGGACATCAATCTGATGCGCCGCCGCCTCGGCATGGTTTTCCAGCAGTTCAACCTCTATCCGCATCTGACAGCGCGGGACAATGTCACGCTGGCCCTGCGCAAGGTGCTCGGCAAGGCACGCGCGGAAGCGAATGAGATCGCCGAAGCCATGCTGGACAGGGTCGGTCTGGGCGACAAGGCCGACTCCCATCCAGGAGAGCTGTCCGGCGGGCAACAACAGCGCGTGGCCATTGCCCGTGCTTTGGCGCTTGAGCCGACCGTCATGCTGTTCGACGAGCCCACGAGCGCGCTCGATCCCGAATTGGTCGGCAGCGTCCTGCAGGTCATGCAACAGCTTCGGGAAGCCGGCATGACGATGGTTGTGGTAAGCCACGAGATGCGTTTTGCCCGCGCGGCCGCTGACCGGGTGATCTTCATGGCGGACGGGCAAATTCTGGAAGAGGGGACGCCGGACAAGATCTTCGAATCTCCTGAACACGCCCGGACCCGTGAATTCATGCAAGAGATCGATCAATGAGCACCGCGCCGGAAGCCGGCACGTGGGCCCACTTCATTGAAACCTTTTTCAGGCCGGATCTGATCGACCAATATGCGGGTGCGATCGGTGATGGTGTCATCGTCACCTGCGAGATCGCCCTGCTTGTGGTCGTGTGCGGGCTGGCGCTGGGTATGGCGCTGGCGATCGTGCGGGCTTACCGGATAACGGCACTTTCCCTGATCATCGTCGGCGTGGTCGACCTGCTGCGGTCGCTTCCGCCCCTTGTCATCATTCTGCTGATGTATTTCGGCTTGCCGACGGTCGGTCTGACTCTCTCCGGGTTTTTTGTCCTCTGGCTGGTCCTAACGCTGGTGCTCGCAGCCTTTGCAGAGGAGATTTTCTGGGCCGGTATTCTCTCTGTTCGCAAGGGGCAATGGGAAGCGGCACGGTCGACCGGACTCGGGTTCAATCAGTGCCTGATCTATGTGGTCGTACCCCAGGCCATCCGCATGACGGTCGCGCCGCTCACAAACCGGACAATCGCAATCACCAAGAATACGGCCCTTGGTACCGTTATCGGGGTTGGAGAGATCCTGAACGAGGCATCGACGGCGCAATCCTTCTCCGGCAGCGCGACGCCGCTGATGATGGGGGCGATTGCCTACATTCTGCTTTTCATTCCGGTTGTTATCGTCGGTCGATGGATCGAGACGCGGTTCCAGTGGAGGCGTGCCTGACATGGATTTGCTGATTTTCAACTTCTTCAATTTCGAGATCATGGCGGAAGCCTTTCCGCTGCTGCTGCGCGGTGTCGGTCAGACCCTTCTGCTCTGCCTGGCGGTGATCCCGCTCGGGTTACTTGGAGGCCTGGTCGTCGCTCTTGCTGCCCGCACCCGGAGACGGGTGCTGCGGTATGCGGTTATTGCGTTCATCGATCTGTTTCGCGCGGTTCCGCCGCTTGTGCTGCTGATCTTCGTCTATGCCGGATTGCCATTTGCGGGCATTGATATCTCGCCTTTCGCCGCAGTGTGCATCGCCTTCCTGCTGAACAACTCGGCCTACTTCGCGGAAATCTTCCGTGCCGGCATCGAGAGTATCGGTGCCGGGCAAACGGAGGCAGCGCGGTCAACCGGGCTGGGACCGTTGCAGACCATGGCTTACGTGGTGCTGCCGCAGGCGACACGGAACGTGCTTCCGGATCTGCTCAGCAACAGCATTGAGGTCGTGAAACTGACATCGATCGCCAGTGTCGTCTCGTTTCAGGAATTGCTGTATTCGGCCGATATGGCGCGGTCCCTGACCTACAATTCCTCACCACTCGTCATGGCAGCTGCGATGTATCTGGTGATCCTTTGGCCGGTGGTTCGTATTCTCAGCCGGATGGAGCATCGGGTCGGTCAATAAGACCGGGTCTCGTTCCTGGAGCGTTTTATCAGCGGGTCGTGAGACCGGCGCGCTCGAGGCAATGTTTCATATGGAAATAGTCTGCTGGATTGCGAAAGGGCTGTACCGACAGGAACCAGCGCGAAATGTCGCCGGGCAGAGGAGGTACATCGCCGGTCCAGTTCTCGCGTGCCGTGGCGAGGAACCTCCGGGCTTCGCGCTCCGCCGCGCGGTCGTTACTGAGTTGGGCAAAGGCCACGGCTGACCAGGCCTGAGGATAAAATGCGCCCTCGTTTGCTTTTGCCGCCGCCCAGAGTGTTCCCGGATAATCTCGGCAAATGAAACGGCAGGCCGCTTCAATGGACCAGTGTAGCGACTGGTAGACGAAGCCGGATTCCTGCAGATGATCCAGCCGGCGCAGAGCCTCTTCGGTTTCTCCGCAATAGGCCAGGCCCAGGGCTGAGGAAACGGCGACGCCAATATCGTTCTCATTGAGGGTTTCGGCGATGCCGAAGCAGAGGGCGGCCCGTTCGAATTCCCCGGCCAGGATATTGGCCCAGCCGGAGGCCTGGTAACTCTTTGCGTCTCTTGGGCCAAGTTCTACCGAGCGTTTTGCATGGTCGAGAGCCAAAACCGAGAGGCCAGGCTCGTCCCGGAATCCAGGATAAACGAACCGCTTCAGACTGGCGCAGAATGAAAGACTGGAATGTCCTGGTGCGAAGTCTGGCTGGTCCTGGAGCACCGACGTAAAGATTTCCTCGGCCTCGGCCCAGCCGGTCGGGGCCCAGAGATGAACCAGCCGGCGGCCTTGCATCCATCTGTCGAAGACGGGGGGGGACTGGCTCGGCTCCTCGCGTTTGGCGGGCAGCCGGTGGGTCGCGACATGGGTATTGATGGCTATGGCGAGCTTCTGAACGAGCTGCCGGAGCGTCCGCGGCCAGGTATCCAGGCTTGCCGGGTTTTCTTCGCTCCAGAGTATGGTGTCATTGCTGGCGTCACGGACCGAAATCACGACATAGAGAATTGTATCTTTAACGTAGGTATCGCCCGAAATTCTGAAGACCGGACTCGTCGGAAGCACAACTCTCTGGCGCTCTGCGCGTTCGCCATCGAGCACCAGCCATTCCCTGAATTTGAGGAGACTGGACATGAATTGGTGCCGGAAAGCGCGGGCCATGAATTTCAGTGGGTCTGGAACGCCTGCATAACTGAATGATTCGACAATCAGACGCGGACTTCCCGACGGGTCGGGCCTGGATGATCTGGCGTCAGGTTTACCGTCCGTCTCGTCCGCACCGCTCTTGATCAGCGCGACGAGCGCTTTGGTTTCGTCTGACGGCTCCATGTCATAGTCGTTCTCAAGCAGCGACCAGAGGCGGTTGTAGCGCTTCAGGGCAGAGCCGATGTCTCCCGCATGGACATGCTGCAGCATCAGCTCCCGGCACGCGCCTTCATGGGTCGGGTCGAGATTGGAGAGGGCGAGGGCTGCGTTCTTCGTCATCTGAGTGGCGTCATGGCCTGAGCCACGGGAGGGTTGAGCCAATCGAAGCTCCAGGCTGGCAACCAGACGATCATTCAGATTTTGTCTTTGCGTAAGCACCCAGGAGTTAAATGCCTCGTCCAGGTCCTCGAAGCCGAGGAGCAACGAGGCTGATATGTCGGAACGTTGCAGCAGGATGGGATGAACCGGCGCATCGGCGTCATTTTCCAGAACCGCCCATAGGTCGGTTTCGAACGTCCGTTTGTTGAGGCGGACCTCGCTCCGCGTCGCGTCAATACCAACGATTCCGACGGCGTCGAAATACTGGTTGAGTCTCCGGAGGGCCTGTCTCAGTGACGCGCGCGCAAGGTCTTCTGTCGCACCGCTCCAGAGGAGGCCGGCAATGCTCTCTCTGGTCGCTTTTTGAGATGGCAGGAGCATGAGATAGGCGAGAATTGCCTGCGCCTTTCGGCTCGGCAAATACACTTTCCCGCCAGGCGCTTCGATCAGAAAACCGCCAAGAAGGCTGACTTTGATCAGATCTGAAGGCGGGCCTGCTTTCGGGTAGGCAGAAGCACTGCCGACAGGCTTGGACTGTTCCGTCGAATGATAGGGAGCGTCGACCATGTTACCCGAGAGTGCATCATCTTGTTTGATCATACAGGACAGACCTTCTGACACGCTACCCAGAGAACGAAGCGTAAGTCAGAGTCCTGCCGGATCATCCGAAAAACAATGCCCAATCAAAGGCCCCGACGCCAGTTAATCAGAATGAAGGCTGTTGTTCTTTCCGCTCTTTCCTCTCTTGAGGGGGACGGGGCCGTAAGACTGCAATTAATCGGTCATCAGGGTGTCATTCATGACCGCTAACCTCCGTCTTTTGAAAAAAAGCGCGGTGTGAAATGGTCGGAAAATCTGGGCTGAACTGGGTCCGGCAGGAGTTCGAAAAGCGGACTCCGGTCGTTTCGTACTGTAATCCCGACGATTCCCTTACCCGACAGGTGCTGATCCGTTTTGTGGAGCTGTTGAGCGGGCAGCCGCGCTTGCAGCGGATGTATGACGATTATTGCCGGAAGCACCACGATACCGATGATTTTTGGCACTCGGCCGTCGATTATTTGAGGCTGTCCGTTCATTTTGAGCCAAACCGTCTCAAAGCAATTCCGGCGAAAGGCCCACTGATCGTTGTTGCCAACCACCCGTTCGGTGTGCTCGACGGCATTGCCGTCGGCCATATCACGTCGCTTGTTCGCAAGGATTTCAAGCTCCTGGCGCATGCCGCGCTCGGGCGCGCGGAGCCGCTGCGGCCCTATTTGATCCCGATCGAGTTTGACGGGGCTTCAAGTGCGGTGCGCAGCAATGTCGAATCGAAGCGCA
Source organism: Nisaea sp. (assembly GCF_034670185.1). Taxonomy (NCBI): domain Bacteria; kingdom Pseudomonadati; phylum Pseudomonadota; class Alphaproteobacteria; order Rhodospirillales; family Thalassobaculaceae; genus Nisaea; species Nisaea sp. The sequence goes on from NZ_JAXMNY010000001.1 coordinate 859,775, forward strand.
AAGCCCTGGCCCATCTGCATGACGGCGGCGCGCTGGTGATTTTCCCGGCGGGACGCGTCTCGACGTCGGAGAAGCTGTTTGGACGGGCGACCGATGCCCCCTGGAAACTTTTTGCGGGCAAGCTTATCGCGCAAACGGACGCGACGGTCGTTCCGATCTTCTTCGAGGGGCAGAACCGCTTCCTGTTCCATCTGGTAAGCCGGTTCAGTGAGGCTCTCCGCGAGGCCCTGCTGATGAATGAGGTAGCGCGCCGGATAGGCGACGATCTGCAGGCACACATAGGTACACCGGTCCGGTCTTCGGAGATTTCTTCCGGGAACGACCGGCAAGCGTTGCTCGATCATTTGCGCGACATGGTCTATGCGCTCGATCCCGCGCCTCTGAAACCACTCGCAGCAGTTTGATCTGCAGATATCAGATCAGGGTTTCTTCCAGCACCAGCGCTGCGGCGCCGTGCGCCCAGACCTCGTCACCGCCGGAATTGACCCGCAGATCGACTTTGGTTTGCGCTCCAAGCAATGTGTTCGACTCCATCGCGTCGGTGAGCGCTGTAAAAAACGCCTTGGCCGAGCGGGAGCGGGCGCCCGAAAGCACGACAACCGGTGGGTCCAGCACGTCCACGAGGTTGGCAATACCGGTGCCGAGCATGGTTCCCGCGCGTTTGAAAATGGACGTCACGGCTGGCGAGCCTTCGTCGGACAGCTTGATGAGGTGCTCCATCCGGTCCTGCAAGGCGAATGGATCGTCGATATCGGTTGTCGACCCCAAGACGTTCGCTTCACGTGCGATGGCGTAATCCGAGGCATAGGCTTCGATGCATCCGCGCTGGCCACAGCGGCATAGAGCGCCGCCAACGACAATCTTCGTATGTCCGAATTCAGCTCCGAAGCCGCGGGCACCTCGGTAGAGCTTTTCGTCGACGACCAGCCCCATGCCGATGCCATGCTCGACCGTGACAACGAGAAAGGTCGGGAACTGCCGTCCGACTCCGAACCATTTCTCGGCGAGAGCCGTCATGTTGGCGTCGTTGTCGATAAAGGTTCGAAATCCGGCTTTCTGCTCGACAATTTCCCGGAAAGGAACGTCGGGCCGGGAGAAGACCGGCGCCCATCTGACCATTCCAGACGGGTACTCTACATATCCAGGAACGCCAATGCCGACGCCGAGAACCAGCTCCGGATCGATTCCGGCATCGTCGATAACCTCCCGGATCTGAGTCATGCAGATTTCTGCGATGCGTTCCGGCGCGTCGCGGTTTGCCCGCATGGGAACGATCTTCGCCCCCAGAATTTCTCCGGAGAGGTTCGTCAGGGAGATTGAGGCCTGGTGCATCGAGATCTTGATGCCCACGGCGAAACCGGCTTCCGGGTTCAGCTCCAGTCGTGTGCGGGGGCGTCCGCGCGATGAGCCGTTTCTGTCCGCCGTGGCTATTTCCTCGCGGATCACGCCATCCTCGATCAGCTCCGAGGTGATGACCGTGACTGTCGCTGGGCTGATGCCGACATGCTTGGCGATCTCGATCCGCGCCGCGGCCTGATGCCGGCGGAGGCAGTCGACAATTGCTTTTCTGTTTTGCGCCCGGACCGGATCGGAGATGTGCCGTCCGAGCCGGCGGTCATGCTGGTTCATGGCACAGGAGGCTGACTTTGACAGCATTAGTCATTGCGGGCGGTTTCCAGATGATCCGGCATTTTCCCGAGAATGATCATGCCGAGTACATCTTCCTTTGAAACCTCTTCAGTGCGGACAGTTCCGACCAGGCGACCATTCTTCATGACAGTCAGCCGATCGGAAAGATCGAACACGTCATGGATGTCGTGGCTGATCAGGAAGATTCCGATGCCTTCGGATTTCAGCTGCTTGATCAACTCGGAAACCATGGCGGTTTCTTGAACCCCGAGCGCCGCAGTCGGCTCGTCCATGATCAGGACCTTGGCATCGAAATAGACCGCGCGTGCGATCGCCACGGACTGGCGCTGGCCACCGGATAATGCCTTCACCGGTGCGGCGAACTTGCGGAAGTTCGGATTGAGGCGACCCATTATCTTGCGTGTCTCGTCCTCCATCCGTACGTCGTCCAGCATCCCGGAAGACGTCAGGATTTCCCGCCCGAGAAAGAGATTGGCGGCGGCATCCAGATTATCGGCGAGGGCGAGCGTCTGGTAGATCGTCTCGATGTTATAGGCTCTGGCATCGCGTGCATTGCGGATGACGGCCTTCTGGTCGTTGATCCGAATGTCGCCGGAATCCGAATGGCATGCACCGGACAGCACCTTGATCAGGGTCGATTTCCCGGCCCCGTTATGGCCAAGCAGACCCACGACCTCGCCGGGAAAGAGATCGCACGACACGCCGTCGACCGCCTTGATGCCGCCGAAGGAGACATGAATATCGCTGAGCGCGACGAGGGGATGAGCGGTATCTGTGGGCATGGCGTTCACTCCCCGATCCGGCGGCGGTAGACCTGATCGACCCAGACCGCGAGAATAAGTACAAAGCCGATGACAATGGATTGCAGCGACGTGTTGGTGCCGATCAGGGCCATCCCGCTTTGCAGGCTTTGCATGACGAGCGCACCGAGGATTGCCCCATAGATCGTGCCGATGCCCCCGGCGAGGGATGTGCCGCCGATCACGGCGGCGGCAATGACGCGCAGCTCGTCAAGCGTGCCGAGATCATTGGCCGCCGATTGCAGCCGCGCGGAAGCGATGACAGCCGAGATGGCACACAGCCCGCCCATCAATGTGAAAATGTAGAGGGTCATGCGGCGGGTATCGATGCCTGAGAGTTCCGCCGCTTGCGGGTTACCGCCGATGGCAAACACATAGCGCCCGAACTTTGTGCGCCGGGCGACGATGGTCATCGCGATTGCGATCAGGGCAACGATGACAACCGGAATAGCGATCCCGTGCATCAGCTCCAAACCGCCCTCTGGGATTTCCCAGCCCTTTGCTTCAGCCAGCCGCTTGGCGGCGCGGGCAGGGACCGGATAGGCATTCATAGCGGCGACGAACCCGAAGATGGCCAATGTCAGCACGCCGATATTCAGCCAGTCAGCCCAGAGCGGTTTCAGCGGGAAATCGAAGAGCTGGCGCCTGCGCCGCCCTCTCAGGATTCCGTAGATTACCAGCGCGGCCATGATCGCTCCGAATATCCAGCTGGCAGTCTCGCCCATGGTACCGGCGACACCGCCGCCGAACAGGATGAAGGTCGAATCCAGCGGAGCCACAGTGCGGCCGGTCGTGACCCACCATGCGGCGCCGCGCCAGATCAGCAGTCCGCCGAGCGTGACGATGAAAGCGGGCACGGCAAGGTATCCGATCACATAACCCTGAAGGCCGCCGATCAGAAGCCCGAGGCAGAGCCCGACAAGGATCGTGATGATCCAGTTTGCCGGATGATTGAAGCCCAGGAACTCCGGCAGGACTTCGGTCTGGACGACCCCCATGACCATAGCGATGACGCCGAGAACGGAGCCGACGGAGAGGTCGATATGGCGCGTCACGATAACGAACACCATGCCGGTCGCCATGACCGCGACCGATGCTGTCTGGACGGAAAGATTGAAGAGGTTGCGCGGGGTAATGAACCGCCCGCCAGTCAGCAGATCCAGCACAATCCAGATGAGCAGGAGGGCACCGACCATGCCGAGCAGGCGAAGGTCGAGTTCCATTGTGCGCACCATACCGGTGATGCCGCCGCTGGTTCCGGAGGATGCCGGCGTCTTGGATTGTTCCGTGTCAGAGAGTGATTGAACGCGGTCGCCCATCCAGCCCATCCAGTTCGTAAAGAAGAAAAGACCGGCACCTGGTGGTGCCGGCCAGTGGACAGGGTTGAATCAGTTGCAGGCGGCAACCGGGCCGCTCTTGACGCCTTTGCAGACCACGTCTTTCGACACCCAGCCGGCATCGATCACGATATTCAGCTTGTCCCGGGTGATCGGCACAGGCGCAAGGAAGAGCGAATTCAGGGTCTTTCCGTTCGGGCTCGTCCATTGCACTGCGCCCGAAACCTTCGAGGCGTCCTCGCCCTTGGCAAGTTCCACGGCGATCTCAGCGGCGCGCTTGCCGAGTTCGCGCGCGTCTTTCCAGACCGAAACCGTTTGCGTTCCGAGCGCAACGCGGTTGAGAGCCGCGTGGTCGCCGTCCTGGCCGGAAACGGGAATGCCATCAAGGCCCTGCGCCGTCAGCGCGGCGACAACACCGCCAGCAGTGCCGTCGTTGGACGCGACCACAGCATCGACCTTGTTGTCATTCGCGGTGAGGATCTGCTCCATGTTGCGCTGGGCGTTCGCCGGCAGCCAGCCGTCGGTATACTGATTTCCGACAACCTTGATGTCGCCTTTGTCGATCGCGGCTTTCAGGACTTCGATCTGGCCGTCATGCAGGAAGTCCGCGTTCGGGTCCTGCGGGCTTCCCTTGATGAAGACAAAGTTGCCCTTCGGCTGAGACGCATACACCGCGCGGGCCTGCATGCGCCCGACCTCGATATTGTCGAATGTGATGTAGAATGCGTCCGGGTCATCGATCAGGCGATCGTAACCGACCACCGGTATGCCTTCGGCTGCCGCTTTCCTGATCGCTGGTGTCACGGCGGAAGCGTCCTGAGCCAGGATGATCAGGGCATTGGCGCCGCGGGCGATCAGGCTTTCAACGTCGGAGAGCTGCTTGGCCGTCGAGCTCTGCGCGTCCGTGCTGATATATTCGGCACCGGCCATGTCGAGCGCACCCTTAATCGCCGCCTCGTCGGTTTTCCAGCGTTCTTCCTGGAAGTTTGACCAACTGACGCCGACAACAAGGTCGGCTGCATTGACGGGCTGAGTTGCAGCGATCATTCCGCCGAGAACCAGTGTCCCGAAAGCAACTATCTTGGGGAAACGTACCCTCATTTTTATTCCTCCCTTATGAGATGGCTTTAACTCGCCATTTAATTTATTTTTATGATCAAAAAATATGTTGCCGCAAGCCTTTTTCACCGTCAATAATTTACTGACCGGGGCCGTTTCTTTTAGTGTCCTTAAGCTGCATGACTGCCTTCTGGTCTTGTCGAGAGGGTGGCTTGATGAGGAGCTGTTGAGATGACCGCATATCAGACACGTTATCCGGATCTGGAAGGGCAGGCGGTCTTTGTCAGCGGCGGCGCGACGGGGATCGGCGCGGCAATCGTCGAAGCGTTTTCCGTGCAGGGCGCACACACCTATTTCGTTGATATCGATGTCGAGGCTGCTGAAGAACTGATGCACCACCTGGCCGGGAAAACGGGGAATGTGCCCTTTTTTCACCGCTGCGATGTGACCGACACGGCAGAATTGAAAAGCGCGATCACCCGGGCTGCAGATGCGACAGGCTCACTCTGCGCGCTGGTCAATAATGCCGCTAACGACAAGCGCTTCATTGCGGAAGAGGTAACGGAGGAGGATTGGGAGGCAATCGTTGCGGTAAACCTGAAGCATCAGTTTTTTGCCGCACAGGCAGCCTACGGGATCATGTCCGGAAATGGCGGAGGATCGATCATCAATTTTGGCTCGATCGCACCGACTCAAGGCGTGAAGAACCTGGCAGTCTATTCCTCCTGCAAGGCCGCGGCTTTCGGTCTGACACGCTCCCTCGCGCGCGACTTCGGTGAAGCGGGCGTCCGCGTCAACTCGGTCGTGCCGGGCGCCATCCTGACCGAGCGCCAGCTTCGGGACTGGATCGACGAAGAGACCAAGCGCGATATAATCGCCCGCCAGTGCATCAAGCGTCCCATGCAGGCGGACGATGTTGCCGAGATGGTGCTGTTCCTGGCCTCGAACGCATCACGCGGATGCACCGGCCAGGAATTCAAGGTCGACGGGGGGAATATATGACGCTGACAACCACGCGGCTCAACTAAGCACAAACCCTTTGTATCCGTCCGCCGCGACATCGTTGCAGCGCTTGCGGTAATGCGCCATGCCTCCGGCGTAAGGCATGAAAACGCGTGGTTTTCCGGGGACGTTAGCGCCCAGATACCAGGAGGAGTTGGCTTGAGGCAGCAGGGTGGCATTGGCTGCCGCGGTGGTCTCCCCAACCCATTCTTCCGCCGCTTCCGGCGTTGTCTCGATACGGCTCTTGCCGTTCTTCAGAAGCGTGTCGATGCAGTCGGTGATCCAGTCCACATGCTGCTCGATGGCGACCGGCATGTTGGTCAGGACCGACGGGCTGCCGGGCCCCGTGACCGTGAACAGATTGGGGAAGCCCGCGACCTGAAGTCCGAGATAGGTCTTTGGTCCCTCGGCCCATTGCTCTTTCAGCGTGACGCCGTTCTTGCCCCGAATGTCCATGGCGAGCAGCGGACCGCTGATGGCATCGAAGCCCGTTGCGAAAACGATGATGTCGAGATCGTGGTGGCCGGCGGTGGTCTCGATACCGGTCGGCGTGATCCGCGTGATCGGATTGGTCTTGATGTCGACCAGGCTGACATTGTCCCGATTGAAGGTCTCGAAATAGTGGCTGTCGACTGGCGGCCGCTTGGTTGCGAAGGGATGATCGATGGTGGAGAGCAGGGCGGCGGTTTCCGGGTCTTTCACGACCGCCCGGATCTTCGTCTTGATGAATGCTGCGGCGGTATCGTTCGCGGGCTTGCTCGTCAGCAGATCCTTGAAGACGGAACGGAAACGCAGGCCGCCTTTTTCCCAGGCAGCTTCGTAAATCTCCCGTTGCTCGTCAGGTGTGACACTGGCGACGGGGCGGTCCTCGATCCGGAACGGGTGACCGTTCGGGCCTGCCAGCATGGTCTCGTGGATCTCGTCGCTATGCTCCTTGGTATAGCGCTTGAAATCCTCGCTCAGCGGGCCGTTGCGGGCCGGAATGCTGTAATTGGCGGTGCGCTGGAACACGGTCAGGTGTTTAGCCGCTTCTGCGATGACGGGCGCGCTCTGGATGCCGGTCGATCCGGTGCCTATCTGACCGACGCGCTTGCCGGTGAAATCGACGCCTTCATGCGGCCAGGAGCCGGTGTGATACCAGTCGCCCTTGAAGTCATCGAGCCCCGGAATGTCGGGGACGTTTGCCGATGACAGGCAGCCGACGCCGGTAATCAGGAATTGTGCTTCATACTGCCTGCCGGCCTCTGTCGTGACATGCCACAGGGTTTCGGCATCGTCGAAACGGGCGGAAATGACCCGGTCTCCGAGGCGGATGTCCTTGCGCAGATCGAAGCGGTCGGCGACGTGGTTGAGGTAGTGCCGGATTTCTTCCTGACCCGGATAACGCTCCGACCATTCCCACTCGGTGACCAGTTCCTTGGAGAAATAGTAGCAGTAGGAATGGCTCTCGCTGTCGCAGCGTGCGCCGGGATAACGGTTCCAGTACCAGGTGCCGCCAACCCCGTCCGCCGCTTCCAGTACTTGCGCATTCAGGCCAAGCCGGTCACGCAGAGAATACAACTGGTAGAGGCCAGTGAACCCGGCGCCGATGATCAGTGCATCATAGCGCTCGGCGTCAGTCTGTTTTGCCGTGCTTTTACCGGCTGCGTCTTCGCGCATGTTTCGCTCCCATCATTTTGCGGAATGATGACGCGCGGCCGGAGTTGGATCAATCGTCCGGCCGACCAAGACTGCCGTGCACGCGCGGCGCGAACGAAAAGGCCGGCCTCGGTTGAGGCCGGCTTTCTCGGTGAAATGGAGGACCGTCAGGCCGAGCGGTAAAGCTTCGTCATGGAGAACTCCCGGTGGCCGAGAGCTTCCGCCGCCGTATTCCGGCCGTTCGCGGTCCGGATGATCATGTCGATCAGGGAATCCCCGGCCTCGTCGATGGTCATTTCCCGGGTCAGCACGCCGGTTACGTCCACGTCGATATGCTCCGACATGGTGCGCAGGGTGCGCGGGTTACCGGAGATCTTGACGACCGGCACGATCGGGTTGCCGACCACGTTGCCCTGTCCCGTCGGGAAGGTGTGGATGACGTAGCCGCCGGCCGCCATCAGGGTGACGCACTCCGCCGCCGCCGATGAGCTGTCCATGAAATAGAGCCCGGGACCTTTCTCCGGTGTCTCTGCGGGGCCTATGGCGTCGATATAGGTCGATGTCCGGCCGATCTTTTCCAGGTTGCCGAGGGCTTTCTCCTCGATGGTCGTGAGGCCGCCGAGAATGTTGCCCTTGGTCGGCTGGCTGTCCGACAGATCGTCCGTCTGGTGGGCGAAGATCACGTCGTCCTGATAGGCCTGCCAGATCTTGCGGAACTTGGCGCCAATCTCCGGCGTTGCCGCGCGGGCCTCGCAGATATGCTCGCCGCCGGTAATCTCCGAGGTCTCCCCGAAGCAGCCATAGAGGCCGTGCGGCAGCAGCTTGTCGTACATGTTGCCGACAGTCGGGCAGGAGGAGAGACCCGTCGTGGTGTCGCTCTCGCCGCATTTGGTCGAGACCCAGATGTCGGTCAGCGGCACGGCTTCCTTCTGCAGTTCCGTGGCCCAATGGACATATTCCTTGGCCTGCCATGAAGCGGCCCGGATGGTCTCAAAATCGCCCTTCTGCTCGATGGAGAAGCCGGTAACCGGCTTTCCGGTCTTGGCGATGCCGTCGACGATCACCTTGGTCCATTCCGGCTCGATGCCGATTACCACAACGGCGGCGACGTTCGGGTTCGCGCCGGTACCGATGATGGTCCGGAAATGCAGGTCCAGGTCCTCGCCGAACTGCAGGCGGCCATAGGCGTGCGGGATCGCCATGGTGCCTTTGACGTTATTCGTCACGGCTTCGCAGGCGGCGTTGGAAATATCGTCGACCGGCAGGATCAGGATGTGGTTGCGGACGCCGACGCGGCCGTTTTCCCGGCGCCAGGCATTCACGCTCGTGTTTGCAAGATCGGCCATCTCTACCACCTCTTGGTTTTCATATTGTGGGTATGGACGTGCTCGCCGACGCCGGCATTGCCGACCATCTTGCCGATATCCTCGCCATATTTGATGACCGTATCGCCGGCGCTGAGATCCTTCAGGGCGACCTTGTGGCCAATGGGGATATCCGCCTTGGCGGTCAGCCGGAAGTCCGAATTGTCGTGCGTGACGACGCACAACATCTCGGTGCCGGCTTTCAGGTCCTCCACCACGACGACACCGACCGTGTCGTCCGGGTTATGGACCAGCAATTGGGGGATGTTGGTCATTTCGTGAGCTCCCTCGGTTTCATTTTTTGAGTTTTGTTAACCTATGTCATTACATGTAGGAGAATTCTTATACAAGACTGATGCTTTGCGATCTGCTACATGGCGGCCATGCCGCGATGAAAGCTGGATGGGATCAGGCGAGCCAGATGACTGAACCGCTCTACAAAACCGTGATCGGAACGCTGATCGACCGCATCATCTCGGGTGAGCTGGTGCCGGGGGCGATGTTACCGAGCGAACATGATCTGGGAGCGGAGCTTGGGGTAAGCCAGGGCACCGCGCGTAAAGCGCTGGAGGAACTGGAGCGCAGAGGGATCATCAAGCGCCGTCAGGGAGTGGGGAGTTTCGTCGCCGTCCGCACGCCCGAAAACGCCTTGTTCCAGTTTTTCAGGCTTCGAAATCCGGATGGAACACAAGCAATTCCGGACCTGGCGGAGGAAACCGTGTCATCGCGAAAGGCGGCGGCATGTGAGGCGGGGCAATTGTCCGGAGCGCCGGAAAAGGTGCATGAAATCGTCCGCGTACGGACTATTAGCGGGGCGCGCCTGATTTACGAGAAGTCAGTCGTGCCAGCAGTGCTTTTCCCCGGCCTGGACCAGCGTGCACCGCTGCCCAACGCGCTCTACGCTCTTTATCAGCAAGCTTTCAGGATCGCGATCGTCCGTGCAGAGGAAAGCATCAGGGCGATTGCCGCTGATCAAGAGACGGCTTCGGCGTTGGGGTGCGCCGTGTCCCGCCCGGTCATGCGTGTTGAGCGTAAAGCTTTCGATATAGCAGACCGTTGCGTCGAGCTGCGGTCGAGCTTTTACGTTACGGATCAGCACGCATATGGGATTTCTCTAACGTGAATGAGATGCTCGCGAGAGAAGACAAAAATCATCCTATGATGAAAATTTATTAATACCAAAAACCTAGGAAAAACAAACTAAAGAGTGTTTTTCGGGGAAAAATTAGACTTAGTTTAAATGTTTCTTAATTCCTCGCAGCGTTTATTAACCGCTAATTGCCTGAGAGTCAGGCTGTCGGATTACGGTTTGAATGTGAGGTTGCAATGAATACGGTCTTTTTGCGGTTTGCCGCCCTTTTGATCGTCGCGTGTCCCTTTCTGATATCGGAGAGCTTCGCGCAGAATAATCCTCCGCCTGTGGAAATTCTGGACGATAAAGCGATTTCTGAGATTCGGGACTGGCTCTCCAATCCGGTCGTGGAAATGTCCGTCACCGCGCATAACCGGCTGTATGAGGGTGTCGAGCAGGCACAGATCGATGAGCTCGATAAAGCTTGGCGCGCTGAGAGAGAAAGCGCCGACCAGCCGTTGATCGCGGCCACGCTCAGCAGCCCTCTTTCGACTTACTTGACCCAGATCCAGGCAGCATCCGGTGGAATTTTCACGGAAATTTTCGTCATGAATGCCTTTGGTCTGAATGTGGGGCAGAGCGCCATCACGTCCGATTTCTGGCAGGGAGACGAAGCCAAGTACCAGAAGACGTTTCTCGTCAGTCCGACAGCTGTATTTGTGGATGAGCCGGAATTCAACGAGAAGAGCAAGACGTGGCGGACCCAAGTGAATTTGACCTTGACCAAAGATGGAAAGCCGATCGGTGCGGTTACCGTCGAGTACAACCTGAGCGAGTTGGCGCGTCGTCGGGGATTGATGTGACGCCGCCTGACCAACGGTTTACCAGGGAAACATAAAATGAATTTTCTCCAGAACCTCAAGATTTCGCGAAAACTCGCGCTCAGCTTCTCCATCATTATCGCAATGACGGTTTTGACAGCTATCCTGGCCTTTGCGGCCATGGAACAAATCAAATCAGCGGAAGCCGAGAGTCAGAAGGCCGATCAGCTCGGTGATATCTATATCGAGTATGAGCGGGCTTTTGCCCTGAAACGTCAGGGCCTGCTTTACTACCTCCTCACGGGGGATCGGACAGGTCTGGAACAATTCAACCAGATGTCTCCGAAGATCGATGCCGCTGTTGCGTCGCTTCGCGGGCAGTCGGCGGACATTCCGGCTGTCGCCAAACTCGTGGATACACTCGTTCTGGATTACACGGAATGGCTGGACGTTTATGCAGCAGAGCAGGTCCGGCTTATGAGCAACTATCTGACGGTGAACCAGGCCCGTGCCATTGAGGTGACCGGTGAGCCCCAGATCGCGATCGATCGCTTCACTGAAGCAGCGATGAAGCTGGAGCAGGAGCTTTCGGGCATCTCCTCCCGTGCCGTTGCACAGCGCGCGGCGGCACTCGCCAGCTTCACCGTAACCATGATTGTCTCAATTGCCCTGATTATTGTTGTTGCTGTTGTCTCGGCCTTTGCGATGAGCCGATCGATAGCGACTCCGATTGGCTCCATGACTGAACTGATGGGCGAGATGGCTGAAGGCAATCTCGATATCACGGTTTCCGGTACAGAGCGGAAAGACGAAATCGGGAGCATGGCGGCAGCCGTCGAGGTCTTCAAACGCAACGGCCTAGAGCAGCGTGAGCAAAAAGCGCGCGAGGCTGAGCAGCAGGCGCAGGAGAGCGAGCGGCATCAGAAGATGGAGGGCTATACCCGTTCTTTCGACGCCGAGATGGTAAGCGCGCTGAAAATTGTGGAAGAAGCTGTCAACAGTGTCCGTGTCTCGTCCGAGACGATGGCGGCCAACGCCCAGAATACAACCGGTCTCTCGCAGGATGCGGCGGCGGCGATCGAGGAAGCAAACGCCAATATCCAGACTGTGGCGTCTGCAACGACCGAGCTGTCTTCGTCGATCAACGAGATCTCCTCGCAAATGGCCCAGGCTTCAACGGTGACCCGTGCCGCGGTCGGGGAAGTCGAGACGACCAACGCGCGGGTTGGAGCTCTGAATGAAGCGGCTGAAAGTATTGGTCAGGTCATCCAGATCATTGATGAGATCGCGGAGCAGACGAATTTGCTCGCTCTGAACGCGACCATTGAGGCTGCACGGGCCGGTGAGGCCGGTAAAGGGTTTGCGGTTGTTGCCAGCGAAGTGAAGAGCTTGGCGACCCAGACCAGCAAGGCGACTGAAGAGATCAGTCAGAAAATCGCGGAGATCCAGAGCGAGACCAGTGCAGCCGCCGATGCGGTGCTTGGTATCGGGAACACGATCAACAAGATCGATGAGCTGACGGCCGTGGTTGCAAGTGCGGTTGAGGAGCAGGGTGCCGCGACCAATGAAATTGCACAGAATATCGAACAGGCAGCTTCCGGTACCCAGACGGTTGCCCAGGTCGTTGAGACGGTGTCCGCCGCCGCCGGAGAGACCGGCCAGCTTGCCGAGAGTCAGCAGACCGTTGTCGCCGAGTTGAGCGAACGGAACCGCAAGCTCAAAGGCGAGATCGATCAGTTCCTTGGGAATGTCCGGGCGCTTTAGAGCAGCATATTCTTTCGTGATCTTGCGGGCCGGTCGCAATGCGACCGGCCCGTTTTTTGTTGGCGTGTCCGGATCCGGCCGCCACGGCCCCGCTCATGCGTCGGTCGGGAGTGTGATTTGGGTGATTGGCGAGGCCGATGCCTTGACCCGTTGAGGGGGCGCCTCCTAGTCCTGACGTTTGAGTCACCGTCGTCGATTTTGATGCATAAGTTTGATCTGCATGGCGGCGGGCTTATGCTGGCCGCGGCATTGGACGGTCACGCGTCAGCGTCCAAGTTAACAGCTAAGGGTGCCGTTCAATTCAAAGTCGCTCGATCTTGCTGGCGGCTTCATCCACCAGTCCGGCAACCGCGAGAACGGTTGTCTTGTCGATGCCGCTCTCAGCGAGCTTGTCGTTTAGCGCGGTCTTGAGATTTTCCATCGCGCGGCGGATTGGCGCGGGCTCAAGGCGGCTCTGGCGTTCGGCGATGGCGGCGATACGGGACATCGCCGCGCTGGCATCACTTGCAAGCTCCTCCAGGTGGGCCCGGCCCGCGTCGGTTATTTCAAACAATTTCTTCGGGCCGTCCGTTTCGCCTTCCGAGATGAGATCCATCTCCAGGAGGAGCGTAAGTGTCGGGTAGACCACCCCGGGGCTTGGCGCATAAGCGCCTCCGGTCTGACCTTCGATTTCCCGGATCAGGTCGTAGCCATGCCGTTCACGCTGGGATATCAGGGTCAATAGAACCAGGCGGAGCTGGCCGCCGTCGAGAACCCTGGGACGGCGACCGCCACGCCCGCGTATTACGCGTGACCCTTGCCGTTCAGAATGGCCTTCATCTCGATGATATCGTCTGTCGTTGTGCCTCATGATGGCATGTTCCATTTATCAAAGATACAAATAGATATATCTTTGATGTATCGAAACACAAGGGGCACCAATACTTTTTTGAAGCCTATCTAGCCGATCCTAAACGGGAGGATGCCCTACATTCCGCGACTTGGCTGTCACAGCGCCTCAGTTAATTGGGGGACACTGTCTCCCTGGGAAAGTTCACCCAAATCCGAAGTTTTCAGATCGACCCAGAATGTCGATCCTTTGGCCAGAACGCTGTCGCAGCCGATACGCCCGCCCATGCCCTCCGCGAGCATTTTGCAGATGGCAAGACCAAGGCCGGCTCCGGGAATGTCGGGGAGGTTATTGTCACCCCGGACGAACGGCTCGAAAATAGACTGGAGCTGATCCGGCGGGATACCGCTTCCACTGTCTTCGACATACAAGCGTTGCCGACCATCGGGCCGGGCTGTTACGCCGACTCTAATCGTGCCGCCGGATGCGTTGTATTTGGCGGCATTGGTGACGAAATTCAGAAGGATCTGCCGTAGGCGCGATTGGTCTGCCTGCACTGTTGCCTCAGACTGTATATCGGTCTTCAGCGAGATTTGGCGTTCGCCAGCAATCCCTTCCAGTTGTTGGATATCGCTTCGAATGATGTCTGCCAGGCTGACATCTTCAATCTCGAATTCGATGGAACCTGCCTCGATCTTCGAGAAATCTAGGATATCTCCTAGCAACCGATTCAGTTGTTTGCCGGCGCTGGAGATATTTTTCAGGTACGAGTTCCGGCGCTCGGTATTGTCGGCGCCGATGCCCATTTCCAGTGCCTCCGCATAGCCGATGATTGCATTGAGCGGTGTGCGCATTTCGTGGCTCATGCTGGCGAGAAAGACGGATTTGGCTTTGTTCGCGGCCTCAGCCTCGATGACGGCCTTGGCTAATGCATTTGTCGATTGAAGAACTCGGTTTTCGAGCATATCCAGCTCATCGCCGCGTGCCGCCGTTCCCGGTTGATACCGCGCTGCCCTGGCAAAGGATTCTGCCAGCCGGGTGACGCGCTTGGTAATGATCAGTTGGAATATCATCGTGAGAAGGAAGGCAAGGAGTGTGCTTTTCAACAGGCCGGACACAAGGGCATTCCAAGTCCGTTGCTGGAACCCCGGAGCCGCCGCTACCGGATCGAGTTCGATGATCAGAGTTCCAACGTCGATGTTCGCTTGTTCATTTCGTAAATCACGGGTGAACAGCTCGACTCCGGACCCGAGCAGGAGTTGCTCTAAAATCGATGGCGGTTTTGTTGGGCTTCTGGACGCACGGGCGAGCGTAAGGCCGGTTTCATCCAGAATTTTGGCTTTTACGAGTGCCGGGTCGCTAAGCAGGCTGGCGACCAGTTCCTGGGCACCGATATCGTCCAGCCGGTAAGCGGCGCGCGCCGCTGGCTGGCCTGCATAATCCAAAATGGATTTCGCATGAACGCTCAGGTTTTTACGCTCGTCCCGCGCATCGAGCAGAATTTGCATGATGGCGAATACAGCCCCGATAGCCAGAGCGATAAAGACGGCTATCTGAGCTTGTCTGACGGACAAGCGGCGACGAAAAGGGATCTTTGAGTTGACCAATGAGACTCTCTTGAACACAACAATGACGGCTACGGTATAAGACCGGATCAATCAGGGCTAGGCTTCCGGGGAACTTAATATATTTATGGTTTTATGGCAGAATTGCGGGGCTGGCTCGAAACTGCGGGCTATACTGACCGGGCCGAGTGATGAGTTCCGAACTGGTTGGTGGCGATGTTGTGTACCTCACGCGGACAGAGTGTGATGCGGTGGACGTTACGGTACCCGTTGACGGTTGCGGCAACGGCGGTTGCTCTCTTCTTTGCGGCGTTTCACTCCAGCGCTGTGGCGCAATCAGACGAAGACCAGTTATGCGATGACATTCCCGCATTTACGCTCGCTGCCGAGGATAGTTTCTTCACATACACAGGGATGTTCGAAGGCAAGTTGAGAGGGTTTTCACTCGATATTGTCTCTGCCGCGTTCAGTGCGGTTGGTTGTCGTGTCAACTTCGTAGCAATGCCTTATGCGCGGTGCATACGCGAGGTACAGGCAGGACGTCAGATCGGGTGTTTCAACACAACGAATTCGGCGGACAATCAGAATAAGTTCATTTTCCATTCCCAGCCGCTGTTCCGCGGCAGGATTCTGGTCTACGCGCATCCTGACTGGACAGGGCCCTTCACCGAGGACGCGTATGAGACACGCAGCTTTTCCGTCGTGCGCGGCTATACCTACACGGATGCGTTTGATCGAAGTTCTTCAATCCGGAAAATTGCGCTTGAGTCCGATATGCAGACATTGGCAATGGTGGCCCGCCGCCGAGCCGATTTCGCCGTCGTCTATGAGAAAGTAGCGCAGTTTCAGATCGGCTGGAACTGGGAGCGAATCAAGCCGTCACCGGTACCTGCCCACAAGTTGGTGGAGTACGATCTTTTCGTATCCTTCTCCAGGATCGCCGGGCACTTGTCAGTCAAACTGGCTCACGCTCTGGATTCAGGGCTCGAAAGAATTCGGAACAATGGCACCTACGCCAGAATCGATGCGGCCTGGAATGCCTGGCTTTCCGAGGGCGTTAAGGCCGATGAATTGCCGCCAAAATGGACGAGGCTGGGCATCGGCGACTGAGATGACTGGTACGACCTGGGCAATCCGCTGAAGCGGTTGCCATCCGGCTATTTCAAGGAATGAATAGAAAGAAGAACTGGCGGAGGGGAAGAGATTCGAACTCTCGATACCGGTTTCCCAGTATAACGGTTTAGCAAACCGCCGCCTTCAGCCACTCGGCCACCCCTCCGCCGGAGCGACACAGCGGGTAAACCCACCGCACGACGTATGCAGCGCCCCTTCTATGCGGCGGCCTGCCCACTGTCAATGAATGCATTCTTCGGAGATGTTTTTTTTCGGAGCAGGCACATTGGTGACGGCCTGCTCCGATAGAAGATCTTGGTATCAGGGGCTTTTCGCAGCCTCCAGAATGATGTCGCTCGCCTTCTCGCCAACCATGATCGAGGGCGCATTGATGTTCCCGGACGTCACGGTCGGGAAGATCGAGGCATCGGCGACACGTAGATTCTCAACGCCATACACTTTCAGGCTTGGATCGACGACACAGGTCTGTGCGTTGGGGCCCATCATGCAAGTGCTGCTCGGATGGAAGACGCTGCCGCCCTTGGTCCGGATATAATCGAGCATGGTCTCGTCGCTATCGACATCGGGGCCGGGAAAAAGCTCCTCCAGCACGATGTCCTTCATTGTCGGCGTATCGGTGAGCTGGCGCATGAACTTAAGCCCTTCCAGATTGTCCTGCAGGTCATGCTCGGTGGCCAGATAGTTGGGATGAATTTCCGGCGCGGCGTCGGGACCCGCAGAACGCAGGCGCAGAAAGCCCCGGCTGGTCGGACGGCAGGGCGAAATGCTCATGATGAAGCCCGCAAAGGGGTCTGGATGCATCAGGGCGCGTTTGCCCGGCGGGCCCTTCAGGTAACTCAGTGGTGAGAAATAAAGCTGCATGTTGGGCCGGTCGAGGTCCGGACGGGTCTTGAAGAACCCGCCGCCCTGATTGAGGCTGAGAGACATCGGCCCGCGGCGCGCGGTCAAATATTGCAATCCGGCCCAGAGCTTTCCCCACCATGGCGTCAGCGTGTTGTTGAGAGTCGGGAGCCTCGATTTCAGCGTCTGGTCGACGATGTAGTGGTCCTGCATGTTCCGTCCGACGCCGGGACGGTCGATAAGAACTTCGACCCCGGCCGCCGTCAGGTCTTCCGCTGGACCGATGCCGGAGCGCATCAGCAGCAGAGGGCTGCCGATCGCGCCGGCAGAGACGATCACCTCTGCTTTTGCATGCGCGCGTTTCAGCTTCCCACGGCATCTGTATTCGACGCCGGTTGCGCGCGTTCCGTCAAACAGCAGGCGCTCGGCCATTGCATGTTTCTCGACCCGCAGGTTTGAGCGTTTCCGGGCGGGCCACAGATAGGCGCGGGCGGCGGACATACGCAGCCCGTCCCGGGTTGTGACGTGATAAGTGCCGACGCCTTCCTGGCTGGTGCCGTTGAAATCATCGTTGCGCGGCAGACCGGCTTCTTCTCCTGCCTTGATATAAGCCTCGCAGAGCGGGTGAAGGTCGTCCTTCGGGGCGCTGACATGGAGTGGCCCGGAGCCGCCGTGCCAGACGCTCTCGCCCCATTCGTGGGTTTCCATCCGGCGATAGACAGGCAGGATGTCATCCCAGCCCCAGCCGGGATTGCCCGCATCGCGCCAGTCGTTGAAGTCTCCTGCCTGGCCGCGGATATAGACCATCGCGTTGATCGAACTTGAGCCGCCAAGTACCTTGCCGCGCGGCCAGTAACTCGGGCGACCTCCGGCCGTCGGTACCGGCTCGGTCATGTACATCCAGTTCACCGACGGGTCGTAGAAGGATTTTCCATAGCCGATTGGTACCTGAATCCAGAACCGCCGGTCGTCTCCACCCGCTTCCAGCAGCAGCACCCGGTGCCGCCCGTTCTCGCTGAGGCGCCCAGCAAGCGCACATCCTGCCGACCCGGCGCCGACGATGATGTAGTCAAACTGATCTTCCAACTCTCAAACCCTTACTGTCTTCGCCTTCCGGCTGTCGCGAAACGCATTGTCGAGAACATTCGCCAGGACCCTGGACCCTGCTTCAATATCGCTTGGTGGAACCCCGCTGAAGCCGAGCACAAGGCCGTTGAGGGTGAGGGGGGCTGTCGCATACCGCCTGAAGGGTGTCACCGTGATGCCGGCCTCGTCTGCTGCGTCTGCGACCAAACTTTCGTCAAGTTCGTCAGGCAGGTGCGCAATTGTGTGAAGACCTGTATCGGTCGGCTTGAGTTTCAGCAGCCCGTTGAGCTCCCGGTCCGCACAGGTTTTCAGAACCTGATAGCGCTCCGTATAGATCCGCCGCATCCGCCGGAGGTGGGTCGCGAAATGGCCTTCATCCATGAAACCCGCGACGATTGCCTGCTGGTTCAGGGGCGCACTCGGCAGATAGGCGGCGAACATATGTTCGAGACGCTCGACGAAGGCGGTCGGCACCAGCATGTAGCCAAGCCGGAGAGCGGGGAACAGAGTCTTGCTGAAGGTGCCGACATAGAAAACGCGGTCGGCATGATCGATGCTCTTCAGGGTCGGTATCGGGTGATCCCCGTAGTAGAATTCGCCGTCGTAATCATCCTCGATGATCCACGCATCGGCCGCTCCGGCGGCTTCCAGCAGGGCAAAGCGGCGTTCCAGGCTCATGGTCACGCCGAGCGGTTGCTGGTGCAGCGGTGTCGCGAAGGCGAGCCGGAAGTCAGGCGCCCGTCGCAGCCCTTCCGACACCATCATGCCCTGATCGTCTATCGGCAGCGGGACCATCTCTCCGCCTGCCGCCAGCAAGGCATTGTAAGCACCGATCGCGCCCGGATTCTCGAACCAGACCTTGTCCCCCCGGTTCAGCAGCATCGAGCCGATGATGTGGAAGGCGTGCTGGGCCCCGTTGGTGATGAAGATCTGCCTGTCCTGGCAATTGATGCCCTGGTTTGCGCGCAGATGCGCTGCGATGGCGCGTCGAAGCGGCGGGAACCCGGAGGCGTCGCCGTAGCCGAGAACCACGTCGCGCCGCTCGCGCCAGTGCTTGTTTGACTGTCGGGTCCATTGCGCGATCGGAAAAATATCCACGGCGGGTAGGGCGGTCGTAAACGCCCTGATGGTATGGGGCAGACGCTCGATAAAAGCGGAACCGACGGGAGCAGGGCTCGGAAATGCACTGACGGCTTGCGGCTCCGTCCCGGCATTTGCGATATCCATTACGGTTTCTTCTGCCGGAGTGCCGATCCGGACGGATTGGCTGACAAAGGTGCCGGCGCCCGTACGGCCTTCCAGTAACCCCTCCGCAGTCAGCCGCTCAAACACATCGACCATGGTGGTTCGTGAAACGCCGAGGTCATTGGCAAGCGTGCGTGTGGCCGGTAGTCGGTCTCCGGCCCGCAATCCGCCCGCAAGGATGATGTCCCGGATAGATGACACGATCTGCGTTGCGAGCAGGCGTGATGAGCCATGATCGATCCGGATTGCACTGAGCAGGGCGCCTGCGGCTCGCTTTACCATCGCTGATCTTTCAACTGCCGCAGCGGATATTTGGCAATCCCGCAAAATTGGTTTGGCGAAATGTCGATAATGGACCTTAAATTCCATCCAAATTGCTCGTCAAGATGTACTCATCATTCAGTCTCTGCTGGGCTGCTAATTTCCGCCTTTGATCCAAACGCACGGGAAGCCACGGATGAAAATCACGAAGATCGAGACCTTCAGCACGCAGTTCGTTGGTTTCGTAAGGGTGACCACCGAAGACGGCAGTGAAGGCTGGGGGCAGGTCTCGACGTACAATTCCGATATCTCCACTCTCGTGCTGCATCGGCAGGTGGCGCCGTACGCGCTCGGTTGGGATGCGTTCGATCTGAACGGGCTGGTCGATATCATTCCGGAGAAGGAGCACAAGTTTCCCGGTGCCTATCTCCGGCGGGCCATCGGCGGCGTCGATACCGCGCTCTGGGACCTCTACGGCAAGCGCGAGGGCAAGACCGTCTGCGAGCTGCTGGGCGGCACGCCCCGGCCGTTGCGGGTATATGCTTCCAGCATGCGGCGCGATATCACGCCCGAGGATGAGGTCGAGCGGCTGAAAAAGCTGCAGGACGAATGCGGCTACGACGCCTTCAAGATCCGTGTCGGCAGCGAATACGGGCACGATGTCGATGAATGGCCCGGCCGGACCGAGGGCATTATCAGTGCGATGAGCGCGGCCTTCGGCGGCAAGGCAACATTGCTGGCCGATGCCAACAGCTGCTTCACGCCAAAGCGCGCGATAGAGGTCGGCCGGATGCTTGAGGACAACGGATTCTCGCACTTCGAGGAGCCCTGTCCCTACTGGGAGCTCGACTGGACCAAGGAAGTTGCCGACGCGCTCGACATCGATGTGACCGGCGGGGAGCAGGATTGCGATCTGGCCACCTGGCGGCGTATGGCGTCTATGGGGGCGGTCGATGTTTTGCAGCCGGATATCTGTTATCTCGGCGGCATCACCCGGACCATGCGGGTGGCCGAGCTGGCGAAGCGGTACGAGATGGCCTGCACGCCGCACTCAGCGAACCTCTCTCTTGTCACCACCTTCACGCTGCATCTGATGGGAGCCATCGAGGCTGCGGGGCCTTATGTCGAGTTCGCCATTGAGGGGCTGGATTACTATCCGTGGCAGAAAGATCTTTATGACCCGTTCCCGATAGCCAGGGACGGCAAGGTTCAAATACCCTCGGAGCCGGGCTGGGGCATTCAGATCAGACGCGAGTGGCTGGAAAACGCGCAGTATCAGTGCAGCGAGCTCGACAGCTGAAACGCGGACACAGAAACATGCAGAGCGACATCTTTACCGAGGATTTCAAGACTGAGCCTTATTGGTGGGAGAAGTCCCCGCGACCCAACATCAAAGCGTCGGTGGTGCCGGATAAAATCGATGTGGCGATTGTCGGGGCTGGCTATACGGGTCTCTCCGCCGCGCTGGTGTTAGCCCGCGCGGGGCGGTCTGTTGTGGTTTTCGATGCCGAGGATGCCGGCTGGGGCTGCAGCACGCGCAATGGCGGGCAGATCAGCCGGTCGATCAAACCGGGATATGAGCAGCTCACCCGGCGCTATGGCGCAAACACAGCGTTCGAGATCATCCGCGAAGGCACACGGGCGCTTGAATGGGTGGCGGACTTTGTCGCATCGGAAGACATCTCCTGCGACTTTGCCGTGCCCGGCAAGTTTACCGGTGCGCACAACCCGGCCCAGTTCGAAGCCATGGCCAGGGCCGCTGCAAACCAGCCCGAAGGCCTGGAAGAGCCGCTTGAGGTGATTACCCGGGCGGAGCAGCACAAGGAATTGGGAACGGACGCTTATTACGGCGGTATTGTTAACACCAGCACGGCCTCCCTCGATCCGGGGATGTTTCATCAGGGGATGCTGGACCGGGCGCGCGAGGCCGGTGTGACGATCGTGACGCATTGTCCGGTGACTGAAATTGAAGAGACCGCCCCCGGCTTTCGGGTGACGTATCCCGGCGGAGCTGTCCGGGCCCGTGATGTTCTTGTTGCGACGAATGGCTATACCGGTCCGGAATCGGGCTGGCAGCGCCGGCGGGTTATTCCTATCGGCAGCTACATCATTGCGACCGAGGCTTTACCGAAGGATCTGATGGATCGGATCATGCCGACCGACCGGATGCTCGGGGATAGCCGGAAGGTCGTCTACTACTACCGTCCGTCTCCTGACCGCAGACGCATCCTGTTCGGTGGGCGTGTGTCCAGCAGCGAAACCGATCCGCTGAAAAGCGCGCCGCTGCTGCGCCAGGAACTGGCCCGTCTCTTCCCCGAATTGTCCGGTGTCCGGGTCAGCCATTCCTGGATGGGGTTTGTCGCCTACACCTTCGACACGCTCGCCCATGTCGGCTGTCACGAAAACATCCACTATGCGATGGGATACTGCGGATCGGGCGTTTCCATGTCGGGATATTTGGGGATGCGGGTTGCGCAGCAGATGCTGGGCCTTAAGGAAGGCCGGACCGGGTTCGATGGGATCAGTTTTCCGTCGCGCCCGCTCTACACCGGGAAGCCCTGGTTTCTCTCAGCATCCGTGGCTTTCTACAGGTGGCGCGATGGCCTCAACAGGTAGTCGAGAACCTCTTCCGGGCAGGAATTTCGGATAAAATTGGTCTGGTCTTTTATTGAGAATGGATCTGTTCTGAAGTCCAATCGAGCTCTTCAATTTCAGATAGTGGGCAGGATTGAAACCAATCCGGGAGCCGGGCAGGGATGCCCGGCTTTGAAAAAGACCCAAAATCGAACAGCGGAGAACGTTCTTATGATGAAGAAGACAGAATTCTCACGTCGCGGCTTGCTGGCGGTTGCCGCCGGTGCAATGGCGATGTCCATGACTGGAGTGCCCGCCCAGGCGGACGGTTCGGTGACTGTTGCCTCATGGGGCGGCTCCTACCAGAACGCACAAAGCCTCGCGCTGTTCCAGCCGGCGTCGAAAGCCATGGGCATCACCGTGAAGGAAGAGACCTACGGCGGCATGTCCGACGTACGCCTGAAAGTGAAGGCCGGTGCCGTTGCGTGGGACATCGTTTCCAGCGGATCGGGGAGCGCCGCACGCGCTGCCGCTGAAGGCCTGCTGGAGAAGCTGGACTACAGCGTTATCGACGTCTCGACCTTCTATCCGACGCTGAAGACGGACTACTGCGTTGGCAGCGACGTGTTCTCGACCGTGATGGCATTCAACACGGCCACCTATGGCGATAGCGGGCCGAAGAGCTGGGCCGATTTTTGGGATGTGAGGAAATTCCCGGGCAAGCGCGCCTACCGCAACAAGGTCGCCGGTGCGCTCGAGCCGGCACTGATGGCCGACGGTGTCGCGCCGGCTGATGTGTACAAGGTTCTGGATTCCGAGGAAGGCATCAAGCGCGCCCTCGACAAGATCCGTGAGCTGAAGCCGGAAATTGCCGTCTGGTGGAAATCCGGTGCCCAGCATGCCCAGCTTATGAAAGACGGCGAAGTCGACATGACGACGGGCTGGAACGGACGTTTCGACGTGGCCAAGAAAGACGGCGCGAGAGTCGCCTACACCTTCAACCAGGGCCTGCTCGACTATGATTGTTTTGCGATCCCGAAAGGGGCGCCAAACAAGGATCTCGCCATGAAGTTCCTGGCGGAGGTGAGCAAGCCGGAGATCCAGGCCAACCTGCCGAAACACATCACCTATGGGCCGACCAACAAGAAGGCCTACGAAATCGGCATGATCGACGACAAGACAGCGCGCATGATGCCGTCTCACCCGGACAATGCCGCTGTTCAGCTTCCTGTCAGCCTCGCTTGGTATGCCAAGTGGGAGCAGAAGGCCGCTGCGATGTATCAGGATATGCTGACCGAATAGCGTTAGCGCTTTCGAAGGGACGTGGACGGCGGTCCTCCGCCGTCCCGTCGCCGGCTTAGTCCGGCTATGTTTTCAATCCAGTGACAATCGGTGAATTTGGCATGTCGAAGCAGCAAGCGCTTCCGATCTCTATTTCCGGTCTGACCAAGGTATATGGCGATATTTTCGCCCTGAACGACGTCGACCTGGAAGTTCAGAGCGGCGAATTTTTGACGCTGCTGGGCCCGTCCGGCTCCGGCAAGACCACATTGCTGATGGCGCTCGCAGGTTTTACCCGGCCGGATTACGGAAGTATCCGGTTCGGTGACGACGAGATCATCTCCATGCCGCCGCACAAACGTGGCGTGGGCATGGTGTTTCAGAATTATGCGCTGTTCCCGCACATGACCGTCGCGGCGAATGTCGGATACCCGCTGAAGCTCCGGAAAACATCGAAGGCCGAGACGGAAAAGCTGGTCGCGGAAGCACTTGAAACCGTTCAACTCGACGGCTATGGCGAGCGCCGGATCAGCCAGCTTTCCGGCGGTCAAAAACAGCGCGTCGCGCTTGCCCGTGCCATCGTGTTCAGCCCGCGCATTCTGTTGATGGATGAGCCGCTGTCCGCGCTCGACAAGAATTTGCGCGAACACATGCAGATCGAACTGCGTCATCTGCACGAGAAGCTTGGCATGACCACGGTCTATGTGACCCACGATCAGCGCGAGGCGCTGACCATGTCGGACCGCATCGCGGTGATCAATCACGGCCGGCTGATGCAGCTGGATACGCCGCGCACGATTTACGAACGGCCGGCCAACCGTTTCATCGCCGAGTTCATCGGCGAATCCACCTTTCTGCAGGTTGAGCGCGACGGGGACCGGGTCAGCTTTTCCGGATCGGAATTAAAAACGGGAGCCTTGCCTGCTGCCGGCGAACTGTCTCTTGTCATCCGGCCGGAACGTCTGAGTGTCCTCGACGGCCCGGCACCGGAGGACACCAATGTCTTCTCCGGTACCGTCCGGGAGATGGTCTATCAGGGCGATACGGTCCTGGCCTATGTCACGCTTGCGGACGGGACGGATCTGACAGTCCGGGCAGGAACCCGTTCCGGTGAGGCGATAGAGAAAGCCTCTGTCGGGGATAAGGTCGAGCTTGGCCTGAAGAGTGCCGACGCCGTTCTCATCCCGCGTGAGGAGGGGTGAACCCGATGACCGAGGTGAGTATCGGATCGGATTCCCGCGCCAACGAGAGCACGCTTCTGAAGCAGTCCCGACGGGAGGAATGGGCGCTGCTCGGGCTGGCATCGCCCGCGATACTGACTGTTCTTATTGTCATGGTGCTTCCCGTCGGCTGGCTCTTCTACCTGTCGTTTCTGGCCGATGACGGCAGCTTCTCGCTCGAGCATTACAACCGGATGCTGGAGAGCAAGTCTTACGGCCGGATTTTCGTGACGACGTTTGAGGTCAGCTTCATAACCACGGGCTTTTGTATTCTGATCGGCTATCCGCTGGCCTATTTCCTTTCGCAGCTTTCCTCGCGCATGGCCGCGCTTTGCATGCTGACCGTGTTGCTGCCGTTCTGGACCTCGCTTCTGGTCCGGACTTACGCCTGGCTGGTTCTGTTGCAGCGCAAGGGACTGATCAATAGCTGGGGGATTGATCTCGGACTCTGGGACGAGCCTCTCAAACTGGTGCACAACCTGAATGGCACGCTAATCGGCATGGTGCACATCATGCTGCCGTTTCTGGTGCTTCCGCTCTACGGCTCGATGAAGGCCATCAGTGCCGATTACCTGAAAGCCTCGTCCAATCTCGGAGCCGGGCCGACCCAGACCTTCTGGAACATCTTCTTCCCGCTGTCGCTGCCGGGCCTGTTTGCCGGTGCGCTGATTGTCTTCGTGCTCTGCCTCGGCTTTTTCGTGACGCCAGCAGTGCTTGGGGGAGGCAAGGTAATCATGGTCTCCATGCAGATCACCAGCAATATCGAGCTGTTCTTCAATTGGGGCGCCGCCAGTGCGCTTGGCGTTGTCCTGCTGGTCATCACCCTGGCGATCCTGCTTGCTGCCTCCCGGCTGCTGAAACTCGACAATGTTCTTGGCGGAGGTCACTGATGAGCTGGCTGAACAAACCCGCCTCCGAAACCCAGATCACCCACGGTCAGCGCCTTTGGCTCTACATTCTGGCGACGGTGATCATGATCCTGCTGGTCGCGCCGACCGTGATCGTGATCCCGATGTCCTTCTCGGCCTCGCAGTATCTCGAGTTCCCGCCACGGGAATGGTCGCTCCGCTGGTATGAGCATTATCTCAACTCACCGGAATGGATCCAGGCGACCTGGACATCGCTGAAGGCCGGGTTCTTCACCATGTGCGTGGCGACACCGATCGGAACGGCTGCGGCCTATGGTCTGTTCGTCACCAAGCATCCGCTCAGTCGGATGTTCTATGTCCTGTTGATCACACCGATCATGATTCCGGTTATTCTGATCGCCATTGCGGCCTTCTACGTCTTCGTGCAGATCAGGATGGTCAACAGCATGTTCGGGCTGGTGATCGCGCATTCCATCCTGGCTCTGCCACTGGTTCTGATCGTGATCAGTGCGGCTCTTAAGAGCTTCGACATGAACCTGGAAATGGCAGCCCGCAGCCTCGGTGCATCGCGCTTCACGGCCTTTATGGACGTGACACTGTCCCAGATCCGTTTTTCGGTCATGACCGCGGCCTTGCTGTCATTCCTGACGTCGTTCGATGAAGTGATCGTTGCCATGTTTGTCTCGGGCGGTGACAACTCGACCCTGACCCGAAACATGTTCAACGCCCTGCGGGATCAGATCGATCCGACCATCGCATCGATCTCGACCATCATGATTGTGATTTCCTCATCACTTCTGATCCTGACGCAGCTTTTCAGAAAATCGCGCGACTGAAGTGCCGGAGCGGCGTCTTTCGGCGGCAGCATTCAGGGCATAGTCTGACCGCTCGACATTGATCGCTGCCGGAGAGTTTCCAGATGCCGCTATTACGCGGAGCGGGTGTTGCCACGATCGGCGCTCTCGGTGTTCTCGCCTTGTGTCTCGGCATGACAGCGCTGGGTCGCGGGGCAGGGGAGAGTTATGCCGTCTTTTTGCTCCCGCTTTCAGGCGAGCTTGGCTGGGACCGGTCTTCGGCAACCTCTGTCTATTCACTCTTCATGGCGGCGACCGGATTTTTCGCGCCTCTGGCAGGCCACCTGTTTGATCGTTTCGGTGGCCGACTGGTCTATGCGGTGGGGCTCGGTGCGCTCGCGATTGGCTATTTTGCCGCCGGGTCGCTTTCCCAACTTTGGCAGTTCCAGATTGCGATTGGCGGGTTCTGCGGCTTTGGCGCTGCGCTGATCGGCCTCGCTCCGGCCCAGGCTGTCGTGAGTCGCTGGTTTGACAAAGGTCTGGCGACGGCGCTTTCCATGACCTATGGCGGGCTCGGCATCGGCACCCTGATCATGGCGCCGCTGGCGGAATACCTGATCGCCAGTCAGGGGTGGCGAAATGCCTATGGCTGGTATGCCTTGGTTTTCGCGGTCTTGTGCGGTTTTGTGCTGTTCCTGCCGTGGCGCCGGATCGCGGAAGGTGCTCCCGGCAACCCGCGTCGTCATATCGCGGCGGCGGGCCGGTCGGGGCCTACTTTGAAGGCCGCATTGAAGACCCTGGAGTTCTGGGCTTTTTTCGTGATTTTTTTCGTCACTGCCGTTTCGATTTACGGCATCAGCTTGCAATCGGTTGCCTACCTCGTTAGCGGGGGCATGAATGAGCAGCAGGCCGCCTTCGCATTCGGTACGGCGGGGATGTTGTCTTTCTTCGGGATGACGGCGACCGGGATGGCGGCGGATCGGTTCGGACACAGGATCGTCGCAACCAGCAGCTATGGGCTCACCGTGATAGGCATCGGAGCGCTTGCGCTGGTGCCGGCAGACAGCACGGGTATTTCGTTGGTTATTTTTATTGTCTGCTTTGGTCTCAGCATGGGGGCCCGGGGGCCGATCATCACGACGCTGATGGCGCGCCGTTTCTCCGGATCAGGCATCGGCGCCATTCTTGGAGCTGCGAATTTCGGGCAGGGCCTGGGCGCGGCGTCGGGTGCCTTTTTCTCCGGCCTGTTATTCGACCTCACCGATGGCTACACCGCAGCCTTCATTGGCTGCACGCTGGCAGCGCTGATCGGGGCGGGCCTGTTCTGGAGAGTTGGCACCGCACCCGATCCTGACTAACGCCGTTACTTCTGACGGACTTCCACAAGGAATTCCTCGACCTGGCGGTTGAGGTTCTGGATTTGCGTCGAGAGCTCACGTGCCCGTCCGCTGACGGCATCAGCAGCGCCGCCGGAGACTTCTGCGCTTGAGTTCACGCCTTCGATATTGCGGGCAACATCATCCGCGCTGACGCTGGCTTCCTCGATGTTACGGGCGATTTCCTGTGTCGCGGAGGTCTGTTCTTCCATCGCAGCCGCAATACTGGCCGAGATCTCACCAAGTTCCTCAATCACCTTCGATACCGATTCCATGTTCACGGAAGCGCTGTCGGTTTCCTGCTGAATGGCAGCCACGCGTTCGGAGACGCGTTCCGTTGCCTGCGCAGTCTGCGTTGCGAGGTTTTTCACTTCGGAGGCGACGACGGCGAAGCCCTTACCTGCGTCACCCGCGCGGGCCGCCTCGATCGTGGCGTTAAGGGCCAGCAGATTGGTCTGTTCTGCAATATCCTGGATAAGCTGCACGACTTCGGTGATCTCACCGACGGCCTTGCGTAGATTGCCCATCAGCGCGACGGATTGCTCAGCACGCTGCGAGGCATCGTGTGATTTATCGTTGGAAATTGCGATCTGGCGGCTGATTTCCTGAATGGAAGCGGTCAGCTCTGATGTCGCTGCCGCGACGGTCTGCACATTAGCGCTGGCTTCTGTCGAAGCGGCGGCTACTGCGGCTGCTTGATCGTGCGTCTGGGCGATTGCCTGGCTCACTTCGCCAGCCGAACTTTCCATGGTGCCACCAGCATCCGCGACACGCTGCGCAATGGATTTCACAGAGCTTTCGAAATTGTCTGCAAGCTCAGCCATTTGCCTGCGCTTCTCTTCCGCAGTGCGGCGCTCGGACTCTTCCTGCTGGCCCTCCAGGCGCTTCATCTCGGTCGCGTTGTCCTTGAAGACCTGAACTGCGCGGGCCATTTCGGCGATCTCGTCCTTGCGGTCGGTCATCGGGATTTCGCTTTCAAGATCCCCGCCGGCAAGACCGTTCATGGAACCTGTGATCGCGGATATCGGCCTGACGATGCTGCGGGCAATCAGGAAGGCGAGAACGATGCCGAAGGCTACACCAAGAGCGGTGCCAAGCAGGATCAATTGAACGGATTCTTCCTTCAGCTCTTTGAGGGAGGCGAGTTTGTCGCTCTTGAAGCTGGCGGCGCGGTCAGCGCTCCGCGTTTCGAGCTCCTTCATTTCTGCTTCAATCGCGGCCTGTTTCGCCAGCGCTTCGTCCACAGTATCAACGCCGGCCCGAAAACTCTTGGCCGCTTTCGCAGCCCCGATGGCGATCTTCCCGAATTCTTCCGAAAGCGCTTTCTTGACGACAAGTGCTTTCGAGAAAATCAGGGCAACCTGGGCGCCGATAATTTCTTTTCCGGCGGTGCGTTCCGCCTCGTCCTTTGTTGCGATGTAGGCCAAGGTTTTGGAGGCCATGACGTCCGCCGCAACCACCATTTCAAGAGCGGCGACACGCGCGCTGACTGCATCCTTCCCGCTCTTTGATGCCGCTTCATAGGCAGTATTTGCTTCTTTGAGCGCCGCGCCGCGATCTTTCAGAATCTCGCGTGCGGTCTCCGTCAGGGCGTTGCTGGTGTCACTCAGTTCGTTGAACAGAGCTTCTGCTTCAGCGGTCCCGTCCTGGACGGCTTGCACCAGGGTAGAGAACGTCTTGCGGTAGGTGCCGCTCAACTGGGCGATCTTCCCGGCGGCTGCCTCGGCCGGAGTGCCCTTGGCCGATTTCCGCAGCGACAAAGCGTCAAGGAAGAGGCGCTTCGTTCCGGCTTCCAGTTTCGTCCTGTTCTCATCCGTTCGCTCCAGCCGGTAGGCGGCTTCGGAGGCCCGAATTCCATTGCTGTTGGCAAGCAGCGCGTTCGAGGCATTCATGATTGCAAGGCTGCTGTCGCGCGCCGCTGTAGCGGCCTCTACGGCTGCCGAGCTTGACTCGAAAGTGTCGGCCGCAGCGGCGCTCAGTTGAGCTGCACTATCTTTGATGGCCTCCGCTTCGGAAGCCATGGCTGCGGTGATGGTATTGGTCTCGTTGTTGACCGTATGCAGCTCATCAAGTTTGGCCTGATACGTTTCTACTTCGCCATTCAAGGCATTAACGGCAGGATCAGCGTTGCCTCCGCCGAGAATGCCCGTGAGTGTCTCGTTCGTTGTCCGGGTTCGGGTGATTGCCTGTTCGAAATATTCCTCTTCGCGGCTTAGTTGGTACAAAGCGGCTTCGGAATTTGCACTTCTGAAGGTGTCCACCGCACCGAGCAGGTCGAGGGTCAGTGTGATGTCCCTGTCATATCGCGTGAGGCCGAAATACCCAACGAGGCCAACGCCACCTGCGATAACCAGCGTAACTGCGAAACCTGAGGCGATCCGAAATCCGATGCGCATGGCAAACCCAGACATTGTTGTTACTTGAAACAATCGAATGGCTAATGATTAACGAGCATAATTTAATAAGGCGTTAACAAATTTTTGAGTAATATCGTTAATCATATATTTACATGATTGCTGTCCCATTCGGGAAGGTAATTCAAGGAGGAGACACCCATGAGAAAACTATTCAACGGACTTGCCGTACTTGCCTTGACCATGACTTTTGCCATGCCGGCTGCTGCAAATGATTTCGAGCCGCAGATCAAGGAATTCTACAATAGTACCGTGAAGGCTTGGCTAGCCGATCCGGCCTTGATTGCTGCAATCAAGGCGCAGAACGCGGAAACGTCCGGCTTTGATGCGGCGAAGATCGATACTCTCGACAAGCAGTGGCGCGCCGAAGCAAAGGCGGGCGGCGGTGACCTTGTTAACAAGGTTTCCGGAAATGCGCTTTCCGCATGGCTGAAGGCAAAGAAGGACGAGGCCGGGGGCAAGATTGCCGAGGCGTTCGTTATGGATGCAAAAGGCCTGAATGTCGGGATGAGCGATACAACTTCCGATTATATGCAGGGTGACGAAGGCAAGCACCAGAAGACCTTCGGAGCTGGCGCAGACGCTGTCTTCATTGATGAAGTTGAATTCGACGAAAGCTCGGGTGCTTTCCAGTCCCAGTTGTCCACGACAATCAGTGATGGCGGCACGCCGATCGGGGCTATCACCATCGGTGTGAACGTCGAAAAGCTCTAAACCGCTTTATTCAACAAAAAATCTGATCTGAGAGGCCGCCTGCGGGCGGCCTTTTCATTTCTATCGGGCTGTTTCGCGTTTCAGAGGATTCATGACCGGATGCCGGTCGGCAGTCTTGAACCCCAGTGCATCTTCCGCGATCAGAATACGTTGTACGTTCGGGGTACCTTCTCCGACGGTCAGCATGTTCACATAGGCTGAAAGCGTGTTGATCGGGTATTCCTCGGCGAGGGCATAGGCGGCGAACGTGTCTTTGGCGGTTTGTGCGGCTTTCTGGGCGACTTCGGATGCCAGATATTTCGCCCGTGCGGCGGCTCGGGTTGAGCGTTGACCCTGATCCATCAGCCAGGCCATGCGGCGCATCATCAACCGTGCCGCATCGATGCCGACAGCGACATCGGCTATCGGATGCTGGACCATCTGGTATTCGCCGATTTTCTGCCCGCCGACTTCCCTTTCCCGGGCGTAGCGTACGGTTTCATCGAAACAGGCCTGGGCCAGACCGATCAGCCGCCCGGATACTGTCAGGCGCCCGTATTCCAGGGCGTTGAGCGCGACTTTCAGCCCTTCGCCCTCCCGGCCGAGCAGGTTCTCCGCAGGTACCCGGAAATCCTCCAGAAAGACCTCGCAGGAGCGCAGGCAATTGGACAGCGGGCGCATCTCGATTGGCCGTGCGGTAAAACCGGGAGCGCTTTTCGGCTCCACGATGAATGCTGAAATGCCGCGCTTGCCGGCGGCAGGATCTGTTTTCGCAAACAAAACGCCGACATCGGCGGCATTCGAGAAGGTGATCCAGATCTTGGAGCCGTTCAGCACATAGCTGTCGCCATCTCGTCTGGCGACAGTCCGCATCGCACCGCCGGGGTCGGAGCCGCCGCCGGGCTCGGTCAGCGCAAACATGCCGATCTTGCGGCCCGAGATGAGTTCCGGAACGAAGCGCCGCGCCTGTTCCTCTGTTCCCCAGTTGAGAATGGTGAACGGGCAGGTCATGGCTTGCATGTTCATGGCATAGCCAAAACCTGGCGAGAGACGGGAAATCTCTTCGGCGATTGTGCCAACGGCAGAAAATCCCAAGGCAGTCCCTCCCATCTCTTCGGGAAAGGCAGCGCTGAACAGACCCGCATCGCCCATGGCACGGATTATCTCGTAGGGAAACGCGCCGGAAGCTTCGTACGCGTCAATCTTCGGGGCAATCTCGACATCATAGACTCGGCGGACCGTGTCGCGCACTACCTCGATGATTGGATCCTCGCTGAAATCCATCCTGTTAGCTCCCTAGGGTTTTATCGTTATCTCTGCCGGAGGCAGGTTTTGGCGGGCTCGTTCGGCCATTGCCTGATAGGCGCGCTCCAGCGCGTGGGTATAGGCTTTCATATCGAAGAGTGGGGCTATTTTGACCGCACGCTTAAGGTGGCTGCGGAGAGCGGCGAGGCGCCGGGGCGCTTGCGCCAGGGAGATGGCGATTTCCGCTTGCTTTTCCGGTGTGTGCGCCACGAGATCCGGTAATCCCGCAGCGTGGAGCAGAGACGTGCCGACGCGGGAGGCGAATGTGTCGCCGGCGATTGTGACGACGGGCAGGCCGCGCCAGAGGGCATCTGCCCCGGTCGTGTGCGCATTGAACCAGCTATTGTCGAGATAGAGATCCGCAAGCGAGAGCCTGGCGAGATGGTCTTCATTTCTCAGTTTAGGCGCAAAAATAATACGCTCCGGTGCCACTCCGTGGCGCTCGGCAGCGGACTGCAGATTGATCCTGTGAGTGTCTCCATGGTCCAGCATCCAAATGGCACTGTCCGGGACCTCGCGCAGGCACTGCATCCAGGAGGCGAAAGCGTCCGCCGCGATTTTGTTCTGGCTGTGAAAACCGAGAAAAACGAACGCGGATTCCGGTAATCCGGCGCTCGACCTGTCCGGTGTGGAGGAGACCGGACGGTTGCCATCGAATGGCATGTAGCAATGGGGCAGACGGACAACCTGTTCGCCATAGCCGTGAAGTGCCGTTTCGGGAATGAGCCTCGTATCGCCAATGATGTAGTCGTGCAACGTGCCGCAGGTTCCCGGGAAGCCGAAGTAATTGACGCGAATGGGTGCCGGATCGTGCTGCATGACGTCGAGTGGGGTCTGAGACAGAAACCCGTCCAGATCCAAGAGGATTTCCACGCCGTCCTGTCTTATGCGCTCCGCTTGCCGGGCGCCGTCAAGGCCGGCAAGATTGACGATCTCGATGCCACAATCTCGGATCGAGTCGTTGCAATCAGCCGCTCCGGTCTCTTTCGGAGCGATATAGAGGGTGACCTGGAAGTTTGTCCGGTCATGGCGCCGGAACAGCTCGGGCAGGGCAAGGGCGAGGGCGTGCTCCTTAAGGTAGCTGCCGATATACCCGATATGGAGTGGCTTGCCTGAAGCCGGCGGCAGTTTTGCAAAATCGCGTCTCAGGCCACGTGTGCCGCCGGCCCGGATGGCGGCATCCAGCTGATCCCGTAGTCCGGCAAAGGGGCCGAACATCATGATCGGGTGCCCCGGTACCTTGGTCGTCCTCGCAAGGACCTGGAGGCTCCGGTCAATCAGACAGTCCGGATCGTCCAGAATGCCGTTCCAGCGTTTCTCGATGACGAACCCGTGCATCGCCTCCGCATAGTTGGGCCTGAGGAGCAGGGACCGTCTTGAGTGATCGAGGGCTGCGGGGAAATGGCGCCGGGCCCGTTCCTCTTGAGCGTACTTGTGGTGAGCGACGCTCAGCATAGCCCAGGCAAGCGGTGCGCGCGGGTTTGCCATGATCCCCCGCCGTGCAAGGCTAGGGATGTCGTCTCCCGCGCTGGAACATTGCGCCAGATTGGCCCAAGCGCTTGCCCGTTCGGGGGAGAGCAGCAAGGCTTTCCTGATCCGTGCGATGCCGACGTGCGGCTGTCCGGCCTCGGCCGCCATCAATCCCGAGAAATGCAGGGCCTGAGTCGCTTCGGCTGCATGCGCGCAGGATCGAGCGACAGCCGCTGCCATTTTAGCGGCGACTGCGGGCTCGCCACGATCAAGCGCAGCTTTTGCCTGAGCAAGCGTGAGGCTTCCCGGAGCGGATGCCATTATCCCCGATTGTCCTCCAGGATCATTGCCGATGCTTTCTCGCCGATCATCATGGCCGGTGCGTTGGTGTTGCCGGAGACCACCGTCGGCATGATCGCGCAATCGGCGACCCGCAATCCGGCAATGCCGTGAACCCGAAGGCGGGCATCGACCACGGCTTTCGGATCGGACCCCATGCGGCAGGTGCTGGTCGGGTGGAAGATGGTGCCGCCTTTCTCGCGGGCATAGGCCAAGAGGCCGTCATCGTCCGCCCTATCGAGACCTGGCTCGTACTCAGCTTTCAGATGCTTGCGGAAGGCCGGGGACTGGGAAATCTTCCGGCTCAGTTTCATGCCGTCGATGATGGTTCGCCGGTCGCCTTCGGTGGAGAGATAATTCGGCTTGATGCTCGGATAGTCGCGCGGGTTGCCGGATTTCACCATAATGGTGCCGCGGCTTTCCGGACGGAGTTGGCAGATCGACGATGTGACGCCGGGGAAGGGGTGCAGTAGCTGTCCCGGCTTATCCGCGCTGAACGGGATGAAATGGAACTGGATATCCGGTGTTTCCAGCTCTGCGCGCGTTTTAGTGAAGACGTAGACTTGCCCCGCGCTGACGGTCAGCGGTCCGCTTCGGGTGAGGGCGTATTGCAGGCCCATGGCGATCCGTTTCAGCGGATTGGCGACATCGGTGTTGAGCGACTCAAGGCCGTCCAGCTCATAAATTGCCCGGACCTGGAAATGGTCCTGCAGGTCGTCACCGACGCCGGGCAGGTCATGCTGGACCGGGATGCCGACACTGCGCAGATGTTCTGCCGGGCCGATGCCCGAAAGCTGGAGGAGTTGCGGGGAATTGATGGCGCCGCCGCACAGCACGATTTCGCGTGTTGCTTCTGCCCTGTATTCGATGCCGTCGCGCAGATAGGTAATCCCGCTCGCGCGCCCGTCCTTCAGCTCAAGTTTTGAGGCGAGAGCGCGGGTTTCGATATGCAGGTTCTTCCGGCTCTTGATCGGATTGAGATAAGCGACGGCGGCACTGCACCGGCGGCCGTTCCGGCTGGTGGTCTGGTAGTAGCCGGCGCCGTCCTGGGTCGCGCCATTATAATCCTCGTTTCGCGAAATACCGACTTCCTCGCAAGCCTCAAGGAAGGCTTCGCAGACCGGCCTACGGTCGGCGATGTCGGAGACCGACAGCGGGCCATCGCCGCCACGGAATTCACTTCCGCCGCGCTCGTAGTTTTCGGACTTCTTGAAGAATGGAAGTACGTCATCCCAGCCCCAGCCTTCGTTACCGAGCTGGCGCCAGTGGTCGTAATCTTGATGCTGGCCGCGAACATAGAGCAAGCCGTTGATCGAGCTGGAGCCGCCTAGCACCCGGCCGCGCGGCCAGACCATCACCCGGTCATTCACACCGGCATCCGGTTCCGTCTCGTAACCCCATGAAATATCGGGATGATACATCGTCCTGTAGTAACCGACCGGAACATGGATCCAGGGGTTGCGATCCTTGCCGCCTGCTTCCAGTAACAGGACGCGATTCTTCGGATCCGCCGATAGCCGGTTGGCGGCGACGCAGCCCGCCGAGCCCGCGCCGACAACGATATAATCGTAAACTTCGCTCACCCCGTTACTCCCTTGCTCTTTTAATCACTTCTTTTGCAGGGAGAATATGCGCCTCGCCGATGGCCGTCGATGGATTTGGACCCGCCTGCATGGGAAACGATGTCATGACGGGTTGCCGCTTTATTCCGGCAAATGTTCGCGTAGGATGCAGGAAACATTCTGGGAGGAATGACAATGGATGCCATCCGGCTCGACCTTGAAGGGTTGGCGGCACGGGTGAGTGACGGCGCGAAAATCGCTCTGCCGCCGGATTATTCATACTGCGCCATGGCTTTGGTGCGCGCCATCATCGCTCGCAATGTCCGCGACCTTCATCTGGTCGGCGTTCCCGCTCTCGGCTTCCAGGCGGACCAGCTGATCGGTGCAGGCTGTGTTGGTACCGTGGAAACGGCGGCGGTCACGCTCGGCGAGTTCGGTTTGGCGCCCCGGTTCAGTGCATCTATCAAAGCCGCCACTATTCGCATGTTGGACGCAACCTGCCCGGCGATCCATGCCGGCCTGCAGGCTTCCGAAAAGGGCGTACCGTTCATGCCGTTGCGCGGCGTCATCGGCTCCGACGTCGAGAAGCGCCGGGATGACTGGGTGATTGGCCAGAACCCATTCGCCGAAGATGATCCGATCCTCATGGTCAAGGCGATCCAGCCTGACTTCGCAGTGTTTCATGCCCCGCTGGCGGACAGGTTCGGCAATGTCTGGGTCGGCGTCCGGCGCGAGCTGATGCTGATGGCGCACGCGGCGAAATCCAGTCTGGTGACGGCGGAGAAGATCGTGGACGGGAACCTGCTGGACGATCCGGTGCGGGCAGCAGGGACGATCCCGGGGCTCTATGTCGGCCCCATTGCCGAAGCGGAGCAGGGCGCCTGGCCGCTGGGCATTCCGGGCGGCTACGATGCGGATCAGGATGAGTTGGCGCGCTATGTCGAGATGGCGCGCACGGAAGATGGTTTTGCCGCCTATATGGCCGGCACCAAGGCCGTGGCGGCGGAGTGATACGGTGACAGTAACGACAGACGACGCCCGCGCCGAGGAAATCCTGATCGCCTCCATTGCGGACATGCTGGACGGGCTGAGCCATATCGCAGTCGGTGCATCCTCACCGGTGCCCGGAGCGGCGGCCATGCTGGCGCGGGCGCGGCATCCGGACAGGACCCGGGTTTCGGTGCTTGGCAGCGAAGCGAACAACTTCTTCACCGATGGCGGCAAGGAGCTGTTCGATTGCGCCGGGCAGGGCCGCATCGACGCGTTCTTCCTGGGCGGTGCCCAGATTGACGGCCAGGCGAATATCAATCTCGTTTCGGTCGGCGATCCGGACAAGCCAAAGGTTCGGTTTCCGGGCTCCTTCGGCTCTTCCTACATGTATTTCACCGTGCCACGTGTGATCCTGTTCCGACTGGAGCACACACCGCGTACTCTGGTGGAGAAAGTCGACTTCATCAGCGCACCGGGAACCTCGGAGCCGAATATCTATCGGCCGGGCGGGCCCTACGCCCTGATTACCGACCGCTGTCTCTTCCATTTCGACCGCGCGAAAGGCCGTTTCAGCCTGGCGAGCGTCCATCCGGGGCATACGGTCGAGGAGATCCGGGAGCAGACCGGTTTTGACTATGATGAGCCGGCCGCCGTGCCGGAAACCCGGCTGCCGGATGCCAAAACCCTGGAGACAATACGGGGGCCGGTTGCCGCGCAGATCGCTGAAATCTATCCGAGCTTCGCAGCCGAGGTTTTCGGGATAGAAAAGGCAGCCTGATAATTGACCCGGGGTCACCGGGTTTCCAGAATGACCGGATCGTTTTGACCGGTTCCAGCCTTGAGAATTGAGGAGTAACGGAATGAGTGGCACTGCGGCATCCGCCGGCGCGCTCCAGGGGATCAAGATTGTCGATTGCACACGCGTGCTCGGCGGTCCGTACTGCACCCAGATGCTTGGGGATCACGGCGCGGAGATCATCAAGATCGAGCCACCGCAGGGCGACGAGGTGCGGGACTGGGGTCCGCCATTCCATGAAGGCGATGCCTCCTACTTCATTGGTGTGAACCGGAACAAGAAGTCCCTCGGCCTCGACCTATCGAAGGAAGAGGGCAAGCAGGTGCTGTTGCGCCTGCTTGAGGACGCGGATGTCCTGGTCGAGAACTACAAGCCCGGCTCTATGGAGAGGTGGGGGCTCGGCTATGAGGACGTACTGAAGGAGAAATTCCCGAAGCTGGTGCATTGCCGGATTTCTGGATTTGGCTCCGACGGTCCCTATGGCGGTTTTCCGGGCTATGACGGCATCATTCAGGCCATGACCGGCTGGTTCTCCGTCAACGGCTCGACACCCGTTGATCAGACCCGTGTCGGTATTCCGATGGTCGATATGGGAACAGGCCTCTATGCCGCGAACGCGATCATGATGGCGCTGTTCGAGCGGCACAGCTCTGGCCTCGGCCAGTATGTCGACATGACGCTGTACGATTGCGGCCTGTCGCTGATGCATCCGCATGTCGCGAATTACGAGTTGTCGGGCAAGGTGCCGGGGATTACGGGTAACCAGCACCCGAATATCAGTCCCTATGACAAATTCTCGACCCAAACCGGAGATATCTTCGTTGCCGGCGGGAATGACAGGGCCTGGCAGCGCATGACAGCGGAGCTCGGCAAGCCGGAACTGGCGACGGATCCGCGGTTCGTCAGCAATGCGGATCGCGTGACCAACCGTGATGCCTTGCGGGCGGAGCTTGAAGTTTTGCTGAAGGATAAGGACGGAAACGATATCTGCGACCGTCTCCTGAGGGCGGGGGTGCCTGTCGGACCGATCCGCAATACGGAGGA
Organism: Nisaea sp.; assembly: GCF_034670185.1. Lineage (NCBI taxonomy): Bacteria > Pseudomonadati > Pseudomonadota > Alphaproteobacteria > Rhodospirillales > Thalassobaculaceae > Nisaea > Nisaea sp. The sequence continues at coordinate 897,969 of NZ_JAXMNY010000001.1, forward strand.
CGTCATGGCGCACGAACACACCAAGCACAGGGACATGGCGGTCGAGCTCGACTGGTATAAATCCTGGGGAATCCCGATCAAGCTGTCGCGGACGCCCGGGTCGGTGAAATCAGTGCCGCCGAAATTCGGTGAGCATGGCCGCGCCATTCTTGCCGAGCACGGCTTCAGCGAAGCGGAAATCACCGCGCTCGCAGAGCAGGGCGTTCTGGTCGAGGAACGGCGCAAGGCAAAATAGCGGATTGCGGAAAGGTGACTTGCCTGAACCGCGCATTGGCACAATCTCAGCCCTGACAAGGGAACTGGAGGGCATGATGGACAAGGTCGTGAAGAGTGACGCCGAGTGGCGGGAGCAGCTCACAGACGAGCAGTACCAGGTGACTCGCAAGCATGCGACGGAACGCCCTTTCACGGGTAAGTACGCCGAAACCACGGAGCCGGGTACCTATACCTGCGTTTGCTGCGGTGAGCCGCTTTTTGAAAGCGAGACGAAATTCGACGCCGGATGCGGCTGGCCGAGTTTCTATCAGCCGATAGAGGGTGCGAATATCGAGAGCACGACGGACCGCAGCCACTTCATGGTCAGGACCGAGGTGCATTGCGCGAAGTGCGAAGCCCATCTCGGGCATGTGTTCCCGGACGGGCCGCAGCCGACCGGCTTGCGCTACTGCATCAATTCGGCGTCGCTCGACCTGAAGCAAAAAGACGAATAAAAATATATGTGAAGCGGATAAAATATATCCGTGAAACATATGCTTATAAAAAACAACTAAAGTGACGGGTGAGGAAATGCCGAAGATTGCGATTCTGGACGACTATGCGAATGTTTCCCTGCGTATGGCGGATTGGGGAAGCCTACCGGAGGGGTACGAGACGGTCGTCTTTACCGATAATCTGGTAGAGCACGACGCGCTGGTCGACCGTTTGAAGGACTTCGAGATCGTCTGTGCCATGCGGGAGCGCACGCCTTTTCCAGCCGAGATCTTCCAGCGTCTGCCGAACCTGAAACTGTTCGTGACCAGCGGCATGCGGAACAACGCTGTCGATTTCCCGGCGGCGCGTGCCTGCGGCATTCCGGTGTGCGGCACTGCGACCAGCGGGAACACGACGAAGGAACATACCTGGGCCTTGCTCATGGCGCTGGCCCGGCAGGTCGCGCATGACGACCGTATGATGCGGGAAGGCAAGTGGCAGACCCGGATCGGCGTTGATCTGAAGGGCCGGACCCTGGGGGTCGTCGGGCTTGGTAAACTCGGTAGCCAAGTCTCCGAGATTGCCAAACTTTTCGGAATGGAAGTGGTCGCCTGGTCGCCGAACCTGACCGAAGAGCGCTGTGCCGAAGTCGGCGTGCGGAAGGCGGCGAGCAAGGAAGCGCTTCTGCGCGAGGCGGATATCGTCACCCTCCATGTCGTGTTGAGCGACCGTTCCCGCGGCATGATCGATGCGGCCGCTCTGGCGGAGATGAAGCCGACGGCGCTGCTGGTGAATACCTCGCGCGGTCCGATCGTGGATGAGGATGCGCTTATCGACGCGCTGAAGAATAACCGGATCGCCGGCGCTGCTGTGGACGTTTTCGAGCCGGAACCTCTCCCGGCGGATCATCCGATCCGGACGCTCGATAACATCCTGCTCACGCCGCATATGGGCTACGTGACCGAGGAAACCTACAAGCTGTTCTATGGCGAGATGGTCGAGGACATCAAAGCCTGGCACGCGGGAGAGCCGATCCGCATCTTGAACTGAGCTGCAAAGGTCTGAAACCAAGGGAGGGCGGGATGAATCTGTCACGTATGCTGGCGCAGAGGGAGGCCGCAGGCGATCCGGTGAAAGTCGGGATCATCGGCTGCGGCAAGTTCGGCGCGATGTACCTTTCGCAGGCCCGCCTGACCAAGGGTATCCATGTGGTCGGCATCGCAGATCTCAATGTGGCACGGGCAGGGAAAACCCTGACCCATATCGGCTGGGAGGCGGAGCGGTTCGCCGCCCGCAGTTTCGACGATGCCGAGAAGCACGGAAGCACCTTCATCACAGATGACAGCGCGTCCCTGATCCGGGATGGCGGCCTCGACGTCCTGATCGAGGCAACCGGCGATCCCGCCGCCGGTATCCGCCATTGCCTGATGGCGATCAGCCACGGCCTGCATGTCGTGATGGTCAATGTCGAGGCGGATGTAGTGGCCGGACCATTGCTGGCCCGAAAGGCGGAGCTTGCCGGAACCGTCTATAGCCTCGCTTGGGGCGATCAGCCGGCGCTGATCGCCGAACATGTCGATTGGGCGCGCGCCTGCGGCTTCAAGGTCGTCTCGGCCGGGAAGGGAACCCGATATCTTCCCAGCTACCATCAGTCGACGCCGGACACGGTCTGGGACCATTTTGGCTGGGACCCCGAGGTCGTCAAACGCGGCCGGCTCAATCCGAAAATGTTCAACAGCTTCATCGACGGGACAAAGTCCGGCATTGAGATGAGCGCGGTTTGCAATGCTACCGGCCTGACACCGCAGCCGGACGGGCTGGCTTTCCCGCCATGCTCGCGCTTCGACCTCGCAGAAGTCTGTAAACCGGTCGAGAACGGCGGCACACTGACCCATTCGGGAACCACGGAAGTGGTGTCTTCGCTGACACGGGACGGCTCCGAGGTGGAGGGCCACCTGCAATACGGGACGTTTGTGGTCATCGAAGGCGAGACCGATTACGCCCGCTATTGTTTCGAGGAGTACCACATGCTCCCGGACAGCAGCTTCCAGTTCGCCTCGCTATATCGGCCGACCCACATGATCGGGCTCGAGCTGGGTATTTCCATCGCCTCCGCTGCATTGCGGGGGGAGCCGACCGGCGCGCCGATTGCCTTCAATTCGGACGTGGTGGCCACGGCGAAGCGGGATCTTGCCGAGGGCGAGATGCTGGACGGAGAGGGCGGGTTCAGCGTTTGGGGCAAGCAAACCCCGGCCCGGACCTCGCTCAATGAAGGCTACCTTCCGCTTGGCCTCGCGCAAAATGTCAAAATGAAGCGATCGGTCGCCACGGGCGAGCGGCTGAAATGGGCGGACGTCGAGATTGATTACAGTGACGATGCGGTCAAGGTCCGGCGCGAAATGGAGGCCATGTTCGCAGGCCCGAATAGCTGAGGCGTCCCGCTGCGACGAAACGCAATGGTCTCAAGCGCTTCCGGTTCGGGGTCATTCGGTGTAACAGTCCCCGCCAGAGATAAGTTATCGGGAGTACAACATGGGCGGCGCCATTTCGGCACCGGGCCGGCCGGCCAAGCCTGTCAGTCTGGCAGGCGCACTTTTCGCGCTGTTTGGAAGCCTCCGCAGCAATGGGTTCATCCTGCGCAGCCTCGTGCGCAACGAGGTGGTTTCTCGATACCGGAACACATTGCTTGGCTTCCTCTGGTCGCTGGTCAATCCGCTGGTGATGATCCTAGTCTATTCCGTGGTCTTTGGCTTGATCTTCAAGGTGCGTTTCGGCGAGGTGCCCGGACGGTCCGATGTGCCCTACGGGATCGTCCTGTTCTCAGGATTGCTGCTGCATGTGCTGTTGGCTGAAACCCTGCTACGGGCACAATCGGCCGTGCTGGACAATCCTAACTACGTGAAGCGCGTCGTCTTTCCGTTGGAAATCCTGCCGATCGCGATTCTGGCCGGAAACCTGGTGAATGTGCTGATGGCCTTCGTCGTGCTGATCTGTGTGATCCTGGCGTATGAGGTGCCGCTGCACTGGACAGCGATTCTGCTGCCGCTGGTCTGGATGCCGTTCATTGTCATGTTGGCGGGGCTGTCTTTGCTGGTCGCTTCGCTCGGCGTCTTTATCCGGGATATAGGCCAGGTGCTCGGTTTCATGATGACGATCCTGCTGTTCGGTAGCTCCATCCTGTTCCCACCGGACTTGCTGCCAGAAGCCGTACGCCCGCTGCTATTGCTCAATCCGCTGACGCTGCCGGTCGATGCCACACGGGATGTCCTGCTCTGGGGCACGCTGCCGAACTGGACGCTACTGGGATATTACAGCGCCGCGGCTGTCGCGTGCCTGTGGCTTGGCGCCTGGTGGTTCCTGCGCACGAAGCGCGGGTTCGTCGAGGTGATGTAAGATCGCTGTCATGAGCTGTATTTCAAACCCGTCGACAGTTGCGCCATCCCGGATTGTGATCGCCGTATGAATAATCAGACCAATGACAGCGCTGTGCTGCAGACGGACACGGATGTTGCCATCGACATTCGGTGCGTCCGGAAGGTCTTTAATGTCTACAACCAGCCGCTCGACCGGCTGAAGCAGGCGATCTTCCGGGGGCGGCGGACCTTCTTCACGCCTTTTGTGGCTCTGGACAACGTGACCTTCAGGGTCGGGCGGGGAGAGACGGTCGGGATTATTGGCCGGAACGGCTCTGGTAAATCCACGCTGCTGCAGATCGTAGCGGGACTGCTGAACGCGACTGAGGGAGACGCCGCAGTCAACGGCCGGGTCTCCGCGTTGCTTGAACTCGGGGCGGGCTTCAATCCGGCGGCGAGCGGACGCGAAAACATCTATATGAACGGGGCAATCCTCGGTCTTTCGAAAGAGGAGATCGACGGGAAGTTCGACGATATTGTCGCGTTTTCCGGCCTTGCCGATTTCCTCGACCGGCCGGTTGAGACTTATTCGAGTGGGATGTATGTCCGCCTCGCTTTTGCGGTTGCGGTCAGCGTCGATCCAGAAATTTTCATCGTCGATGAGGCACTTGCTGTCGGAGATGAAGGTTTCCAGCGGAAGTGCTTTGCCCGGATCGAGGAAATGCGCCGGCGCGGCACCACGATCCTCTTCGTCAGCCATGCAGCCGGGATGATCACCCAGCTTTGCGACCGGGCTGTCCTGCTGGACCACGGTCAAATGCTGATGGACGGCGATCCGAAGAGGGTGATTTCCAGCTATCACAAGCTGACCCATGCACCGGCTGCGCAGTTTGACGCTGTGCGCGAGGAAATCCGCCGCGATGAGGAAGCCCGCCGGGAAGAAGTCGGGCGAGAGGAGTCGAAAGAAGCCCTCGATACGGAAATGGTGCCGGAAAGCCGCACGGCCTATGTCAGCCTCGGGGCAGAGATCAGCCAGCCGCGTATCGAAACCCTGGACGGTGAAGCGGTCAATCTCCTGGTACGCGGCAGGCACTATGCCTTCCGGTACAAGGTTCGCTTCCTGGAAGATCGCGAGCAGGTCATGTGCGCGATGATGATCAAAACCATCCAGGGCGTTCTGTTGGCTGGCCGGACAACGGACAGTCTGCGGCGCGGTCTGCCGGATTACCGGGCTGGTGACGAGATCGAGGTCAGCTTCGAGTTCGAATGCAACTTGACGGCAGGAACATATTTTCTGAATGCGGGCGTGAACGGACTTTACGAGAACGAACGCAAGTCCCTGCACCGGATCATGGATGCCGCCATGTTCAAGGTGTTGCCGGACGATGACGATACGATCACCGGAATCGTCGCGCTTGACATCGTGCCGAGTATATCCAGGAATCGGAAGTAGCATTGTGTCCAGAAGTCTCGCTCCAGTCTCTATCTATGTAGGCAATTCGAGCGGTATCGGTTTTGGCGATAATCCGTTCGGCAAGGATGTCGCCAATGTCGGTCTGTTCCGGGCTATCGCGAAATACTCTCGGCATCCGGGACAGCTGAATTTTCTCAGCTTCGGGGCGCTTGGAGAAACGGCACTGGAGCAAGGAATTTTCCCTTGGGGTGCACCGACACGGTCGCTCGGCATCGCCTCCCTGTTCGAGCAGGATAAAGTGGCCGCTTCCGGCTGCCTGCTACGCGGTAGCGCGGAGATCGCGGAGCTGGCCTGGAAGAGGCGCGGCCGTGGAGACCGCAGCTACAGTATCGTCGGCGTGGTCCATACCTTGGCCCCGCCGGCCATCCGGGAATATATTTCGCGTTGCCTGGTGTCTCCGATTCAACCTTGGGATGCGCTGATCTGCACCTCGCCATCTGTAAAACAGGGCCTTGAGCAGATGTTTGGTGATCTCGGCCGTTTCATTGCCGATCGCGGTGGGACGACCGCCTCGGTACTTCCCATGCCGCATCTTCCCGTCATTCCGCTCGGGGTGGATGCATCCTCCATAGCTCGCCGCATGGCGGAAGTCGGAGGGCGTGACCAGGCCCGTGCGGCTCTGCAAATCGCCGATGACGAAATCGTCGTGCTGTGGCTGGGACGCATGTCCTACTACGAAAAAGCAAACCCGAGCCCGATGTTCCAGGCTGTGGAACAGGCGGCCAGGCTGTCCGGTAAGAAAATGCGTTTCATCATGGCGGGCTGGTTCCCCAATGAAACCGTTGAACGGCCTCTTTATGAACAGGCAGCTTTAGGCCATGCACCATCGGTGCGGGTCGAATTTGCGGACGGCAACGACCGAAATGTCGTCGCCCGATGCTGGGCTGGATCGGATATCTTTCTATCCTTGGTCGACAATATCCAGGAGACTTTCGGGATCACACCTGTCGAGGCTATGGCGGCCGGCCTTCCGGTCGTACTCAGCGACTGGGACGGGTACCGAAGTACCGTGCAGAACGGCGTCCAAGGTTTGCAGATTCCGACCATGTTACCACCGTCTGGCGATGGTCAGCTGATGGCCGAGCGGATTGCACTGGGGCTCGACAATTACCTGCAATATGCCTCGAACGTAAGCCAGCACACGGCGGTCGATGTAGATGCAGCAGCCGCCTCTCTGTCAGATCTGGCTGGAGACCCCGAGCTGCGAGCCCGGATGGGCGACGCCGGACAAGATTGCGTCCGGCAGCATTATGACTGGCCAGTCGTCGTCGCCAAACTGGACGACCTGTGGGACGATCTTGCTGCACTACGCATGGCGGCGGAGGGGTTCGGAACAAATACTGCTGATATGCAGGATCCGGTGAAGGGTGACCCGTTTCACAGTTTCGCGCATTTCCCGACTTGTTCCCTTGATGGCGACACCGTCCTAGAAGCAACTGAGCAGTCTGCGGCACGATTTGCCAAAATTGTTGAGGTCGGTCTGGACATGCGCCTGCAGGCCTGGCGGGCACCTGTTGCCGAAGAGGTCATTGCCTTTGTCCGGCACCATGGGCCGGTGCAGTTTTCCATGATCGAGGACAGATTCTCCGCGCACCGCGGAATGCGTCTGGACCTCCTCGTGACCTGGTTGTGCAAATACGGCGTGATGAGTTTTTCGGCTGGTTCCTGAGCCGTCAGAGAATCGCCAGAACGGCTTCCGGCGGCCGGCCGATGGCGGCCTTGCCGTTGGCAATGACGATCGGACGCTCGATCAGGACCGGGTTGTCGTGCATTGCCTGAACAAGCGATGCACGATCCTTTGAGCCGTCGCCGAGGTCGAGTTCCTTGAACGGCGCTTCCTTGCGCCGCATCAGATCCACTGGATCCATGCCGAGAAGCCCCAGAACCTCCTCGATCTCCGAAACACTCGGCGGGGATTTCAGATACTCCCGGATTTCCGGCTCGACGCCCTTGCTCCGCAGCAGCTCCAAGGTCTGCCGTGACTTGGAGCAGCGTGGGTTGTGATAGATGACGACGCTCATGGGAGTGCTCCGGCCTATTTGCCCTGGAAGTTCGGCGCGCGTTTCTCGAGGAAGCTGGCGATGCCTTCCTGATAATCGTCCGTATAGCCGCACTGACGCTGGAATTCCGCTTCCATATCAAGCTGTTCGGCCAGTCCATTATCGAGCGAGGCGCGCATGATCTTCTTGATGCCGGCGAGTGCCAGCGGGGCTTTCGCGGCCAGGGTCTTTGCCAGAGCCTCGGCTTCCTCAATCAGTTTCTCGTCCTCCACCGACGACCAGATCAGGCCCCAGTCTGCGGCCTGCTTGCCGGTCACAGGGGCGCCGATCAGCGTCATGCCGAGGGCACGGGCAAGACCGACCCGGCGCGGCAGCACGTAGGTTCCGCCCGCATCCGGCACCAGGCCGATATTGACGAAGGCCTGCACGAACTTGGTGTTGTGGCCGGCCAAAACGATATCGGCGGCTAGAGCCAGGCTGGCGCCTGCGCCGGCGGCGACGCCGTTGACGGCGGAGATGATCGGTATGGGCAGGGCGGCCATGCGCTTGATCAGCGGGTTATAGTTCTGCTGGATCGACTGGCTGAGATCGCGTCTTTCGGTCGTAGATGACGCTTTGCGGTCCGCAAGATCCTGCCCGGAGCAGAAACCGCGCCCGGCGCCTGTGATGATGACGCAGCGTGCGGAGCCCGGTTTTTCAAGCTGTGTGAAGACGTCGCGCAGGTCTTCATGCATCACCGCCGTGACAGCGTTGATGCGCTCCGGCCGGTTCAGGGTAATGCGGGCGATGTTGTCATCGATAGAGAAGAGCAAAGTTTCATATGTCATTGAATTAACCTGATTTCGTCAGAATAAGGCGGGTGAATGAAACGCCACCGCGTTCCAGTTCGTCGCCATTTTGTTCGCGATGAATAAGGGAAAGTCCCTGCGCTTCGGCGAGGGCCAGGAAGGGATCTGCGTCTGACTCGAGCATCGGCCGGTCCGCCGGTGCCGGTCCGTGTCTCAGCAGCACGGAGAAACGGCCGCCAGGCGCAAGGAGCGTAGCGAGGCACTTCATGCCTTGATCCCGCTGGTCGTGCGGCAGATGCATCCACACCGAGTTCATCAGCATGAAGTCAAACCGGCGTCCGAGCGCATGGACCTTTGTGAGGTTGGGCAGGCGGTCATCGAGCCAGGTCGCCCGGGAGTCGGGATAGAGCGTTTTGGCCTCCGCGCGCATGCCCGCGGCGGGCTCGACCGCGACCACGGTGAGCCCCCGGGATTCTAGCCCGTTCACATGGGCCCCGTAACCGGCACCGATATCCAGCGCATGGCCTCCCGCAGGGGGAAGGTAGGGAGCGTGAAAATTGATGAATTTATCGCTGTGGGTAGCGGAGTCCTCGCCTGCGGACCATTCCGTCCGCAGGCGCCGTGCGTTGCGATCATAGACCGCGATCAGCGCGTCGTTATCCGGATCGGCAGTGCTCACGCTTCTGCGTCCCGCTTCTTCTGCCATTCCACGTAGCGTGCTTTGGTTGCTTCGTCCGGCGGATAGGTTCCGCGCAGCGGGCGACCGCTGGCAATCTCTTCCCGCAGGAAGACTTCCATCTTCTCCTGCTCGAAGGATTGCTCGGCGATCTCCTCGGCGAGATGCGCGGGCAGAACCACAAGACCTTCTGCGTCGCCGACCAGCACATCGTCCGGATAGACCGCGACGCCGCCGCAGGCGATGGGGGTGTTCAGCTCGGCCACTGCATGGTGCTTGATCAGGCTGGTCGGGGCGGAGGGGCCGCCGACATAGCAGGGAATGTCGTATTCCGCGATCTCGTAGGAATCGCGGATGCCGCCGTCGGAGACGAACCCGGCAACGCCGCGCACCTGCAGGCGGGTCATCAGGATGTTGCCGGCGGAGGCGGCGCTGGCGTCCTGGCGGCAGTCCACCACCAGGATCTTGCCGGCTGGTATGGTCTCGATGGCCTTGCGCTGCGGGTGATCGTAATCGTCATAGGCGCTGATCTGGTCGATATCCTCGCGCGCCGGGATATTCCGCAGCGTGAAGGCCTCGCCGACCATGTTGCGGTCGTGCGCGGTCAGGCGGCTGACGCCCTGAAGGCACTGATTGCGCAACCCGCGCTTCAGAAGCTGCGTGGTCAGGGTCGCGGTGCTGACATGCGCCAGCTTTTCCCGTGCCGTGTCGCTCAGTCCGGTCATTGAAGGCCCTCCCGGTGCCGGTTTTTCATTGGAACGCATCAGAGCACGGAGACTTCACGATCCTCAAGTGCGGTCGTCGCTCATCCCGGCTATTCTGTCGTTCCGGAACCGCACCTGAGCCATCAGGGAGCGTTATATAGGGGGGAAGAAACCATGGAATACCGCAATCTCGGCCACTCCGGCCTGAAGGTCTCGAAACTGTGCCTCGGCGCCATGATGTTCGGCGGGCCGACGAGCGAGGCCGATTCTCACGAGATCATCGCCGAGGCGCGGGATTTCGGGGTCAATTTCATCGACACCGCCGATGCCTATCACAACGGAAATTCGGAGCGTGTGGTCGGTCGCGGCATTGCTGCCCACCGGGACTATTGGGTGCTGGCGACCAAGCTCGGCAATCCGATGCGCGAGGGCGACCCGAACGCGCGCGGGCTGTCCCGGAAATGGGTGCTGCAGGCCTGCGAGGAATCGCTGGAACGGCTCGATACCGAGTATATCGACATCTACTACCTGCATAAGGAAGACCATACGACCCCGCTGGAAGAGACCGTGAACGCCATGGCGGATCTGGTCCATGCCGGCATGATCCGGCATTTCGGAATCTCCAACCATCGCTCCTGGCGGGTGGCGGAGATCTGTAATCTCTGCGATGCGGCGGGGATCGACCGCCCGGTCGTCAGCCAGCCTTACTACAACGCCATGAACCGGATGCCGGAGACCGAGCATCTGGCGGCCTGCGACTATTACGGCCTCGGCGTCGTGCCCTACAGTCCGCTCGCGCGCGGCGTTCTCTCCGGTAAGTACAAGCCGGGTGCCGAGCCCGCCGAAGGCACCCGCGCCGCCCGTGCCGACACCCGAATGATGCAGACCGAATGGCGCGAGGAAAGCCTGGTGATTGCGGAGAAGATCAAGGCCCACGCGGAAGCCAAGGGCGCAACGATCATCGATCTCGCCGTTGGGTGGGTGCTGAATAACGGCCTCGTCACCGGCACTATCGCCGGTCCGCGCACGATGGAGCAGTGGAAAGCCTACACAAAAGCGCTGGAGTACGAGTTCACGGAAGAGGACGAGGCGCTGATCAACGGGCTGGTTGCGGAAGGGCATCCCTCGACGCCGGGCTATAACGACCCGGCCTACCCGCTGGAAGGCCGCGTGGCGCTGACAGGGTAGGCGGCGTTCGCCTTACTTCGCGACGCCTTCCTCGAAGAAATCGCCAAGGCCGTGGTCGGGTTCGAAGACTTCTTTGACCTGACCGCGGCTGGCATTCTTGTAGTTCTTCATGATGAAGCCGTAGGCCTGATCGAGCTTGTGGGCCTGATTGAGGATGATCATCTTCGGCAGTTTCGCGCATTTGGCGATGTCGGCACGGACCCGGTCTGCGCGTACCCGGGCATAGGCACCGGCGCTGAAGCCGACGAGGGTGCCGACATAAGGCCGTTTCAGGATGGCTGAGCTTTCGCCGAGGAGGGAGCCGCGCTTGAAGGTCGTGACCGTGCCGTCCAGCTCAATGTAGAGGCCCGGGCTGTGCTCCATCGCAACCTCACCGCTGAGAACGTACATGACGAAATCGGACGGCTCGCCATGCTCGCAGATGATGTCGCCAGGCTCGAATGGAATACGGTCTGATTCAGGAACCATAGATTTTTCTTTTATCTTCAGGTTGATTGGTTAATGAGTATTAATTTGAATTAAATTATTCTTAATAACAAGCTCCAGGGCGGCGAATTCTGGCTGATTTCCTCAACTACGTTTTCTTTTTTTCTTAGGCTTATGTGCCTTGAGGGCCGCATCGATGGCAGCGCGGGCCCATTCCAGAAACAACTCTGGGTCCTCCAGTATGTTTGTTGGTACCTCCCAGTAACTGCCGACCGTGACCTCGCCTTTCTTTGTGTTGTAGCGGAACGGCTCGCTGCCGCGCTCCTCGAAAACCGGGCGATTTCGGTCGTCCACGCGGAAATAGGGCTGGTCACCCAGCAAGAGGGCGAAATTGACCTCGCCATATTTGATGCCATAGCCGCCGAACATGCGGTGCGCATGGATATCGCCCAACGGCTCCAGCATGTCGGTAATGAAGTCCGCGAGCTCTTTCGATGCGGCCATGACCCGATTCCTCTTGTTTGTTCTCTTATTGTTCCCATTTAACGCTTTGCTGGCAAGGCTAGGCGGCATCACATCCCAGTGGGATGCCGGTTGGGGTTGCAAACGGGATGCAGCCATGCAATCCAGCGCTTGTTTCGCGCTGCAATATAAGTATGTTAGCGCCGAGTCATTTTGACACTGCCGGGCCTGAACCGCCCTGAGCCAATCAACGCAGATTTGCACGCCTGGCACCGCGCCGTAATAGCGGCGCGCGGCGGACCTGTTCGGAGTCGTTCCATGGAACTGAGAAATATCGCAATCATCGCCCACGTCGATCACGGCAAAACCACGCTTGTCGACGTGCTTCTGAAACAGACCGGTACGTTCCGCGAGAACCAGCAGGTCGACGAGAGGGCGATGGACAGCAACGATATCGAGCGTGAGCGCGGTATCACCATTCTCGCCAAATGTACCTCGGTCGAATATGGCGGCACCCGTATCAACATTGTCGACACACCGGGCCACGCCGATTTTGGCGGTGAGGTGGAGCGCATCCTCTCCATGGTTGATGGCGTTGTCGTTCTGGTGGACGCGGCCGAAGGCCCGATGCCGCAGACCAAGTTCGTGCTCGCCAAGGCCCTGAAGCTGGGCCTGCGTCCGATGGTCGTGGTCAACAAGGTCGATAAGCCGGAGCAGCGTGCTTACGAAGTGCAGGACGAGATGTTCGACCTGTTTTCCGCGCTCGAAGCGAATGAAGAGCAGCTCGACTTCCCGTCGCTGTTTGCTTCCGGCAAGGCCGGCTGGGCGAGCGAGACTCCGGACGAGGTTGGCACAGACATGGCGCCGTTGTTCGAGCTCATCCTGAAGCACGTTCCGGCGCCTGCTGTCGAGAAGGACGCGCCGTTCCGGATGCTGGCAACTACGGTCGAGGCCGATCCCTATCTCGGTCGTCTGCTGACTGGCCGGATCGAGGCCGGTACTGTGAAACCAAACCTCAGCGTCAAGGCACTGTCTCGCGACGGCAAGGTGCTGGAGCAGGGTCGGATCACCAAGGTGCTCGCCTATCGTGGCCTGGATCGGGTCCCGTTGGACGAAGCTGTGGCTGGTGACATCGTGGCGCTTGCCGGGCTTTCAAAATCGACCGTTGCCGACACCATCTGCGTGCCGGAAGTGACCGAGCCGATCATGGCGCAGCCGATCGATCCCTCGACCATCGCCGTGACCTTCTCCGTTAATGACAGCCCGCTCGGCGGTCTGGATGGCGACAAGGTGACGAGCCGGGTGATCTGGGACCGTCTGAAGAAGGAAGCCGAAGGCAACGTCGCCATACGCGTCTCCGAAACTGCGGACAAGGATGCCTTCGAGGTCTCCGGACGTGGTGAATTGCAGCTTGCGGTGCTGATCGAGCAGATGCGCCGTGAGGGCTTCGAGCTGTCGATCAGCCGCCCGCGCGTGCTGTTCCAGTCCGATCCACAGACCGGCCAGCGCCTCGAGCCGATGGAAGAAGTCGTCATCGACGTGGATGAGGAATTCTCCGGCGCCGTGGTCGAAAAGATGCAGCAGCGCAAAGCCGAATTGATGGACATGCGTCCGTCTGGTGGTGGCAAGCAGCGGGTGACCTTCCGCTGCCCGTCGCGTGGCCTGATCGGCTATCACGGCGAATTCATGACCGATACCCGTGGTACCGGCATCATGAACCGGGTGTTCGATTCCTACGGTCCCTATAAGGGCCCGATCCCGACCCGCCGTAACGGCGTGCTAATCAGCCTGGAAAAGGGCAAGGCAGCGGCCTACGCACTGTTCAACCTGGAAGAGCGCGGCCCGCTGATGATTGGTGGCGGCGAGGATATCTATCCGGGCATGGTGATCGGCGAGACCAACCGGGGTAACGATCTCGACGTTAACCCGCTGAAGTCCAAGCAGCTCACCAACTTCCGGGCATCAGGCAAGGACGACTCGATCGTTCTCACCCCGCCGATCCGGATGACGCTGGAAAAGGCGATCTCCTATATCGGTGATGACGAGCTGGTTGAGGTGACACCGAACAATATCCGTCTGCGCAAGCGCTATCTCGATATCAACGAGCGCAAGAAGCACGCCCGCAAGATAGCGGCCGAAGGCTGATACTCTCCTGACGACCCAAGGGAGCCGGAACATCAGTCCGGTTCCCGAAAGGCCATTCCGTTTGCGCCTCGCGCGCACTAGGCTCTCCCCAGAAACGTGATCCTGAGGGAGGGCCTCAATGGCCGAGAAAACCATTAAAACAGTCGACTCCATGGTGGCCGAAGCCAACGAGCAGGTCCGCATCGTCTCTGTCGAGGATGCAAAGGCCATGGTCGGCAGCGACGACGTGACCTTTATCGATGTCCGCGATGTGCGTGAGATCGCCAAGACCGGCCGCATTCCGGGCGCGCGCCATGTGCCGCGCGGCATGCTGGAATTCTGGATCGATCCGGCCAGCCCCTATTACAAGGACTTCTTCGGCGAGGATAAAACCTTCGTTTTCTATTGCGCCGCGAGCTGGCGTTCCGCTCTGTCCGCCAAAACGGCGCAGGACATGGGCCTGACGCCCGTCGCCCATCTCGAGGGCGGCCTCGGCGAATGGCTCAAGGCGGATGGTCCTGTTGAGATGAAGGACTAAAGAAAACGGCCGGGCAGATGCCCGGCCGTTTGCATATAAATTCACCGATTCTCAAATCAGGCGGAGCGCACCTCTGCGAGGAAAGCGTCGACCTGACTGCGCAGGGCGCTGACAGAGTCGTTCATGCGGGATGCAGTTCCCGTCACGTTCTCGGCCGCGGCGCTGGTTTTTACTGTCGCCTGATTCACGTGTGCGATGCTGCTGGTAACCTCATCGGTACCGGTCGCGGCATCCTGAACATTGCGTGAAATCTCGGACGTGGCTGCTGACTGCTCTTCGACTGCGCCCGCGATCATGGTTGAGGATTCCGACAGGTTGGAGATCAGGCCGGTCACGCGGGTGATTGCCTCGACCGCCGCGCTGCTGGACTGCTGGATTTCCTGAACCTGTGTTGAGATATCCTCGGTTGCCTGGGCGGATTGATTTGCCGGGCTTTTCACCTCGCTGGCGACCACCGCGAAGCCCTTGCCGGCATCGCCGGCCCGGGCAGCCTCGATTGTTGCGTTCAGGGCAAGCAGGTTTGTCTGCTCGGCAATATCCCGGATGAGCGTGACGATCTCGCCGATCTTCTCGGCCGACTGCGCCAAAGCCTGCATCTGCACGTTCGTCCGCTCGGTTTCGGCAACAGCGGAGCTGCTGATCTGTGAGGCATCGGAGACCTTGCGGGTGATTTCGCCGATCGATGCGGAGAGTTGCTCCGTCGCGGCGGCAACAGTGTTCACGTTGGTCGAGGCCAGGGATGCCGCAGAGGCTACCTGATCCGACTGTGTGTTGGTCTCGCCGGCGGCAAGAGTCATCTCGTTGGCGGTGTCATTCAGGTTGGCCGCCATGCTGTTAAGTTCGGTCATGGATTGCCCGATCATGTTTTCAAAGCGGGCAATTGATGCTTCGATCCGCTCGGCCCGTTTCGACCGATCCTGTTCTTCGGCAATCTGTTTGGCGCGCATTTCCTCGCGCTCGATCAAGCCTTCCTTCATGACGCCGAGGGCTTCGGCAATCGCACCGACCTCGTCTTTGCGATCCTGATCGGTAATATCGGTGTTGCTGTGCCCGGATGCGATTTCCTTGATCACTGTTGTGATCCGGCTGATTGGAGCAGTGATGGCGCGGCCGGTGAAAATACTGATTGCAAGCGAAAGGATAAAGGCGACGACAACGACACCCATAACTTCCAGCTCGGCCAGATCCTGCGCCGCCTTGGCTTGATTCTGTAAGTCGTCCGCCTTCTTGATGATGGCGTCGGAGAGCTCCTGAATCTTCCCGGAGACGTCACTCAGCCTGACGTGAGCGTCGGTCATCAACATGGAGGCCAGGAATGAGTCGATAGCGACGGTCTCGAGTGTTTCAGTCGCGACACCACGATACGCGCCATACCCTTCCCGGATCGTCTGCAGGGCCTCTATTTTGTCTGCGGGAGTATTTGCCTCAATCTTTGCGAATAGCGCTTCAACGTTTCCGAAGATGGTCCGTGCTTCCTCGGCTGCTTTCGCAACGTCCTCGGCAGCTACTCCGGACTGTTGCCAGCTGAGAGCTCGGAACAGCGTTGCATGACCAGCATTGACAAGCCCTTGCAGCTCTTTGGTGTCAAGGACCAGTTGCCCGGCAAGCCCCGCATTCTTCTGGAGATTGGTTGTCTCCTTTAAAGAAATGAAGAATACCGCTGCGATGATCAGGATCATCAAGCACGCAACACCAGGTGCGATTAGTGTTTTCTGAATAATGGGAAGATTTTTCAGCATTTTCGGTGTTCCGGTCCCAAAATTTTATATACGGCCGGGGACGGAAAATCCGCCCCCGACGTGGTTCGTATAGCTTGTATTAGCGCTTGTAGGCGCCGACACCGACGACTTCATTAGCCAGTCGGATGATGTAAGATGTCTTCGGCTCGACAGCGTTGGACGTCGGATTCTGCCATTTGTAATCGACCCAAGCTGCATCCGTGACCTTCAGGAAATCCTGGATGAACTGCTTGCCGTCGACATCGCGGAGACCGGTCAGGTCGCGGCCGACCAGTGCTGCCTTGGCGCCGTGCGCAATCGTGGTGCCCTTGAGATCGAACACGAAAACATAGAGATCGCGGTCATGCCATTCGCCACCCGGGGCCATGAAATCTTTGATAGCACCATCAAGTCCGGCCGAGTTGATATGCGCAGCAGCTTTTTCAGCCATCGCCTTGGCTTCCGCCTCGGAGGCGAACTCGGCTGCAGTTGCACCCACGGTGGCGGTGAACAGCATTGCAGCGGCAATGATGAGTTTCTTGAACATCTGTTAGTTCTCTGAAAATCAGTCGTTGTTGGTATGAGGTGAACCCGGCTCGTCCTGGAACAGAGCCGTTGTTTTCCGTGAGAGGGGTGATTCTCCAGAATACTTAAAAGATATTTAACTGCCGGAAATTGATGTGGCTTTCCAAGCCGGGCCGTGGCCAGGCGGCGCAGCGCCGACTGCGAAGCGGCGTCGGCGTGCCAGGCATTTGTGGACGTGATAAGGGATTCCTGTTTCCGTCGAGAACCGGGGCGATCTTTCAACGCAGGTGCGCGCGCTTGCACCGCAGGGGGAATATGGCGTGCAGATAGGGTTTCACTGCACTCAGGCTCCACGCTTCATCACGCATTTCAAGCGGGTCGATGCAGGGCGCGCGCACCTCCTTTTCGCGGTGTCGCCGCTCAGGAAAGAGGATCGATCGGCCAGATCGGCCGGCGCAGATGCTTGTAGTCAAAGCTACTGTAGTCCTGGGAGACGAGACATCCGCTATCGACCAGCACGACGTCGCGGGCGACCGGCTGGAAGGCGGCGCGGAAATGGTGGGAGGATTTGACAGCGATCACGTCCAGCGCCGCCGGATCGAGTCCAAACAGCTTCAGCGCCTGCTGATCCGTGACCTGCAGATTGCTGCTGGCGATCACCACCTTCACGCCTGAAATGTCGAGCAGGGCGGCGCGGCCGAGGCGCACTTCCATATTGGCCCACATCGGCCCGTCGCAGACGAAAGCTCCGGTCTCGTTGAGGGCGAGCACTGTTGCATCCGTCTCGATTGGCGGCCCATAGCTGTCTGGATCGACTTTTGCGCCAAGCGAGATGGCGATTTTTGCTCCAACACCGGCTGTATGAGCCTGTTCGGCAACCGCCGGATCGCAAATCGCGGCCAGTGCCGCATTCGAAATGCCCGTCGCGATAATGCTTTCCAGCAGGCGAACACCGTCGCCATAACCACCACCGCCCGGATTGTCTGTGGTATCGCCAATGACCAGCGGTCCCTTGCCCGTGGGGCCGTTCCTGATCTTCTCGGAAAGCTCCGTGAGAGAGAGCAGGGGAACGGTGTTGATTGCCCGGGTGTCCCAGACGAACTGCATCAGGTCGTCGGCGATTTTCTGGCCTTTTCCCGCATCGCCATCCGTGGTGACGCTGACGGATGGGCCGGCCTCGGCTATGTCCGACCAGGCGAAACCGGCGCAGAGGCCGATTTCCAGAATAGCCGGATCGGCGGCCTTGATGTCCGCAGCCCGGGCCAGCAGCTCGACCATCGGGCCTTCCTGGGTCCGGCCGTGATTGAGACCGTCGAGGGTCGGGCGCCGGGCTACAACCGTGACCGGACGGATTTCTTTATCCATTGCCCGCTGCAGCAGGGCGGCAGCCTCCGTCGCGGCCTCGTACTGATCGATATGCGGATATGTCCGGTAAGGCACCAGGATATCAGCAAACGCGGCCATTCCGTCCGTCACATTCGCATGCAGGTCTAGCGTGACGGCAATCGGAACCTGCGTGCCGAGACGGTCCCGCAGCCTCTTCAGCAGATCACCTTCCGCGTCCTGGCTGCTCTCGGTCACCATGGCCCCGTGCAGGGCCAGCATGACCCCGTCGACCGGTCCCGTGTCGAGACCGGCCAGCACGATGTTGCACAGTTCCTCCCAGGCGTCCGCTGTGGTCATGCCGCTTGGTGTGGCATGGGCCGCAACGGTCGGGATCATCTCCCAGCCGTAGGTCCGCGCGGCATCGATATGGGCGGCCACTTCCGTCGCGGTGCCGGACATATGCGTGGCTATCGCGTCGCCGAAATAGCATTGCCGACGCAAATAGGCGTCCATGTCGGTCCGCAACACACTGAAAGTATTGGTCTCGTGGCTGATCTCAGCCGACAGAACACGCCGCGCGGTCATCGGATTACCAGCTTTCCGGAAGGGTACCGTCGCCGATATCCCAGAAAAGGCCGGCGGTGAGTTGCAGGCCCTCGCGGAGGATCGGTTTCAGTGCATGCTCGTTCGGCGCATGCTGGGAGCAGGAGGCATAGGAATGCGGCACCCAGATGGTGGCCAGGCCGAGGATTTCGCTGAAGACGTCGTTCGGCAGGGAGCCGCCGAGGTTCGGCAGGATCGCGGTCTTCTTGTTGGTCGTGCGCTGGATCGATCCCGCCGCCCACTGCACGAGCGCATGGTCGGGATCGAGGCGCGTCGCCTTCATGTAGCCGCGATCGGCGTCCGCGACGGTGACCATCGGGAAGCCTTCGCGCTCCAGATGCCGGCGCAGGGCCGGAACGATGTCCTCCGGATCGGTGCCGACAACGAAGCGGAGCTGTCCGCGGCAGGTCGCCCGGCCTGGGATCGCGTTCACCGGCTTGTCCGGCAGGCCGGCCGTGTAAGCGAGGAT
Organism: Nisaea sp.; assembly: GCF_034670185.1. Classification (NCBI taxonomy): domain Bacteria; kingdom Pseudomonadati; phylum Pseudomonadota; class Alphaproteobacteria; order Rhodospirillales; family Thalassobaculaceae; genus Nisaea; species Nisaea sp. Next base: position 917,033 of record NZ_JAXMNY010000001.1, read on the forward strand.
CTCGAAGCTGTTCCAGCCGATCACCCGTTCGATCGGCGTGAGGGACTCTTCCCCCCAATTCGGATCGATCTGCGGGCCGTTCGCTTCCGCCTCGAGCTCGCACTCGGCGAGCGCGGCCCGGATTGCCGGGGTGAGGGTGGTCGGGCGCCATTCCGGCACGCGGATCTGGCCGCGCCGGTCGACGATGCTGGCGAGCGCATGGGCGAGGATGACCGCCGGGTTTGCGAGCAGACCGCCCCAGTTGCCGGAATGGTGGGCGCCTTCGCGCAGGTCGCAGGTGATATCCATCGGATAGGCCCCGCGCGAGCCCATGAACACGGTCGGGTGATCGGCACTGATACGGGGACCGTCGGAGGCGATCAGAAAATCGGCCTTCAGCTTGGCTTTTTGTTGTTTTGCAAAGTCCGCCAGTCCCGGGGAGCCGGATTCTTCGCCGGACTCGATCAGTATCTTGGAATTGAAGCCAAGCTTGCCACGGGTCTTCAGGACGGCGTTAAGGCCGGCGATATTGATCGAGTGCTGGCCCTTGTTATCGACGGTCCCGCGGCCGTAGACCCGCTCGCCGACCTCGGTCAGGGTCCATGGATCGCGTCCCTCGGCCCATTGGCCTTCCATGCCGCGGACAACATCGCCATGACCGTAGGTGAGCACGGTCGGCAGGTTGTCGCCCTCGTGACGGGTGGCGATCAGGAAGGGGCCGCCCTTTGGCGAGGGGTTCGGGAACTGCTCGCAGACATATCCCATCGGCTCCAGGGCCGCCCGCATTTCAGCCATATAGGCCTCCATGTCGGGCTTCCGCTCTTCGTAGAGCTGGCTTTCGGTGCGGATAGCCACCCGGCGGCTCAGGTCCTTGAGAAAATCGCCGCTGTCGAAATGTTCGGCGGCGGCAGAGATGGCTTGCTCACGACTCACGGGGGTAGCTCCTGGGTTGGACACAACAGTTAGTCAGTTGAGTGGCAGTTGGTCAGTCAAGCGGCACGTCCGGCAGGGTCACCACGTCGATACCCCTGGCCTCGAGCGCGGCCCGGACGGCGCCGGCCACGGCCGGGCCTGTCGGCTCGTCCCCATGGATACAGATGGAATGAACCACCACAGGTATGTCCACGCCGTCGGTCGAGCGGACCTTGCCGGTCTCGACCATGCGCAGGACATGCTCGACGGCCTGCTGCGGATTACGGATCATGGCGTCGTCGCGCTTCCGGCTGGTCAGGCTGCCCTTGGAATCATAAGTGCGGTCGGCGAAAACCTCCGAAGCGGTCGGCACGTTGAGCGTTGTGCCGGCTTTCATCAGCTCGGAGCCGGTCGTGGCCAGCAGGATGATGGCCGGGTCGACCGCCTTGGTCGCGCGCACGATGGCTTCGGCGAGATCCCTGTCTTCGGAGGCCATGTTGTTCAGCGCGCCATGCGGCTTCATGTGCGTGACCGTCATGCCGTGCAGCGCCGCCATCGCCTGCAAGGCGCCGATCTGGTAGGCGATCATCGCCTCGACCTCGCGCGGGGACATGGAAATCCGGCGGCGGCCGAAACCCCAGAGATCGTTGAAGCCCGGATGCGCACCGATGCTGACGCCTTCCGCCTTGGCCGTGCCCACGACCCGGTCCATCACATTGGCGTCCCCGCCATGAAACCCGCAGGCGACATTGGCCGAGCCGACGATCTTCAGCATCGCCATGTCGTCGCCGATATCGTAAGCGCCGAAACCTTCGGCCATATCGGCGTTCAAATTCACTTTGGTCATGCTTATGGTCCGTGGCTATTGTCTCGAAGCGCGGCTCGCGCGTCCGGACGCTTGGTCGATGGGCGGTTGGACGTGAAGACTAGCGCCAAACCCTTCTTACGGTCCATGTCCGGAACAGAACCATTGTGATGTCGGAACCTGTCTTTCTCCCCGCCGGGGATACCGCCCTTGTCGTGCAGTTCGGCGAAGCCGTCGATGCGGCCGTAAACCGCCAGGTGCGCCATGTCGCCGCCAAGCTGCGCGAGCTGTCGCTGGCTGGCATTGTCGATATCGTCCCGACGATCCGCTCCCTGATGGTGCATTACGATCCGCTGGTGACGCGTTCCTCCGAGTTGCAATCGGCGATTTCCGAGATCCTGCATCATCAGCACGAGGGCGAGGACGGCTACCGGCTCTGGTCCATACCGGTTTGCTATGAGGGCGAGTGCGCGCCGGACCTCGATAGCGTGGCGCGGGACATGAAGCTGGACGCGTCGGAGGTGGTGCGCGGCCATACCGCCGCGCCGCAGGAAGTCCTGATGATGGGATTCCTGCCGGGCTTCCCCTATCTCGGCCTGCTGCCGGAAGCGTTCGATGTGCCGAGACGGTTCGAGCCGCGCGTCAAGGTACCGGCCCGCTCGATCTCCATCGCTGTGCGGCAGACCACGATCTACACGGTCGAGAGTCCCGGCGGCTGGCATCTGATCGGCCGCACACCGGTCGAATTCTTCGATCCCACCCGTGACGCGCCGATTCTGGTCGCCGCCGGGGATCGGGTTCATTTCCAGCCGGTATCGCTGGCCGAGTATGAAGCGCTGCGGAAGGATGTCGAGGCTGGGAACTACCTGCCTGTCGTGGAGGATATCGCACCGGGAGAGGGCGCATGAGCGGGCTCAGGGTGATCCAGGCCGGTTTCGCGCCGACCCTGCAGGATTTCGGCCGCCCGGCCTTCCAGAACAGGGGCGTGCCCGTGTCCGGCGCGCTCGATCCCGTGTCTCTCCGGATCGGCAATGCGCTGGTCGGAAATGACGAGGGGATGGCCGCCATCGAGTTCCGGCTGATCGGACCTGTTCTTGAAGTACTGGCGGAAAGCGTTCGCGTGGCGCTGGTCGGCACCCGGGCCGGGATTGTCGTCGAGGCGGGAGAGCGTGTCGAACTCCCGTCATATCAGAGCGTTACCCTGAAACGTGGACACCGGCTGTCCGTCAATCCGGTGACGGATAGCGGTGCGGCCTATCTTTGCATTGAAGGCGGCTGCGATCTGCCCGCCGTGTTTGACAGCCTATCCACCTATGGCCGCTCGCAGATCGGCGGCTTTCAGGGCCGCGCGCTGAAGGACGGGGATGAGTTGCCCCTGCGCCTGAACGCGGTTCCCGCGCGGGGCGAGCTTCGGCTGGAAAATCCCGGATATCTCGATGCCGGCGGCCCGGTCCGTGTCGTGTTCGGCCCGCAGCGGGATTATTTCACCGACGAGAGCGCCGCCGCTTTCCTGACCAATGAATACAGCGTCAGCCGGGAAGCGGACCGGATGGGAATGCGTCTGGAAGGCCCGGCGCTCGAGCATGCACGCGGCTACAACATCACCTCGGACGGCATCGTCACCGGCGCCATCCAGGTGCCCGGCAACGGCCTGCCGATCATCCTGCTGGCGGACCATCAGACCACGGGCGGATATCCGAAGATCGGCACCGTCATCTCCGCGGACATCCCGCGTCTTGGTCGCCTGAAGCCGGGGGATGCACTGTCCTTCGCGGAGGTCACTGTCGCCGAGGCTGAAGACGCGCGCCGGGAGCAGGAAAAGGAAATCAAGCGGCTGATCGGGGCGCTGAGCCCGGCTGCGGCATGGCTCGACGAGGCGGCGCTTTACCGGGAAAACCTGATCAGCGGCGTGGTCCACAACGAAGAAGCGGTCTAGGACGGGCCTTCATAAACGGGCGCGTTCCGATGACTACTTTCGGTAAAACCTCGGAAGTCGGTCAATCGACCGCGTCGGTCAGCAAAGGTGGGGAGCCGCCGTTCGCTCCTCCGGGGCAGTTCACCGAACTTCCCTCGTTGCTCCAGTCTTCCGCCTTAGAAGATCATGAAGTCGGCGCTGGAGAGGGCGCCCGTATGCACGCCGATCAGGGTGACCGAGTTGCCGGCCCCGAAGTCAATGACCGCGTCCCCGGCGGCATTGTCGGCGGCCCGGAGAAGCATGTCCTCCGGTGTGGCGACTGCCGTGCCGTTGATCCCGGCGGCAACGGCGATCTGGTCCTCGCCCGCGGTGAAGCTGTAGATGATGTCGTTGCCGTCCGCCGTCTCGAAGCTGAACCGGTCGGCCCCGAGCCCGCCGGTGAGGACATCGTCTCCGGTCCCGCCGGTCAGTATGTCATTCCCCTGTCCGCCATAGAGCGTATCCGCACCGTCGCCGCCGGAGAGCGTGTCTGCGCCCTGGTTGCCGTAGATCACGTCGGCTCCGAGATTGCCCTGGAGCAGGTCATCCTCCTGCCCCCCGATCAGTGTATCGTCGCCCTGACCGCCATAGAGCGTGTCGTTCCCCCGGTTGCCGCAGACGATGTCCGCCCCCTGGTTGCCATAGACGATATCTCCGTCCTGGCCGCCATAGAGCGTGTCCGCTTCTTCCTGCCCCCAGAGCGTGTCCGCCCCCTGGTTGCCGTAAAGCAGGTCGGTACCATTGCCGCCATACATCACGTCGCTACCGGCCAATCCTGAAAGCGTGTCGGCTCCGCTCGTACCACTCAGCACGTCATCGCCGGATGTCGCCGCGCTCGCATTGTCGTTGCCGCCGGAGGCCACAGGCTTCGCGCCGATATCCCGCAGCGTCACGTCATTGCCGTCGCTGCCGGCATAGCTGATCTGGTACTGGCGCGTGCCGCTGGTAAAGGTCGCCCCTTCCGCAAGGCCGCTGAAGGTCCCGGTCACGGCATCGGCCCCGTCATTGCTGATCAGCACATAATTGTCGCCGGTCGTCGATGTGTAGCCGAACACCGTGTTCAGGGTCGCCGAATTGATGGTGACGGTGCCGGTGACGGAGACCTGGTCATATCCGGTTCCGGCGGTGGTGCCGTCGATCTCCATCGTCGCGGTGGAGCCGCTGGAGAGTGTGAGGTTGCCGGTGGAGATCGTCCCCGGGCTGTTGCCGGGGGCGATGGTGCCACCCGACAGGATGGTGACCGGCGTGCTGTAGGTCCCGGTTCCCTTGAGGGTGACGCCGGAGGCAATGGAATAGGTGCTGCTTCCGCTCAGGGTGCCGGAGAACGTGTTGGCCCCGGGATCGGAAAAGGAGATAGAGCCGGCCCCGACATTCACGGTGCCGGAGCCGGTGAGGGCGCCGATGGTCTCGGTGGTGCCGTTCAGATCCAGGGTAGCCCCGGCGGCGACATTGACGGTGCCGTTGTCATCGAGGGCGTTGCCCCCGGAGAGCTGCACGGTGCCGGCCGAGATGGTGGTGTTGCCGGTATAGGTATTGCTGCCGGAGAGCGTCAGCGTACCGCTGCCGGTCTTGGTCAAACTGCCCGTCCCCGAGACCACACCGGAGAAGGTCGTGTTGGTTCCCTGATTGACGGTCAGGGCCCCGGCCCCGATCGACACGGTGCCGGCGCCGGACAGGGCTCCGATGGACTCGGTTGTGCCGTTCAGGTCCAGTGTCGCACCGGCGGACACCGAGACGCTGCCGCTGTTCGAGAGCGCGCTGCCGCCGGACAGTTGAAGGGTGCCGCCGCTCACCGTGGTGCCGCCGGTATAGGTGTTGGTGCCGGTCAGGATGGTGGTGCCGGTGCCCATCTGGTTCACCGCCGTCGAGCCGGCGATGGTGACGGCCGTGCCGCTGCTGGTGCCGTCGCTGCTGAGGACGTAGCCGGTATCGGTGTGGTTGAAGTTGACGGTGCCGGTGCCGGAGCTGGTCCTGATCGTCGAGGCGTTCACGATGCCCGCAGCACCGCCATTACCGATGTTCAGCGTGCCGGTGCTGCCGGTGAAAAGGCCGGTGTAAAGCGTGCCGCCGACGGTGACCGAGCCGCCGTCCGTAACGGTGAGGGTCCCGACCCCCGAATTTCCGACGAGCAGATTTTGGGCACCAGTGTTCACGGCCGAGCCCGCACCGTCGACGAGCAATGCCCCTGTGCTGCCAGAACTGTTACCGACAAAAGATTGGCCGCCATTGGCCGTCAGCGTCCCGCCACCGGTGACCTGCAGAGTCCCGCTGCTTCCGGACCCAGTCCCGATATAGAAGCTATCGATCGCGGGCGCGGCCCCGGCCAGTTGCGCCGTGCCGCCGTTAGCGATGTTGGCAGTATCGGAGCCGCCGGGCACGCCTCCAAGCCAATTGCCGGCCGTGTTCCAGTCTCCCGTTCCGCCGCTCCAAGTGTTCAACAGGACCGGCAGGCCGGTGAGGGCCGCGGTGTTCAGCGCGGGGCGCGGCACAGGGCAGCCGGCGTCGAGGATCCAGGATCCGCCAAGCGCCGAGCCGCCGACCGGCTTGCTGGCGGCGGCCACCGGGCATCCGGTCGTCCGCTCCAGCGTCGTCACGAAAGTCTGGCCGGCCTCTCCCTCAGCGACCGAGCAGGCATAGAGCTCTATCGTCGCACCGGCGAGAACATGTCCCATCGCCGCAAGGGCGTGCCGGCGCGCCCGCAGACTGTCCCCGGTCAGAGGCCGGTCGCCAAGGATCAGCGCCCCCGGTGTGCCATGGCAGATCACCGCCAGCCGGTGGCCCGGTGCTGCGCGCACTGCCGCCACAAGCCGTGCCAGGCCATCCTGTCCGGGATCGACCCGCACGACGCGGGCCGGGCCGGTCACCCCCTCCAGGATCTCGTCTGCAGCCGGAACCCGGGAGTCCATCACGATCAGGAGCGGCTGTACGGGCACCGGCGGCATGACCAAGTCCGGCGATACGGGCAAGTCGTGTGCCGTGCGGGAGCCGGTTGCCGAAAGCCGGTCCGCCTCCGTGTTCGTCACGTAGCCTCGATTCATCGTCACGGCCTCCGGCCTGAATGTCATCATCCGGCCGCCTATAAATTGACGAGGCAGCGGAACTTCCCCCTCAGGGTGGAAAATATTCTCCTTTGATTACAATGTTCTGATTGGAAATTCGGTGGCTAATTTTGGAAATTTTGGAAATTCGACGGCTAATTTTGGAAATTTTGGAAATTCGGCGGCTGAAATGAAAAGCGCCGGGCAGATTCTGGAAGAATTCGACATTGGCCCTAAGGGGCTATTCTCGTCTCCGCAACGACCGAACCGGCTATGGGAAGGCAGCACCCGCCGTTCCGGCCTGGAGGGGATGGATCCGGTATGTGGCCGACGGCGGATCTCGGGTCGGACCTGTACTATTTTGACTTCGACAATGTGGAAATCGCCCGCTATTTCGAAGGCATCGGTTTCACGGTCTTCACGGGAGAGATCTCGTACCGCATCTGCTCGATTTCGTCAGCACCCCGGCCCGGGAACACTCGGTCTCCGTGCCGTCCGATGTGACGGAGCGTCTGGTGGCCGCCTTCGAGCGCTACTTCGAAGGCATTGCGTAGTTCGAAGACGGGCGGCTTAAGTCCGCCGTTGCCAATGGCCTCTTTGGGTCGGGAGAGGCCGGATAGGCAATCCGGCTTTGCGGGCTGGCTCAACGCGGTTGGAACCTCGCAATAGTGAGTCCCGTAGCCACAGCCTAGGCGGCCCGTCCGTACCTGTACGTCCCGTTATCGCCAAGCTCCCGGGTAATCTGCCCGTCTTCGATCAGCAGATGCAGGTGCGCCAGCGTTTCGCCGACGGCGAAGCGGGTCTGGTGCAGGTCGAGGTCGCGCATGAAGAGGATTTTCATCACCTCGGCGGCGGATGACGGGCGGTCGCAGGCCTCGATGGTTTCCTCCAGCCGCTCGTCATGGTGGCTGCGGAGTGCGTCGATCCGGAAATTGATGCCGCGATAGGGGCCGTCGTGGCCGGGAAGTACGAGAATGTCGTCCTTGCCGCCCTTCATGCTGTCGAGGAAGGTGAAGAAATCCTGCAGCGGGTTGCCGTCAGGCTCGGTCCACCAGACTGCGATGATCGGCGTGATGCGGGGCAGCAGCAGATCGCCGCCGAGCATCAGGTTGTCTGCTTCCGAAAACAGGCAGACATGGTCCGGGGAATGTCCGGCGCCGAAATAGGGGCGCCAGGTGCGGCCGCCGATCTCGAATGTCGTATCCGGTCCAATGCGGTTGAAGGCAGGCGGAATAGGCGAGACCAGCTTGCGGTATTCGTTGCCGATCTTGCGCATCTCGCCGTTGATATCCGCGCCAAGGCCGAGCTTTCCATAGAAGCCGACCATCTGATCGACGAAATCCTCGGACGTGTCGAGATAGAAGGACCGGGCATTCAGCCATTCGGTCCGGCTCATCCAGAGCGGGGCGCCGGTCTGCTCCTGCAGCCAACCGGCGAGACCGACATGATCCGGATGGAAGTGCGTGCCGATGATGGCCTGCACCGGATCGTTCCCGATCACGTCCTTCAGGATCTTCGTCCAGGCGACCCGGCAGTTCTCCGTGTTCAGGCCGCAATCGACAATCACCCAGCCGGCATCGTCTTCCAGCAGGTAGAGATTGACGTGATTGAGCGAGAAGGGCAGCGGCAGGCGCAGCCAGTGCACGCCCGGCGCGACTTCAAGGAGAGCGCCGTCTTCAGGCCGCGTGTCTCCGAGCAAATAGGTAAGTTCCTGTGTCATGGTTGCGGACATTAGTCAGCACGCGTGTGACTGGAAAGTGCCTAATACGAACAAGTCGCCCGGATATTTCGACAAACCATCCGACGAGGCCTGTTCCTCGCATGTTAAGGATCTGTGAAATGCGCGCTTGAGCCTCGCCACGCCGGGGAGGAGGAGCTAGTAATAGCCTTCCTTATTCACGTGAGTTTCCCCGAATGAACAGTCGCTCCAACACCGGTACTCTCTGGCTCGTCGTGGGGCCGTCGGGGGCGGGCAAGGACAGCCTTCTGGATGGCGCCAAGGCTGCTTTGTCGGACAGTCCGGACCATTATTTCGTCCGCCGTGACATTACGCGTCCGGCAGATGCGGGTGGCGAGGAGCACAATCCGGTGTCGGTCGCGGAGTTTGAAAGGACAAAGAAAGAGGGCGGCTACTGCCTGAGCTGGGAAGCCCACAATCTGCGCTACGGAATTCCTAAAGCGATTGAAGCGGAATTGTCTGCCGGACGGCATGTCATCGTGAATGTGTCGCGCGCACTGATCGGCAAAGCTCGGGAGATGTTTCCGGATGTGCGGGTTGTGAACATTACTGTTCCCCGCGCGGTTCTGGAAAATCGCCTCAGGGGGCGCGGACGGGAGAGTGAGGCCGATATCCAGAAACGTCTGGCTCGGGCCGAGGCCTTCACGCTGGAAGGACCGGGCGTGATCAGTTTCATCAACGACCGGCCGCTTGAAGAGTCTGTCTCTGCTTTTACGGCGTTATTCACGCAATAGGCGAAATATCGGTAAAATCCGATATTTCGATAGGTGCTTACCGATATTTGGCCAGGAATGCGGGAGCCGGCAGGGCGCGGAAGTCGCTCATGCGCTCTTTCAGCAAGTCATGCGGCCAATCCCACCAGGCGAGCTCCAGCAATCCTTCGGCTGTCTCCTCGTCCACCCGGCGCTTGATCTCTTTCGATGGAACACCGCCAACGATTGTATAAGGCGCAACGTTTTTGCTGACGACGGCTCCGGCTGCGATGACGGCGCCAGTTCCGACATTCACACCAGCAAGCACGGTCGCGCCATGGCCGATCCAGACATCGTGCCCGATGGTGCAGTGATGCTGTCGCCGCCAGTCGAAGAACGCCTCGTCATCGTCTCCCAGGCCATAAGCAGCCGCTCGATAGAGGAAATGATGCTGCGACGCGCGGGTGCTCGGATGATTTCCGGGATTTATGCGCGTATGAGAGGCGATTGAGCAGAATTTTCCTATCGTAGCGTAAATGATGTCGCTGTCATTCACCACGTAGGAATAGTCGCCCATCTCGGTCTCAATGACGGAGGTGCGGGCGCCGACTTCTGTCCAGGCCCCGAGTTCGCAGTCCCGGACCTGTGCCGTTTCGTGCACGGTCGGCATCGAGGAGAGTTGTTTCTGAGCCATGAACTGAACTTTCCGTCTTTCGTTCAAACAAGCGTCAGGTGACGCGCGTACCTGCCCGCATAACCTTGCGGACCACCGGTGTGCCGTCCTTGGCCCGCCGCACCCGGATCAGGTCAGCCCGTTTGCCGGGGAGGATCTCCCCCCGATCGTCCAGTCCGACCATGCGGGCCGGGTTGGACGTGACCGTCGCCAGTGCTTTAGGCAGCGGCAGGCCATGTTTTTCATGCAGCAAGAAAGCGCCGTGCAGCATGCTGGCCGGGACATAATCCGATGAGAGTGCATCCAGCACGCCTGCTTCGGCCAATTCACCGGCCGAGACATTGCCGGAATGCGAGCCGCCGCGGACCACGTTCGGCCCGCCCATGATGTTGGTGAGGCCTTTCTTGCGGGCATGTTGTGCCGCTTCCAGCGTGGTCGGGAATTCGCTGATGGTCAGGCCCAGTTCGTGCGCCTCGTCCACATGATCCACCGTGGCATCGTCATGGCTGGCAATGACCACGCCCATATCCCGGCAGGCCGCAGCGATGGTCCGCCGGTGCTTGTCGGAATAGAGAACCTGGTTCTTCTTGCGCTCCTCAACCATGGCATCGAATTCGGCGTCGCTCATGGCGTGCTTGCCGGTGTAGTAGATCTTCAGTTTGCTGAGATCGACGAACTGACGCTGGCCGGGCGTGTGATCCATCAGGGATACCAGCCTGACCAGCGAATCTTCCTTGAACGGCTCGAACAGGTTGAGGGCATTGGGATTGCCGACCTCGCAGCGCATGTGCAGGAAGTGGCTGGCCCGCAGCATGTCGTGCTCGCTCGCCTCGCGGATGGCATTGGCGGATTCCATCAGGATCTTGTCGCGCGCGTCGTCCCGAAGGGTGCCACCGACGGCAACCGCGTCGAGCACCGTCGTGATACCCGCCGCCGTGACCTGTGCATCATGCGCCAAAAGGGCGGACATGACCGGCCAATGGACCTTCGGGCGCGGGATCAGGTGCTTTTCGAGATTGTCCGTGTGCAACTCGACCAAGCCTGCGATCAGATAGTCACCGTCGAAATCCGTGGCCCCGGCCGCGCCGGTGCGGCCTTCGGAAATATCCTCGATCCTGCCATTCCGGACGGTAACGGTGCCATGCACTTCACCATCGGCCAGAATGATACGTGCATTGGTCAGAATGGCATCGGGGGCCTCGCTCGTACTCACGCCGCGCTCCTCGCAGGTTGAAGTTCGTATGTCCGGGTGCCGACCGCCTCGCGCACGGCCTGATCGTGGAAAATGCCGACAATGGCGGACCCGTTTTGCCGCGCTTCGTTGATCAGGTCCACGACTGTTTGCCTGTTTTCGGCATCGAGGGAAGCTGTCGGCTCGTCCAGCAGCAGGACGGGATAATCCTGCACGAGGGTCATGGCGATATTCACGCGCTGTTGTTCGCCGCCGGAGAAGGTCGCGGGCGGCAGGGACCAGAGGCTTTCCGGGATGCGCAGGCGGCTCAGCAAGGTCGCGGCTTTTTCGCGAGCGGCGACTTCGTTGATGCCGCGCGCGAGAAGGGAATCGGCCACGAGATCGAGCGTGCCGACGCGGGGAATGACGCGCAGGAATTGGCTGACATAGCCGAGCGTCCGTGCCCGGATATCGAGCACGACATGCGGCTCGGCGCTGACCAGATCGACAAGTTCGCCGTCGTGCCGGATCAGGACCTTTCCGGATTGCGGCAGGTAGTTGGCGTAGAGCGAGCGAAGCAGGGTCGATTTCCCTGCACCGGATTGCCCGGCGAGGATGACGCATTCTCCCCGCTCGACAGTGAAGGAAACATCTTCCAGCACCGGAAGGGTCACGCCGCCCTGATTATGCAGCGTGAAGCTCTTCATCAGGTTGTCGACGCGGATCATGTCTTGGCCGTGTTTTTGGTTGTTATCGGTCATGGTCATCACACCGGCAGGATCGAGGAGACGAGAAGCTGGGTATAGGCGTGCTGCGGATCGTCCAGCACCTGATCGGTCAGGCCCTGTTCGACGACGCGGCCCCGCCGCATCACCATCAAGCGATCCGACAGCAATCGGACCACGCCGAGATCGTGGGTGACGATGATACAGGCGATGCCGAGCTGGCGGACGAGGCCACGCACCAGATCGAGCAGGCGGGCCTGCACGGAGACATCGAGGCCGCTTGTCGGCTCATCCATGAAGACGAGGCGCGGTTTGGTAACCAGATTTCGGGCGATCTGAAGACGCTGCTGCATGCCGCCGGAGAAGGTCCGGGGCAGATCGTCCATCCGGCCGAGATCCATCTCGACCTTTTCCAGCCATTCCGAGGATGTCTCCCGGATGCTGCCGTAATTGCGTTCGCCGACGGCCATCAGCCGCTCGCCGACATTGGCGCCGGCGGAGACGTTCATCCGCAACCCGTCGCGGGCATTCTGGAAGATGATCCCCCAGTCCGTCCGCATCAGCATCCGCCGTTCGGCTTCTGACAGGGCATAGATATCCTGCAGGCCGTCGACCCGCGTGTCGAAGCGGACGCTCCCGGCGGTCGGCTGCATCAGCCCGGAGGCGCAACGCAGCAAGGTGGACTTGCCGGAGCCGGATTCTCCGACGATCCCCAGCACTTCACCGGGATAGAGCGAGAAATGCACATCCTCGCAGCCGATCTGGTGGCCGTATTTCTGGGTCAGGCCTTCGACTTCAAGCAAAGGTCCGTTGTCACGAAGCGCCATCATTTGGCGGCTCCCTTCTTTGCGGAGGGTAATGGTTCGCCCTGATCGCCGACATGGCCGGCCTCGCGGCGTTCGGCGCAATAATCACTGTCGGAGCAGACATACATCTTGCCGCCGGCATCATCGGTGATGACCTCGTCGAGATAGCTGTCTTCCGCTCCGCAGAGTGCGCAGTTCTCTTCCCAGGACTGGATGGTGAAGGGGTGATCCTCGAAATCGAGGCTCTTCACGTCCGTATAGGGAGGGACGGCATAGATGCGTTTTTCGCGTCCGGCGCCAAAGAGCTGGAGCGCGGCCATCTGGTGCATCTTCGGATTGTCGAATTTCGGGATCGGGCTCGGCGCCATGATATAGCGGCCGTTCACCTGCACCGGGTAATTGTAGGCCGTGGTGATACGGCCGAAGCGGGCGATGCTCTCGTAGAGGCTGACATGCATGACGCCATATTCCTCAAGCGCATGCATCTTCCGGGTCTCGGTCTCGCGCGGCTCGACCCAGCGGAGCGGCTCCGGGATCGGCACTTGATAGATCAGGATCTGATCGTCGGTCAGGGGCTTTTCCGGAATCCGGTGCCGGGTCTGGATCAGGCTGGCATCCGCCGTCTTCTCGGTCGTCGCCACGCCGGCCGTCTTGGCGAAAAAGCGGCGGATGTTGACGGCGTTCGTGGTGTCGTCCGCGCCCTGGTCGATGACTTTAAGCGTGTCGTTCGTTCCGATCACGGCAGCGGTCACCTGCATGCCGCCGGTGCCCCAGCCATAAGGCAAGGGCATTTCCCGGCTGCCGAACGGCACCTGATAGCCCGGAATGGCGACGCCCTTCAGGATCGCCCGGCGGATCATCCGTTTCGTCTGCTCGTCCAGATAGGCGAAATTATAGCCTTCAACCTGTTCGACCGGTTTGTCATGCTCCGGCGCCTGCCAGGGCTGCGCTTCTTGCGTCATGCTCATGGATCTCGTCCTACTCGGCCGCGGCCAGTTCGTCGTCATCAGTGCGTTCCGCCGCCTCGCGGGCCGCGATTTCCTTGCGCAATTCGCGCACGGTCACGAGCTCGCCCTGGAAGTCGACGTAGTGCGGCAGTTTCAGGTGCTGTACGAAGCCGGAAGCCTCGACATTGTCGGAGTGATAGAGGACGAACTCCTCGTCCTGGGCGGGGGCGGTGATCTCTTCACCGAACTCCTTCGCCCTGAGAGCCCGGTCGACCAGTGCCATGGACATCGCCTTGCGTTCGCAATGGCCGAAGGTCAGGCCATAGCCGCGGGTGAATTGCGGGGGCACTTTCGCCGAGCCCTTGAACTGGTTGACCATTTGGCATTCGGTGACGGTGATCTCGCCGATCTCGATCTCGAAGCCGAGTTCTTCCGGCTCGAAGCTGACTGCGAGTTCGCCCATCCGGATCTCTCCGGCAAAGGGGTGGTTGTTGCCGAAGCCGCGCTGGGTGGAATAGCCGAGCGCCAGAAGGAAGCCTTCATCGCCACGGGCGAGGTTTTGCAGCCGGGTCGCGCGGTCCGCCGGGAAGGAAGTGGACTCCCTTGTCAGGTCGGGAACTGGGCCGTCCTCGTCATCCGGCAGATCGAGCTCGATCAGGCCTTCATGATCGAGAATATCTGCGACGCGGGGCATGCCGTCGGCAACCGGTTCTTCCGATTTAGGTGCCTCGGGCGTTTCGCCGTTAGCGGCCAGAGTGAAGTCGAGCAGACGATGTGTGTAATCGAAGCTCGGACCGAGGATCTGGCCGCCCGGCAGGTCCTTGTAGGTGGCGGAGATGCGCCGGCGGATCTGCATGGTGCCGGTATCGATTGCCTGCGATGCGCCGAACCGGGGCAGGGTGGTGCGGTAGGCCCGGAGCAGGAACACCGCTTCCTGAATATCGCCATTGGCCTGTTTGATGGCCAGTGCGGCAAGATCGGGATCGTACAGCGAGCCCTCGGTCATCACTCGGTCGACGGCGAGCGGGAGCTGTTCGCGGATTTGCTGGAGGGACAGTTCCGGGATCTGGCGGTCGCCCCGCCGGATATCGGCAAGATAGTGCAGCGAGTTCTCGATGGCCTTGTCGCCGCCTTTGACAGCTACATACATGGGCCTATTCCTTTCCGCTCTGCAGGGTGACGTGCGTGGTGCGTGGCAGCGCGACCATTCTGGCGCCAGCCACAAAGACGAGATCGATGCCGCGCGGGAAATAGCGTTGCAGCGTCGCTCTGCTCTCCCAGAACGCCGCAGGGACGTCCGGCAGGCCGAGTTGCGCGCTGTCCTTGATGCCGGGACCTGTCAGGGTCAGGGTGCCGCCTTTCAGGATCGTTTCCACCTGGATGATCAGGGTGGCGCCCAATTCCGGATACTCGTCAGTGCCTGTATTGAAGGCGTCAAGATCTCCGAGCGCGCCATCCAGAATGGCGAAGGCGGCGTCTTTCGCTTCCGGGACGATCCGGGTTCCGCAATGGAATTTCAGATAGGTTTCAGCCGCCGGATTTGCCAATGCGGGATCGAGATAGAGCGGCGTCTCGAAATCAACCAGGGCCAGTGCGATGGTGGTCGCGGCCAGATCCAGTGTCTCCGGTCCTTCAATGTCGAGATCAATTGTCTCGATGGTGCCCGGACGGGCCATGGCGTCGAGCAGGTGGCGGAAAACCAATTGCGATTGGCTGACCGGATCCGAGAAGCCCGGTTTCAGCGTTTGTCCGGATTGCATGGTGGATTCCAAGGACATCGATCAGTTCTCCCGCGCCACGGTAAAGAATTCGACTTTCGTCGCTGCGGCTTTCCGGCTCGCGGTCTCGCGGCTCTGTTGGTGACGGAGTTCCAGTGGCTTGATGATGGAATGCTCGACAGTTTCCGCGCGCTCTTCGCGTTGCATAAGGGCATCGATCACGGCGGCGATTTCCGCATGATCCTTATTCCTCCCAGAGACATATCCGTGTCCGAGAACACCGCCTTCAAGCCCGACAGAGCAACGGGTTACCGTCATTTCACCGAGGTTGAAGCGGTTCCCAGTACCGCCCATGCGCCCGCGCACCATGACCATCCCGATTTCGGCCGGGCGGATCCGGGTCCAGGAGGGTTTGTCGGGCAGGTTCTGCCAGAGGCTGCGGAGGTCCTCGAAGGAGGCTTTGGCGAGGATTGACATCCATCGCTTCCGGGCCGGTGACTGATGCTGTGGTGACTGTGTCCCCATCGGTCTGTCCTTTTCTCTCGACAAATTTTATATTTGTCTAGATGTCTATATCTATCAGTGTTATAGGGGCGTCCACGCACCTGCGCAACTGGAGCGCAGTGACATTTTCATGACTCATCGAGTGAGGGTGCCTTGATCGAACGGAAAAGCGGCCAGTCCCTTTGGCGCCAGATTGCCAACGACATATCCGATGCAATCCGCTCTGGCACGTATCCGCCAGGCAGCAAGATGCCGACGGAAGCAGAGTTATCGCAACAATATGGCGTGAACCGGCATACGCTCCGGCGAGCCGTCTCGGAGCTTGCCGAAGAGGGCGTTATCCGGGTGGAGCAGGGCCGGGGAAGTTTCGTTCAGGAACATGTTCTGGACTATCTTGTCGCCAGGAAAACGCGCTTCTCGGACAACGTGCTGCGGCAGAAGCGAACCCCAGGTGGCCGCACGCTGCTGCTGACGGAAGAGGTTGGCGATCCGGCGATCCTGAAGCAGCTTGGCCTCTCCCGTGGAGCCCGCCTTGTCCGGCTCGACCGGATCGGCGAAGTGGACGGCCGGCCGATTTCCGTTGGCAGTCACTATTTCCCGGCGGCCAGGGTTCCAGGATTCGCGGAATTGCATAAGGAATTGAACTCGATCACCAAGGTCCTGACGCATCTTGGTTATGGCGAATACACCCGTAGGGAAACACGTGTGACGGCACGGATGCCGGACGTGGAGGACGCAGAGCATCTTCAACAACCGCGAAACCGGCCGGTACTGGTCATCGAGTCAATCAATGTAGACCCGGCCGGTGTTCCCATTGAGTACGGTTTTGCCCGTTATGCCGCCGACCGCTTTCAACTGGTGTTCGAGAGCTGATCGAACCCGATAACTGGTGTTCGTCGCAGATTCGAATGAAACTTATCGCAAAGCGATCCTTGACCAGTGGCAGCGCATCGCGCGAGGTAGTATCAGCAATTCAACCTGCGCAAAGCGGGACGACAAAAGGGAGGCGGGAAGCAATCCCGCCGATAGGATTGATGGTGACATCCACCTACGTTCTGCGTCTGATAAAAGACGTGTTTTCTCCTCATGCGGTCTCAAAACATCTGCCTGACGGGTGCCGGATTGTTTATTGCAATGCCGGTGATCTGAGCTTCGAAGGAGGCTCGGTGCTGCAGCCCGACGAAGCCCGGTTCATGCGCTCCGGCATGGCCGTGCGGGCAGGGACCGAAGGTGGCGAATTGTGGCGTTGGGAGTTGGACGAGACTTCAGCTGAACCGCAAGTGGATCTAGGCGAGGGTATCCATAGCGAGATCGTCGAGTCGAACGAGGTTCCCACCGTGGAGAATCTTGAAGACTGGCTGATCCGCTGCGACAGCGTGCTTTTCCCGACGGGGGGCACAGCTGTGCCGCATAGCCATCTGGGTCCGGGCATCCGCTGCATCCGAAATGGCAAACTCACCCTTTCGACGGACAAGCTTTCCAAGGACTACCTTCCGGGCGATGCCTGGTTTGAGCCTGGCGCTCAAACCGTCTGGGCGGAAGCCTGTACGCAGGAATGCACCCGCTTCATTCGGGTGCTGCTGCTGCCGAAAGAAGTCAAAGGCAAAAGTTCGATCCGCTATCTGAACGAAGCTGATCGCCGTAAACCGAAATCCCAACGATATAAGAGTTATGTAGATGAGCTCCTCTCCCTCAAATAACAGTGCCGGCCATGGCCGTCTCGGTGGCCATATTCTTGTCGATGCGCTTGTTGAGGAGGGAGTTGATCTCGTCTTCGGCGTGCCCGGTGAAAGCTATCTGGCGGTTATCGACGGCCTGCAGGAGCGCAACGGTATCCGCACGGTGATGTGCCGCCAGGAAGGCGGCGCGGCGATGATGGCGGACGCCTATGGCAAGCTGACTGGGCGTCCCGGCGTCTGCATGGTCACCCGTGGTCCCGGCGCGACCAATGCCAGCGCCGGCGTCCATGTCGCTTTTCAGGATTCCACACCGATGGTGCTCCTGGTCGGCCAGGTGGCGCGCTGGATGGTGGAGCGAGAAGCTTTCCAGGAAATCGACTACCGCCGGATGTTCGGTCAGATGGCGAAATGGGTGGCGCAGATCGACGATGCGGCGCGCATTCCGGAATATATCAGCCGGGCATTCCACACGGCAGTCTCTGGCCGTCCGGGTCCGGTGGTTCTCGCTTTGCCCGAAGACATGCTGATGGATTATGCCGATGTGGCAGGCATCGCACCCTATGTGCCGGTCGAGCCGCATCCGGGCCAGCAGCAGATGGCCGATTTCAGGGCCATGCTGGATAAGGCAGAGCGACCGATCATGATTGTCGGCGGCGGCGGCTGGGATCGTCAGGCGTGCGAGCGGATCGAGACATTCGCGGTTGCCAACAGTGTTCCTGTCGGTGCGTCCTTCCGTTGTCAGGATTACTTCGACAACCGGCATCCGAATTACGTAGGCCATGTCGGCATCGGCATCGATCCGTCCCTTGCGGCCCGCATTCAGGAAAGCGATATGGTGATCGCGCTCGGCACCCGGCTGGGCGAGATGACCACCGGCGGCTACACCATGTTCGACATTCCGCGCCCGAAGCAGGGGCTCGTGCATATCCATGGCAGCGCGGAAGAGCTTGGCCGGGTATATCAGGCCGACATGATGATCAATTCCGGGCCGAGAGCTTTTGCGGAGGCTCTGGAGGCGATGGCGCCTGTTGACGGCAGCAGCCGGTCGAAGAGTATCGCTCAGGGCCATGCAGATTATCTTGCAACGCTAGAGCCGCTGCCGGTTCCGGGCGATGTGCAGATGGGGGAGATTGCAGCCTGGTTGAACGCCACGCTGCCGGACGATGCGATCATCACCAACGGTGCCGGTAACTATGCCAACTGGATGCATCGCTATTACCAGTATCGCGGCTACCGGACGCAGCTTGCCCCTACTAGCGGATCGATGGGCTATGGCCTGCCTGCTGCAGTGGCGGCGGCGCTGGTGCATCCAGACCGTGTGGTGGTTTCAATGAACGGCGACGGCTGTTTCATGATGCACGGCCAGGAGCTGGCTACCGCCATGCAACATGGCGCGAAGATCATTGCCATCGTCATCAACAACAACATGTACGGCACGATCCGTATGCACCAGGAGCGTGAGTTCCCGGGCCGAGTGAAGCATACCGAACTCCAGAACCCGGATTTTGCGGCACTGGCAAAAGCCTATGGTGCAAATGGTGAGACGGTTCTCGAAACCTCGGAATTCCAGCCGGCATTCGAACGGGCTTTGGCATCCGATAAATCGACCGTGATCGAGGTGAAGATCGATCCTGAGGCGATCACGCCGAAAACCACGCTTTCGGCAATCAGGAAAGCCGCCCTCGCAAAGGCCGGCTGAGTTCACGCCTTTCAGTATATCAACGTGTTTTCTTCAGAGACGGCTTTTGGGCTGAGTCCCTAGGCCGTCTCAGGACGACAAGGCTTAGTCGTCATCATTCTTGCGGTGCCTGCCGAGGGATTTCACCAGCTTGCGCCGCTGTTCCGGTGTCAATTGTTCGACGATATCGATCATGAAAGAGTGCGTTTCCGTCCGCATTCGGTCGAAGACCTCGTTCATCGATTCCAGAGCCTTAAGATAGGCAGTCCTGTCGAACGGTTCCTGCAAAAGCGTGTCCCGAATGGCGTCCCGCTTCTCGCGGGAGGTTCGGCGGGTCTCGCGCATGGCTTTGGAGTGCGCCGTCAGCCTCTCACGAAGTTCCGGCGTCAGGCTGTCACCGAGGCTTTTCTCGATCATCCGGGTCATTGAGTGGCCGTGGCTCGGCCCCTTTGGACCGCCATGCCAACGGTCGAAGCGGCCGACCATGATGCCTGCGAAAAACAGGTTCAGGGCGATTGATACGAATAGAACCAGTGCGAGTGTGCGTGTCCGGGTCCAGGTCATAGGAAATTCTCCTCAACGTCCGCGCCCAGCGCACGTTCAACTATCGTCACTTGATCATTCACCGTCGTGCTGGTCTCCGTCGGCAGGTCGGTGAAGGTGACGCCGATGATGAAACCGGCTGCACTAGCAGCGACGAGCCCCGCTGCGGGCTGCCACAAGCCACCGAACGGCCATAACGTATTCATCAACCCTTTCAGCTTCAGGCTTGCTGGCGCGCGGACTTCAGCCGACGCTGGGGCGATGGCCCTTTCTGGAGCAGCCATCATGGCGTCGAGTTCGAAGTCCAGAGCCGCAGCTTCGTTGAGTACGTCACGGAGCGCCGGATGAGCCTCCAGGAGTTGGAGTGCCATTTGGCGTTCCTGCTCGGGCCATTTCGACGGGTCGCTTCCGAAAGCATCCGCCAGTTCCCTGAATCTCGCTTCGTTCATGCTTGTCATCAGTTTTCTCCGACAGCCGCTTTTTCTAATGTGCCGGACTGTTGGTCCTGCATGATCTCTTTCAGTTTCTTCCGTGCTCGCCGGAGCAATGATTCCAGAGCGTCTATACTGATATCCATCGTTTCCGCAGCCTCGTTGGCCGTCATGTCCTTAAGATGGAACAGCGAGATCGCGATTCTCTGGCGCTCTGGCAGAAGCTCCACTGCATGACGCACGCTCGTCCCCGTTCTTTTCCGGGCGAGGGTCTGTTCAGGGTCGGGAGTTCCATCCTCGATTTCCTGATCGGCGATATCGACCGTTGTGTGCCGGGCTCTCAGACGGTCGATACATAGATTGTGAGCGATTCGGTAGATCCAGGACTTTGCCTTGCCGTCCGGGTTCCACCGCGGGGCGTGGGACCAGACGCGGCCGAAGGTTTCTTGCGAGATCTCCTCGGCATCGCTCTGGTTCCCGAGCATGCGGTAGGCAAAGGCGGATATCGGACCTTGATGTCGCAAAACGAGTCTGTCGAAAGCTGTCTCGCCACCATCGGCGACGAGACAAAGCAGCTCATTATCAGACTTAATCATGCACATTCCCGATTCCACGAACCGCTGTCACACGTCTAGCGCGGGCATTCCATCTTGCCGCCAGACATGCCGCCGTGCTTGCCACTGAAACCTTTGCCGTGATGCATGCCATACCCTTTCATTCGAGGGGTCGTGGCTTCTTCCATGGTGATGACACCGTCCCGATCACGATCCATTTTCTGCATCATCCTGGTGCCGGAGCGGGCGAACTCGTCGGTGCTGACGACACCGTCGCCGTCTGTGTCCATCCGATTCAGCATGCGCTGTTGACGCTTCAGGCGCATTTCTTTCCGGGCAACATCGATTTCCTCGACATCGATCACACCGTCATCGTTGGTGTCGATCTCGGCCGCGCGTTTGCCGCGGGACTGGTAGATCTCGGCCTTGGTCAGCTTCTCGTCGCCATTTTCGTCGGCGGCTTTGAAGCGTTCGAGCATATGGGCTTTCATTTCCTCGCCGCCACGTACGCCTTTCATGCCTTCGCTGTGTGCAAGCGCCGGGGTGAGGGCGATGGTGCCGAGCAGGGCGACCGCAAAAAGCTTCTTCATTTCGTCAGTTCCTTTGCTGGACTGTCCCGCCTCCGATGAACGGGATATCCATAAAACGGAGGCCGATGCAAAATCCGTCGCTGTTGCTGCGAATAAACTATTTTTCCCGACAGGCTCTTTTAAACGGCGGATGCGCGGAGTAGCCTCCAAGCAGTTAAATGAATTGAAAAAATCTGGAGGAAGCAATGGCGCCGGCAAGCAAGAAAGTGATCATCAGTTGTGCGGTCACGGGCTCTATTCACACACCGACTATGAGCCCGCATCTGCCGATCACGCCGGACGAGATTGCGACCGACGCGATTGCCGCAGCGGAAGCCGGAGCATCTATCCTGCACCTGCACGCGCGTAACCCCGAAGACGGCAGCCCAACGCCGGATCCGGATATGTTCATGAAGTTCCTGCCGCGGATCAAACAGTCCTGCGATGCCGTCGTGAACATCACCACGGGCGGCGGTCACGGTATGAGCCTGGAAGAGCGCCTTGCGGCGGCGTTCAGGGCCAGCCCGGAGATGACATCGCTCAATATGGGGTCGATGAATTTCGGCCTGTTCCCGATCCTCGACAAGATGAAGGACTTCCAGCATCCGTGGGAGCCTCAGTTCCTGGAAAACTCCCGCGACTTCATCTTCCGCAACACCTTCAAGGATATCGAATACATCCTCAAAGAGCTCGGCGAGGGCCATGGCGTGCGCTTCGAGTTCGAGTGTTATGACGTCGGTCACCTCTACACGCTGGCGCATTTCGCGGATCGCGGTCTGGTGAAGCCGCCGTTCTTCGTGCAGACGATTTTCGGCATTCTTGGCGGCATCGGAGCGGATGAGGAAAACCTCATGCATATGCGCCGGATCGCCAACAAGCTGTTCGGTGACGATTACGAATGGTCCGTACTGGCGGCCGGCCGTCACCAGATGAACTTCTGCACCATGGCAGCCATGCTCGGCGGTAACGTCCGCGTCGGGCTTGAGGACAGCCTCTTCATCTCCAAGGGCAAGCTCGCGGAAAGTAATGCGGATCAGGTGGCCAAGATCCGGCGCATTGTCGAGGATCTCTCGCTTGAGGTGGCCACGCCTGCCGAAGCCCGGGAGATGCTGGCGCTCAAGGGCGGCGACATGGTGAAGTTCTAGAGCCAATGTCTGCGACACTCGATATTACGGGCACGACCCGTGTGTTCGGCGTTATTGCCGATCCGATCGCCCATGTCCGCGCGCCAATGGTCTTCAACCCGCTGTTCGAGGCAAGGGGCACGGACGCCGTCATGGTGCCCGTGCATGCCCCGGCGGACCGGTTGGAGACTGTGCTGGATGGCTTGAAGGCACAGCCCAATTTCGGCGGGCTGGCGGTAACCGTCCCCCACAAACTTGCGATCATGGAACTCTGCGACGAGGTAGGCCGGCAGGGCCGCCTCGTCGGCGCTGTGAATGCGGTTCGCTTCGACGATCAGCGCCGGATGATCGGTGACAATTTCGACGGCGCTGGTTTTGTTGCCGGCATGCGCGCCGAGGGACATGAGGTTACTGGGCGCTCCGTGTTACAACTCGGGGCCGGAGGGGCCGGGCGGGCGATTGCTTTCGCGCTGGCCGATGCCGGCGTCTCAAGGCTGGTGATTCACAATCGGACGCGGGTAAAGGCCGAAGAGCTGGCCGCGGCTGTTTCCGCCGCTTATCCGGATGTGCCGGTTTCGGTCGGCGCTGCGGACCCGGACGGCTGCGAGATCGTGGTCAACACCACGTCTGCAGGACTGCATGATGGTGACCCTCTACCAATCGATGCAAAGTTTCTTCAGCCGGACGTGCTTGTGGCTGAAATCATCATGATTCCGGAACGGACACGCCTTCTCGAATCAGCACTATCCAGCGGCTGCAAAGTTCAGTATGGCCGCCATATGCTGGATAAACAGATTGATTTAATTGGCGAATTTCTGGGATGTTTTCAGTAAAGTTTGACGCGGACGCACCATCGGGTACACAAATGTGAGGTAATTAGAACTGATTTCCGCTCAAAATTCTGGAATCAGTGGGCGACAACTCGGTCCGGCGCTGTGCCGATTAGGTAGTCTATGAGCAACGATGCGGCAAAGGCGGACCTGGCTCGAATTCGTATCGCACTCTGCGGTAAGAACCGACAAGTCTTGCTTCCTGTGCGGTCAGAGCTGATGAGCATTGGCTACCTGGACACCGAGTGGATCAGGTCCGACGACGAACTGCGCGTTTGGACATTGTCCGGAATTCCGGATCTGATCGTCGCCGATCATGCCCTGGATGAAGGCGCCGCGATCCAGACCGTTAAAGACATCCGGAGCGGTGATCTTGGTGAAAACCCCTTTGTCGTGACGATCATGACGACCTGGGCCAATGATCCTGATTCTATCCGCGCTGCGATAAATTGCGGTGTGGATGACCTGATAGTGGCTCCCTATTCGACAGGGCAGTTGCTTGAGCGCATCCAGAAGATGATCACGGACCGTAAGCCGTTCATCGTGACCAGTGATTATATAGGTCCGGAACGGCGTCGTGACCCCAGCCGAAAGAGCGACATTCCGACATTTCAGCCACCGAATACCCTGCGTATGCGTCAGGAAGGCGAGAAAGTCGATGCGGCGGGTATCAAAGAGCAGATTGCGAAAAGCAATACCGAGATCACAGAGGAAAAACTGCGCCGGATTGGTTTCCAGATTTCCTTTCTGGTCGATCTTATCCTCCCGGAATTCGGTGTTGGAGAGTTTGACGCAGTGCTGTCGAAAAACCTGAATCGTCTGGCGTCAATGAGCGGGGAAGCGGTCCAGCGGCTCGAGAACACCAAGTATGAGCCTGTATCCCAGCTCTGCAAATCTTTGCATAAGCTGTCGAGCCGGATCGCGGCGGAACCGGATAAAGCCGCTCCGGACGACGTTGAGCTGCTGAAGCCGCTAGCCCGCGCGATTCTTGAAGCCTTCTTCCCGAGCGAGGAGACCAGCGATCTCGTCGGGCAGATCAGCAGCGCTATATCCAGCTACAACGAACGGCGCACCCGGCCGGCTTCCTGACAGCGGAAATGAAAAGCCCCCGGCCACATTGTGCCGGGGGCTTCCCTTAGTCTGGATGTAAGCCTTATCAGATCTTTGCGACGGCCCGTTTCGCCATCACGGTAATCAGATGTGCGCGATAATCGGCGCTTGCGTGAATGTCGGCGTTCAGGTTGGCTGCTGAAACCTTCACATTGGCGAGTGCATCAGCGGAGAAGTTGCTTGAAAGAGCGCTTTCCATCTCCGGTACACGGAACACGCCATCCTGACCGGCGCCGGTTACCGCAACGCGGATACCTGCCGGACCGTCTGCCACGAAGACACCGACCAGCGCATAACGCGAGGCCGGGTTCGGGAACTTCACGTATGCCGCCTTGCTCGCCACCGGGAAGGAGATCTTGGTGATGATCTCGTCATCCTCGAGGGCAGTCTCGAACAGGCCGGTGAAGAAATCGTCCGCTGCAATGTCACGCTGGTTGGTGTGGATCGTTGCCCCAAGCGCGAGACAGGCCGCCGGATAATCCGCTGCCGGGTCGTTGTTCGCGACAGAACCGCCAATGGTGCCCAGGTTCCGGACCTGGGCATCTCCGATATGGTCCGCCAGTTCCGCAAGCGCGGGCAGGGCGGATTTGATATCGGCGGAAGCGGCGACCGCTGCATGGTTCGTCATGGCGCCGATTGTGACGGTGCCTCCACTGACAGTGATGCCTTTCAGCTCCGCGATGCCGCTGAGATCGACCAGATCGGACGGGCTGGCAAGCCGCTGTTTCAGTGTCGGGATCATGGTCTGGCCGCCAGCGAGCAGCTTACCGTCATCCGCACCCTTCATGGCACTCGCCGCATCTGCGACGCTGGCCGGTTTGTGATGTTCGAACTCGTACATCTTTTGAGTCTTCCTTCCTGGCTTTCGCTTACTCGGCGGCCTGCAGGGCCGACCATACCTTTTCCGGCGTTGCCGGCATGCTCATGTCCCGTACACCACGGTCCCAGAGCGCATCGATAACCGCATTGATAACAGCTGGCGGAGAGCCAATGGCCCCGACTTCTCCAACACCTTTAACACCAAGCGTGTTGTGGGTGCAGAGCGTGCCTTCCGTTGTCACATCGAATTTGGGGAAATTGTCGGCACGCGGCATCGTGTAATCCATAAAGGAACCTGTCACGAGCTGGCCGCTTTCATCATATGCCGCATATTCAAGAAGCGCCTGCCCGATTCCCTGGGCGACACCGCCGTGCACCTGACCCTCGACGATCATCGGATTGATCACCCGTCCCACGTCATCCACTGCGGTGAACTTGATCACCTCGGTAACGCCGGTCTCCGGATCGATCTCGACCTCGCAGATATGGCAGCCGCCGGGATAGGTGAAGTTTGCCGGATCGTAGAAGGCTTTTTCGTCCAGACCAGGTTCCAGCTCATCGTGCGGGAAGTTGTGCGGCACATAGGCGGTGAGAGCAACCTCGCCGAAAGCCATGGAGCGATCAGTCCCGGCCACGGTGAAGTTGCCGTCCTTGAACTCGATATCGTCGGCCGAGGCCTCGAGCACATGGGCCGCGATCTTCTTGGCCTTGTCGATGACCTTGTCGAGCGCCCGGATCAATGCCTCACCGCCGACGGCGAGGGACCGCGAGCCGTAAGTGCCCATGCCGAACTGCACCTTGTTGGTGTCGCCATGGCTGATCTCGATGCTCTCCATCGGCAGGCCAAGCCGGTCCGACACGAGCTGAGCGAATGTGGTCTCATGTCCCTGACCATGGCTGTGCGTGCCTGTGAAGACGGTCACGGAGCCTGTCGGGTGCACCCGGACCTCTGCCGACTCGTAAAGACCGGCGCGGGCCCCGAGTGAGCCAACGACAGCCGACGGCGCAATGCCGCAGGCCTCGAGATAGGTCGAGTAGCCCATGCCCCGGAGTTTGCCCCGGCTGGCAGCTTCTGCCTTGCGGGCGGCAAAACCGGCAACGTCGGCAATCTTCGTGGCCGAGGACAGGGTCGCTTCATAGTCGCCGCTGTCATATTGCAGGGCTACCGGTGTCTGGTAGGGGAAGGCATCGGCCGGGATGAAGTTCCGGCGGCGGATTTCCACCTTGTCGATCCCGGTTTCACGCGCTGCCTGATCAACGATACGCTCGATCAGATAGGTCGATTCCGGACGGCCCGCACCACGATAGGCGTCTACCGGCACCGTGTTGGTGAAGATGGCCTTCACGTTGGCATGGATCGCCGGCGTGGTGTAGGTGCCGGCAAGCAGGGTGGCGGAGAGATAGGTCGGCACACAGGGCGCAAAGGTGGAGAGATAGGCGCCCATATTGGCCTGGGTCTGAACCTTCAGGGCGAGGAACTTGCCGTTGGCGTCCAACGCGAGCTCGGCGTGGTTGATCTGATCCCGGCCATGCGCGTCAGAGATGAAGCTCTCGCTGCGTTCCGCAACCCACTTGATCGGACGGCCGATTTTCGGCGCAGCCCAGGTGACGATGGCTTCTTCGGCATAATGGTAGATCTTGGAGCCGAAACCGCCGCCGACGTCCGGTGCGACGACCCGGAGCTTGTGCTCGGGAATGGAAAGCACGAAGGCGCCCATCAGCAGGCGGATGACATGCGGGTTCTGACTTGTGGTGTAGAGCGTGTACTCACCGGTCGCGGAATCGAACTCTCCAACCGCTGCACGCGGCTCCATCGCATTCGGAACCAGCCGGTTATTCACCAGGTCGATCTTGGTGATATGCGCGGCTTTGGACATGGCCTCGTCTACCGCGGCTTCATCTCCGATTTCCCAGTCAAAGCAGAGGTTTGAGCCGACATCGTCATGTATAAGAACCTTGTCGGTGAGGGCATCGGACATGCTGACGGCAGCGGGCAGGACCTCGTAATTGACGACGATGCTCTCGGCTGCATCTTTCGCCTGGCTATAGGTATCTGCTATCACGACAGCAACCTGGTCGCCGACATAGCGGACCTTGCCCTTGGCAAGCGGCGGATGCTCCGGCTCCAGCATGGGTGAGCCGTCCTTGGAATGGATCTGCCAGCCGCAGGGTAGGGAGCCGACCTGCATATCTTCGCCGGTGAAGACGGCCAATACACCTTCTGCGGCCTTGGCCGCGGAGCTGTCGATCGAGGTGATTTTGGCATGCGCATGTGGGCTGCGCAAGATATAGGCGTAGGACTGACCCGGACGATTGATATCGTCCGTGTAGTTACCTTTGCCTGTCAGAAATCTGAAGTCCTCAACGCGCTTTACGGCGGCGCCTATGCCCGTACCCGTGGTTCCGTCCGGCATTCTATCCTCCCGTTTCGCATGGCAGTTTTTCTGCCTGTCATTTGGAGCGTTTTATGCGTGTTCTCTAAGCCTGCGCCGCCTGCTGAACGGCCTTGACGATGTTGTGGTAGCCGGTGCAACGGCAGATGTTGCCTTCCAGCCACTCACGGATTTCGCCTTCGCTCGGCTTCGGGTTCTTTTTCAGCAGGTCGACAGCGCTCATCACCATGCCCGGGGTGCAGAAACCGCACTGCAGGCCATGGTTGTCGCGGAAGGCTTCCTGCATCGGGTGCAGCGTGTCGCCGTTGGCGAGGCCTTCGATGGTGGTAACGTCCATGCCATCTGCCTGTACGGCAAGCATGGTGCAGCTTTTCACGGAATCGCCGTTCACATGCACTACACAGGCACCGCACTGGCTGGTGTCACAGCCGACATGTGTGCCGGTTAGGTGGAGTTGTTCGCGGATGAATTGAACGAGAAGGGTGCGCGGCTCGACTTCACCGCTGACAGACTTCCCGTTCACCGTCATGGATACGGTGGCCATAGGCTCTCTCCCAGTTATCTCTCCAAGGCGCCATTTGCCGGCTCCTGGACTTCAAGGTTCCGACTGTGTCGAATGGTTTGGAAATTTCGACTTCGTGGACAGTCTCTCTGCCGTTCGGTCCAAGGTCAAGCGGGGATAGGAGAAGCTTTGAAATACGGGGCCGGGAAAAACTGCCGCTTTTCAGATGGATTATGCGCGCCTCGCGATGCTGTGAAATCGCGGCACGAAAAACGGCGCGAAACTCTCATTTCGCGCCGCTTCTTTCCAGCCGGAAACATATCCGGCTGGTTTTCAATTTGTTTGTCTAGAAGTCGAGACCATGCATCGCGTACCAGACTAGGCTGGCGACGGCGAGGCCAGCGGTCAGGATCACCATCCAGTGCAGGCCGGGATACACGTTCTCTGCCGGAACACCATTCTCGCTCATTGCATTTTCCTTTCCGTGGTCGATTGCTGACGGCGCCGCTGTTTCAGCTGCCGGGGAGTCAGTAGTGCCGGACGCTGCACCGACGACTTCGCTGAACGTCTTGAAGAAATCGTTCGCCATTTTTTTTGCGGTCGAGTCGATCAGGCGCGCACCGATCTGTGCAAGCTTGCCGCCGACCTGAGCATTCACCTCATACTTCAGCAGCGTACCACCCTCGGTCTCCGAGAGCGCCACCTTCGCGCCACCCTTGGCGAAGCCTGCCGCGCCGCCCTTGCCCTCGCCGCTGATCGTGTAGCCGTTCGGCGGATCGATGTCCGACAGTGTCACGGCGCCAGCGAATTTAGCCTTCACCGGGCCGACTTTCGCCGAAACCTTGGCATCGAAACCCGTATCCGAGGTCTTGTTGACCTCTTCACAGCCGGGGATGCACTGCTTGAGAATTTCGGGGTCGTTCAGCGCTTCCCAGACTGCCTGCTTCGGCGCCGGGACGAGATATTCGCCAGTCATGTCCATAGCGGTGAACCTTTCTTCACAAGGGAATTAACCCGCGGCGATGCAATTATCATCTTTTTAGCCCCCGTTCCAGACCAGCCGGGCCGATAGGAAAGGAATTGGCACGGAACTCTGCCACATAGCGGCCAGCGAGGATCATACAGCTGAGTAGCTGACAATCAGTGCCACGAGGAGCAGGAAGGCGACGATGGCGACCGCATTGCCGACACTGCTGATACGTCCGGAAAGACCGCCCGGTGCAAAAACCGTTACAGAAGCTGACATTGCAGCTCTTATGACCGATTTCGCATTACCGGTGACGCCTTGATAGACGATGTCTATAGAGGCACCCAACCGTCCCAGTACATTCGGAAGAAAGCGTCTGTAGACCCAGTCGAAATCGAGATTGGTCGACTTCAGTTCCGGGGGATAGATGCCGGTACGCATAAGGACGGTGAAGGCCAGCGCAGAGAACATCAGAAGCTGAAGCTGCGTTATCACGTGTGCGGTCGTATAGGGCACGTAGTCGACGTCGAATGGCAACAGCGCATAAAGCGGTGCCGGCCAGACCCCGATGCCGATACAGAAGGCGGCGGCGATCCCCATGGCAATTAGCATGTTCAGTGGCGCTTCTTTCGGCCGGCGGCCACTGTCATGCGCGAAGAAAGCGAAGTAGGGAATCTTGATGCCGGAATGGTGGAACACGCCAGCTGATGCAAAGAGCAGCACGGCCCAGACGAACCAGTAACCCTCATTGGCGGAGGCCGACATGATCAGGGATTTCGAGACGAACCCGGAAAACAGCGGGAAGGCCGAAATCGAGGCGGCGCCGACGACACAGAAACCCATTGTCCAGGGCATCGATTTGTAGAGTCCACCCAACTCGGAGCCCTTGCAGGTACCGGTCCGGAACAGAACCGCGCCCATCGACATGAATAACAGCGCCTTGTAGAGGATGTGGCAGAAGGCATGGGCAGCGGTGCCGTTCAGCGCGAGCTCGGTGCCGACACCAACGCCAACCACCATAAAGCCGAGCTGGTTATTCAGGCTGTAGGCGAGGACGCGCCGCAGATCGTTCTCGATCACCGCATAGAAAATCGGGAACATCGTCATTGCCGCGCCGATCCAGATCAGCATTTCCGTGCCGGCAAAACCGCGCGCGAGCGTATAGACAGCAAGTTTGGTGGTGAATGCGGAGAGCACCACCGTGCCGGTGACGGTCGCTTCGGAATAGGCGTCCTGCAGCCAGTTATGCAGCAGAGGAAAGGCGCATTTGATGCCGAAGGCGAACAGTATGAGCCATGCGCCGGGAGCATCGAGGCCGAAGTGCTCGAACGCGATGGAGCCGGTTGCCGTGACATGAACGATCAGGCCTGCGAGCAGGATAACACCGGAGCCGACCTGTATAATCAGGTAGCGCATGCCGGCGCGGTACGCGCTTTCGGTTCCGCTGGCCCAGATCAGGAAGACGGACGAAACGGCGGTCAGCTCCCAGAAGACAAACAGGGTTATCAAATCGCCCGCGAGGGCAGCGGCAACGGCGCTGCCGGCATAGATCTGCGCGGCGGTACGCTGCACCCGGTCTGGCTCATGCCAAGCATAGATATTGCCGAGCAGTGAGGCGATCAGGAAGATTGTGGCGAAAATCCGGGACAGGCTGTCGAGCCGGAGCAGTTCGAGCTCGTAGCCAAGCATCGAGACGGCGCCGTGGTTTCCGTCCGGAAGGGCAAACAGATATGCCAGGAGGACGGCCGGGAGAAGGAGCACATAAACCCGGCCGATGCTGTGGCTGAGAAATGGGACCAGAAGTCCGCCAAGAATCAGCAGCAGTCCGGGGCTGAGCGGGAAAAACAGATCAACGATCATGGTCATAATAATCTTCGTCCCGCATCAGGAATACCCGCATCAACTTCGCTGCCAGAACAAGACCGACACACATAATGAAGCCGTAGATGGCATAGAACCCGAACCACGATTCAGCCTCGAAGTGCGGATGCTTGTGATAGAAGCCGTCCGCCGCGAAAAGCAGAGCGCAGACAACGACGATTGCGACAATGATCTTGTTGACGTTGCGTTGGTCGTCGAGCCAACGCGGTTTCTCGTCATGCTTCGGATGGTGCTCGGGGGTCTGTGGATCCGCACTCATGGCAGCAGCCTCACTCAACGATCGGGCGCAGCAACGCGATGATCGCGTCGGCGTAGAAGAACAGGACGAGACAGCCAGCAGCCGTCAGGCAGGGCGGCAGGACGCAAAAGAACGGCGCTTCCTGTATGCCGCCTTTTGCAGGTGCCACGGCGGCGCCTGCAGATGCCGTGGCGAGCGCCGGAGCCGGGCGGAAGAAACCACGCGCCACAATCGGCATCAGATAGGCAATGTTGAGCAGCGAGCTGACCATGTAGACAGCGACCACCACAATCATGCCGGTCTCAGCAGCGCCGAGAGCGAGATACCATTTGCTCCAGGTCCCGGCGAATGGCGGCAGGCCGATGATCGAGAGCGCTCCGATGCAGAAGGCGCCGAAGGTAAAGGGCATGACGCGCCCCAGTCCCTGCATGTCGCTGATCTCTGTCTTGTGGGTCGCGACATAGATCGCTCCCGCGCACATGAAGAGGGTGATCTTGCCGAAAGCGTGGGTGGCAATATGCAACGCGCCGCCAAGGATCGCATAGTGATTGGCCAGCGCCGCCCCGAGCACGATATAGCCGAGCTGGCTGATGGTTGAGTAAGCCAGCCGGGCCTTCAGGTTGTCCTTGGTCATGGCGACAAGGGAGGCCGCCAGCACGGTGAAGGAGGCAACCCAGATCAGCCAGTATGCTGCGCCTGTCTGGGTCAGCAGATCAATGCCAAAGATATAGATCACCACCTTCAGCACGGTGAACACTCCGGCTTTCACGACGGCGACAGCGTGTAGCAGCGCGCTTACGGGCGTTGGCGCCACCATGGCCGCGGGAAGCCAGCGATGGAACGGCATCAGGGCAGCCTTGCCGATACCGAACATGTAGAGCGCCAGCAGGAACGGCAGCAGAACCGGCTCGACCTGATCGGCGAGGATGCCGCCCTTGGTGAAGTCCAGTGTGCCGGCAGCGACCCAAGTCCAGATCACAGCGGCGAGCTGCAGGCCGATGGAGGTGCCGATCAGGATGCCGAGATAGATCCGCGCCCCGCGCTTGGCTTCCTCGGTCTCCTTGTGGGCGACCAGCGGATAGGTCGAGAGGGTCAGCACTTCGTAGAAGATGAAGAGCGTGAACATGTTCCCCGCGAAGGCGATGCCCATGGCACTGGAGATGGCCAGCGTGAAACACATGTAGAAGCGGGTCTGCTTCTTCTCGCCGTTACCGCGCATATAGCCGATGGAATAGAGCGAGTTGATGATCCAGAGACCGGAGGCGATGCAGGCGAACAGCATCCCCAGAGGCTCGATCTTGAAAGCCAACTCGAGGCCAGGCATGACCTCGATCAGGGTCAGCCCCGGACTTGCGCCCGCCATCACTGCGTCCAGCAGGGCCAGTACGATGGCGAAGAGTGCAACAGCGGTTACCAGCGTCACGCCTTCGCGCAGATTCGGCGAATTCCCGGCCAGCCAGATCAGCACCATGCCAACGAGCGGCAGGAACAGGGTGGCGAGAAGGGCAGTTTCCATGCTCATTGCGCCACTCCCACGAGACCTTCGGCGGCCATGCGCGCAATCCGCGTCGTCAGGCTTGCATCAACGCCGAAATAGATATTGGCAATGACCAGCGTCCAGGTCGGGAGCAGCATGGAAAGCGGTGCTTCCGTCACGGTCCGGCCCGGGATTGGGTCCTTCAGATAGGCCACTTCGATGACTCGCCAGATATAGATCACGGCGAGCAGGGAGCTGGCGAGGATCAGGACGATGATGACCCAGGCTTCCTGCTCCAGCGCGGCGGATATCAGGTACCACTTGCTGATGAACCCGACCGTCATCGGCACGCCGATCAGGCTAAGCCCGCCGATCACAAAAGCGGCCATGGTCCAGGGCATCTGACGTCCGATCCCGGCCAGATCATTAATGTTGACCGACCGGATCCGGAAGAAGACACAGCCGAGCGCCATGAAGAGAGCACCCTTCATCAGGGCATGATTGAACAGGTGTAGGGTCGTCGCCATCAGGCCGGTGACGCTGAGGAAACTGACGCCGAGCATCATGTATCCGATCTGCGCCACGCTCGAATAGGCCAGCATCCGCTTCAGATTGTACTGATAGATCGCCGAGATAGAGCCGGCATACATGGCGGCCAGAGCCAAAGGCATAAGCACAAGTCCGACCATCGGCGCCATGAAGGAAGAGCCTGAGCCGAAGATGGTGAAAGAGAAGCGAAGGAGCAGATAGACCGCCGCCTTGGTCGCTGTCGCAGCGAGGAAGGCAGTCACTGCGCTCGGCGCATAGGTATAGGCATTTGGCAGCCAGGCGTGCAGCGGGAACAAGGCCAGTTTCAGGGACAGCCCGATGATGATGAAGGCGAAGCCGACATCAAGCGTGCGGGAGGAGCCGATCGGACCGACGCGCGCGGCGAGATCTGCCATGTTCAGCGTGCCGGTCGCCATATAGAGCAGACCGACTCCGATGACGAAGAAGGTTGCGCCAACTGTTCCCAGAATCAGGTAATTGTAGGCGGCGGTCAGAGCTCGCCGATCCTGCTTGGCCCCCGCGGCGACAAGCACATAGGTCGAAAGCGACGAAATTTCGAGAAAGACAAAGACATTGAAGGCATCCGCCGTGGCCGTGATGCCGAGCAGTCCCGTCAGGCACAGGATAAAGGCGGTATAGAGCAGAGAGTGTTGATTTTTAGGGACTTCCGCCTCGAAGCTGCGCTTGGCGAACGGCAGCACGACGGCGGAAATGCCGGAAATGATCAGCAGCACGAGCCCGTTGCTCGCATCGACCCTGTATTCAATGCCGAGCGGTGCGGCCCAGCCCCCGATCTCGTAACTGATCGGGCCAGTCTCCAGCACCATGTGCATCAGGTAGGCGCTGCAAATGAACGCACCGATGCACACAAGCAGGGTGAAGAACCAGGCGAGGTTACGGGCGCGGAGGAGGCTGCAGATAGGGGCTGCGATCAGCGGGCCAGCAACCTGCAGAACCGGCAAATGGTCGACGGCGATCATCAGGCTGCATCCCCCGTGCCTAGTCGCGCACGTTCGGTCGTGACGACGGCATTATCCATGCCTTCCAACTCGTCTTCCTCAATCGTGTCGTAGCTCTCGCGTATCCGCACAACCAGGGCGAGGCCAAGCGCGGTTGTTGCGATGCCGACGACAATGGCCGTCAGGATCAGGACGTGCGGAAGAGGATTGGAGAACAGTTCCGGCTTGCCTGTCAGGATTGGCGCGGTGCCTCCCTCGGCCTTGCCAAGCGAGATGTAGAACATGAAGACAGAGGTCTGGAACACGTTGAGACCGACTATCTTCTTCACCAGATTGCCGCGCGCGATGACGATATAAAGCCCGATCATCATCAGGACGACGACGATCCAGTAGTTATATTTGTCTAGGAACAGCTCAAGCATGGCTTACCAGTCGTCATCCTGAATTTCATGGGTCCGGCCCGCATAGGCGAAGAAGATCGCGATCATCACGGCTGTCACCGTCACGCCGACGCCGAATTCAACGACGAGAATGCCGAGATGCTGTCCGCCGGTCGGTGTGGATGCCAGAACGTCATAGTCGAGGAAAGTGCCGCCGAGCAGGAGCGATGCGATGCCGGTACCGGCATAAATCAGCACGCCGAGCGGGATCAGGATCGCGAGCCAGCTATCCGGGAAAGCTCTACGCGCAGCCTGCACGCCGAAAATCAGGGCGTAGAGAACAAAAGCCGCAGCGAAGATGACACCGGCCTGAAAGCCGCCGCCAGGTCCGAAGTCGCCGTGGAACTGAACATACAATGCGTAGAGCAGGATAAACGGGATAAGCAGCTTGGAGACCACGCGCAGGATCAGATGATGTCTCATGCATCCTCTCCCTTGCTGCTGTTGGAGCTCTCGTCGGCCTCTTCATCCTCGCGGCGGCGTCCAAGCAGGAACAGCACACCGATACCGGCCGCAAAGATCACGGCGGTCTCCCCCAGCGTATCGAAACCACGATAGCTGGCCAGGATGGAAGTGACGATGTTCGGAACCTGGATGTCATCCCGGGAGCCGGCGATGTATTCAGGCACAATATGCTGGAAGCCGGGTGCGTCGGTCGAGCCGAAGGGGGGCATATCGACTGTGCCGTAGATCAGCGCTGCGCCGATGCCGATCGTAACGAAAAGCGGGCCGACATGCAGCTTGATCGCGTGTTTCTCGCTACGCCGGGTGAGGGTCATGGCCCCCAGCATCAGCACCGTCGAGATGCCCGCGCCAACGGCTGCTTCGGTAAAGGCGACGTCGACCGCATCGAGGGTCACGAAGACGGCCGCAGATATCAGGCTGTAGATGCCGGAAAGCATGGCGGTCGCGAAGAGATTGCGGGACCGCACGATCCCGATCGCGGTGATCCCGAGCAAGGTCATCAAGGATATATCGACGAGGATATTGACAATGCCGGATTCCATCAGGCTTCCTCCGTCTTTTTCGGTCGGAGGTCGGCTTCCGGCACTCCGAACGGCCGCAGACCGACGGCATTGGCCGCGTTCGCCAATGCATGTGTTGCGGTCGGGCTGGTGAAGAAGATGAAGAGAGAGATCATCAGCAATTTTACGGTCACGATGGACCAGCCAGCCTGCAGCATCATGGCGATCAGTAGCAGCTCTGTGCCAAGTGTATCGGTGATGCCAGCGGCGTGCAGCCGGGTATAGAAGTCCGGCAGCCGGAGCATGCCGAGCGTACCCGTAAAGATGAAGAACACACCGGCCAGGATGAATGCCCAGGAGGCCAGATCGATGATCATTTCCATCAGACGGCCCCCCCGTTCTTCCCGCCGGCCCCGTTGTTGATCTCGGTCCCGTTCCTGATGTCGGCACTGTCGGCAACACCGAGGTTACGGTAACGGAAGAATTTCAGGATCGCGATGGTGCCGATGAAATTCATCAGGGCGTAGAGCAGGGCGATGTCCAGAAAGTCCGGTCGGCCACCGATAAAGCCGAGCACAGCAATCAGCAGGACCGTCTTGGTGCCAAAGCTGTTTCCGGCAAGCACCCGGTCGTAAAGGGTCGGTCCGATGAGGCCGCGGGCCAGCGCCATCAGCATCGGAATGATCAGGCCGGCGGCGGCCGCGGCAAACATCATCGGTACTTCAACTCCAAGGCCGTAACCCGTTCATCCATATCGCTTTCGATCAGGCCTGCCGCCATGTCGTCGGTGATCGCATGCACCAGGATTTCGTCATCCTCGATATCGACGGAGACCGTACCCGGCGTCAGTGTGATGGAATTGGCGAAAGTCGCAATGCCGACATCGGTTTGCTGGCTTGCTTTCACCCGCACCATGCGCGGTGAAACTTTAATGTTCGGGGCAAGGACAATTTTGGCGACATCAATATTCGCCTTGCCGATCTCCTTGGCGAGCCAGATCCAGTACCGGATCAGGTTCGGGCTGAGACGGATCGAGACGGGGAAGCCGTCAAGGCGGTCCATACGGATGGCGAGATACAATGTCAGGATGATGGACGCGACGCCGAACCCGAGAACCAGTTTGTGGTCAAGACTGATCGATCCGGACAACAGCATCCAGAAAGCGGCAAGGCTCGCTCCCAGACCTAAGATGTGCCTCATCGACGCGTCTCCCTCGCGTTTATCGACCAAATTCGTTTTTCAGCCCACAGGCAGCGATCTGGTGTACCAGGAACCAATCCAACAGCACGCCAGCATTGTCAATACAGGTATGACAATGCAATGACACGAGGGCGCGGCTGAGTGCAATCTCTGAAGCGCCGAATTAACCAATGAGAATCCCGGCAACATGGCGCGGAAGAGGGAAGAAATACATGGCATGGCTTCTGCAAAAACAGGTGGCGACTCCGGCGGGCGATCGGCTGGCAGCGCTTTGGGACCGGCGGGAAATTCTGCGTATCCCTGGCGCGCATGATGCCCTTTCTGCTGTCATTGCGCGCGATACAGGCTTCGAATCGCTCTATCTTTCGGGCGGGGCACTCTCCGCAAGCCTGGCTCTTCCTGACCTCGGCATGATGACAATGGAGGAGTTGGTTCATCAGGTTCGCACCATTGTGCGGGCCTCTCAGATCCCCCTCATTGTCGATGGCGATACCGGGTATGGCGAAGCGCTGAATGTGATGCGGCTCTGTCGTGAGTTGGAGGAGGCAGGGGCGGCAGCGGTTCAGCTTGAGGATCAGATGCTGCCGAAGAAATGCGGTCACCTGTCGGACAAACTGCTGAACGACACGGCCTCCATGAGCGCAAAGATTGCTGCCGCTTGCAAGGCTCGCAGTCATCTGCGGATTATTGCCCGGACGGATGCGATGGCGTCGGAGGGGCTGGATTCTGCAATTGCGCGGGCCAAGGCCTATGTCGCCGCTGGAGCCGATGCGATCTTTCCTGAAGCCCTGACGGAAGAAGCGCATTTCAGAGCCTTTTCCGAAGCGCTGGACGTGCCGTTGCTGGCGAATATGACGGAGTTCGGCAAGACCCCGTATTTCACAGCCGAGCAGTTTCAGGAATGGGGCTTCAGCATGGTGATCTGGCCGGTGACGTCCTTGCGGGCGGAAGCCGGGATCGTGCGCGCGCTCTATCAGCATTTGGCCGAGCAGGGCGGACAGGAAGGGTTTCTCGACCGCCTGATGTCCCGGAAAGATATCTACGAGCACATAGGCTACGGAGATTATGAGGCGCTGGATGGAACCATAGCCGCCAGTGTAGTGCCTGAAACGGATACCTGATTGGGTGTCAAATGGCTGTTGGCACGTGTTTCGGATTGTCTCCATGACAAAGTTTGTCTGGTCTCACAAAACATAAAGGACAATATTACTGTCCTATTTTGTTGCGTATGGAGATCGACAAATGAAACAAATATTCTGGTACCGCGGCGAATGGCTATCAAACGAACCCATGGTGTCCGGCCCGCTGCAGATCGCATTCTGGTCGGCCAGCAGCGTATTTGACGGTGCCCGGGGCATTAAAGGTGCGCTGCCCGACATAGGCCTGCATTGTCAGAGGGTGGTCCGCTCGGCAAAGGCGATGCTGCTGACGCCCGGGCTTGAGCCTTCTGAAATCGAGGCTCTTTGCCGGGAAGCGGTGCAAAGGCTGCCGCAGGATCTGGATTATTATATCCGGCCGATGTTCTTCTCTACCGGGCAGGGAGTGGCACCGGAAGGGGACGATACGGAATTCGTGCTCGCCGTCTTCGAGGCACCGCTGCCCGATGCCGTTGCCGGCTCTGCATGCCTTTCCAGCTTCCGCCGCAATGCCATTAATCAGGGTCCGACAGACGCAAAGGCGGGATGTCTCTACCCGAATGGGCAACGTGCGTTGAAGGAAGCTCGGGAGCGCGGCTTTGATCTTCCGCTCATGCTTGATCCAAATGGCAATGTCGCCGAGTTCTCAACGGCTAACATCTGGATCGTGAAGGACGGCGTCGCGCGGACACCGGCGGCGAACGGCACTTTCCTCTCCGGCATCACCCGACGGCGTCTGATAGGCCTGTTGAGCGATGATGGGATTCCGGTCGAGGAAGTGACGCTGACGGCAGACGATGTGCAATCAGCGGACGAGATCTTGGTCTGCGGCAACTATGGGAAAATCCAGGCGATCAATCGCTTTGAGGAACGTGCCCTGACACCAGGGCCGGTTTTCGAGCGGGCCCGGCAGCTCTACATGGGCTTTGTGGAGAGTACGCGGGCGTCAACAACAGCCGCTGGATGATCAGCTCGCCCCGCACGTCCTTATCGGAT
The DNA here is from genome assembly GCF_034670185.1 of Nisaea sp. Lineage (NCBI taxonomy): Bacteria > Pseudomonadati > Pseudomonadota > Alphaproteobacteria > Rhodospirillales > Thalassobaculaceae > Nisaea > Nisaea sp. Next base: position 955,735 of record NZ_JAXMNY010000001.1, read on the forward strand.
GTGCGGGGCGCTTCTGGTTACTTTAATTCGATCGTGTAAGATTCTGTTTTTACGTCTTTAGTGACCAAACCGGCTTCTTTCATGAAGGCGGCAAACCGGTCATAGCGGCCACGGTCTAGAGCTGCCGGGCGCAGGGCGAAACGGGGCAGGGTATCGCGCCAGGCCCGCTTGTTCAGCTCGTCATCCAGCTCTTTGCGGCCATCGATAAAGGCCATCCAGGCATCGCCGGGATGGTTGACGATATATTGGGTTGCCTGCTCCACGGCGGAGAGGAACTTCTTCAGGCGCGGGTCGTCGAGGCGATCCTTGTGCGCGATATAGATCAGCTCGTCATAGGGCGGCACACCTTCCTCCTCGACAAAGAAAGCCCGGCCCGGTTTGCCGACAATATCCATCTGGTTCAGTTCGAAATTCCGGAAGGCGCCGATCACGGCATCGACCTGCCCCGAGATGATCGAGGGAGAGAGCGAGAAGTTCACGTTGATCAGTTCGACATCCGAGAGCGTCAGGCCGTGCTTCTCCAGCATGGCGCCGAGCAGCGCATCCTCGAAGCCGCCGACCGAGTACCCGACTTTGCGGCCTTTCAGATCGGCGATGGATTTCACCGGCCCGTCCTTCAGGACCACGAGCGTGTTTAGCGGAGTGGCGACCAGCGTGCCGAAGCGCACCAGCGGCAGGCCTTCGGCTGCCTGGATGTGGAGCTGCGGCTGATATGAAACGGCGATATCGGCTTTCTGCGCGGCGACCAGTTTCGGCGGGTCATTCGGGTCGGCCGGGGCGATCAGTTCGACCTCAAGGCCTTCATCGGCAAAGAAACCTTTTTTGTCGGCAACTATCAGCGGGCCGTGATCGGGGTTGACGAACCAATCCAGAAGGACGGTCAGCTTGTCTGCCGCATTGGCCGGCGCTGTGCCGAGGACGATCAGCGCGGCGAGAAGCGCGGCGGTCCGGGTGAACATTCAGTTTCCTCCAGTATGCAATGTTGGCCGGGCTTCGCCGGCTTGCCAGGGCATGGCTGCCCTGAGCAGGAAATCGATCCCGTAATAGAGCGTGATGGCGAGGATCGAGAGAGTGAAGAGTGCGGCGAACATGACGTCGATCTGCAATCGTGCATTTGCGTGCAGCATCAGGTAGCCGAGCCCCGAGCTGGAGCCGACCCATTCGCCAACAATCGCGCCGATGGGGGCCACGGCAGTCGCCACGCGCAACCCTGAAGCGAAAGCGGGTAGGGCGGCCGGCAGTCGGACATGCAGCAACAGCTCAAGGCGATTGGCGCCAAGCGTGCGTGCGCAATCGATAAACAGCGGATCTGTCCGGCGCAGGCCGTCATACATCGCCGCGGTTACCGGAAAGAAGATGATGAGCGCGGCCATGGCCACCTTGGACGCCATGCCGTAGCCGAGCCAAAGCACGAGGATCGGCGCAAGCGCGAAGACCGGCACCGCCTGACTGATGACCAGAACCGGCAGCAGCCATGGGCGTATCCGGGCAGACCAGGCCAGCATGAGCGCCGTCGCGCCACCGAAAAGCGTGCCCAGGGTAAGGCCGAGCAGGATTTCTGCCAGAGTGATAGAAGCATGACGGGCGATCAGGGAGGCTGAACGGATCCAGGCTTCCGCGACGGGAAGCGGGCCCGGCAGTATATAGACGGGCGTGCCGCTGATGCTGACGATGAGCTGCCAGACGGCCAGTATCCCGGCGAATATGATTAACCCGCGGACAGCATTCATGAGCCGTCACCAGCATCAAGGTTCTGGGAAATCGGGATCTTGCTGAAAAGGCTGTGCCGGGTCATTTGCTCTCCCTACGCCGGCATTACCCGGATCAGGTTTAGGGTCGTTCCTCCCGGAACCTCTCAGCCGCACCTGCAGCTCCCCTGATTGAGCGGCAAATATGGGCGAGCTTCATTCCCATAGCAAGCCGTCAGATTGTGCCCCACTGGATGAGAGCGCCAAAGCGCGCTACCTAGTGACAGGGAAACAAGACGTTCTGTGGGGATCATGTGAGCGACGCAGGCTTGGTCATTGGACTTGATGCACTTGAAGTGCGGGTCGCGGAGGATCTCCGGACCATTTCTTATCCCAACGCGGCCTGGGTACCCGAGCGGCACGCTCCGGATGGGCGCCCTGTCCTCGATGTGCTGGTTATTGGCGGCGGGCAGGGCGGCCTTGCTGTTGCCCACGCCCTCAAGCGGGCCCGTATCGAGCGGGTGCGCATCGTGGATCGATCACCGGAAGGGTTTGAAGGCCCTTGGCTGACCTATGCGCGGATGCCCACACTGCGGTCGCCGAAAGAAGTCAACGGCCCCGATCTTGATATTCCCTCGCTCGCCTTCCGGTCCTGGTTCGTAGCGCAGTATGGCAGAGCGGCCTGGGAGGATCTCAACAAGATCGCAAAGGAAGACTGGGCCTCCTACTTGCTCTGGCTGCGCCGGGTTCTCGATATAGCCATCGAGAACGAGGTCTCGGCGGAGCGGATTGCGCCCGCCGCGGATGGCGATCTGATCTGCGTGGACCTCGTTGGTTTGCGATCCGGTACCCGGGAGCAAGTGCTTGCAAGAAAGATTGTGATCGCAACCGGTATTGAAACGCCCGGGAATTGGTGGACGCCGCCGGAAATCAGTGCGCTCGACAGACGGTTTTGGTCACATGCTTCCGAGACTATCGATTTCGAGAAACTTCGCGACCGTCGCGTGGCTGTGCTGGGGGCCGGTGCGTCGGCGTTTGACAATGCTGCGACGGCGCTGGAGGCAGGTGCCGCACGGGTGAGCGTCTGCTGCCGGCGAGAAGAATTGCAGCGGGTGCAGCCTTTCAAGTGGCTGTCCTTTCCCGGCTTTCTCGGGCATTTCGCGGATCTGGACGATACCTGGCGCTGGCGCTTCATGAACCATCTCATGAGCTTGCGCGAAGCCTTCCCGAAAGAAACCTGGCAGAGAGTCGCGAAGCACAAGAACTTTGAGCTCCTCACCGGCGCCCCATGGCTGTCCTGTGCAATCACAGGCGACCAGATCGACATCGAGACTCCGAAAGGAAAACTGGAAGCAGATTTCCTGATTGTTGGAACCGGCTTCGCGATCGATCTTTCGGCGCGGCCGGAGTTTTCCGAGATCGCCGCGTCGGCGGCTACCTGGTGCGACCGATACAGCCCGCCGGCCGGTGAGGAAAACCCGCGTCTCCAGTCCTTTCCCTATCTCGATCCTTCATATGCGTTTCAGGAGCGGGATGCCGGGACGGCCGGATGGCTCCGGAACGTTAGGCTCTTCACCTATGGCGCAACGCTCAGCTTCGGGCCCTCCGGGTCTTCCATCAACGCGATGAAGTTCGCGGTTCCACGTCTTGTCTCGGGGATCGTCCGGGACCTGATGGCGGAAGACGTGGAGCAGCACTGGGAAAGTCTGAAAGCCTATGACCTTCCCGAATTCCTGCTTCCCGATGAGGAAGGGAAGGTCGCGCCCCAGCAGGCCGTGATCAGCAGGACCGCATGAGGGTGCGCGACTCGCAGATACAGGAACACCTGGACCCCGCCATACCGGATGTTTTTCCAGACCGCCCGATCCTGATCGGCAGCGAGATCTACCGAAAATCACGGTACGGCGCGACGCACCCTCTCTCGATCCAGCGGGTAACGCCGGTGATGGATCTCGCCCGTGCGCTCGGCTTGCTCGACGAAAGTCGTTTCGTGGACAGCCCGATGGCGACACCGGATGAGCTCGCCCGCTTTCACGCCCCCGACTATATCGCCGCCGTGGTTGCGGCTGAACGGGACGGGCATGTCAGTGACGAGGTGAAGGAACGCTACAATATCGGCCGCAGCGGAAACCCGGTCTTCCCGGAGATATTCAGCCGTCCGGCAACGGCGGCGGGGGCATCCTTGCTGGCCGGACGAACCCTGGCCGCGGTCGAACGCGGCACTATTCACTCTCTGGCGGGAGGTACCCACCACGGCCGCCCTGCCATGGCCTACGGGTTCTGTTACTTCAACGACCCGGTGCTTGGTATTCTCGCCATGCTCGACGGGGGGCTGTCCCGAGTCCTCTATGTCGACCTCGACGCCCATCACGGCGACGGTGTGCAGGATGCCTTTCACGACGAGGATCGTGTTCTGACGATCTCCATTCACGAGGATGATCGCTGGCCCCGCACAGGACCCGCGGAAGACAGGGCCGGCGGCATGGCCCGGAACTTCCCGGTTCCGAAAGATATGAACGATACCGAACTCCGGTTTCTGATTGAGGAAGCGATCCTGCCGATAGGGGAGGGTTTCCGTCCGGACGCGATCGTCATCCAGAGCGGATGCGACGCGTTGGCCGATGACCCGCAAAGCAAATTATCGCTTTCGAACAATGCGATATGGGAGGCAGTTCAGCGCCTTTCGTCTCTTGCTCCTCGCGTTCTTGTGGTTGGAGGGGGTGGTTATAACCCCTGGGCTGTTGCCCGTTGCTGGACTGGCATCTGGGCGCATTTGAATGGCACCGATCCGCGAGGCATCTCGTTCGATAAAGAAGCCGAGAGCGTTTTGCGCGAGCTGTTTTGGAATCATAGCCGTGGGCGCAATCCGCCGGCGCACTGGTTCACAACACTGGCCGATGTTCCGTTGGAAGGAGATGTGCGATCCGCCGTGCAGGATCTTGCCCGCTTGCTCCCATGATGCGGTCAGCGCTCTTGAGCTCGGCACGGGAGTCAATTATCGGATGAATGGTCTATGACACTGAACAGGCAGTATCCGCTTTGACCCACTCCCTGAAGACCGTAATTGGCGCGATATTTGTGCTCGGACTGTTGGCTGTCGTTCCCTTCAAGGCAACAGCCGGCGAAGACGCGCGTCTGGTATTGCATCGCGGCGATACAGAGCATGTCTTTACAGTCGAAGTTGCCGACACACCAGAAACCCGGGCTTCGGGACTGATGTTCCGGAAAGAGTTGGCCGATGATGCCGGCATGCTCTTCATCTACCCGGGCAAGCAAAAGATATCGATGTGGATGAAAAACACACTGATCTCGCTCGACATGCTGTTCCTCGACCGTGATGGAACGATTTTGCATATCTCCGAACGAACGACGCCGTTATCGACGCAGGTAATCTCTTCCCGGTTTCGCGTGAAGGCTGTTCTTGAGGTCGTTGCGGGAACGGTCGAGCGGCTCGGTCTTCGCGCAGGCGACCGCGTGGAACATGATCGCTTGGCGGCGGATCGCTAAAAATCGTGGCATGACACTCGAGTATTGCGCTGGTCGTTCAAAAGCATTACCAAGCGTGCGCCCGTTGGAATTCTCGCTGCGGGCCGTGTCGGGGTGTAGCGCAGCCTGGTAGCGCATCTGCTTTGGGAGCAGAGGGCCGGCGGTTCGAATCCGTCCACCCCGACCATTCACTTTTTATCTCCCAGACCGATCTCATTTTATTGAAGGTGTAGCTCCGCTGAAGGAACCTTCATCTGGAAAATGAGAATGAGACCTATTATCTTTTGTTGTGGTCGCGCCGTTTTGGCGGGTTATGGCCAACCGGGAGCAATGCCATGAACATTGAACGGTCGTATTTCAGGACTCCTCGGATGAGAATATCCGGATTGCTGTTTCTGGCTCTGTTGTTACCGGTTCTGGCGGGGTGCGCTTCTCCGACGCCTTATGCGCCTCTGTCGGATCGCTTCGGCTATAAGGACAGCAGCATTGAAAGCAACCGCTTCCGGGTCAGTTTCAGCGGCAACTCGTCCACAGATCGTGAAACGGTCGAGACGTACCTGTTGTACCGCGCGGCGGAGCTCACGCTGGAGAAGGGGGCTGCCTATTTTCTCGTGGTCGAGCGCGATGTTGAAAAGACCGACCGCTATTTGAATTATTCCTATGAGCCCTTCGGATATGCCGGGTACGGCTACTACGGCTATCACGGAGGATATTACTTCCGTCATCGTGTTTATGCCGGCCCTGACGAAAGCGTACCGATCACCCGCTACGAGGCTATCGCGGAAATTATCGTCGGCGGCCCCGGGCTTTCCGACAATAAAGCGGACCTATACATGGCCAAAGAGGTCATCGAAAACCTTGGGCCGAAGATCGTCCGGCCGAAAAGCTGAGTCTCTGCTGCATTGACCTCGCAACGCCTTTGAGCGATACGAAACCCAAGGGTGTCTCACTGGGACGCTGGAAGGTCCGTAAGGGTCTCGGGTACGAGGAGAGATTTCATATGTCAGTGCGGATTTATCGGCCGAGCAAAACGGCCATGCAGTCTGGGCGTGCGAAGACCAAGCTTTGGGTGCTGGAGCCTACCCTCGATACTGCCCGTGTTCCGGAACCTCTCATGGGGTGGGTCAGCAGCGGCGATACAAACAATCAGGTTCGGCTGACTTTCGAGACCAAGGAAGAGGCCGTTGCTTACGCCAAGAAGCACGAGCTCGACTACATCGTGCAGGGCGACCACAAGCGGAGCCTGAAGCCGAAGGCCTATGCCGACAACTTCGCGGCCGACCGCTTTGCGACCTGGGGCACCTGGACACACTGATCTCGCCAGTTTTCGCGGCCCCGTAGCTCAACTGGATAGAGCACCGGACTTCTAATCCGACGGTTGCAGGTTCGAGTCCTGCCGGGGTCGCCAATTTCTGTTTCTCATTCCTAAAACAAGATCACATTCCCTTTCCGGGGGCGGGTGGTGCCGTCGGCATGCGGGCACCAGGAACGCTCTTAAGTGCGGGGGGGGGTGTTTTTCAATACCTTGCAACTCGATACGATCTGTTTCCGCACGGGAACTTATCTCTCTAACCGTTGCAGAGAGGGCCTTTCTGGCTGTGTCACGGCCTGCGCATGACTTTGTCCGGGATGGTGTTATTGTACATGATTGTACTTATTCACATCTGAGGGTCACCGGTCAGCACGCTGTTTCCGGTTGCAGGATCGTTTTTGACATTAGATAGCATTTTGGCAGGCTGTTCCTGTCGGGTGCATGGGGATAACGGATGAAAAATTTTGCGCAGCCCAAAAAGGCCTTGCTTCAGACCACAGCGCTTGTTGCCGCAGGCTTTATCGTTTCCGCGGCCCCTGCTGATGCCGCGGAAAAGCTGAGGATCGGTGTTGGCGGTTACGCCGAGCAATGGTTCGGCTATACGGATATTCAGGACGATGGGAACACCACTCAGGATCTTTCCGGTTTCGATGTGAAGTCGGACACGGAGATCCATTTCGAGGGCTTCACCACGCTGGATAACGGTCTTGAAGTCGGGATCAATGTTCAGCTTGAGGGCAACACCAACAGCAGTGACCAGATTGACGAGAGCTATCTGACGGTTCGCGGCAATTTCGGTCAGATTGACATCGGTGACGAAAATTCAGCGCTCTACAAAACGCATGTCGCGCCGAAAGAATACGGAATGGGGATCAATTCCGGAGACACCGTCGATTGGGAGCTGAGCGGAACTACTTCGATCAGCAACTCCGGTTATTTTCGCGCCCCGTTCGGCGGTACCTTCATTGAGCCTGGCCGGGCTAACGATTCGACAAAACTGACGTACTACACGCCGCGTGTTGAAGGTTTCCGCGTCGGCCTTTCCTATGCGCCCGACAGCGCCCAGGACAGCAATGTCCTGCCGGACCGCAACACAAGCAGCCTGACCGACGGCGTCATGGCCGGGATCGACTATTCCCGTGATTTCAATGGCGTGAAGGTCGGGGCGTCTGCGGGTTACGGCACGTTCCTTGAGGCAGCGGGAAACAATCCGGAACCGGAAGCATACGCATTCGGTCTCACGGTTGATTATGCCGGGTTCCAGGTTGGCGGCTCATACGCCGGCTTTCAGGATTCCGGCGTCAATGACGGCGATGCCTATGTTATCGGTGCCGCCTATGATTTCGGCCCATACGGGTTGAGCGCCACCTATCTCCATGGTGAACGCGACGGTCTTGCAGGGAGCACGGCCCCGGCCAGTGTGCAGGCGGATCGTGACACATTTGCCCTCGGCGGACGTTACATCCTCGGTCCGGGCGTTTCCCTGCAGGGCACGCTCGGTTATTCGGAATATACGAGTGACACAGCCGGCGTCGGCGATGTCGAGGCCGCATATGCCATTACAGGCATCAAGCTGACCTTTTAGTCTGAGGGGCTGGAAACATGGGGAGGGACGCCTGATGCGTTCCTCCCTGTTCACCGGGATGAATTCTCCGATGCCATCGTCTTCGAATGCGCATATAATGCGCTTCTCAAGGAGGCGGCATGACGTCCGGTGAATTCAAAAAGCTGAGAAAATTCCTGAAGCTCTCGCAGAAGGAAATGGCGGAGGCGCTAGGTCTGAAGCGCCGCATGATCCAGTATTATGAAAAGGGGGAGCGTGACGGTGAGTCACTCGATATCCCCAAAGCAGTTGAACTGGCTTGCTATGCTCTCGCGGCCGGTGTGCGTGAATACACCTTCATTGCCCCGAAAAGTCCTCCCAAGCGAGCCGAAATTTCAGCTCTATGACGCAACCTGCGCTTGCCGCCGCCGGACCCGTTCGCGGTACAGGATATAAAGCCCGCTGCTGATCACCAGTACTGTCCCGCCCAGTATCCAGAGATCCGGGACATCCCCCCAGACGAAGAATCCGATCAGCACCGCCCAGATCATACTGGTGTATTTGAACGGGGTGACGAAACCGGCTTCGTTATAGCGGAATGCCTCGATCATGAGGAACTGCGCGGCGCCGACGAAGAGACTGCTCAATCCGAACAGCAGGATGTGGCCCATGGCAACCGGCTGCCATTCGGTGAATGGATAGCTGGCAAAGCCCGACAGGGTCACGAAACTCATCCCCACTGCCAGCATCGAGAGTGTGCTCTCGGTCCTATGCATCTTGCGGGTCACAATGTCCCGGAAGGACCCCATGACTGTCGCGAAGAGTGGCAGCAGCGCCACGGCGGAAAAGGTCTGGGGGGTCGGCTTCACCATGATCAGAACGCCGCAGAAACCGACCAGGATCGCCATCCAGCGCCGCCAGCCGACTTGCTCGCCCAAAAGCGGAACGACGAGGGCTGCCGTCACGATAGGACCCGCGAAAGCGATCGCCGTTGCATCGGCAATGGCCATGAGTTTCAGCGCCCAGATGAAGCTGTAAGTGCTTAAAACAATGATGGCGGCACGGGCGAGCTGGAAGCGCCAATGGGTGACGCGAAGCTGGCGACGCCGTCCGGTCATGAAGGCGAACCCGAAAATCAGCACCAGAACCAGCACGCCGCGCAAAGCAATGAGCTGTCCGACTGGATAAACATCGGTCAGCCACTTCGCGATCCCGTCATTCAAGGTCACCAGACCGATGCCGCCGGTCATGCAGACGGCGCCATACATCCACCCGAGCCTCGGGCTTTCTTCCGGAGCAGCGAGCGGCATCGTGACTGGCGCAACAGCAGAGGCGGGCGAGATCGAGCCCCCTGCGATGATTACTTTTTTTGGAGACACGGAGCGGTCCTTTGGCAGAACTCAGAGCCTCTACCTCTCGTCCTTAATTTGCAAGCTGACTCACGCGGGATTGGCGCCGGTCTGAGCAAGTGCTATCAGGCGTGCCATGATCCAGATTACAGACATGACTTTCCGCATTGCGGGCCGCACTCTTTTCGACTCCGCATCGGCGACAATCCCGGACGGCCACAAGGTCGGCCTCGTCGGCCGGAACGGTACCGGCAAGTCCACTTTGCTCAAATTGCTCACCGACACCTATCATCCGGATGGCGGCGATATTTTCGTCAGCGGCGGACGTGGTGTGGAAGATCCGATCGGCATGGTGTCCCAGGAAGCGCCGAGTGGGCCGGATACGCCTCTTGAGGTCGTGCTGCGCGCCGACAAGGAGCGGGAACGGCTGATCCAGGAATCCGAAACCACGCAAGACCCGATGCGGATCGCCGAGGTGCAGACCCGGCTTGCAGATATAGGTGCCCATGCCGCTCCAGCACGGGCAGCGTCGATTCTGGCTGGCCTCGGGTTTGAGGATTCCATGCAGTCCCAGCCCATGTCGAGTTTCTCCGGCGGCTGGCGCATGCGTGTCGCGCTTGCGGCGGTACTGTTCGCGGAACCTGAGATCCTGCTGCTCGATGAGCCGACGAACCACCTTGATCTCGAAGCCACGGTCTGGCTGGAGGCCTATCTCGCGCGGTATCCGAAGACGCTGGTGATCGTCAGTCATGACAGGGGCCTGCTGAACAAGGCAGTCGATGCCATCCTGCATCTCGAAAACAACCAGCTGACCCTCTATCAAGGCGGTTACGACCGCTTCGAGAAGACCCGGGAAGAGCGGCTTGCCCAGATCGAGGCACAGCGCACCAAGCAATCGGCGCAGCGCAAGCATATGGAATCCTTCATCGAGCGCTTCCGCTACAAGGCGTCGAAGGCTCGTCAGGCCCAGAGCCGTATCAAGGCGCTGGAGAAAATGGGCAAGCTGCCCGATGCGGTAAACGAGCCAACCACCCGGTTCAGGTTTCCCAACCCGGAAGAGCTGCCGCCGCCATTGGTGACGTTCGACAATGCTAGCGTCGGCTACGAGCCTGGAAAGCCGATCCTGAGTGGCCTCAGTCTGCGCATCGACGGAGATGACCGGATCGGGCTGCTTGGCCGGAACGGTAACGGTAAATCGACGTTGGCAAAGCTGATTGCGGGCAGGCTTGCGAGGACCGGCGGGGACGAACACCGCACAGCCAAACTCCGCGTAGGATTCTTCGCGCAGCATCAGGTAGAGGATCTCGACCCGGAGGCGACGGCAGCCGAACATATGGCGCGGCTGATGCCGGGGGCGGCTCCGGACAAGGTCCGGGCACGGCTTGGCGGTGTCGGCCTTGTACAGGACAAGCAGACAACCCTGTCGAAGCATCTGTCTGGAGGGGAGAAAGCGCGCCTGACGCTGGCCCTGATCACCTATGACAGCCCGCACGTATTGATCCTCGACGAGCCGACCAACCATCTGGATATCGATGCTCGTGACGCGCTGGTTCAAGCGATGAACGATTATACAGGCGCGGTTATTCTGATCAGCCATGACAGGCGCTTGCTTGAATTGACAGTCGACCGGCTCTGGCTCGTCTCGGGCGGGACCGTGAAACCCTACGACGGCGACCTCGACGGGTATCGAGACTGGCTGCGTCAGGAAGAGCGTGCCGCGGCCCGGTCCGAGAACGGCTCGGGTGGGTCGGAGAAGAAAAACGACCGCAAACAGGCCCGCAAGGACGCGGCTGATCGCCGCAAGCAAACTGCGGATCTCCGCAAGCGAGCCCGCGAGCTGGAAAAAACCATCGAGAAACTGAACCAGCGTAAAGCCAAACTCGAAGCACAGCTCGCTGACCCGAAGCTGTATGAAGGACCGACATCGGACATGAAGGCTCTGATCCTGAAGAAAGAAGCAGTGAATCAGGAGCTGGAAGTCGTTGAAGCGGAGTGGCTGGAAGCAGAAGCGGCTCTGGAAGAAGCAAAATAAAGCGGGAGGAGGGCAGCCATGGCCCGGACGATCACTGCGCGCGAACTTCACGACGCGTTAAACGGAACCGGTGAAATTGCCCTCGTTGACGTAAGGCCGGAAGCGGTTTTCGGAGCGAACCATATCCTCCTCGCGGCCAATATTCCGCTCGGCCATCTTGAACTGCGCATGGCCGATCAGGTGCCCCGGTTGTCGGCAGCCGTTGTCTTGTGCGACGGCGGGGAGGGGCTGGCGGAACTTGCGGCTCAGCGTCTGGCCAGTCTCGGCTATACGGATCTCTCCATCCTCGAAGGTGGCGTGAACGCTTGGGGAGCGGCCGGTCTTGAGCTTTTCAGCGGGCTCTATGTGCCGAGCAAGGCTTTCGGCGAATATGTCGAGCACGAGTATGAAACCCCGTCTGTCTCTGCCGAAGAACTGCACCAGATGATGGAGCAGGGGGAGAACATGGTGGTGCTGGATTCGCGGCCGATGAGCGAGTTCACCATGATGAACATCCCGACGGGAATCGACATGCCCGGTGCCGAGCTGGTCTATCGAGTGCAGGAAGCGGCGCCCGATCCCGATACCACGGTTGTGGTCAACTGCGCTGGCCGCACCCGGAGTATTATCGGAGCCCAGTCGCTGATCAATGCCGGTATCCCCAATAAGGTTGTCGCGCTGCGCAACGGCACCATGGGGTGGCATCTGGCGGGCTATCAGCTCGAACACGGCAATATGCGCCCGCCGCCGCAGGTCAGCCCTGAAGGGGCAAATCTTGCGCGGCAACGCTCCCGGGCTGCGGCAGACCGGTTCGGCGTCCGGCGTGTTGACGCCGCCACTCTTGATCGCTGGCGGTCGGAGAGTGCTCAACGGAGCCTCTATATTCTCGATGTCCGGACCGCAGAGGAATTCGAGGCGGGCCACATAGCCGGATCGCGCCATGCGCCGGGTGGCCAGCTTGTCCAGTCGACCGATAGCTACATGGCGACCCATCGTGCGCGGGTGGTTCTGGTCGATCCGGAGATGGTGCGGGCGAACATGTCTGCAAGCTGGCTCAGGCAACTCGGCTGGCAGGAGGTTTATGTCCTCGAAGGCGCGCTCGACAGTCAGCAGATGGAGAGCGGTCCGCGTGCATCGCTCCTGCTCGGCGACTTGCCAGCGGCAGATCTGATTTCTCCGGAAGACGCACGGCAACGGATTGGGTCCGGTGCTGTATTTGTTGATCTGACGCGCAGTCTGGATCATCGGGATGATCATCCCGAGGGTGCTCGTTGGGGGAAGAGGGAGACCCTGGAAGGCGATTTGTCGGCGATCGGCGTGGCGGAAGTCATTCTGACGGCGGCGGATGTGCGGCTGGCTGTCCTGGCCGCAGGCGAACTGGCCGATAGTAACATTCGCTGTTCGGTCGTTGATGGCGGAAACAAGGCTTGGGAAGCTGCCGGTTTGCCAATGGCGGCAGGCATGGGGGCTCCCCTTGCAACTTTGGATGATGTCTATATGCGCCCCTATGACAAGGACGCAGGCAAAGCGGAGATGGAGCGTCGGATGAATGCCTATCTCACCTGGGAAGTGGCCCTGGTCGAGCAGATCGGGCGTGCCGGCGGCATCAGTTTCCAATCTTATCGGACCTGAGCGCGCCGGCTCCCGTTATTCGAGGTCGGTCATGCGAGGGCAGCCATCCGCTCGAAACCGGCCTCAAGATCCGCGATGAGGTCGGCTTCGTCCTCCAGCCCGGCATGGATGCGCAATAGCTGGCCCGAAACCTCCCACTTTGTCGCCGTACGGGCCGCGGCAGGATCGCCGGGAAGAATGAGGCTTTCATAACCGCCCCAGCTCGCACCCATGCCGTAGAGCTCGAGTCCGTCCAGGAACGCGGCGAGCGCTGTTTTTGATACCGGTTTCAGGACAAAAGAGAACAACCCACTGGCGCCGGTGAAGTCCCGTTTCCAGAGATCGTGTCCAGGGCAGGAGGGCAGCGCTGGATGCAGGACGCGGTCGACTTCGGGCCTTTCCTGCAGCCATTCAGCCAGGGCAAGGGCCGTCTCGCCGTTTTGTGCGAGACGCACAGCCATCGTCCGGAGGCCGCGCTGAGCCAGATACAGGTCGTCCGGGCCGGAGCAGTTACCCTGCATGTAAACCATGTCGCGGATTGCACCGGCGTGGGCTGACCGGCTGGCAATGGTTCCCATCATGATGTCGGAATGGCCACAGATATACTTGGTCACCGCCTCGACAACGATGTCGACGCCGTGCTCCAGGGCATCGAAGTAAAGCGCTGTTGCCCAGGTGTTATCCATGATGACGGTCGCATCGTGCTGATGTGCGATTGCCGCCAGCTTCGGGATGTCCGAGACCTCGAAAGTCATCGTTCCCGGGGCTTCCAGGTAGACAATCTTTGTCTCCGGCCGGATGTGCTCCGCGAGCTCATCGGGTTTCATCGGATCGAAATAGCTTGAAGAGACCCCGAAACGTTTAAGGAACCCCTCGGCGAATTTCCGTGTCGGGAAATAAACGCTGTCAGCCAGCAGGATATGATCTCCGGCAGAGACCTGGCTCAGGATCGCACAACAGATTGCAGCGAGACCGGAAGATACCGCGATTGCATCGTCGGCTCTGTACAGTGCGGCGACCGCTTCCTCGAAGGATCGACTGGTCGGCGTTCCCCGCCGTCCGTAGCGATATCCATCGAACTCCGGTTTCCGGGATGCCTCCAGTTCCGCAAGTGTCGGCTTGAGAATCGTCGAGGCGTGATAAACTGGTGGGTTCACGACCCCATGATTTCGATGCGGGTCGCGTCCCGCGTGGGCAATGAGAGTACGCATTCGGGATTTCGCGCCGGTTTTCATGTGATCTCCGAAAACTCTGAGGGTTATTGATAAGGTTTTGCATTTAAAACTTTATTGTCAAAAAAGCACGGTTGTCCGCCGAAAAACCGCAAGAGTTGCAGTGATGGCATGGGAATTACTGAACCGTCGGCTTTTCTCGCACTTGCAAAACACGGCAACGGCGTGTTGGTATTACCTCTACTGTCATGAAGACTGGTTCCAAGGTTGCCCATGTTCCGCTCCAGTTGAGTGGACGAGGCAGAGATTAAAAGCCGGGTAGCGGGGATACATGACGGTGAACAACGACCGGGATCCAAGGGGGCGATCCCAAAGTCTTAGTCAGGGGTATGCAGACCGGGACAACCGGCCGTCGTTAACCTAAACACAACAGGGTGGGTTTAAGAATGAAGAAACTGAGTCTTTTAGGCCTTGGTCTTGGCATGATGGCCAGCCTTGGCTTCACAGCCGAGATGGCGTCCGCGCAAAGCACGCTGGACATCGTGAAGGAGCGGGGAATTCTGCGGTGCCAGGTCGGCACTCCGGCTCCGGGCTTCTATCAGCTCGACGAAAAAGGTGACTGGTACGGCAGTGACGTGGCCATTTGCCGCGCTATTGCAGCCGCGATCTTCGACGATCCGAGCAAAGTGGAATTCCAGTCCGTGACCAGCGCGGTGCGCTTTACCGCCATGGCCAACGGTGAGTCCGACGTGCTGTCCCGCACGACGACGTGGACCCTGTTCCGCGACACGCAGCTCGGCCTCGATTTCACAGCCGTCAACTTCTATGACGGCCAGGGCTTTATGGTCGACAAAGACCTCGGCGTGAGCAGTGCTCTTGAGCTCAAGGGTGCAACTGTTTGCGTGCTGACAGGCACCACGACCGAATTGAACCTGACCGACTTCAGCCGTAGCAACGATCTCGGGATCGAGCCGGTTGTCTTCGAAGATTCGAACGTCCGTGACGATACCTTCGCCAAGGGCGGCTGTGACGCGATCACCAACGACAAGTCCAGCCTGGCGTCCACTCGTGCGAAGTTCCCGGATGCGTCCAAGTACGTCGTTCTTCCGGAAACGATTTCCAAAGAGCCGCTTGGCCCGGTCGTTCGTCAGAACGATTCCCAGTGGATGGACATCGTGAAGTGGACTGTCTTCGCTCTGGTTCAGGCCGAAGAAATGGGCATCGACAGCACCAACATCATGGATATGGTCGCTAATCCGGCCACTCCTGAAATGGCACGTATGCTCGGTGTTGAAGGCGACCTGAACAAGGGTCTCGGTCTCGAGAAGGACTGGGTTGTCCGCATCATCAAGCATGTCGGCAACTATGGCGAAGTGTACGAAGAGTACATGGGCACCAAAGGTGAGTTCGCCATTGGCATCCCGCGCGACGGTAGCCCGAACGCGCTGTGGACCAAAGGCGGCCTGATGTACTCCCCGCCGTTCCGGTAAGACATCCAAGACAGCAGGCCCGGTCGAAACTCGACCGGGCCTCTGTTCTATTGGATCACTTAATCTTACGCGGAGATCGGCTATATGGCTGTCGTTGACAGAGGGGCGTCGGGACAGGGTTCATCGTTCTCAGTAATAGTGAACGACGAACGTTACCGATCCATATTCTACCAAATTATCGTGTTTGCAGCCGTTATGTGGGGCGGCTGGTATCTCTTCTCGAACACGTCTCAGAATCTTGAAGCGCGTGGGATGAGTTCCGGGTTTGACTTCCTCGGAAGTACCGCCGGATTCTCGATCGCATTCTCGATTATTCCTTACGAAGCCGGTGACAGCTACCTGTGGGTCTATCTGGTAGGCATCACCAACACGCTTCTGTTGTCGTTCCTTGCCATTGTGGCGACGACAATGCTTGGCTTTTTTGTCGGCATAATGCGGCTTTCGAAAAACTGGATGGTTGCGCAGCTGGCGTCCTGGTACGTCGAAATATTGCGTAATACGCCATTGCTGCTGCAGATCCTGTTTTGGTATCTCGCTGTTTTCGCGATCCTGCCGCGACCGAAGAACAGCGTCGATATTCTCAGCCTTGAGCTCTTCCAGCTGAACAACCGCGGATTTTATTTCCCCGCACCGGTTCCTGGCGATCTTTTCTGGCTGACCATGGTCACGCTTCTGATATCCGTGATCGTTGCGTATGGCATCGCGATTTGGGCCAAGAGGCGGCAAAACGCGACAGGTGTCCGGTTCCCGGCTTTCTGGACCGGTGTGGGCATCATTATCGGCTTTCCGATGTTGATGTTCCTGATAACCGGCTCTCCGCTGCAGTGGGATATCCCGGTTCTGAAGGGATTCAATTTCGCTGGCGGATCATCAGTTCCACCGGCTTTCCTCGCGGTTTTCATCGCTCTCGTAATATACCATGCGTGCTTTATCGCAGAGATGGTGAGGGCGGGTATTCTGTCGGTTAGTCACGGTCAGACCGAAGCCTCGTATTCCCTCGGGTTGAAACCGGGACTTACGCTGCGGTTGGTGATTATCCCTCAGGCCATGCGAGCAATCGTTCCGCCGCTGATCAGTAACTGGATGAACGTGGTCAAGAACTCGTCCCTGGCAATTGCTGTGGGCTTTCCTGATCTCGTTGCGGTCTTCATGCAGACCTCGCTGAACCAGTCCGGTCATGCGATCGAGATCGTGGCCATGGTGATGTTCTTCTACATGACCGTCAGCCTGACGATTTCCGGGGCACTGAATTACTACAACAAGCTCGTTCAGTTGAAGGAGCGGTGAGCCATGACAAACCTTGACGCATCGTCTTCAGAAGTTGTCTTCCACCCGAAACCGAGCCTGCCGCCGCCACCGAATACAGTCGGTGCAATCGGCTGGGCCCGGAAGAACCTGTTCAGTAGCCCATTGAATGCATTCCTGACCATCCTGTCGCTCTATGTGATCTGGGTTGTCGTTTCGAACGCCTTCGAGTGGGCGGTCGTGAATGCCGTATGGGAGGCCAACTCACGTCGCGAGTGCCTAGACAAGGTCGGGCTTTCGGGCGCGTGCTGGGCCGGTGTCAGCCATTGGATGAAGAACTTCATCTATGGCCGCTATCCGGATGAGGAAGTCTGGCGGGTAAATCTGGGCTTCGGAACACTCATCCTCTGGATGCTGCCGTTCTGGCTTCCGCGGGTGACATCGAAGATCGCAATTGGCGCATCCGCCATCCTGATCTCTCCGTTCCTCCTCGGATATCTCTTCGCCGGGGGCGAAAAGGGCCTTTTCCTTCAGGTCATGATCTCTATTGCGATCACGTCCTTCATTTTCAGCTGGGCCCATACCTTGCTGTCCATGGCGACGGGTAAGTCGCTCTGGGCGGCTATCGTTCAGGCCAGCGGGTTTTCCGCAAAGCCGGAAGCCACGCATAAATACCCGGTATTTGCCGCCTGTCTGGTTGTGTTCGCCGTCGCTTTTGCTTGGCAATCCAGCTGGGATATCTCCGGGCAATCAACCAACCTCTGGGGCGGTTTGTTTGTCACTCTGGTGATTTCCGGGATCGGGATTGCTGTCTCGCTTCCGGCCGGCATCGTGCTGGCTCTGGGACGCCGTTCGAAAATGCCGGTCATCCGGGTTTTCTGCGTGTCCTTTATCGAGTTGTTCCGGTCCGTGCCATTGATCACCGTGCTTTTTATGGCGGTGACCATGGTGCCGCTGTTCCTGCCTGAGGCAATCAATCCGGTGAAGATCGTTCAGGCGATCATCGCGGTTTGTATCTTCTCCTCGGCCTATATGGCGGAAACGGTGCGTGGCGGTCTTCAGGCCATTCCGAAGGGACAGTATGAAGCGGCGCAGGCTCTGGGTCTGAGCTACTGGAAAATGATGACTCTGATCGTCATGCCGCAGGCTCTGAAGCTGATGATCCCGAATATTGTCGGCAGCTTCATCGGCCTTCTGAAGGACACCACACTGGTCTCCATCGTCGGTCTTTATGATCTGCTTCTGATGTTGAAGGCAGTCAGTCAAAACCCGCAATGGAACGGTATCCACACGGAGCCGCTTGTCTTCGGAGCAGCTTTGTATTTCGTTCTCTGTTTCGTCATGTCGAAATACAGCCAGCATCTTGAACGGACGCTGGGAGCAGGGCAGGCCGGGAGATAACCCCCGGCAGGTCCATTCCTTTTCAGCGTATCGAGCCAAGGAGTTAACAACATGAGCATGGACGCTCAGGTCGAAACAAAACAAACGGTCAAGTCCACCAAGGGCGATGAAGTCGTCATTGAACTGGCTGGCGTTAATAAGTGGTACGGAGAGTTCCACGTCCTGAAAGATGTGAATCTCTCGGTTCATCAGGGTGAGAAAATCGTTATCTGCGGCCCGTCAGGGTCCGGTAAATCGACGCTTATCCGTTGTATCAACCGTCTGGAAGAGCATCAGGGCGGAGATATCATCGTCAACGGCGTGACGCTCGACAACAACCTGAAGAACATCGATGCGATCCGCAGCGATGTCGGCATGGTGTTCCAGAGCTTCAATTTGTTCCCGCACCTGACGGTGCTGGAAAACTGCACGCTCGCCCCGATCTGGGTGAAGCAGACGCCAAAGGCCGAAGCCGAAGAATTGGCGATGGAATATCTGGAGCGTGTGAAGATCCCGGAACAGGCCAATAAATACCCGGGGCAGCTATCCGGCGGCCAGCAGCAGCGTGTCGCCATCGCGCGGTCTCTCTGCATGAACCCACAGATCATGCTGTTCGATGAGCCGACCTCGGCCCTCGATCCGGAAATGATTTCAGAAGTGCTGGACGTGATGGTCGAACTCGCGGAATCCGGCATGACCATGCTTGTGGTGACTCACGAGATGGGCTTTGCCAAGCGAGTGGCCGATCGCGTGATCTTCATGGATTACGGCGAGATCGTCGAGCAGAACACTCCAGAAGAGTTCTTCACGAACCCGCGTTCTGATCGTACAAAGCTGTTCCTGAGCCAGATCCTGGCGCACTAACACATACAGTCTGAGCTTATACAGTCTGGGAGGGGGGGACAACGGGGGACCCTCCGGAAGGGCGCGCTGCGAGAGATCGCGCGCGCCCTTCGCATTTCTAATTCATGGAGTTGAGGTCAGCGCGTGGCACCGTCGGCCAACGGAAGTTTTTCCGCGGCCGCATGATCCCGGAACAGGCTGTTCGGCGCGTGTCCACGCTCCGAAGCGTGCGGAGGGAGCGGTAGCCCGGCCAGCCGCGGGTCTGGCAGGATCTCGATCTCCCGTGCGTAGGGCACGAACCCGGCTCTCTGGTAATTTCCGAGGGCGCGGGGGTGATCGAGGTCACAGGTATGGACCCAGACGCGTTCTGTTTCCGGCTGCCATGCGAGATCGATTGCCGCGTCGATGAAATAGCGCCCGATACCGATCCCGATGAAGCCCGGTAACAAGCCAAAATAGGACAGCTCCACGTTCTTGCCGTTCTGACTGCGTTCAAGTTCACAGAACCCGGCCGGCTCTCCATCCACACTCAGCAGATAATACTCGGCTCCCGCGCGTGAGAGGGCTGCTGCCAGCGTTTCGTCATCCATGATCCGGCGAGACACCCAGGTCCAGTCGCCGCCGACCCCATCATAGAGGAACCGGTAGAATCGCACGCTGGGAATGGCCATCCGTTCCAGCACGATCCGTTTGCCGATCTCCGGCGGCCGGGCAGGCTCCCGGTCTGGCCGGGAAAGCATTTCCAGGTGGATAACCGTCGTTTCTGTCTGCCCGGTCTGCCAATCCGGCACCGGGCCAAATCGCTTCGCCATGACAAGGCGGTCTTCCTGGACATAGCCCAGTCGCTCGTAGAAGTCTTTTACCCTGGTATTCGCAGGCCGGATCATGAGCTGGGCCTTGCCGACACCGCGCTCTTGCAGCCAGTCCTCGGCGGCGGACATGATTTCCCGGCCAAGACCGCTCGTCTGTCGGCCCGGAGCCACTCCGACATAATAGTACCAGCCGCGATGCCCATCGTGACCGACCATGCTGGCGGCTGCCAGTTCCTGACCATCGAACCCGAGCAGGATTTCTGCATTGGGGCTGGCGCGGCAGAAATGAATGTCCTCATAAGGATCGTTGTGCGGCACGGTGAGACCTGCCGCTTTCCAGAGTGCGACAACGGAATCGATATCGCCGCCCGCAATCGGGCGTACGTGCAAAGCCACGACGTCCTCCTTCAGGATGTTTCGACTGGCGTTTCCGGGTGCGCGCCCCATTCACTCCAGGAGCCGTCGTAAACGGCGACGTCTTCCTTGCCTAGCAGGTAGAGGCCGAGCGACAGGATGCAGGCGGTTACGCCGGACCCGCATGTCGTCGAGACCGGTTGCGCGAAATCAAGGCCGAGACCGGCCGCGAAACGGTCGCGCAAGGCATCTGCAGGCAGAAAGGTCTTGTCCGCGTTGAGCAGGGTACCGAATGGCATGCTGAGGCTGCCGGGGATATGACCGCTGCGCAGGCCGGCCCGGGGCTCAGGGGCCGTTCCGGCATAGCGTTCGGCCGCACGGGCATCAAGAACCGCCCTGGAGCCACTGCCGATATTGTCGCTGAGGGCGTTAAGGTCGGTAACCAGCTCTTTGCGGAAGGTCGCCGTGAAGCTGGCTGACGGGCGTGTTTCCGCGCCTGAGGCCACGGGCCGGTCTTCGGTCAGCCATTTTGGCAACCCGCCATTCAGGACAGCGACCTTGTCATGCCCGAACAGCCGGAACATCCACCAGACCCTGGCTGCACTCATCATACCGTAGACATCGTAGACGACGACGAGGTCATCGTTCGATATTCCCATCGCCCCGACCTTCGCCGCGAATGTCTCGGCGTCCGGAATCATATGGGGCAGGGTGGCGGCGGGGTCTTTCACATCGTCGATATCGAAGCGTCCGGCACCCGGGATGTGCTTTTTGAGATATTCCGAGTCCGCGTCGCGATCTATGCCGGGCAGGTGATAGCTGGCATCGAGGATCTTGACCGTCGGATTGCCGAGATTCTCGGCCAACCAAGCTGTCTCGACGAGTGCTTCTGGATTCTTGTAATTCATCGTTTTCCTCCCGCTTTGCGCCGTCAGACCAACCAACTCGGTACCGGCAGTCCTTTTTCTTTCAGGAACTCCGGATTGAAGATCTTGCTCTGGTAGCGGTGTCCCCAATCGCACAGTATGGTGACGATGGTGTGACCCGGTCCCATCTGTTTGGCGAGCTTGACGGCGCCGGCGACATTGATGCCGGTCGAGCCGCCCATGCAGAGACCTTCTTCCATCAGGAGCTTGAAGATCACATCGAGGGCTTCCTCGTCGGTCACTTGGAACGGCGCATCGACCGTGATGCCTTCGAGGTTCTTCGTAATCCGGCCCTGGCCGATTCCCTCGGTGATAGAGCCACCCTCTGATTTCAGCTCACCATGTGCATAGTGATTGAAGATCGCCGAGCCCATTGGGTCCGCGAGGCCGATGGTGACATCCGGATTGCGCTCTTTGAGTGCCATGCTGACACCGCCGATGGTTCCGCCGCTGCCGACGGAACAGATGAAGCCATCGACCGTGCCGTCGGTCTGGTCCCAGATCTCCGGGCCCGTCGTGGTGTAGTGGCCATGGCGGTTGGCGACATTGTCGAACTGGTTTGCCCAGATTGCGCCATTCTGCTCATTCGCTGCGATTTCCTCGGCCAGACGGCCGGAGTACCGCACGTAATTGTTCGGGTCCTTGTAAGGGGCTGCAGGAACCAGCCGGAGATCCGCGCCGACAAGGCGCAGCATGTCCTTTTTCTCCTGGCTCTGGGTTTCCGGCATGACGATGACGGAGCGGTAACCGAGCGCATTGCCGACAAGGGCAAGGCCGATGCCCGTATTGCCGGCCGTTCCCTCGACAATCACGCCGCCGGGGCGCAGGGCGCCACGTTCTTCGGCATCGCGAATGATCGCCAGCGCCGCACGGTCCTTTACAGAACCACCCGGATTAAGGAACTCGGCCTTGCCGAGGATGGTGCAGCCGGTTTCCTCCGACGCGCGCTTCAGTTTGATCAGCGGGGTATTGCCGATTGTGCCGACGAAGCCATCGCGAATTTGCATTCTTTTTCTCCGGTATTACGTGCGGGCCATCAGGCCCCGAACTTAGTGTTCGATCCGTCCGCTTACCAGTTCGTATGCCCTTAATGTGAGCGGGCGGGTGCGGATTTCACAGTTTCTGTTCCTGCATGGATCGACGCAGGGAAGACCCGGCGAGGCGATAGAGAATTTTATCGCTCTTCAGCAACGGGCCGAGCTTTTCGTAAAAGGCCGTCGCCTTCTCGTTCCAGGGATCGGCTGTCCAGTCGATCTGCTCGACACCGCATTCTTCCGCCTGTCGTACCAGCTCGGCCATCAGGCCTGCGCCTACGCCTGACGCACGCGCTCTTCTCGTGACGAAAAGATCCTGAATGAAAAAGCTGCGCTGGCAGCTGGCGAGAGCGAAGACTTCGGTATAGGCGATAAATCCCTGCAATCCGGCGGTTGTTTCGGCGACCAGTACCTTGAGATTGTTGTCCCGCTCAAAAAGTTCCGACGTCATGATATGGGCCATATAGGAGCGCTGGTTTCGCGCCGGAAGGCCATAAAATGCGAGAAGTTCCTGGGTGAGTAGAGCAAGGCTGTCGATATCTTCCGGCTTGAGCGGGCGGATACCTGCTGCTTTTCCGGAATCGATTTGATTACCTTTTGTCGCGGGATCAATGAGCGCGGTATTTCGGGGCGGAGTTTCGGCGCTCATAAACGGTTCCAGCGGACAAACATAATGCGGTACGGGGCAACCGCCTTGTTTGACCTTGGCGGCAGCAGCACGCGCTGTCAATTTAGCGCTCTTTAAAAGGGGGCTGAAACGGTTATGGCGCTGAAGAATACGGGACCATCGCCCTCAGAGATGGGAGCCGCCTGGTGAGCAAAACCCTTTTGCTGTTGCGTCATGCCAAGTCCAGCTGGGACGCCCCGGCTCACAGTGACTTTGAGCGGCCGCTGAACCGGCGCGGCGAACGTTCGGCGGCGGTTATAGGCATCATGATGAAGCAGGAGAAGATCGCTCCCGATCTCATTCTCTGCTCGTCGGCCCGGCGAACGGTACAGACCCGGGACATTATTCGTCCTTATTTACCCCGCAATTGTCCAGTCGAGGAAACCTCCCGGATCTATGAAGCAAGCATGAACGATATTTTCGCTGTTCTGTCCGAGCTTCCCGACAATGTTCAAAAGCCGCTGCTTATCGGGCACAATCCTGGCCTGGCACAATTAACCTTGTTTCTGTGTAGTACAGCGGGAGGTGAAGCTCTGACCCGTGTGCAGGAGAAATTTCCGACCGGCGCTCTGGCGGAGATTGAGCTCGATATCGACACGTGGAATGAGATCGCGCCCGGAAAGGGGCGGTTACGCCGCTTTGTGGCTCCAAAGGATCTTGTATGAGTAGGAAAGCAGAGCCATTACCGACCGAATCGGAGTTGCGGCTCGCGATCTCGGAGAAATGGGTCAATCGGCTGAAGAGGTTGCCGTCTTTGGTCAAGTCAGGCAGTGAGCGGGCCAAGACCACTCATCTGAAGTCGACATATTTTGACACGCCAGACAAGGAGCTCGCCAACGCTGGCATTAACCTACGCATCCGGGAGATGGGGCGCAGGAAACTGCAAACCCTGAAGATCGGTAGCGGCTGGCAGGCCGGTATCACGCAGCGGATTGAGATCGAAGGCTGGGTTAGTGGCGAAGAGCCGACTCTCGACCTTATTCATGCGCCGGAGATTCGGGATTTGCTCACCCGGGACGGGATTTGGGGACGATTGCAGCCCGCTTTCGTGACGGACTTCCGGAGGACGAGCCGTCTTGTAACCTACGCCGGACGGTTCGGTGACGCACTCATTTCGGCGGATCTCGATATCGGCGAGATTCGCTCAGGCACCCGAAAAACGGCCATCTCCGAGCTGGAACTCGAACTCAAAGACGGTACGCCAAGCGCGTTGTTCGAGTTGGCATGTGCGATCAACGATGATGTTCCGGTCCGTATCGAATATCGCGGCAAGGCAACCCGCGCGGGGGAATTGCAGGTTCCAAAGGAGCCGAAGCCGGTCAAAGGGCGGCGGCCTCCGTTGGTTCGGGGGAGCCGGATCAATGAATCGGCAGTTGCGATCCTGAAGGCTTGCCAGACGCAGATCGCTGCGAACGAATTCCCGATTCTGGAGAGTATGGACCCTGAAGGACCGCACCAGATGCGAGTGGCAGTGCGCCGTTTGAGAGCCGCGCTCGGGATGTTCCGGACATTCGGTGACACGGAGCTGATCGATCGCATCAGGGAAGAGGGGAAGTGGCTTGCGGGGTCCCTCGGCCAGGCGCGCGAATGGGATGTTTATATCGCTGATCTTCATGATCCCGTCGAGACCGCTCTTGGCACGGATATTCCGGCGCTGAAGGAACTCCGGGCGCTTGCTGAGGCTCGGCAGGAGGCCGGGTACAGAGACGCCCGGGCAGCCGTCGCATCGTCCCGGTTTACCTCTTTCCAGCTGCAACTCGGTCTGCTGATAGAAACGCTGACTAATTCCCAGAGAAAAGGCGCCTTCGACCATCTGGCCCGGAGTGAGGAATTTGCCGCGTCAAAGCTCGAAAAACGCTACCGCAAGGTTCGCAAAATGGGACGAACGGCCCTTCAGGGCAACACTGCAGCGAAGCATGAGCTGCGGCTCGAAATGAAGAAGATGCGCTATGCGTCTGAGTTTTTTTCGTCCCTTTTCGAGGCCAGAAAAGCCAAGATCTTTTCCAAGTCTGCGGCCCGATTACAGGACCTGCTCGGCTATGCAAACGACTACGCGGTATGCATTGAGCAGTTGGAGTCGCTTGTTGCTCCGGAGAGCGGAGCGAACATGCCCGATCTGATGAAGGCGTCGGGAATTGTCATCGGATGGCACGGGGAGGAAATGGCCCGCGCCGATCAAGAGATAGAAGATGCATGGAACCGGTTTCTGGATGCCGGGCGGTTCTGGCCGAAACGACATCGCTCAGCGAGCTGATGCATCACCTTTGAGTTCTGCAAGGATTTCGGCTGTGTGCTGGCCTCTGTAAGGACTCGGCGACGCAGGTGTTGGTTTCTTGCCATCGAATCGCGGTGCGGCTGCTGCCTGCAGCCGGCCGTCGAGATCCTGCCAAACCCCGCGCGCTACCATATGGGGATCGGTCGCGGCGTCATCCGGCGAAAGCACCGGTCCGACGCAGGCGTCGCTGCCCCCGAATAAAGCCAGCCAATGCGCGCGGGACTGGCCGGTGAAGAGGGAAGCAAGCCGTGCGCCGAGATTTGGCCAGAGAGACTCCTCGAACTGCTGTTCGAACGCCGAATCGCCTTCAAGCCCCAGGCGCTCCAGGAATATCCGGTAAAATTTAGGCTCCAGGCATTGAACCGAGAGAAAGAGGCCGTCGCTGCATTGATATGTGCGGCTCCAGTGCGGCCCGTCCAGCAGGCTGTGGCCGCGTTCCGTTTGGAAAGAGCCGGCCGCGCGAAGCGACATCAGCAGATTCATCATATGCGCCGAGCCGTCGACGATCGCTGCGTCCACAATGGTGCCCTGGCCGGTCGCACGGGCTTTCAGCAGGGCGGACAGGATGCCAATCACCAGATAGAGCGCGCCACCGCCGATATCTCCGACCAGGGTCGGGGGCGGGAAAGGTGCTGTGCCTGCCGGAGAGGCGTACCAGAGTGCGCCTGATAGCCCGATATAGTTCAGATCATGACCGGCCTCCCGGGCTTTGGGGCCGTCCTGGCCCCATCCCGTCATCCGGCCGTAGACAAGGCGTGGCTGCAGTGCGAGGCACTCATCCGGCCCCAGACCCAATCTCTCCATCACACCGGGCCTGAACCCCTCGATCAACCCGTCCGCACCTCTCAGCAGGGCCTTCAGGACTGCAACATCCTCTGGCACCTTGAGATCGAGGGCGATTGAGCGCTTGCCGCGATCAAGCAGGTTGTTATCGCCTTTGCCCGGAACATCCGATGCTGTCTTTCGGTGCACCGTGATCACGTCAGCACCAAGATCTGCGAGCAACATGGAGGCGAAAGGGGCGGGGCCGAGGGCCTCGATCTCGATGATACGGACATCAGATAACATGGTTGAAATCCAGCTGTTCGGGCAGTGGATCGCATGGTCGCTGGAATGGAAGCCGGCGACAATGCCGGGCAGGCGTGCGCCGAGAAATAAAAAAACGGCCGAAACCGAAGTTTCGACCGTTTTTGTTATTGGCTCCCCGGGACGGATTCGAACCGCCGGCCAAGCGATTAACAGTCGCTTGCTCTACCGCTGAGCTACCGGGGATCAGCAGCTCGCCGGGGGTGTGCCCCGACGAGGTGGCGGTATATAGCAGCGCTTTTCGGCGAGTGCAAACTCGAAACGTGCCTGTAGGGCAATTTTAGCATGAGCATTTTAAGCGCCGCCTTCTCATGCCCAAAAACAGGCATGGAAGGCTGTTACGGGACGCAAGCCGAGGAAATTATGCGTAAATTCTCAGAAGGGGAGTTGGAGGCCCGGGCCGGAATCGAACCGACGTACAAGGATTTGCAGTCCTCTGCATAACCACTCTGCCACCGGGCCAACAGGGCGCGATAGGTAGCCGCCCGCTCCACGCCCGTCAATGCCTTTTCATGCGTTGAAGCACTGTGTGAAACAAATGACCCGAATCACACATTCCCTTTCGACAGCGCAGCAAGCACTGCATCGGTCACTTGCCGCGTTGTTGCCGTGCCGCCGAGATCGCGCGGAAGAACAGATCCGTCCGCAGTCACCCGCTCAATGGCGGACATCAATCGTGACGCTGCGTCGGTTTCGCCGAGATGCTCAAGCAGCATGGCGCTGCTCCAGAATGTTCCGATCGGATTCGCCACGCCTTTGCCCGTGATATCGAAGGCCGAGCCATGGATGGGCTCGAACATGGAGGGCATATCCCGCTCCGGCCTCAGATTTCCTGTCGGTGCGATTCCGAGCGAACCGGTCAAAGCGGCGGCGAGATCGGAGAGCACATCTGCGTGCAGGTTTGTGGCGACAACCGTATCCAGGCTCTTCGGGTCCAGCACCATTCTTGTGGTCATCGCATCGACCAGCATCTTGTCCGTCTCGACATCCGGGTAATCGGATTTGATTCGCTCGAACACGCTGTCCCAGAACACCATGCCGTGCCGCTGGGCATTGGATTTCGTCACGAGCGTAAGTTTTTTCCGCGGACGGGATCGCGCGAGCTCGAAAGCAAAACGCTGGATTCGTTCGACGCCGACCCTGGTGAAGATGGAAACGTCGAGTCCGACTTCCTCTGGCAGACCGACATGGGCGCGTCCGCCGGCTCCAGCATATTCACCTTCCGAGTTTTCCCGGACGATAACCCAGTCGAGATCATCGGCAGTGACACCGGCGAGGGGCCCCTGAATACCTGGAAGCAGGCGGGCCGGGCGAACATTGGCGTACTGGTCGAGAGTCTGGCAGATCTTCAGGCGTAAGCCCCACAGGGTGATGTGGTCCGGGATATCGGGATCGCCGGCGGAGCCGAACAGGATTGCGTCGAATCGGCGTAGGGTATCGACCCCGTCCTCCGGCATCATCACGCCGTGCTTGCGATAATAGTCGCCGCCCCAGGGGAAATGCTCGAATGTAAGCTCGAAATCCGCACTGTCAGCGGCGAGCGCTTCGAGGATTTCAACGCCTGCGTCGATCACTTCCGGGCCAATGCCATCACCGGGGACGGCGGCAATCTGATATTTTTTCATGGCGGTTATCGGTGCGGCCGATGACAGGCCGTTCCTCCCTTGGGTGGTATCTGGGGTGGTATCTGGATTGTGTTCAAAAACCCCTCAAAGTATAACTGCCACAAGGCCGCGCATTGGCCTGCCTTTTCACATGCTGGAGCACTGTCGCGAAATGACGGACTTCGCCACTGCACGCCACAACATGGTCGAGAGTCAGATCAGGACAAACAAGGTCACTGATACGGCGATCATTGACGCTTTCGAAGCTGTTCCACGGGAGCTGTTCGTCCCCAAACAGTTAATGGGCGTCGCCTATGTCGACGAGGATCTGAACCTTGGCAACGGCCGGGTTCTGATGGAGCCGATGGTTTTTGCCCGCTTGCTGCAGATCGCGTTGCCTGATTCGGCAGACGAAGTACTGGATGTCGCGTGCGGGTGTGGTTATTCGACGGCCATCCTGTCGCATCTTGCCGGGACGGTTTACGGTGTCGAGCAGGACGAGCAGCTGGTCAGTGGTGCTAATGAACGGCTCGGTTCGCTTGATGTCGATAATGCGGCGATTGTCGCGGGTGATCCGCTTGGCGGTTATATAAAGAAAGCGCCTTACAGCCTGATTGTTATCGGCGGCGGGGTTGAACGAATCCCGGAATCGATTACCGATCAACTTGCCGATGGCGGAAGACTGGTCACGATACTATATGAGAACGGAGCGCGGCAGGGTAACGCCGTGCTTGTCGAAAAATTCGGGACGACGGTTTCCAAGCGGGTGGTTTTCGACGCCTCCGTGCCGTTGCTCCCGGAGTTCCGGAATGAGCCGAAGTTCGTTTTTTAGATTCTCACGTTTGCTTTTTGTTAAAGCGGAAAGATCTCGGATGACACGGGTGACGGGTATGAAGAAATTGCATCGCACGGCCGCGATGCTGACAGTGTCAGCTTGCATTCTTGGCGTTTCTGCACCACCAGTCACCGCCGAAACGCTTTCTGAAGTCCTTTCTTATACCTATCGGACCAACCCAACCCTCAATGCCGCCCGGGCAAGCCTGCGTGTCGTTGATGAAGGCGTCCCGCGAGCCAAGGGCGGTTGGCTGCCGACGGTCTCCTCGACACTTTCTGTCGGCTTCGAGAAAACCGATGTAGATACCAACACCACGTCAGCTGACGGCAACACGACGCCGAAATCGGCCAACGTTACGGTGACCCAGCCGATCTATCGTGGCGGTCGCACGGAAGCGGACGTCAACTCGGCCGAATATAGTGTGCAGCAAGAGCGCGCCACCATGTTCAGTACAGAGCAAAACACGCTGCTCGATGCGCTTACCGTCTATATGAACGTGATTCGGAACCAATCTGTCCTCGAACTGCAGAAAAAGAATCGGGCACGCCTGGAGACCCAGCTTCAGGCAACACGGGATCGTTTCGAGGTTGGTGAGGTGACGCGTACCGATGTGGCGCAGGCCGAAGCCCGCGTCGCCATTGCCGAGGCCGACCTGATCCAGGCGGAAGGCAATCTGATCAGCTCGCGGGTGGCGTACGAACGTGTCGTCGGTACTGTACCGAGTGAACTGGAAGATCCGGACATCGTTACGTCCTTGCCCGAGAGCCGGGAAGAGGCTGTTGAGCAGTCAGTCATCAATAATTTTTCGCTGATTGCCGCCAAATTCGATGAGCGACGCCTCGGTGAGACAATTGATTTGGTGTTTGGCGAGCTGCTGCCGACCGTGAATCTTGTCGGCTCTGCCGAATATGCCGAGGACAGCGGCTTCAACGACGACAAAACGACCGAGTTTGCCGTTACGGCTCAGGTCATCATTCCAATCTATCAGAAGGGGCAGGTCTCCGCGCGCGTCCGCGCAGCGAAGGAGAATGCCAACCGGTCCCGGATCGTGGTGGAGTCGATTCGCCGCGATACGGTCGACCTCGCGGCCCGTGCCTATGAGGCATGGCAGACTTCGGTAGCCCAAATTCTGGCTCTAAAATCCAGTGTAGATGCGGCTGAAATCGCCCTCGACGGCGTCCAGCAGGAAGCTACCGTTGGTGCCCGGACTGTGCTTGATGTCCTGGATGCGGAACAGGAGCTTCTAGACACGCAGGTCAGTCTTGTCAGCGCAAACCGGGACGAAGTCGTGGCTGCGTATACGCTTCTGCTCGCTATGGGCAAGCTCACAGCGGCGGATCTTGGTCTTGATGTCGAGTTCTACGATTACGACAAGCACTACCGGGATACCATCGATCGTGTCTGGGGAACTGATGTGTCGGGAAAACTCCCCTGATCGCCCGGGACTACTGGCCGGACGACAGGCTGGCGTTTCATAGACTTGTGGGATACCCTTTAAGCCTCTTGATTCCTTGTGGGTTTGAGTCTGGATGAGTGATACGGCGCAAGAACCGTCGATGGAGGAAATCCTCGCCTCGATTAGGCGAATAATTTCCGAAGACGGTGAGGAGGGCGAGGAAGCCCCACCCCCCGAAGAAGCTGCCGAGCCAGAACCGACTCCGGAACCGGAGTCCGGGCCTGAACCGGAGCCCGAAGCTGAGCCTGAGCCGGAACCCGAGCCCGAGCCGGAACCTGAAGTCGAGCCGGAGCCTGAAGCCGAGGCTGAAGCTGAGCCCGAGCCAGAACCTGATTTCGAGGAAGAAGAAGACGTCCTCGATTTGACGGATATGGAGGAAGAACAGCCGGAGCCGCTGTTCGAAGAGCAGAAGTTTAGCGACGACGAGCCGGAACCGGCCCCCGCGCCGCCTCCGCCACCACCTCCGCCGCCGCTGCAACAACCGCAGCAAGCGCCTCCGGCTGAGGGACTGGTTTCACCGCCGCAGGCCGCCGAAACGGTCGATGCGTTCAGCCGTCTGAATGAAAAGCTGAACGAGGATTATCACGAGCTGCCGATCGGCAACGGGGCCATAACACTTGAACGCCTGACGCGGGAATTGATGCGTCCGATGCTCAAGGAATGGCTCGATCAGCATCTGCCGATGATGGTTGAGCGTCTGGTTCGCGAGGAAATCGAGCGGCTGGTAATGCAGTCCCAGCGGCGCGACCCCTGGTAAGAACCATCGGTCCCGGGCTTTCCGGGCTGGAATTCCAAACGATGATGCCCTAAACCTGCTCTCCTTTCGGGGAGCAGGTTCTATCTGTTTTCTGATACCGGTTTCACGACATGGCCAAGGGCATCAAAATGCTTGGAAAGACATTCGACGCGGCCGCGGTTGAGCGGACCCATTACGAGAACTGGGAAAAAGCAGGGGCATTCGCCGCCGATCCCAACTCGAGCAAGGTTCCGTACACCATCATGATGCCGCCGCCGAACGTCACCGGCAGCCTGCATATGGGCCATGCGCTCACTTTCACCATTCAGGATATCCTGGTTCGCTATAAGCGGAAAACCGGCAAGGATACGCTGTGGCAGCCGGGTACGGACCATGCGGGCATCGCCACCCAGTCGGTTGTCGAACGCCAGCTCGCGGCCAAGCAGATCACCCGGCGCGCGATTGGCCGGGAAGCGTTCGTTGAGAAGATCTGGGAATGGAAAGCCGAATCAGGCGGAACCATCACCAGCCAGCTCCGTGCCCTCGGCGCTTCGCCGGATTGGCAGCGTGAGCGCTTCACAATGGACGAGGGCTGCTCCGACGCGGTCGCGAAGGTATTTGTAGACCTTCATAAAAAGGGCCTGATCTACAAGGACAAACGCCTTGTGAACTGGGACCCGGAACTGCACACGGCAATCTCCGACCTGGAGGTCCAGCAGGTCGAGAGCAAAGGCCATCTCTGGTATTTCCGGTATCCGCTGGAAGACGATCCCAGCCGGCATATCGTTGTGGCGACGACTCGCCCGGAAACCATGCTCGGCGACAGCGGCATTGCGGTGCATCCGGATGACGAGCGGTACAAGGATCTGGTGGGTAAATACGCCATCCTGCCGCTTGTTGGTCGCCGTATTCCGATTGTCGCGGACGAGTATTCCGATCCGGAAAAAGGCTCCGGCGCTGTCAAGATGACGCCCGCCCATGATTTCAACGATTTTGAGGTCGGTCGCAGGCACAATCTGGAACAGATCAACATCTTTGATAGCCGCGCGCGCATCAACGAGAACGCGCCGGAGGCCTATCGGGGGCTCGACAGGTTCGACGCCCGCAAGAAGATCATCGCGGACATGGAAGAAGCAGGGCTGCTGGAGCAGATTGAAGATATCCAGCACACCGTCCCGCACGGAGACCGCTCCGGCGTTGAGATCGAGCCGTGGTTGACCGATCAGTGGTACTGCGACGCGGAAACTTTGGCGAAACCGGCTATTGAAGCCGTCGAGACCGGTAAAACCCAGTTCGTGCCGAAGAGCTGGGAGAACACCTATTTCGACTGGATGCGCAACATCCAGCCCTGGTGCATTTCACGTCAGCTTTGGTGGGGTCATCAGATCCCGGCCTGGTACGGCCCGGACGGCAGCATTTTCGTCGAGGAATCGGAAGAGGCGGCGCAGGCCGCAGCGGATGCGCATTATGGCGCACCGACCGAGATCACGCGCGATGAAGATGTGCTGGATACCTGGTTCTCTTCCGCGCTCTGGCCGTTCTCGACACTCGGTTGGCCGGAAAAAACACCTGAACTGGACCGTTATTATCCGGGTGATGTGTTGGTCACCGGTTTCGACATCATTTTCTTCTGGGTCGCCCGGATGATGATGATGGGCATTCATTTCATGGGCGAGGTGCCGTTCTCCACGGTCTATATCCACGCTCTGGTCCGGGATCAGCACGGCGCCAAGATGTCCAAGTCCAAAGGCAACGTGATGGATCCGCTCGATCTTATCGAGAAATTCGGCACAGACGCGCTGCGTTTCACCCTTACCGCCATGGCGGCGCAGGGCAGGGATATCAAGCTCGCCGAGAGCCGCGTCGAGGGCTACCGGAATTTCACGACCAAACTCTGGAACGCGGCGCGCTATGCGGAAATGAACGAGTGTCAGTGGGATGCGTCGTTCGATCCGAAAGCCGCGACACAGACCGTAAACCGCTGGATCATCTCTGAGCTGGCAGAAACGGAAGCCAAGGTCTCCAAGGCTATCGACAGCTACCGGTTTAACGACGCTGCGGGCGCGCTCTATCACTTTATCTGGGGCACCTACTGCGACTGGTATCTGGAATTCACCAAGCCGATTCTCTCCGGGGCAGATAAGGCCGCCGCTGAGGAAACCCGCAAGGCGACGGCCTGGGTGCTGATGCAGGCAATCAACCTGCTGAACCCGCTGATGCCGTTCATTACCGAAGAGCTGTGGTCTGCTTTCGGCGGCGAAGGCCAGTTGATTACCACGGCTTGGCCTGATGGCTTGCAGGAAGCTGCAGACGCCGATGCCATTGCCGAGATGGACTGGGTGGTGCGGCTTATTTCCGAAGTGCGCTCTATCCGTTCGGAAATGAACGTGCCGGCCGCCGCGAAGATTGATCTGCTGCTGAAGGACATGTCCGCTCAGACAGTGGAGCGGCTGGAGCGGAACCGGGATGTGATCATCCGTCTGGCCCGTCTGGAGACTATTTCAGCGACCGAGGATATTCCCACCGGTGCTGTTCAGGGTGTGATCGACGAGGCGATGATCGTTCTGCCGATCGCTGATGTGCTTGATCTGGCCCAGGAACGTGTGCGGCTGGAAAAGGATCTCGGCAAGCTCGATGGCGAGATCATCAAGCTGGACAAGAAGCTCTCGAATGAGAGCTTCACATCCCGCGCTCCGGCCGAAGTGGTCGAAGAAAACCGTGAGCGGCTGGCCGACGAGAAGGCCCGGCGGGATAAACTGGCCGCCGCACTGGAACGGATTGCAGCACTCTAGGGTGCTAAGTCCTTAGTTAGGCACACTTTCCCAAAGCCCGCGCTTCCCGGCGCGGGCTTTTTCTTCTGCCGGCCTGTAGGCATCGCCTGCTTCATCGGCGACAGCCCAGCCGGACAGCACCATCTCGTTCGACAGATCTTTCTTATTGACGATGCAGCGGGCGTTGAATGTTTCCACGGCCACGCAGCGAGCCTGTTTGCGGTCTGCCAGTTCCTGCAGATGCTTCTTTGCGGCGGCGCCGCAGAGCCAGGGCAGTGCGCCGCGCAGGCATTTCTGGCGCGGACTCGGGGCGACGATTCCAAACAGCCTTATCACGCTTCTGTCTATCTGGATGGTTCCGGCGTCAATAACGCGGGCTTCGCCTTCGATGACGATCGGCTTCTTGTCTGCCGCCATTGCGGCATTTGATAAGCCGGTTAGACAGAGAAGCATCGAGAGCAAGAGGACTGGCGCATGCATGCGGTCGCTCCATGATTAAATCGACGGTGCGATGAAATCAGGCCAGATTCCGCTTTCTTCTGCAAGTCTGAGGGGATCCTTTCCGCGTGTGAAGCCGGTTTCGACCAACAGGGCCTTCATGCCCCGGGCCCGTCCGCCGAGCACGTCCGTGTGGAGCGTATCGCCAACGCAGAGCACCCGTTCGGCCGGGATATGGGCCAGATCCCGCATGGCCATCTCATAAACCGGAGCGAAAGGCTTGCCGAGGAAGACCGGCTCGATCCCGGCTTCGTCCGCAAGCTGATGCGCGAGATAGCCGGGCTCCAGGCTCATTGCATCGGTATAGGGAGCTGTCAGGTCCGGATTTCCAACGATCACGGGGCGGGGGTGGCGCTTGAAGCTCTTGATGATCGGCGCGAAATCCTTTCTCCAGAAATCATCGCAATCGAGCAGCAACAAGCCGGAGGCCTCGTCGATATTGACGCCGTCATCCGGCCAGGCACGAATGTCATGGCCCCCTTGAGGGATGAGACGGGGATCGAGGCCGACGGCAGCCCAGAAACCATCCCCTCCGCTCTCAAGCATGTTTTCAAGCAGGCTGACACCGGCGAAAATCTCTGATTCCTCGAACAGGTAACCGCGCGCGCGGTGGCTTTCGCACATTGCGGAGATGCTCTTTGAGCCGTCGTTTGAGACAACACGGACGGCAACGCCTGCCTTGCGGATACAATCATAAGCCGCAGGGCCCTCGGGGATGACCGGGGGACCGAGACTGAGAACGCCGAAATTATCGAGGATGACAGCGTCGAAATCTCCGATGATCTCTGCAATGCCGGAAATGTGGCGTGGCGTGACCGGCGGCGGTGCGGGAGGCAACCGGTGCGCCCAGCGCAGATACCCGGCCCAGCTATCGTCGAACGTCAGATATTCCCTCGCGCACATGCCTGTCAGTCCCTCAGTCGGTCGGGTTTTGGAACCGGAGCGGTTCCAGAAGAATGGTTCCGGGCAAATTGCTATCGCGCATGGCCCGTGATTAAGATGTCATGCATTGATTACAGGCAGATGCACCCTCTGCCAACGCCGCCTCATCCCCGAGGGTACGGAATCTGAATGGTACAGCACGGAGACAGGACCGGGATCGAGCAGGAGCCGCGCCGCTGGCGCAGCTCCGAGTTCATCGGTCTTGTCGTCTTTCTTCTCATCTGCGTGGCCGTCCTGCCTTTTGTGCGGGACAGCTACATCCTCCAGGACGTCTGGGTCGCACTCTGCGGCGCCATCGGCATCAATTAGTTTAGTCATCTCAATCGGACAGGAGAGTCAGAATGGCGCGGATTATCATCGGCGGCTTTCAGCACGAGACGAATACCTTTGGCCCAAGCAAGGCGGGGCTGGATGCTTTCACCAGCCCGGGGAGCTGGCCAGCATTGGTCACGGGCGCTCCCCTGTTCGAAGCGGTCAAGGGGATCAACCTGTCTGTTGCAGGTTTTATCGAGCAGGCCAAAAAGCTCGGACACGAGCTGGTGCCGACGAGCTGGGCCGCGGCTTCTCCCTCCGCCCATGTCACGGACGACGCTTACGAGCATATCGCCGGGTTGATCCTGAAGGGCATTGAAGAGGCTCTGCCAGCTGACGCGGTCTATCTCTGCCTGCATGGCGCGATGGCGACGGAGACATATGAAGACGGTGAGGGGGAGCTGCTGCGCCGGATACGTGCGCTCGTTGGCGAGGACATGCTAATTCTGGCCAGCCTCGACCTGCATGCGAATGTCACACCTGAGATGGTTGCCCGGGCAAACGGTCTCGACGCCTACCGGACCTATCCGCATATCGATATGGCTGATACAGGGGGGCGGGTCGCGCGCCGGCTGGATACCCTCCTGAAGTCAGGCCGCAAACCCGTCCACACTTTTGAGCAAATTCCCTTTCTGATGCCGCTGGTCCGGCAATGCACAATGGCGGAGCCTGCTGCCGGCCTCTACGAGATGATCCCGGACCTGGAGGCGGCACATGGCGTCTCGCTCTCCTTCGCAACGGGCTTTCCGGCAACCGACATCTATCATTGCGGCGCCTCTGTTTTCGCTTACGGAGACACCGAGGGTGATGTGAAACAATCCGTGAAACAATTGGTTGATGCCATTTGCGCCAAGGAAGCGGATTTTTCGGCCGCATTGCCCAATCCGGACGACGCGGTTCGAGAAGCGATGCGCATCGCGGCGGCGGCGGACCGTCCGGTCATCATCGCGGATGTGCAGGACAATTCCGGCGGCGGTGCTGACAGTGACACGACGGGGCTGTTGCGCGCTCTTGTCCGCAATGGCGCCGAGGGTGCTGCGCTCGGATTGCTGGTTGATGCCGAGTCGGCGCTGGCTGCGCATGAGGCCGGTGAGGGGGCGGAAGTCGTGCTCGCTCTTGGCGGCAAGTCCCGGGTGCCGGGCGATGCGCCGTTTGAAGGCACGTTCCGGGTCGAGGCACTTTCAGACGGAGAATTCACGGCGACTGGACCGTTCTATTCCGGCACCCACATGCGGCTCGGCCCGTCGGCCCGGCTCAGCATCAATGGCGTGCAGATCGTGGTCGGCTCCCGCAAGGTTCAGATGGCCGACCGGATGATGTACCGCTTCCTTGGCATTGAGCCGGAACAAATGAAGATCCTGGTGAATAAAAGCTCGGTGCACTACCGCGCCGATTTCGCGCCGATCGCCGCAGAAATCATAGAGTGTGCGTCTCCGGGCCCGGTTCTGGCCGATCCGGCGGCGCTACCGTGGAAACATCTGCGCGAAGGGCTGCGGACACGGCCGCTGGGGGACCCGTTCAAAGCGGGGTGAGCCCACTCTAAATCGTCATTCCCGCGCACGCGGGGACCCAGGAAATCAGAACTCGCCATGATCGACTAGGTCCCGGCTCTCCGGCCGGGATGACGTCTAAAAAGCGATGACGACGTGAGCAGTTACGCCGCGAGCTCGATCCAGACCGGGGTGTGGTCCGAGGCCTTGGTTTTTCCGCGCGGGCCGGAGTCGATGCCGGAGGCTTTCAGCCGGTCCGCCGCTTGCGGCGAGAGCAGGAGATGGTCGATCCGGACACCGTGATCGTTTTGCCAGGCGCCGCCCTGATAATCCCAGAAGCTGTAGCGGTGCGGCGCGGTGTTGTAGATCCTGTAGGCGTCGGCATAGCCGAGATTGAGAATGGAGCGGTATGCGGCACGGGATTCCGGCTGGCAGAGCGCATCGTCCGCCCAACCAGCTGGGTCATGCACGTCTTCGTCCATCGGCACGACATTGTAGTCGCCTGCCAGCACAACGGGGCCCTCGCTTTGCAGTAGGGTTTCCGCCCGCGCCTTCAGTCGCTTCATCCAATCCAGCTTGTAGGTGAATTTCTCGGTCGCGATCGGGTTGCCATTCGGCAGATAGATCGAGGCGAAGCGGATGCCGCAGATCGTGCCCTCGACATAGCGCGCCTGTTCGTCCGCATCGTCGCCGGGCAGTCCAACCAGCGGGTCTTCGATCTCGTGTTTGGAGAGGATAGCGACGCCGTTATAGCTCTTCTGCCCGTGCGCCAGAATCTTGTAGCCGCGTTCCTCAATCTCAAGGCGCGGGAAATTCTCGTCCACGGTCTTGGTTTCCTGGAGCATGGCAACGTCCGGCTGGAAGCCGTCTAGCCACTCCAGCAGGTTCGGGAGCCGCGCCTTGACCGAGTTGACGTTCCAGGT
The DNA here is from genome assembly GCF_034670185.1 of Nisaea sp. Lineage (NCBI taxonomy): Bacteria > Pseudomonadati > Pseudomonadota > Alphaproteobacteria > Rhodospirillales > Thalassobaculaceae > Nisaea > Nisaea sp. Next base: position 993,586 of record NZ_JAXMNY010000001.1, read on the forward strand.
GGCCGCTTTCATGGGGAGTCCGTTCCGCGAAGAGCTTGGAGAATGACGAACGGCGAGTTTGCCCGCACGCTGTCGCGCGGCCAAGACACTTTGCCGGACATCAAGGAAACCGGCGCGTTAGCGTCTGTCAGAGGGAGAAGGACGTACCGCAGCCGCAGGAAGACGAGGCATTCGGATTCGTGACCTGGAAATAGGCGCCGAGCAATTCGTCGACATAATCGAGCACGCCACCGTCCAGCAGGTCGAGAGAGGTATCGTCCACGATCACTTTCATGCCATGGCTCTCAAACACGTGGTCGTCGTCTTTCATCACATCGTCGAAACCGAAATCGTATTGGAAACCTGAGCAGCCGCCGCCCTCGACGCCGACGCGCATGAATTTGCCGCCGCCATTCTCTTCCATGTCCAGCAGGACCTTGATCCGCTGGGCCGCACTTTCGCTTAATCCGAAGCTGCGCGCACCAGCACCCGGAGGTGCTGCGGCAGCACTGTCACCATGGTTTTCAGCGAGGCTCATCGCCGCTCCGATCATCGCGTTCGAATTTATGACCGTGATCATAATCACGTCCCTGATGAGAAAGTAATGCTTCAGGCCCTGAATTCAACTGTTTTCGGGCCCTTGGCATTGCGCGGAAGGGCGCCCGAGAGTAGGTTCCGCCCAGTTCGAATCGCACTTGGTCCCTGTAAATGCCCGAGTCCCAAAACTGGACGTTCAAACAGCAGTTCGCGCCCTATGCTGCGGATTTCAGGAACAGCCGCGGCCGGCAGTTCCCGGAGCCGGAAGCACGCGAGCGCACGCCGTTCCAGCGAGACCGGGACAGGGTTCTGCATTCCGGCGCTTTCAGACGCCTGGAATACAAGACCCAGGTCTTCGTCTATCACGAGGGCGATTATTATCGCACCCGGCTGACACACAGCCTTGAGGTGGCGCAGATTGCCCGCTCGATCAGCCGTTCCCTCGGCCTGAATGAGGATCTGGCGGAAGCCCTGGCGCTTGCGCACGATCTCGGCCACACCCCGTTCGGCCATGCCGGCGAGGACGCGTTGGACGCGGTGATGAAGCCCTATGGCGGCTTTGATCACAATGTGCAGACGGTTCGGGTCCTGACCCTGCTGGAACAGCGTTACGCATCGTTTGATGGCCTCAACCCGACATGGGAAACCATCGAGGGGATCATCAAGCATAACGGCCCTCTGACGGATCGGGACGGAGTTGGTGATGTACCACCGATTATTACCGAGTTGGACGCGAAACTGTCTTTGCAGTTAAGTGGTTTTGCCAGCGCGGAAGCCCAGATAGCGGCGCTTTCCGACGATATCGCCTATCATGCGCACGATATTGACGATGCGCTGCACGCCGATCTTTTCGATATCGAAATAATGCTCGATGTACCGCTGATCGGCCCCATCGTCTCGGAAGTCATGGAGAGTTACGGCACGCTTTCCCGCGCCAAGATGGTGCAGGAGATTGTCCGCCGTCTGATTGGCGCGATGGTAGAGGATCTGCTTGCGGAAACGCGGCGGAGACTGGCGGAATACCGCCCGAATTCGGCCGATGAAGTCCGCAGCGCGCCTGTTCCGCTGATTGCTTTCTCCGCCGAAATGGAGGACCAGAACCGCACTTTGAAAGCGTTTTTGTTTCACAACATGTATCGTCATTACAAAGTGAATCGCATGGCCAGTAAGGCCCGCAGGGTGGTAACGGACATGTTCGAGTTGCTGATGGCGGAACCTAACTGCCTTCCGGCGCAATGGCAGCGGACCGGCAACGACCAGCCGGGCCAGATTGACGATACCAAACAGGCGCGCCTTGTCGCTGACTATATCGCTGGCATGACCGATCGCTTCGCGGTGATCGAACATGCCCGTCTCTTTGATCTAAACGCGAAGACATAAATGAACGTTTTCAGATACTTTCAAAGCAAACTTGATGCAACGATAGAGGCGCTGGCCGCCGAGGGAGCACTACCCTCCGGCTTGGATATCAGCCGGGCGGGCGTTGAGCCTCCGCGCGATCCGAGCCACGGCGACATTGCCACGAACGCGGCCATGGTGCTGGCTAAGCCCGCAAAAATGAAGCCGCGCGACATCGCCGAGTTGTTGATCGTCAAGATGCGCGCCTGGGAAGAGGTCAGTGAGGCTGAGATTGCCGGCCCCGGTTTCATCAATCTCCGGATCGCCGACGGTTTCTGGCGCAATGCCATTTCAGGACTGCTTGAAAAGGGCCTGGATTTCGGCAAGTCGGATATCGGCGCAGGCAAGAAGGTGATGGTGGAATACGTCTCCGCCAATCCGACGGGCCCGCTGCACGCGGCGCATGCGCGCGGTGCCGTGATTGGCGACGCATTGGCTGCACTGCTTGCCAAGGCCGGATTCGACGTGACCCGCGAGTACTACATCAACGATGCAGGCGCCCAGGTCGATACGCTCGCCCGTTCCACCTACCTCCGCTACAAAGAAGCGCTGGGTGAGGATATCGGTACCATCCCCGAAGGTTTCTATCCGGGCGAGTATCTGAAAGAGGTCGGCGCGGCTCTGGCGGCGCGGGACGGCGACAAGTGGATGCAGGCGGACGAGGCGGACTGGCTGCCGGAAATTCGCGCATTCGCCATCGCGCAGCAACTTGAAGGCATCAAGGACGATCTCGGCCTGCTTGGCGTCGATATCGAGATCTACAGCTCCGAGAAGGCTTTGGTCGACGCCGGTGCGGTCGATGCCGTGATGCAGACGCTGGAGGAGCGCGACCTGCTCTATACCGGCGTGCTGCAGCCGCCGAAGGGCAAGCAGCCGGATGACTGGGAGCCGCGCCCGCAGCGCCTGTTCAAGGCGATGCAGTTCGGAGACGATGTCGACCGGCCAATCCAGAAATCGGACGGTAGCTGGACCTATTTCGCCAATGACGTCGCCTATCACCTCGACAAGTACAATCGCGGCTTTGCCGAGATGATCGATGTCTGGGGCGCGGATCACGGCGGTTACGTGAAACGCATGAAGGCGGCGGTGAAGGCCGTAACCGACGGCAAGGGCGAACTGGACGTCAAGCTGTGCCAGCTCGTGCATCTGATGGATGACGGCAAGCCGGTGAAGATGTCGAAACGGGCGGGAACCTTCGTGACCTTGCGCGATGTCATCGATTCGGTAGGCAAGGACGTGTTGCGCTTCATCATGTTGACCCGGCGCAACGACCAGACCCTCGACTTCGATTTCAAGAAAGTCACCGAGCAAAGTCGGGAAAACCCGGTTTTCTATGTGCAATATGCACATGCACGCTGTCATTCCGTCTTAAGGCATGCTGCCGAGGCGCTTGAGGGCGCGGATGTTTCCTGTGCCGGGCTGGCACCGGTAGTGCTGGATCGCTTGACCGATCCGGCCGAGCTTGGTCTCATGAAACTGTTACTCGGATGGCCTCGTACGGTCGAAAGTGCCGCCGAAGCGCACGAACCGCACCGGATCGCTTTCTATCTCGGCGAGGTCGCCACTGGTTTCCACAGTTTGTGGAACAAGGGCAGGGAAGACACGACTTTGAGGTTCCTGGTCGATGATGACCGCGAGTTGACCATGGCTCGGCTGGCTCTGGTTCGAGCCACGCAGACTGTCATCGCTTCCGGACTCTCCGTGATCGGGGTTGAGCCCGTGGAGGAGTTGCGCGCATGAGTTTGCATTCGGGAGCGCCGGAACGGCCGCGGATGATCGAGGAAGAGGACCGTCCCGGACCGCCTCCACTCATGTCCGAAGAGACGACCAAGGGCAGGGGGTTGACCATCATTGCTGCAACTCTGGCGGTTGCAGCCTTCGCCGGTATCGTCTGGTACGCTTACGATCAGGGCCGTAGGATAGGCAGCGAAACCGCCGCCCCGCTGATCAAGGCCGATGTGACACCGTCAAAGGTTCGGCCTGATTCGCCGGGTGGTATGGAAGTTCCGCATCAGGACAAGCTGGTGCTCGACGATCTCGGCTCCGGCCGTGGCGCTCAGAACAGCGAAAGCCGGGTAGAGCGCCTGTTGCCGCCGCCGGAGACACCTCTGCCGCCGCCGGAACCTCTGTCGATCCCGACCAATGACGCGACCCAGACTGCGGAAGCCCCGGCACCGAGTGCACCTGCCGTAACGACGGCACCGGCTTCAACCCCATCGGCAACCGCCGTTATCCCGCCGGCCAAGAAACCGGCAGAGACCGCGGCGAAAACACTTATCCCGCCGCCGCCTGCCCCCCCGGCAGCGAAGGTGGAAACCCCGGTCACGGCTCCCGCGCCGAAGCCCGTTGCGGCAAAGACGCCCAAACCGGCACCAACACCGGCTCCAGCCCCCGCACCGGTCGCCACAGGCGGTTTCAATATCCAGATCGCCGCCTTGCGGAGCGAGGATGCCGCCGCGAAGGAATGGAACAGAGTGAAAGCGGCTAATGCTGCTCTGCTTGGCGCACTCGGGCCGACTTACCAGCGTGTCACGACCTCCAACGGGGTGTTTTTCCGCGTACAGGGCGGACCGTTGAGCGATAAAGCCGCGCGTGACATCTGTACGGCACTGAAGGCCAAGGGTCAGGCTTGCCTCGTGGTGAAACGCTAGACGGGACACGCAAATGCGCTCCTTGATCCTCGGCTGTGCCGGTCCGGAACTCAGCCGGGCCGAGCGCCTGTTCTTCATCGATACCGATCCGTTCGGCTTCATTCTGTTTCAGCGGAACTGCGAAAGCCCGGAGCAGATCCGGATGCTGACTGAAGATCTTCGCGATTGCGTCGGACGCCACGCGCCGGTTCTGATCGACCAGGAAGGTGGCCGCGTCCAGCGCCTGAAGCCGCCGCAATGGCGTGCGGCTCCGCCGGCCGCCCTGTTTGGAACGCTTTATGCCGAGGATCCGGTGCGGGCGGAGCAGGCAGTACGGGTGAACGCCCGACTGATTGCGGCAGAACTCATGGATTGCGGCGTCGATGTAGATTGTTTGCCCTTGCTCGATGTCCGTCAGGACGGCGCACATGACGTAATCGGAGATCGTGCTTTTGCCTATACGCCGGATATCGTTGCCAGGCTCGGACGCGCTCAGGCGGAAGGTCTCGCCGCCGGCGGTGTTGCTCCTGTGATGAAGCATATTCCCGGACATGGCCGGGCGGGTGTGGACAGTCACCACGCGTTGCCCAGGGTCGATACAGAACGGGACGAACTTGCCGTGATCGATTTCGCGCCTTTCAAGGCTCTGAAGGACCTGCCTATGGCGATGACGGCTCATGTCATCTACGAGACGCTGGATTCCGGACGTGCGGCCACGGTTTCCCCCACGGTCATCGGAGAGGTTATCCGGCAGGAGATCGGCTTCGATGGGCTGTTGATGAGTGACGATATCTCCATGAAGGCGCTGGCTGATCCGCTGGACATATCAACGGCACGTGCGCTGGAGGCCGGATGTGACGTTGTCTTGCACTGCAATGGTGACATGACGGAGATGCAGACAGTCGCCGGAGCGGCGCCGGTTCTGTCCGGCAAGGCTCTTTCCCGCGCGGAAATGGTACTCGGTTTCCTTGATCGCATTCGTCGGGACGCCCGTCCGGCGGTCCGCGAAGAGCTTCTTTCTTCCTTTGCCGAGCTGGCCGGTCAAAATCGGGCCTCCACCTGATGGAAGAGATGATCTCCAACATCCTCTTCACGGCGTCGATCTGGGCACTACCGGTATTGATCGCGATCACCATGCATGAAGCGGCACACGGTTATGTGGCGAACATGCTGGGAGATCCAACGGCTCGCCTGATGGGGCGTGTGACCCTGAACCCGTTCGCCCATATCGACCGGTTCGGCACGATCATCCTGCCGATGCTGTGCGTGATATCTGGATGGGCGCTCGCCGGCACACCGTTCGTCTTCGGTTATGCGAAACCGGTACCTGTCGCCGTGTCCCGGCTGAACAATCCGCGCCGCGATATGATGCTGGTCGCGGCGGCGGGCCCCGCAATAAATGTCGTGCTGGCATTCCTTGCAGCGGCGCTATTGCATACTGTCGCCTGGTTCCCGGAATGGTTTGGCGCCTGGTGGCAGGCCACCTTGATCAACGGGATCCTGCTCAATCTGGTGCTGGCAGTGTTCAACCTGCTGCCGATTCCGCCGCTCGATGGCGGACGGATCGTCACCGGACTTCTGCCTTACGAGTTGGCTGTGCGTTACTCCAAGCTTGAGCGTTTCGGCCTCTTCATTGTCATCGGCCTGATGTTTCTGCTGCCCTTTATCGGCCGGGAGATTGGCGTCGATCTCAGTTACGCCATGCAGCTCGTCATGTTCGGCGTCAAAAATCTGCTACACTTTATCCTTATGCTCACGGGACAAATCTGAGGCAGGCAATGAGCGACGGTTTCGAAAGTCCTGTTCCGGAACACCGCCGTAGGCGGGAGCCGGTTCAGCTTTCGCTGTTCCTGAATATCGACGGCTTCGAAGGGCCGATCGACGTTCTTCTGCAGCTTGCCAGGGATCAGAAAGTCGATCTCATTCATGTTTCCGTCCTGCAGCTCGCGGAACAGTATCTCGGCTTCGTCAATCAGGCCCAGAAACTCAACCTGGAACTCGCCGCTGATTATCTGGTGATGGCCGCCTGGCTCGCCTATCTGAAATCGCGTCTGCTTCTGCCGCCTGACGAGAAGGAAGAGGAGGAGCAGAGCCCTGAGGAGATGGCGGAGGCCCTGCGGTTCCAGCTCATGCGCCTGGAGGCGATGCAGCAGGCTGGTGAGGCGCTGATGTCCCGCCCGCAGTTTGGCGCGGACTTCTTCGCCAGAGGGCAGGGCGAAAGCATTTCCGTTCGCAGGCGCCCGATCTATGACGTGACGCTGTATGAATTGTTGCGCGCCTATGCGGATCACCGTGTACGCCACGACAGGTTGGCCCTGCGCATTGAGGCAACCCACCTTTATTCCGTCGAGGATGCGGTCCAGCGTCTCAGCCGCGTCCTTGGCGCCGTGCCGGAATGGCAAACCCTGTTTTCTTTCCTGCCGAGCGGGCTGCGCAAAGGCCTTCGTCTGCGCTCCGCCGTTGCTTCGACCTTTGTTGCTTCTCTGCAGCTGGTGAAGGACGGAAAGGCGGAGATCAATCAGGCCGGGACCTTCGCCCCGATCTATTTTCGCTCCCGGGAGGGCGATGCGTGAGTTTCGATACACCCGAAAATTCCGGTCCGAGCCGATCCGAACGGATCGTCGAAGCCCTGTTGTTCGCGAGCAAAGACCCGTTGCCCATCTCCGAAATTGGCGAGCGTCTGCCCGAGGGCGTTTCCGCTGAAAGCATTCTGGAGAAGCTGCAGGCACGCTACGCCACGCGCGGCGTTCATCTGGTGCAGATCAAGGATTGTTGGGCCTTCCGGACCGCACCGGATCTGGGAGACGCGCTGCGGGTTGAGATGGCAGTCCGCCGCAAGCTCTCCCGCGCGGCGATCGAAACCCTGTCTATCGTGGCTTATCACGAGCCGGTCACCCGGGCGGATATCGAAGAAATCCGTGGCGTCGCGGTCAGCAAGGGAACGCTCGACGCCCTGCTTGAAGCTGGCTGGATTCAGCCGCGCGGCAGGCGCCAGGTACCGGGGCGGCCGCTGACCTGGGGGACGACGGAGGCCTTCCTCGATCATTTTGGTCTGACGGCACTGAGCGATCTGCCGGGGCTGGAGGAATTGAAGGCGACCGGAATGCTGGACAAACGGCCGGGTCTGACGTCGATTGCCATGGGCGATGAGGATGGCATTGAGCCGGAAGACGGCGATGAAGAAGACGATGGCCAGTTCGATCTTCTGGAGAGTGAGGACGGAGCTTAAGCAAGCTCTTGTACATATGTGATTGCTTCCGCGCTTGAGCACCCGTGTGCCTTCTGATACCTCCCTGTCTGTGATGACATTGCAAATAAATCGCGTTTCGCTGCGCACAGCATCAATCCCGACCGGTATCAGGAGCGGGAACAGAGGATGACGCCTGTCCTTCGCCTGGAAGGCGTCAGCCATCAGTTCGACGGTATTCGTGTGGTCGATGACCTGACCCTGGACATCGCTCCGGGTGAAGTATTGTGTCTGCTTGGTCCGTCCGGCTGCGGGAAAACCACGGCGCTTAGGATTGCCGCCGGTCTGGAGCCGCTGCAGACCGGTCGCGTGCTGATGGGCAATACCGAAGTTGCGGGGCCCGGCCTGCAAACGCCGCCCGAGGAACGCGGAATTGGTCTCGTGTTTCAGGATTACGCGCTGTTCCCGCATTTGAACGTGCTCGACAACGTGGCTTTTGGTCTTTCGGTGTTCACAAAGTCTGTCCGCCGGGAGAAAGCGCTTACCGAATTGCGCCGTGTTGGTATGGACAGCGCTGCGGACAAATTTCCGCATGAGTTGTCCGGTGGTCAGCAGCAGCGCGTCGCGTTGGCTCGGGCTCTCGCTCCAAATCCAAGGATCATTCTGCTGGACGAGCCTTATTCAGGACTGGACAGCGCTCTCCGTGCCCAGGTTCGCGACGATGTCCTGCATCTCCTGAAGGAAAGCGGTGCCGCCACGCTGATGGTCACGCACGATCCCGAGGAAGCCATGTTCATGGCGGACCGGATTGCCGTGATGCGGGATGGCCGGATCGTGCAGGAAGGTTCTCCGCACAGCCTTTACTGCTATCCGAATTCTGCATTCGTTGCCGGGTTCTTCGGGGAGGTGAATGCCTTTACCGGGCCGGTGAAGGATGGCCACGTCGCAACACCGGTTGGCCCGGCCGCCGTGGAGGATCTGGCGGAAGGGACGCAGGCAACAGTGATCGTACGGCCGGAGGGACTGCGTGTAACCACATTGCAGGCAGGTCAGAGCGATTATGCGGCACTGGTCATGGAGTCGCGCCTGCTAGGACGCAGCAGCCTGGTCCATTTGCACGTTCAGTCCGGCGAGAACGGCAGTACCAAAGAGTGGCATTTCCACTCCCGCATGCCCGGTATATTCCTGCCGGACGCCGGGACGCGGCTGCGGATAGAACTCGACCCGGGGCAAATCTTCGTGTTTCCCGCGCAGGAAGACTAAATTCCTGCGGATTAAAGCCGTGCGGGACATTGCAGAGGACCTATGATCATGCCTATATACGGAAAAAGTCCTACTACGGGACGTAACTAATCTAGACAGACGGGAGCGTTCGCTCATGGGTTTCGGTAGTATCTGGCATTGGCTCGTTGTTTTGCTGGTCGTCGTTGTGCTGTTCGGCGGAAGCGGGAAGATTTCCTCGCTGATGGGCGACTTCGGCAAAGGCCTGCGTAACTTCAAGAAAAGCATCAAGGACGAGGATGGTGATCAGGCATCCGAGGGTGAGTCCTCGAAAAGCCTCAATTCCGAGCAGTCCGCTGCTGCGCAGCCGAAGGCTGACGAAGCCCAAAAAAGCTGACGGACCTCACCTGGTTCTCCGGCCCTTATGCCGGAAAAGAACCACGCGCGGGCCGACAGGTGCCGTGGCGTGAATAATGGTATGCGCTGATGTTTGATCTCGGCTGGCAGGAATTCATGCTGATCGCGTTTGTCGCGGTGGTCATTGTCGGCCCCCGTGACCTGCCGCGCGTCGTTCGCTCGGTCAGCACCTATCTCCGAAAGGCGCGCTCTATCGCGCGCGATTTCCAGAACAGTCTGGAAGAAGTCGCTCGCGAAGCCGAACTCGACGATCTCCGCAAGGAAGCCAAAAAAATCACCAGCGGCGATCTCGAACAGCGCGTCAACGACATGGTGGACCCGGGCGGGGACACCAAAAAGGAGATGGAGCGGATCGCCGGTCAGGCGCGGGATGTGGCGTCGTCACGTCCTGTCGAGTCATCTACGACAGAGGCAAAAGCCGACAGCAAACCGGAGACGAAAACCCCGGATGCAAATCAATCTGCCGAGGCGAAACCCGCTAAATCAGACGGTAAGAACGCGGCGGAAAGTGCTGCGGCAGGACAATGATCAATGACTGAGGATATCGAAGAAAAGCGGATGCCGCTGCTCGACCATCTGGTGGAGCTGCGTAGCCGTCTGATCTATTCTTTTGCTGCGTTCATTATCGCCTTTTTCATCTGTTATGCGTTTGCCGAGCCGATTTTTGCGTTCCTTGTTGAGCCGCTGGCCAGCCTGACCGAGGGTGAGCCCGGCCGCCGGATGATCTACACGGCGCTGCACGAGGCTTTCTTCACTTATTTGAAAGTCGCCTTCTTTGCTGCGGCCTGCCTGGCTTTTCCGATTATTTCGATGCAGCTCTGGAGCTTCATCGCGCCGGGTCTCTACAAGGACGAGAAGACGGCATTTCTGCCATTTCTGATCGCCACGCCGATCCTGTTCACAATCGGCGCGGCCATGGTCTATTACCTGGTCATTCCGCTGGCCTGGCAGTTCTTTCTCGGCTTTGAGCATCCGGGTACGGACGGTTCGCTGCCGCTGGTGCTTGAGCCGAAAGTTGATCAGTACCTTTCGCTGGTCATGCGTCTGATATTTGCCTTTGGTGTCTGTTTCGAGCTGCCGGTGTTGATCATCCTGCTGGCGAAGGTCGGCATGGTGAGTTCCACCGGTCTCGCCAAGAAGCGCAAATATGCGATTCTCATTGCGTTCGTCGTCGCCGCTATTCTGACGCCTCCGGACGTGATTTCCCAGGTCCTGCTCGCCATTCCGGTCGCAATTCTCTATGAGATCTCGATCATCGGCGCGCGTATCATCGAGAAAAAGCGCGGCCAGAAGGTCGATGACGACGATGATGATGAGGACGAAGACGAGACCTCGTCTAGCACCGCCACCTGACCGAGCGGCGCCCCGGCAACGGATCGGGGCCAGCCGCTGGACCCGTCGGGTGGCACTGCCTATAAGATCAAACCGGATTTCCGAACAGAATGGACGTGTGAGATGCACGATATCAGATGGATTCGCGAGGACGGAGCGGCCTTCGACAAGGCCATGGCGCGCCGCGGGTTTGCCCCGCAGGCTGATGCTATCCAATCCCTCGACAAGCAGTGGCGCGATACGACGACGGAGCTGCAGAGCCTGCAGCAGCGCCGTAACGAAGCTTCCAAGGAAATTGGCAAGGTGAAATCCCAGGGCGGCGATGCCGATGCCCTGATGAAGGAAGTCGCTGATATCAAGGACCGGATGCAGAGCCTTGAAGAAGAGGGGCGTGCCCTCTCGGAAAAGCTGGATACGGTTCTGTCCGGCTTGCCGAATGCCTTGGCAGACGATGTGCCGGACGGCCCGGACGAGAGCGCGAACGTGTTGCTGCGTACGGTCGGTGACGCTCCCCGGACCAACGAAGCCTCTCCTGACCATGTCGCCATCGGCGAAGGCCTCGGCATGATGGACTTCGAAACGGCCGCCAAGCTTTCCGGCGCCCGGTTCTCGTTGTTACGCGGTCAGCTTGCCCGTCTTGAGCGCGCACTGGCGAGCTACATGCTCGATATCCATACGGGTGAGTTCGGCTATACCGAGGTCTCTCCGCCCTATCTGGTGCGGGATACTGCACTTTATGGCACCGGCCAGCTTCCGAAGTTCGGCGAGGATCTTTTCAAGACCACAGGCGATCACTGGCTGATCCCGACCGCCGAGGTGCCGCTGACAAACATGGTGTCCGGCGCGATTCTGGCGGAAGAGGAACTGCCGCTGCGCTTCACGGCCTACACGCCCTGTTTCCGCTCTGAAGCAGGCTCCGCCGGCCGTGACACGCGCGGCATGATCCGGCTGCACCAGTTCAGCAAGGTCGAGCTTGTTTCCGTCACCCATCCAGACAAGTCGATGGAAGAGCACGAGCGGATGACCGGCTGCGCCGAGGAAATGCTGAAGCGCCTCGGGCTTTCCTATCGTGTTGTTACGCTCTGTTCGGGTGACACCGGGTTCGGTGCGCGCAAGACCTACGATATCGAGGTCTGGCTGCCGGGGCAGGATGACGGCAAGGGCATGTACCGGGAAATCTCCAGCTGCTCCAACTGCGGCGATTTCCAGGCCCGTCGCATGAAGGCCCGTTACCGGCTCGATGGCGGCAAGCAGACTGGATTCGTGCACACGCTGAACGGCTCCGCTCTCGCGGTTGGACGGACCTTGATCGCCGTGCTGGAAAACTATGCTGAAGCCGACGGCTCCGTCAGTATTCCGGAGGTGCTGCGTCCCTACATGGGCGGGTTGGAAAAAATCTCGGTCGCGAGCTGACGGGAGAACGAGAGATGACCTGGCCGCTTGATGTTGGCAACGCCCGGATACTGATTACGAATGATGACGGCTACTACGCACCGGGACTTCAGGTCCTGGTGCGGATAGCACGGTCGCTATCGGAAGATGTCTGGGTGGTGGCGCCGGAGAGCGAACAGAGCGGGGCAGGGCATTCCCTGACCCTCCGGCGCCCGCTGCACGCGCGGGAGCATCAACCGAACTGGTTCTCCGTGAACGGTACGCCAACGGATTGCGTGCTGCTTGCAGTAAACTCTCTGATGAAAGGGAAGCTCCCGGACATTGTGCTGTCCGGGGTGAACCGGCACGGTAATCTGGCGGACGACTTGACTTACTCTGGCACGGTCTCGGCCGCCATGGAGGCAACTATCCTCGGCGTTCCTGCTGTTGCGTTCAGCCAGGAGCTGATTGACGGCCAACCGGCGGACTGGACCCCGGCGGAGATTTTTGGTCCCAATCTCCTCCGCCGGATTCTGCATGAAGGTTTTCCGGAGAACACATTGTTAAACGTGAATTTTCCTCCGGTTCCGGCAGATCAGGTCAAAGGCATTCATTTAACCTCCCAGGGTCGCCGCAAAAGCGGGGACGATATTATGGAGGTGACGGATCCACGCGGGGCACGGCACTACTGGATCGGACATATGCAGAGCATGAAGCCCTATGCGGAAGGTACTGATCTCGCCGCGATTGATGCAGGTTATATCTCTGTCACACCGGTCAAGATGGATATGACAGACTACGAGACCCTGAAGTCGCTTCATGGCGCCTTTCACCTGGAACATTCAACCGACTGAGCCGCGATGACTCTTGAGGAAAGCAAGATACGCCTGATCATGGAACTGCGGCGCGAAGGGATCTCCGACAGCGCGGTTCTGGGCGCTATTGAGCGGGTTCCCCGGGAAATCTTCATTCCGTCGCCGATCAAGACCTTTGCCTACGATAACAGGGCGCTACCTATCGGCGCCGGGCAGACCATCAGCCAGCCCTACGTGGTGGCTTACATGACCCAAGCCCTCAACCTCAACGATCGCTGCAAGGTTCTGGAGATCGGCACCGGATCGGGCTACCAGACCGCGGTTCTGGCCCGTTTGGCGCGCCGTATCTACACTATAGAGCGGCATCCCAGCCTGTCGGATGAAGCGAAAGAGCGTTTTGAAGCTCTCGACCTGCATAAAGTGGTGACCCGGGTCGGTGACGGCAGCAAAGGCTGGCCGGAACAGGCACCGTTTGATCGGATACTCGTCACGGCGGCATCGGAAAGCGTGCCGGGAACCTTGCTGGAGCAATTGGGCGAGGGCGGTATCATGGTCGTTCCGATCGGCCCGCAGGATGGCACCCAGCATATTCACCGGTTCACCCGGACAGAGGACGGAATTGAGGATGAATGCCTTCTGCCAGTGCGATTCGTGCCTCTGGTCGAGAGCGAAGTGCGGGACAGCGCCTGATTGTTCCAGCGTTCAGTGGCTCTTGGCGCGGGCCTGCGGGCTCCGCTTGAGAAGGCGGTTTGCAAAACCTAAACTCGCCATATGGCAATGACATCCCCACGCTTTCGAAATTGGTCGGCCCTTCTTGTTGTGGCTGGTCTGCTGACTGCCTGCGGCGCGGGCGGGCCGCGTCTTGCCTTTAGCCCCTCCGGGAAATCATCGTCTCATCTTGCCATCCCGTCCGGCGGGCTGATCAGCGCCGGTCCGAACGATACGGTCTATGAGATTTCCCGGCGCTACGGTGTGCCGGTACGGGACATCATCCTCGCGAACCAGCTGCAGCCGCCCTACAAGCTCTATGTGGGGCAGGACCTGCGTCTGCCGGCACCGAGCAGTTATGTGGTGCGGCAGGGAGACACGGTTTTTTCGATATCCAGGCGATTCAATGTCGATATGCGCACGGTCGTGCAGATGAACGACATCAGACCGCCTTACCAGATCCGGGTCGGGCAGGAGATGCGTTTGCCGTCGCAAGAGATCGCGAAAGGCACCGCCGTCGCCTCCAACACCAGAACATCGCTTGGCGCATCGCAGTTTCCCAAGGGCCCGGGCAGTCGTGGCAACACCACCAGAACCGCATTGCTGTCACCGGGGATCGTTGCCTTGCCGGAACTTAACCCGCGCAATCCGTTGTCTTCGGAACGGCAAACAGTTGTTCTGCGGCCTCCGGCACCGAAACCTCGCGCGACCCAGTCTGCATCGGCACCCGAACCCAAGGCGAAAACGGGCCTCGAGGTTGCGAAAATACGCCCGCCGCAACGGGCTGGTTCCAAATTCCGCTGGCCGGTCAGGGGACGGGTGATTGCGAATTTCGGACCACGTCAGGGCGGACTTCATAATGACGGCATCAATATCGCCGCCCCGCGCGGCGCGCCGGTAGCGGCCGCCGACAATGGTGTGGTGGCTTATGCGGGGGACGGACTTCCCGGATTCGGCAAGCTGTTGTTGCTGAAGCACGCGAACGGCTGGATTACGGCCTACGCGCACAGCGATCGTCTGCTGGTAAAGCGCGGCGAAATCGTCCGGCGGGGCCAGACCATCGCGACGGTCGGTTCAAGCGGCAGCGTGGATCAGCCGCAGCTGCATTTCGAAGTGCGCAGGGAAAAGCGGGCGGTCGATCCGCGCCAGTATCTCGACAGAAGCTGAGCTCTTTAGCCGGTTAGGCCAGCTTCTTGCCGAGATCGCCAGCCAGATCTTGAATGAACTGCCAGGCAACTCGTCCTGAACGGGCGCCGCGGGTGACCTGCCATTCCTTGGCCTTGGCGCGCAGATCTTCCGCGCTGATCGGCAGGTCATAGGCTGATGCGTAGCCTTCGATCATGGCGAGGAAGGTATCCTGGTCGCAGGCATGGAAGCCGAGCCAGAGGCCGAAGCGATCGGAAAGCGACACCTTCTCCTCGACCGCTTCGCCCGGATTGATCGCCGTAGATTGCTCGTTATCGATCATATCGCGGGCCATCAGGTGACGGCGGTTGGACGTCGCATAAAACAGCACATTGTCCGGCCGGCCTTCGACGCCGCCTTCCAGGACCGCCTTCAGGGACTTGTAGGAATTGTCGGCAAAGTCGAAGGAGAGATCGTCGCAGAACACAATCAGACGCCGCTCCGTATCCCGTGCCAGATTCAGCAGACGCGGCAGGGTTTCGAGGTCCTCTCGGTGAATTTCAACCAGGGCCAGGATGCCGTTGCGCTTCTCATTGACCTGGGCATGGACGGCCTTGACCAGCGAGCTCTTGCCCATGCCGCGCGAACCCCAGAGCAGCGCGTTATTGGCGGGCAGGCCGCGGGCAAACCGGTCAGTGTTCTCGCGCAACTGTTCCAGCTGCGGGCCAACCCCCTTCAGGAGAGATATATCGACACGGTTAATCTGCCTGACGGGGTCGACCTGTCCTGCTTGTGCATTCCAGACAAAGCCTTCGGCGTCGCCGAGATCGGCAGCCTTTGCGGGCGGCGGTGCGATACGCTCGAGAGCGTCGGCAATACGGGCGAGAATCTCAAGCTCTCGGGCGTCGGACATGTCACTGGACCTTGAAAAGAGTAATCATCGTGCTCTGTTCCGGTTGTGAAACCGGAGCGGCGGGAAAGTATCACACGCCGTCTGTCCGTCAATTCCTCGGTCTGTCTTTTCCACAGGCTTTCCGGCCATTGAAAAAGCCCGCCGGACCTTTATAGTCCGCCGTTCCGAGTTTTCGGCGTGTTCCAGTGGAAATCGCTGGCCGAGACGCCTGGGAGCGACTATGTGAGCGAAGCATGCGCGAATACGAATAAGGATCGCGCTGAACTTTGCGTCTGAATTGGGAGAACTTGATGTTCATTTCACCAGCCTATGCCCAAGCGGCTGGCGGCCTCGGCGGCGGCTTCGACGTAATGGCGTTCCTGCCGTTAGTCCTGATTTTCGTTGTCTTCTACTTCCTGCTGATTCGCCCGCAGCAAAAGCGGGTCAAAGAGCACAAGGAAATGCTTTCCAAAGTCCGCCGGAACGATGTTGTCGTCACCAATGGCGGTCTGATCGGTACGGTTACCAAGGTGATCGATGATAAAGACGAGATCCTCGTGGAAGTCGCCGAAGGTGTGAAGGTCCGCGTGGCCCGCAGCATGCTCTCCGACGTTCGGGCCAAAACCGAACCCGCGACGGCGGAAGCCACTGACAAAAAGTAAGAGTCCTCGCGGCGCCCTGACGGGCGCCGCTGACACATCCGCTGACCCGTTATGGCGATGGCCCGTTATGGCTAGAGGCACATAAAGATGCTCCAATTTCAGCCTTGGAAAACCGCTCTCGTGGCGCTGGTCTGCGCCTTGGGTGTGCTGTACGCACTTCCGAATGTGATCGAGCGCGACCTGACCCAGGATCTTCCCTCCTGGCTCCCCGGAAAGAAGATCAATCTCGGTCTTGATTTGCAGGGCGGCTCACATCTTCTTCTCGAAGTCGATGTGGACGTCGTCGTTGCCGAACGGCTGGAAGCCATTGTCGATCAGACCCGGCGCAATCTGCGCCAGGAGCGGATCGGCTATCGCGGCCTTGGTGTGGCGCGCGACGCGGTTCACTTCACCGTTCGCAATCCAGAAGATCTTGAAAAAGCGCGGAATACTGTCCGCAGGATCGATCCGGAAACAGATACGGAAACCGGTGCAGGGAACACGATCCGGATCACGCTGACAGAGGTTGCAATGCGCGATCTCAAGGCCCGTGCCATCGCTCAGTCGATCGAGATCGTTCGCCGACGCATCGATGAGACCGGTGTGCGCGAGCCGACGATCCAGCGGCAGGGCGACGATCGTATTCTGCTGCAGCTGCCGGGCGTTGACGATCCTGAGCGGATCAAGGCGCTGCTCGGCCAGACGGCTAAACTGACCTTCCGTATGGTCGATGCGACCGCTTCGGTTCAGGACGCGATGCAGGGACGGGTGCCGCCGGGCTCGCAATTGCTTCCGGCAGCGGACGAGCGTCCAGGCGCCCCGAGTAATTACGTTGTGAAGCGACGGGTGATGGTTAGCGGCGAAAATCTCGTCGATGCCCAGCCGAGCTTCCAGGACGGACAGCCGGTCGTCAGCTTCCGCTTCGATACGGTCGGCGGTCGCCGCTTCGGCAAGGCTACAACCGAGAATGTCGGGCGTCCCTTTGCAATCGTGCTGGACGGCAAGGTGATCAGCGCGCCGGTGATCCAGACCGCCATCCTTGGCGGATCGGGTATCATTTCCGGCAGCTTCACCGTGCAGGAAGTCCAGGACCTCTCGCTGCTGCTGCGCGCCGGTGCACTTCCGGCGCCGTTGCAGGTGCTTGAAGAGCGCACTGTCGGCCCGGGACTTGGTGCCGATTCAATTGCTGCCGGCAAGTTTGCCAGTGTCATAGGTCTCTTGCTGGTGATTGTCTTTATGATCGTTGCCTATGGATTCTTCGGCTTGCTGGCGAATGCCGCCCTGTTCTTCAACATGGCTCTCATCGTGGCCGTACTCTCCAGCCTGCAGGCGACCCTGACCCTTCCGGGTATTGCAGGTATTGTCCTGACGGTTGGTATGGCTGTGGATGCAAACGTCCTGATTTTCGAGCGTATTCGTGAGGAAGTCAGGAATGGCCGGACACCCATGGCATCCATCGAGGCGGGCTACCAGCGCGCCTTCCGGACGATCGTCGATGCGAATCTGACGACTCTCTTCGCGGCCCTGTTCCTCTACTTCATGGGGTCGGGTCCGGTGAAGGGCTTCGCTGTGACGCTGGGCATCGGCATTCTGACGTCGCTCTTCACGGCAACGCTGGTCAGCCGCCTTTTCATCGTGCTCTGGATGCGGCGTAGCCGGCCGAGCGAATTGCCGATCTGAGGGAATAGACAGATGTTCAGACCACTTCGCATCGTTCCCCACGGCACTAAGGTGCCGTTCGTTGCCAACCGCTTTAAAGCCTTTGCCTTCTCGGTTGTGCTGATGCTGCTCAGCCTCGGCGCCTTGGCCGTCAACGGGTTGAATTTCGGCATCGATTTCCGCGGCGGCATCTTAATGGAGGTGAAGACCGACGGCCCCTCCGACATTCAGTTTCTCCGGACCGAACTCGGCAAACTCGAACTTGGTGATGTCAGTATCCAGGAGTTCGGGGCCGAGGACGATATTCTGATCCGTATCCAGCGTCAGGACGGATCGGAAGCGGAACAGCTTACCGCCGTCGAAAAAGTGAAAGAGACACTGGGTGAGGGCGTTGAATACCGCCGCACTGAGTTTGTCGGACCGACAGTCGGTGAGGAACTGAAGGAAGCCGGGCTTATCGCGGTCATCTGCGCTCTCGTGGCGATTATGATCTACATCTGGTTCCGCTTCGAATGGCAGTTCGGCATTTGTGCCTTGATCGCGCTTAGCCACGATGTGCTTTCGACCCTCGGGCTGTTCGCTCTGAACGGGCATGAGTTCAACCTGCCGACGGTCGCTGCGATCCTGACCATCGCCGGTTATTCGATCAACGACACCGTGGTCGTTTTTGATCGCGTGCGGGAAAACTTCCGCAAGTACAAGAAGATGTCGTTCGCAGATCTGTTCAATCTCTCGATCAACGAGACCCTCTCTCGTACGACGATGACCTCGGTCACCACCCTGCTTGCTCTGCTGGCGATCTACTTCTTCGGCGGAGCGGTTCTGGCCGACTTCGCGTTGGCCATGATCTGGGGGGTCATTATCGGGACCTATTCCTCGATCTTCATTGCCGTGCCGTTGCTGCTTTACATGCAGCCGCGCCGGGGCGAGGAAGATGACGCGGACTCCCCGGTCCAGATGCCGGAATACGAGCGGCAGGGAGCTGCCGACAAAAAGGACTGATCCAATGGATGTAACGCCCCTGATCCCTGAAGGTCTTCAGCTTATAGAGACCTATGGCGACGGGGCGTTCCGGATCACCGGCGTCCGCTATCAGGGCGCCGTTTTTGTTTTTCCCGACGAAACACAAGTCTGGCAGCAAGCCAGTGTCGAGGACCTGACGGCAGCCGCTCTCTCGCCGGTGACGGATCGAGAGACGGTCCCCGAGATACTGTTGCTTGGCACAGGCGCGCGCACCGAGTTCATCCTGCCGTCCATCCGCGCGGCGATCCGGGAAAAGGGGCCTGTGGTGGATATCATGGATACAGGAGCCGCTTGCCGCACCTACAATGTATTGCTGGCCGAAGGGCGCCGCGTCGCCGCCGCGCTGCTGCCCGTTGACTGATTCTTACGGCGACAATCCGGCAATGGCTGAGGATTTTGCGTTCTGCCGCGAGATAGCCAGGAGGGCCAACGCGAACCTCCTACATGCCGCGCGATTGCTTCCGGGACCACGGCAGGATTTTTTCTTCGCAACCTACGCCGCCATGCGTCTGATCGACGACGCGGTCGACGATGGTTTTCTTTGTCGCCCGTCCGAGGACCGTGAGCACGAGCGCGGCGCCATGCTGGCCGATATCGACAATTGGCAGGGCCAATGTCTTGGCCGAACGGAAGAGGGGCCGCTTCCGGCGCAGGTTTATCGTGCCTTGCGGAAGACGGCGCATTGTTCCGACCTTGGTGAGACGCCCTGGACCGGTCTTGCTGACGCTATGCGGCGCGATGTCCGCGAACAGCCGATGCCTGACTGGGAAGATTTCCTAGGCTACGCAGCGGGCGCGACCGTCGCGCCGGCAACGATCTTCATTTATCTCCTCGGTGCGAAGCCGGCGGAAAGAGGTTTTTCCTGGGATTTGCCCGAGCCGCCGGTGCATTATGCTGCCGATCTCGGGATATTCTGCTACCTCGTTCATATCCTCCGCGATCTGGCCAAAGATGCGGAGCGGTCTGAGCGGCTGGTGACCGTCCCTGATCGTCTAATCGAAAATGCAGGATTGCAGAAGACCGGTCTCACGGACGCGATTCGGTCGCGTGACCCGCGTGTTGGCTCTCTGGCAGCGGATCTTCGGCAGCGGGCATCCTCTTATCTTGAAGCCGGGCGCGTCGCTTTAAGGGCTCTGAAGCCACTCATAGGTCGGCGTGAACAGTTGGCTCTGTCCGGGCTGATCGGTATTTACGAGACGCTCTTCGAGCGTTTTTCAGCGGACTATTTCACGGGGATGGCCGACGCGCCGTCCCTCGAGGTGGCACTCCGCAAGAAACTGCTGCCCTCGCAAGCCCCGTCATGACCGCTCAGCCTCCTGCACTCTCGGCGCCAGCCGCTCTGGTCCGCCGGCATGATCTGGACCGTTTTCGGTTTGGCCTCTTTGCGCCTGCGCGGCATCGCGAGGCAGTCTTCACGCTTTTCGCCTTCAATCATGAGGTGGCGAAGACTCGTGAAAGCGTAAGCGAAACAATGATCGGCGCGATCAGGCTGCAATGGTGGCGCGACAGTATCGAGGGAATATATGCCGGAACACCGCGCCAGCATGAGGTGATCGAGCCGCTTGCAGCCTGCATCGCAGCCTACGGGTTGCCGCGTGCGCCATTCGACGCGTTGATCAACGCCCGGGAGCGGGATCTAGAAGATCGCCCGATGGACGACCTTGCGGAAATGGAAGGCTATCTCAGGGCCACAACGCTTCCACTGGTTACGCTTGTGGCGGAAATACTGGCTCCCGGGCAGAGTACGGATCTGGACGGTTTTGCCGAGATCGCCGCAGGGCATGCCCTGGTCGGGAAGTTACGCGCGGCCGCTTTCGATGAAGCGGTCCGGCGCCCGTTTTTGCCGCGCGCTGTTATTGAACCGCATGGTGGGGAAAGTCGCGGTTTTGCGGAGCTGAAGGCAGACGAGGGCGCTCGTAAAGCCGTGAAACAGATGGCAGAACATGCGCAAACTCTCATCGAACGGGGATTGGTGCGCACACCAAAGCATTCGCACCTTGCGCCGTTGCTGCTGCCAGCCCGCCAGGCACGCGCACGGATCCGGCTGCTGGCCAAGCTGGACTACGATCCATTCAGACCAGAGTTTGCCGACCACGATCCGCTTGATGTTTGGCGCTTTTGGCTGGCGCGGCTGATCCGGCGGTTTTGAGTTACTCCGCAGCGGCAGCTTTGTTACCCGACAGCCATTCATCGATATCGCGCAGGGCGCGTCCGGCCATGGCAGCCTTGCGGTCACGACCTTTCAGCTTTCGCTTCTTTCCGTTCGCGGTGATTTCCGGCTCGATCGTTGGGAACAGCCCGAAATTGACGTTCATCGGCTGGAAGGTTTCAACGTCGGCATCGCCGGTGATATGGGCGAGCAACGCACCGAGCGCTGTGGTTCGCGGCGGCAGGGACAGCTCGGTATTCAGACGCTCTGCGGCAGCGAATCGCCCGGCGAGCATGCCGATGGCCGCACTTTCGATATAGCCTTCGACACCGGTGATCTGTCCGGCGAAACGCAAGCGTGGCATGGCTTTCATGCGCAGCGTGTCGTCCAGCAGCAGCGGCGAATTGATGAAGGTATTGCGGTGAATACCGCCTAGCCGCGCGAACTCGGCCTTTTCCAGCCCGGGAATGCTTCGGAAGACCTCGGTTTGCGGGCCATACTTCATCTTGGTCTGAAACCCGACCATGTTGTAGAGCGTGCCGAGGGCATTATCCTGACGCAGCTGGACCACGGCATGCGCCCTCGTTCCTGTGCGCGGATCGGTCAGGCCCACCGGCTTCATCGGGCCAAAGCGTAGAGTTTCGGAACCGCGCTCTGCCATCACCTCAATGGGCATGCAGCCTTCAAAATAGGGAGTGTCTTTCTCCCACTCGCGAAATTCCATTTTCTCCGCATCGAGCAGGGCCTGGATGAATGCCTCGTATTGGGCTTCGTCCATCGGGCAGTTGATGTAGTCCTTGCCGTCTCCGCCTGGGCCGACCTTGTCATAACGGGACTGGAACCAGGCCTTGTCGAAATCGATGCTTTCCTTATGCACGATCGGCGCGATCGCATCGAAAAAGGCGAGAGAGTCCTGCCCGGTCAGTTTCGCGACGGCTTCGGAAAGTGCCGGCGATGTGAGCGGGCCCGTCGCGACGATCACGGAATCCCAGTCTTCCGGCGGCAGCCCGTCAATCTCGCCGCGCTCGACCGTGATCATCGGATGTCCGGTCAGCGCTTCCTCTACGGCTGCAGAGAAATGATCGCGGTCGACTGCGAGAGCGGAGCCGGCTGGCACCTTGTGGATATCCGCCGCCGTCATGATCACGGAGCCGACCCGGCGCATTTCTTCATGCAACACGCCAACGGCGTTACCCTCTGCATCGTCCGAGCGGAAGGAATTGGAGCAGACGAGTTCGGCAAGACCATCGGTCTGATGCGCTTCGGTCGAACGAACCGGCCGCATTTCGTGCAGCACAACGGGCACTCCGGCCTCGGCCAGTTGCCAGGCCGCCTCGGATCCGGCAAGGCCGCCGCCAATGACATGAACCGGGCGCATGTTATCCATCAAACTTCCAATTTCTCGCTGCGGGTCGCAATTTGCAGACAGATAGACCTTAAAAGCACCGACATCAACGCGGCACAAAGGAAGGCGTCTGCGTTAACCCTGTTTTTATTACTTTTCTGCATCATATTACCCATTGGCTGCAAAGCCTTCTCACCCGCGGATAACCGGTCAAAAAATCAGATGAGCGACACAGGGTATTTTGAGAGTTTCGACCGTCAGAAATTGGATCCGACCGATAAGGACGGCTTCAAATCCGCAATGATCGATTTCTGCCGCACCAACACGATGGCGGCGGATGCCCTGATGGCAGGCAATGTCGAAATGCTCGGCCTGGAGAGCCTGAAGGAAAAATTCGGCCCTAGCTGGGGCAAGGTTCGCGGCAAGGTTCATCTGCTGACAGAGACCATCATCAAGCAGGTCATCACGCCGAATGATGTTTATGTGCTCGCCAACGCCGAGCAGTTCATCGTGTTGTTCGGGCAGGGCGACAAGGAAACGGCAAACAAGAAAGCACAGCAGATTGCCAATGAAGTGAACCGGCGCCTGCATGGCAGCAGTGCGGATAGCGGGTTCCATGGCGTCACAGTCAAATCCATGGTCTTCGAGATCCCCCGCGACGAGCCGGAGAAGCTGACGGACGTCAAGGCGCTGACCGAGACAGTGGAAGAAGCACGGCAAGAAAAGCAGGCGGAAGAAACCGAGGCGTTCGAGCAAGTCAGGGAAACAATCAAGCTGGTCTATTGGCCGGTCACCAATATCCGCAAGCGTCTGGTTTCAATGTATCGCGCTGAACTGTCGATACCGGACGGCACGATGCCGGAAGCGGGAAGCGAGACCGGCGCGCTTGAATGCGCGATGGATGTTGCGTCACTTCAGTTGGCTCAGGCGATGATGAAGGATACGCCCAGGGCAAAGCCGTTACTACTGTTGCCTCTGCATATGAGCTCCCTGACCAACAAGCAATTCCGGGAAGTCGTTCTTTCCGAACTCAAGTTGCTTCCGGAATGGGCTGAGCGCCGACTCATGCTGTTGATCATGGGGCTCGACAATGATGTTCCACAGACCGTCCTGCATAATACTTTCGCGTATATCTCACCATTTTGCGCCGGGTTTGTTGGTTCTTTCTCCCGCACATTCGGTCGTGCGGCGCAATTAGAGGGGGCGGGACTGATCGGGACCGGTTGCAGCACCGGAGATACAAAAGGGATCACGCCTTCCCTGGTCGAGGAGCTGAGCAATTTCGTCGTCAAAAATAGCGGTGGTCAGAAACGGACATTCGTATTTGATGCCCCTGACCTCGATACGGCGACCACGGCACGCAAAGTTCATTGCGATTATGTGGACGGACCCGGAGTAGCCCCGGCGCTCAGTGTTTTCGGGCCGGTCTTCAAGATCGCCTGAGTCACGCGGGCGGACTGGATGAGCTCTCTTATAGAAGGTGGATTCAGGCCGACTTCTTCGCCCCGGAAGCAGCCAGATAGGGCGCTAGGTACTTGCCCGTGTAACTGCCCGCCGTTTCGGCGACAGCCTCGGGCGTGCCCTCGGCGATGATCCTGCCGCCGCCGGAGCCGCCCTCAGGGCCGAGATCGATGATCCAGTCGGCGGTCTTGATGACCTCGAGATTGTGCTCGATCACGATCACCGTGTTGCCCTGGTCCACGAGCGCATGGAGCACTTCCATCAGCTTGCGGATATCTTCGAAATGCAGCCCGGTCGTCGGCTCGTCCAGAATGTAGAGTGTTTTGCCGGTCGCCCGCCGGGACAGCTCCTTTGAGAGCTTCACCCGCTGCGCTTCACCGCCCGAGAGCGTGGTGGCCGCCTGACCGATTTGGACATATCCAAGCCCGACCTGCTGTAGCGTCACCAACTTGTCGCGGATCGACGGCACGGCCATGAAGAACTCCACGCCTTCCTCGACCGTGAGCGCGAGCACGTCGGCGATGGATTTCTGTTTGTAGGTGATTTCCAAGGTTTCACGGTTATACCGCTTGCCCTTGCAGATATCGCACTGAACGTAGACGTCTGGAAGGAAGTGCATCTCGATCTTGATGACGCCATCTCCCTGGCAGGCCTCGCACCGTCCGCCCTTTACATTGAAGGAGAACCGGCCGGCCTTGTAGCCCCGGGTCTTGGCTTCCGGGAGACCGGCGAACCAGTCACGGATTGGCGTGAAAGCGCCGGTATAGGTCGCCGGGTTCGAGCGTGGCGTGCGGCCGATCGGCGACTGGTCGATATCCACCACCTTGTCGATGAACTCGAGCCCGGTAATTGAATCATAGGGTCCCGGGTGTTCGCGCGCGCCATGCAGCTTCTTGGCGATAGCTTTCCACAGCGTCTCGATGATCAGCGAGGACTTGCCGCCGCCGGAAACCCCGGTGACGCAGGTCATGGTGCCGAGCGGAATGGAGACCGTGACATCGTCCAGATTGTTCGCCGTGGCGCCGGTCAGCCGAATATGACGCGCTTTTGTCGCCTTGCGCCGCTTCGCCGGGATCGGCACCTGACGAAGACCGGTGAGGTATTGTCCGGTCAGACTCTGCGGCGCCCGCATGACCTCTTCCGGCGTGCCCGCCGCGACCACGGTGCCGCCATGCACCCCGGCGCCGGGACCCATATCGACCACATAATCGGCAGCCCGGATCGCATCCTCGTCATGTTCGACCACGAGCACGGTGTTACCGAGATCTCGAAGGCGGACGAGGGTGGTCAGCAAGCGGTCATTGTCCCGCTGATGCAGCCCGATGGACGGCTCATCGAGTACATAGAGCACCCCGGTCAGGCCTGAGCCGATCTGGGAAGCGAGGCGGATACGCTGGCTTTCCCCGCCGGATAGTGTGCCGGAAGCGCGCGACATGGTGAGGTAGTCCAGACCGACATTGTTAAGGAAGCCAAGGCGTTCGTTGATTTCCTTCAGGATACGCTCGGCGATCTCAGCCTGCTTGCCCGTCAGGCTGTCGCTCAGCCCTGTGAACCATTTCACCGCCTCGGAGATAGACAGTTCCGTCAGCTCGCTGATATTGCGGCCTTCGATCTTCACCGCCAGCGCTTCCGGCTTCAGGCGCTGGCCGAGGCAGACCTCACACGGTGCAACGGACTGGTATTTGGAAAGCTCGTCGCGGCTCCAGGCGGAATCGGTTTCCCGGAAGCGCCGTTCCATGTTCGGCACCAGTCCCTCGAACGGCTTGTTGGTCTGGTAGCTCCGCAATCCGTCGTCGAAGGTCATCACCACGCGTTCAATACCCGTACCGTAGAGCAGGGCGCGCTGCGCCCCTTCCGGCAGATCCTCGAACGCGGTGTCGAGAGAGACATCGAGATGCTTCGCCAGGCTCGCCAGTGACTGCGCGTAATATTTAGAGGTCGACCCTGCCCACGGTGCCAGGGCCCCCTTGCGCAGACTTTTGCTGCCGTCCGGAACAATCAGGTCCGGATCGAAATACATACTGTTGCCGAGGCCATCGCATGTCGGGCAGGCCCCGAACGGATTGTTGAAGGAAAACAGCCGAGGCTCGATCTCGTCGATGGTGAAGCCGGAAACCGGGCAGGCGAACTTTGCGGAGAAGGTTTTGCGCTCACCGCTGGACGCGTCCTCGGCAATCAGCAGACCATCCGACAGATCAAGCGCGGTCTCGACGGAATCGGCAAGCCGGGTGCCAATGCCCTCACGGACGACAAGCCGGTCCACCACCACTTCGATATTGTGTTTCAGCTTCTTGTTCAGGGCCGGAACGTCATCGATTTCATAGAGTTCGCCATTAACCTTGAGACGCTGAAAGCCCTGCTTGCGCAGCTCCGCCATCTCCTTGCGATACTCACCCTTGCGGCCCCGCACGATCGGCGCCAGCAGGTATAGCCGAGTGCCTTCCTCCATCTCGAGAATCAGGTCGACCATCTGGCTGACAGTCTGACTCTCGATCGGCAGGCCGGTCGCGGGCGAGTAGGGGATACCGATCCGGGCGTAGAGCAGCCGCAGATAATCGTAGATCTCCGTTACTGTGCCGACCGTGGAGCGCGGGTTACGCGACGTGGTCTTCTGCTCGATGGAGATCGCCGGTGAAAGGCCCTCGATCAAATCCACGTCCGGCTTCTGCATCAGTTCCAGGAACTGCCGCGCATAGGCCGACAGGCTCTCGACGTAGCGGCGTTGTCCCTCGGCATAGATCGTATCGAAGGCCAGCGACGACTTGCCCGAGCCACTGAGCCCGGTCAGAACCGTCAGGCTGTTCCTCGGGATGGAGACATCGACGCTCTTCAGGTTGTGCTCGCGGGCACCCTGGACACGGATATCTTTCGGTTCGGAAGAGGCTGACATTGGCAGAATCCGGACTAAGAACGAAACAGAAACATTTATAAGGCGCAGGGCTGGACTTGGCCACCCGCATTTTGCAGGTGCAGCAAATCCGGAGAGAAGCCGACGGTAATCGATCCCGACTGGATTAGCAGTCCCGGATATGGGACAGTCCAGCAAACAAATTCGCAGAGCAGAGTGGAAATAGAACCATGGCAGGCAGCGTCAATAAGGTCATCCTTGTCGGCAATCTCGGACGCGATCCGGACATCCGGAGCATGCAGGACGGAAACAAGGTCGTGAACCTCTCCGTCGCCACCTCCGAATCCTGGCGTGACCGCAACAGCGGTGAGCGTAAGGAGAAGACCGAATGGCACCGTGTTGTGATCTTCAACGAGAATCTTGCAAAGGTCGCTGAACAGTATCTCCGCAAGGGCTCGAAGATCTATGTCGAGGGCCAGTTGCAGACACGCAAGTGGACAGACCAGTCCGGTGTCGAGAAATACAGCACTGAAATCGTGCTGCAGCGTTTCCGTGGCGAGCTGCAGATGCTCGACGGCCGCAACGAAGGCGGCGGTCAGGGCGGCGGCGGAGGCCAGGGTGGCGGCTATGGTGGTGACGACGGCTACAATCAGGGCGGCGGTTACGGCGGCGGCTCTGGTGGCGGTGGCCAGGGCGGCGGGGGTAGCGGTCCTGCTCCAGTCGGCGGCCCGGGCGATCTCGACGACGAGATTCCGTTCTAAGCGGCTTTGGTACGCGCCGACCGACAGGGTCCGACGGCATGGATAAGTTTCAGGCAGCAAATCAGCAAAAATGGAACGAGTTGGCGGAAGTGCATTACACTTCCGCCGGCAGTGACTATGGCGTCGAAGACTTCCTGAGCGGTCCGGAAGGCGCTCGCGACCTGCACAAGACGGAACTGGAGGAACTCGGTTCCGTCAAAGGCCTCGATATCCTGCATCTGCAGTGTCATTTCGGCCTGGACACGCTGTTGCTGGCCCGCAAGGGCGCGAAAAGCGTTACCGGTCTGGATTTCTCGCCCGTCGCAATCAAGCAGGCTCGGGAGTTGGCGGAGCGGGCGGGAATCGATGCGGCCTTTATCGAAGGAAACGTCTATGACGCACCGGAGTTGGTCCAGGGAACATATGATCTGGTCTACGTTTCCTGGGGCACGATTTGCTGGCTGCCGGACATTGAGGCATGGTCGCGGGTTGTTGCACACTTCGTGAAACCGGGCGGCCGTTTCTATTTTCTGGACCAGCATCCCGTAACGCTTAGCTTCGACGATTACGCGCCGGCCCCGCACGCGCCGATTTACGATTATTTCCATAAACCCGACCCCATCTCATTCGACGGAACGGATTCCTACGCGGATGAAAATGCGGTTCTCCGGACCCAGCGCAGCTACGAATGGACCCACCCGGTCGGCGAAGTTGTCACAGCCCTGATCGATGCCGGCCTGCAGATCGAGTACCTGCATGAGTTCGATACGGTGGCCTGGAAAGCGCTGGCTTTCATGGAGCCATGCGAGGGTGGTTTGTACCGTTTACCCGAAGGGATGCCGCGTCTTCCGCTGAGTTATTCAATATCGGCGCGCAAGTATCTGTAAATAATGGACAATCGGGCTCAAAAAAATCACCGTAAAGATTGTTCCTTCGTTACCGTTCTGTTATAAATTCAGGGACTTCTGAAGGTCCTGGCGGAGGGCCGACAAATATAGGCTGCCACCGCCGTTGACAGGGACGCAACCAACCGGAAATCGCTTGAATTGACCTCATCCGAATCCTCTTCATTCGACATTTCGCCTGTCTCAATCGAAGACGAAATGAAGCGCTCCTATCTCGATTACGCAATGAGCGTGATCGTGTCCCGGGCGCTCCCTGACGTACGTGACGGCCTGAAGCCGGTTCACCGCCGGATTCTCTATGCCATGAAGGAGGGCGGATACGACTGGTCCAAGCCCTACCGTAAATCGGCGAACATCGTCGGTGCCGTCATGGGGCAGTATCACCCGCACGGCGACAGCGCGATCTACGACGCGATGGTCCGAATGGCGCAGGAATTCTCCATGCGCCTGCCGCTGGTCGACGGCCAGGGTAACTTCGGCTCGATGGACGGTGATCCGGCCGCGGCCATGCGATATACAGAAGCACGCCTCGCGAAATCCGCCGAAGGCCTGCTCCGGGACATTGACAAGGATACGGTCGACTACGTTGCCAACTACGACGAGACGACGACCGAACCCAGTGTCCTGCCTGCCGAATATCCGAACCTTCTGGTGAACGGCGCCGGCGGTATCGCCGTCGGCATGGCCACGAACATCCCGCCGCACAATCTGGGCGAGGTGATCGATGCATGCTGCGCCTATGTGGACAATCCGGGTATCACCATCGATGAGTTGATTGAAATCGTGCCAGGGCCGGATTTCCCGACCGGCGCTATGATTCTCGGCAAGAACGGCATCCGTGACGCTTACCACACCGGGCGTGGCTCGGTGATGATGCGGTCCAAGGCGGATATTCAGGAAATCCGCAAGGATCGCCACGCCATCGTCGTCAGCGAAATTCCCTATCAGGTGAACAAATCCCGCCTGATGGAGCGCATCGCAGAACTTGTGCGTGAGAAAACCATCGAAGGCATTGCCGAGTTGCGGGACGAGAGTGACCGTGACGGCGTGCGCGTCGTTGTCGAACTCAAGCGCGACGCGGTGCCGGACGTGGTGCTGAGCCAGCTTTACCGCTTCACCCCGCTGCAGACCAGCTTCGGCGTCAACATGCTGGCGCTGAATGGCGGCAAGCCGGAACAGATGAACCTGCGCGACGTGATCGTCGCCTTCATCGCCTTCCGCGAGGTCGTCATCACCCGGCGGACCCGCTTCCTGCTGCGCAAGGCGCGGGACCGTGCGCACGTTTTGGCCGGCCTGCTGGTTGCCGTGAACAATATCGACGAGGTGATTCGAGTCATCCGTGGCTCCCGCGATGCGGCGGACGCCCGCGAAAAGCTGATGGGCCGGGATTGGCCGGCGGAAGATGTCGAGGAATTCATCGGCATCATCGACGATCCGGGACACAGGGTCGTGGACGGAAAATACCGTCTCTCCGACGCCCAGGTCCGGGCCATTCTGGAATTGCGCCTGCAGCGCCTGACCGGGATGGAGCGTGACAAACTGATCGAGGAGACCAAGGAGCTCGCGTCCAAGATCGCTGAGTATCTGGAAATCCTGCAATCGCGCCCGCGGATGATGGAAGTGCTGCGTGCCGAACTGGTTGCGGCCAAGGAAGCCTACGCCACGCCGCGCCGGACCGAACTTGTCGATGCCGAGTTCGAGCACGACATGGAAGACCTGATCCAACGCGAGGACATGGTCGTTACCGTCAGCCATAACGGCTACATCAAGCGTGTGCCGCTTTCGACCTACCGGGCACAGAAGCGCGGCGGCAAGGGCCGCTCGGGCATGGCCACGCGGGACGAGGATTTTGTCAGCCGCCTGTTCGTCGCCAACACCCACACGCCGATTCTCTTCTTCACCTCGCGCGGCATGGTCTACCAGATGAAGACCTACCGCCTGCCGATCGGCACGCCGCAGTCTCGCGGCAAGGCGCTGGTGAACCTGCTTCCGCTGGAGCAGGGAGAATGGATCCAGACCATCATGCCAATGCCTGCGGAAGAGGAGGAATGGGCGGACATGCACATCATGTTCGCGACCTCTGCCGGTACTGTGCGCCGGAATTCTCTGTCCGATTTCACCAATATCAAGCGCAACGGCAAGATCGCCATGCGACTGGATGAGAACGATCGTCTGATCAACGTGCAGCCGTGCATGGAAGCGGACGATGTCTTCCTCACCACGCGGGACGGCAAGGCGATTCGCTTCCGGGCAACCGATGTTCGGTTGTTCCGTGGCCGCGATTCGCTCGGCGTTCGCGGTATCCGGCTGGGGGCTGGTGACGAGGTCGTCTCCATGTCGATCCTGCACCATGTCGATTATCAGGATATTCCGGGTTCAGACGAACTCGAGCGCGATGTTTATCTGAAACTTGCCGGCCAATTGCGGCGGGCGACGGGCGAGGGCGACGAGGAGACCGATTCGCCAGCGACCGGTTCCCTGACGCCGGAGCGATTCGCACAACTTGGTGCGGAAGAGGAATTCATCCTCACGCTTACGGAAAGCGGTCTCGGCAAGCGGACCTCGGCCCATGAATACCGGATCACCAACCGGGGCGGGCAGGGCATTGCCAATATGGAGCTCACCAAGCGCAGCGGCGGTGTCGTTGCCGCGTTCCCGGTGGCCGATAACGATCAAATTATGCTTGTGACCGACGGCGGACAGGTGATTCGCTGTGCGGTCGGTGAAATCAGCATCACTGGGCGGAGAACCCAGGGTGTTTGGATCTTCCGCGTCGATGAAGGCGAGAAAGTCGTATCCGTGGGCCTGGCCGGCGATGAAAACGGAGACGACGTGGAAGGCGAAGAAGAAAACACAGACGAAGGCGGAAACGGAGATACCGCCGAGAGCTAACGGGGGACTTGGGAACATGAGGGTTGGGGTTTATCCGGGAACGTTCGACCCGATTACGAACGGGCACCTGGACATCATTCGGCGCGGCAGCAAACTGGTCGACAAATTGATCGTTGCTGTCGCCCGCAATGCGGGTAAAGGCCCGCTGTTCAGCCTCGACGAGCGGGTTGAGATGGTACAGGACGAAATCAACAAGCTGAACACAGCCCATAAAGGGGATGGAGTTCATGGAGAGATTGTCGTCGTATCTTTCGGCAACCTGCTGATGCATTTCGTCGAGGAGAATGGCGCTGCGACAATCATTCGCGGGCTGCGTGCCGTCTCGGATTTCGAGTACGAATTCCAGATGGTGGGCATGAATGCCCGCCTGAATGCGGCCGTCGAAACGGTGTTCCTGATGGCATCCGACCGCAACCAGTTCATATCCTCGCGTCTGGTCAAGGAGATCGCGAATATGGGCGGTGCCATCGACCAATTTGTCCCTGAGCGCGTGGTTGCGCGGGTTCAGGACAAGTTCCAATAACCGGAACAAAAATAATTACCGGAAGAGGTTGACCGGAGCCCGCTGTTTGCATAGGTTCCGGCTTCCTTTCGGGGGGCGCGTAGCTCAGCTGGTAGAGCATCTGACTTTTAATCAGACGGTCACAGGTTCGAATCCTGTCGCGCTCACCATTCCTCCGAACTTATAAAATGCCCCGCCGCGTCGTTTCTGCACGTTGCGTTTCAGGCACCGCATCAATCTCATTCGATAGAATGAGTAATAAGATGTTTTTTTTCAAACGCCTTTGGATAGCTCTAGTGCGCCGGGAGACATCGGGAGAAGGTCAAAGCGGGATTACACCGCCAGACCAGGCGAAGTGCTGGCGCTTGATTCGCATAAAATAAGAATGGTTAGATTATTAAATAAAATGCGCTCTATTTCCGTTAACCAAACCGCGAGCAATTTGACTTGAATTTTCGGCCTTTCCCCCAGGGAATCCCCGTTAATTGTACTTGCAAAGCCACAAATTTGATCAAAATCTAACTTGCTTAGCTTTGTCGCAGCATCAGATAGCGTATATTAGTACTGTCACTGCACCGGAAAGCGCCGTCGCGGCGTTCTGAACGAGAAGGACGAGAGTTTGGGGTTTTTTGACTTCCTCAGCGTCAAGGCCAAGAACAAGAAGCCGGTCAGGCCGACCAAGGCGCAAGGCATCAAAAGCGTCAAGGCCAAGGGCAAGCTTGAGGCCTGTGGAATCGTGAAGATCGACAGTTTTACGTTCGTCGTGAAGGACTACAATTTGAAGGGGTTCATCATTGAACCTTACGACAAGGATATCCTGGTCAAAAGCCAGCGCTTCCGCTTCGATATCGATGTCTCTAAAGGCAATCACAAGATGAAAGGTTCTGCGGAAGCGGTCGTCACCAAGATTGCAGGCAATGCCCTGGCAGCGGCATTTACGATCAAACCATACGATCACTAAAGAACAGACAACCTGTTTCTGGTATGTTTCTTACGGTTCGGTTTGGGCTAACACCGGCAAATCAGTCGGGGCGTCCTTGCCAACAGGGAGATCCATCATGGATGAACGTAAGAAGCTGCTTCTGATGATGCGGGAGATCCGCAAGAAGATCGATCCCCGGGTCCTGGAACAGGCCAGACAGGCCGCTCTATTGCAGATGGGGCAACAGCCACAGCCCGAACCGCCGCGAGATAATGAAGCATCCCGGCTCTTCAAGCTGGCTCGCGAGGATAACGGCGCCCGCAAGAGCGAAATCCTCGCCTATCTCGAGAAGAAGTTCCGCAGCAAGCTGAACTAGGTTTTGCCCTCTGATTTTCGCTTTATCGCTTGGGCCAATTTCTCATACTCCGTGACATCATTGTAGATCTGCGCTGAGATTCGGCACCAGAGTCTGCCGGCCACGGCGCGTATCGGCACCTGGATTCTGTCATGATCGACCAGATGCGCCCGCAATGCATTCGCATCCTGCTGATTGTCCCCCAGACCATCCGGAAGCCGTATTGTCGCCAATGATCCGGTCAGTGCCTTTCCCGCGCCGCGTTCCGTGTTCCATGCTGAAGTCAGCAGGTCAGCCGCCTCATTCGCGAGCTCTGTGTTGTGTCGGCGGATATTCCCAATCCCATATGCATCCATGAATGCCAAAGCTGACGGCAGGGAGAGTTGTGCCGAGGCATCGCGGGTCCCGACCCAGTCGAATTCGTCTATGTACCCGTCTGAATAGCCGTGGGAGATCACCAGGGGGTGAGTGCTCGCCCTGTGCTCTGGCGCGGTCCAGAGAAAGGCACAGCCTTTCGCGGCAAACATCCATTTATGGCAGTTTCCGGTGTACCAGTCGCAGTCGAGCGTCGAGATATCGAGCGCGAGCATGCCGGGCGCATGTGCGCCGTCGATCAGGACAAGCGCTCCTGCATCCCTCGCGGCCTTTGCCATCTCCGCCACGGGCAGGACAAGCGCGGTTGGGGAGGTCACATGATCGAGAATGACAAGGGCAGGGGCCGGGACAAGCGCGGCTTTGAACCTTGTGAGGATTTCATCCGGATCTGAAACGGGAAATGGCAAGGAGAGCGCCCGCACCTTGGCGCCGCAGCGGGACGCGACGTAGTCAGCGGTATTCCGCACGGCTGGATAGGTCTGGTCCGTCACCAGAATTTCGGCACCTGCAGCGAGATCAAGCCCGCGTAGCACGGCATTCACGGCCCCGGTTGCATTCTCGACCATGGCAATGCCGTCCGCATCAGCACCGATGCGCGGGGCGAGGGCAGCAGCCGCCGCCCGCAGGCCGGGCCGGAACTCCCGATCCATGAACCGGCTCGGTTCGCGCTCCAGATGATCCTGCCAGACCCGTTGGGAGGCGAGCACGCACACGGGGGTTGCCCCGTAAGAGCCATGGTTCAAATGCGCGTAGTCGCGTTCCAGCGCGAAGGCAGCCCGTACCGGGGCACCGAAAGCCGGAATGTCATTATTGCCGCGGGACGTCGGGACCTGCATGGTCATCTCCAGGAAATAAAGACCGAGAGTGCCACGGTCGGAAACGGGAGCGGAACAGAATGTTTGAGGGATTTGAGCGGAAACACATCGCGACCTCCGGATCGGAGATCAATCTGGTGGTCGGCGGTAGCGGCCCCGGCCTGCTCCTGCTGCATGGATATCCCCAGACTCATGTGATCTGGCACAAGGTCGCGCCGGTTCTGGCTGAGAAATTCACCGTCGTGGCAACGGACCTGCGCGGCTATGGAGACAGCGGTAAACCGGCGACCGACCCGGCGCATACTCCATATTCCAAACGGGAGATGGCGCGGGATCAGGCTGAAGTCATGTCCGCGCTGGGGATCGATAAATTCGCTGTGGTCGGGCACGACCGGGGTGCGCGTGTCGGCCATCGTCTGGCCCGCGATCATCGGGAGCGCGTGACCCAACTCTGCACACTCGATATCTGTCCGACTCTGGATATGTACGAGACGACCGACATGGCCTTCGCGGCGGCTTACTATCACTGGTTCTTCCTGATCCAGCCTGCCGATTACCCTGAGCGCATGATCGGGCACGATCCGGAATTCTATCTTGAGAAGAAGCTGAAATTTCTGGCTGACGGAACAGCGATAACGCCGGAAGCCATGGCTGAATACAAACGCTGCTTCGCCATGAAAGAGACCATCCATGCCACCTGCGAGGATTACCGCGCCGCTGCTACCATCGATCTGGAGCATGATCGCGCCGACAGGGAGCAATTACTCGACATTCCGATCCACGCCCTCTGGGGCGAGAAAGGGATCATCGGTCGGTTCTACGAGCCATTGGCTGTCTGGCAGCGCTATACGATCGGAGCTGTGACCGGGAGCGCGGTCCCTTCAGGGCACTATATCCCCGAAGAAGTGCCCGGCCGACTCGTGGAAGAACTCAAAGATTTCCTTGGCAGTGAGTGACCGTTTGCGTCGCAGCATTCTGTCCCTATATGTTCTGGCTGGGGCATTGAGCATCAGGCGGCATTCCAAATGACCAAAGAGAAGAATTCGGGCGTTGTCCGGCCAACGATTTTCGGCCGGATGCGCACCTACATGTTCGCCGGGATCCTGGTGACGGCGCCCATCGGCATCACGCTCTACCTGACCTGGGTTATCGTCCATTTTATCGATAACCAGGTGATGCCTCTGATCCCGAAGCAATATAATCCGGAGAATTTCCTGCCGTTCTCCGTTCCCGGCATCGGCCTGATCGTGATGCTGGTTTCCCTGACTCTGATCGGCTGGCTGACGGCAGGCATTCTCGGGCGCTGGATGATTCGTTTCAGCGAACATCTGCTGGCTCGTATGCCTGTGGTCCGTAATGTCTACAGTGCCATCAAGCAAATCATGGAAACGGTAATGGCGCAGCAGTCGAGCGCTTTCCGGGAAGTGGTTCTGATCGAATATCCGCGGCGCGGTATTTGGGCGGTCGGCTTTATAACCGGCGGCACGGTCGGCGAGGTTCAGAACATCACCGACGATACGATGGTCAATGTCTTCCTGCCGACGACACCAAATCCGACATCCGGGTTCCTTTTGTTTCTGCCGAACCGGGACGTCTATCGTCTTACAATGACTGTCGAAGAAGGCATCAAAATGGTGATTTCGGCCGGTATCGTCACACCGCCTGATCGCCGGCCATCGTCCGAACGGGAAAAACCCGTTATCCATGTCGAGAAGGCAGACTAAGTCTTTCCTTCAAAGCTCGGAATTTATGGATTAAAATGCAACGTAAGCTCGTTTCCTCGGGGTCTCATCTCGAGCCTATTATCGGTTTCAGCCGCGCTGTCCGGGTCGGCGATTTCATCTCGGTCGCCGGAACGGCACCGATCGGAACCGATGGAAAGACCGATGGCGTTGGGGATGTTTACAGGCAGACCGTGCGCTGCCTTGAAATCGTCCGTAAAGCGATCGAAGACGCTGGCGGCTCGATTGAGGATGTAATCCGGACCCGCATCCTGGTGACAGACGCAAAAACCTGGGAAGAAGCTGCACGGGCACACGGGGAGGTCTTCTCGGACATCCGCCCGGCGACTACCGTTATGGAAGTCCCCGGTTTCGTCGACCCAGACTGGCTTGTTGAGATCGAGGCCGAAGCGATATGCACGCCGAAAAACTAGCCGCCTCGTAGGTAGCGGATCGCCGCATCCCGTTCGAACAGGTAGAGCAGCACGCGCAGGGCCTCTCCGCGCTCGCCCTTGAGATCGGGATCGTTGGTCAGCACCAGTCGGGCATCGTCGCGCGCAACGGTCAGCAGATCGTTATGCGCGGCCAGATCGGCCAGACGGAATGTCGGCAGACCGCTCTGTTTGGTGCCGAGTATTTCTCCCGCGCCGCGTAGCTTCAGATCTTCCTCTGCTATCCGGAAGCCATCCTCTGTCTCGCGCATCACCGCGAGCCGGGCCCTTCCGGTTTCGGAAATTGGAGAGCCGAACAGTAACAGGCAGGTCGACGCCGCGCTGCCCCTGCCGACCCGGCCGCGTAACTGGTGTAGCTGGGCCAGTCCGAACCGTTCGGCATGTTCGATCACGATAACCGTTGCATCCGGTACGTCGACACCAACCTCGATCACCGTTGTCGCGACCAGAATGTCCAGCGGACCGTTCTTGAAACGGTCCATCACGGCGTCCTTGTCAGCCGCTTTCATCTTGCCGTGGACGAGACCGACGCGTCCGGGATAGAGCCGATCCAGGTGCTGGAATCGCTCCTCAGCTGCCGCAACATCGATTTTCTCGGATTCCTCGACCAGCGGGCAGACCCAATAGGCTTTTGCTCCGGAGGCAGCCTTGCGTCCAACGGCCTCGGCAACGTCAGCAAGCCGATTGAGCGGAATGGTTCTTGTATCGATGGGCTGGCGTCCTGGTGGTTTTTCGGTAAGCCGTGAGACATCGAGGTCGCCATAGGCGGTCATGGTCAGTGTTCGCGGGATCGGCGTCGCCGTCATTACCAGCGTGTCGACGGCATGCCCCTTTTCACCGAGGCTCATCCGCTGATGCACCCCAAAGCGGTGCTGCTCATCAATCACCGCCAGGGCCAGATCCTTGAACGCCACACTTTCCTGAAAAAGCGCGTGGGTACCGACAGCTAGATGGACCGTGCCTTCGGCAATCTCGGCGAGGAGCTGCTCCCGGGCTTTGCCCTTGTCCCGGCCAGTCAGCACGGCGATCCGTATTCCCGCCGCCTCCGCGAGCGGCTGCATCGAGGCAAAATGCTGCCGCGCGAGGATTTCCGTCGGTGCCATCAGGGCTGCCTGCCTGCCACATTCGACCGCATTCAGCATGGCCAGCAGCGCGACAACCGTCTTCCCGCTGCCGACATCGCCCTGGATCATCCGCAGCATGCGTTCCGGTGACGCCATATCCCTGTAGATATCCGTCAGCGCTGTCGCCTGCGCACCTGTAAGCTTGAATGGAAGGGCTTCCTGGGCCTGGCGGCGCAGCGATCCATTTCCTTCGACGGAACGCCCTTTCTGCCGCTTCTGATGCGCCCTGACCAATGCCAGAGCGAGTTGGTTCGCCAGCAATTCGTCATATGCGAGACGGCGTCGCGGCTGAGCTTGCGGATCGATATCTTCCAGTGAGCCGGGTGCGTGCGCTGCCAGTAACGCTTCCCGCCAGGCCGGGAACTGCTGGACCGCGAGATACGGCTTGTTGCCCCATTCCGGCAATTCAGGCACGCCAGAAAGCCCTGCCGCGATTGCCTTTCGCAATGTCTTCTGGGTGAGCCCCCCGGTCAGTGGATAGGTCGGCTCAACCTGCATGATTGTGTCGGCATCCTCTTCCGGAACCATGTGATCCGGATGGGTCATCTGCAGACGGCCGTTGAAATGCTCGACCTTGCCGCTGACCACGCGACGGGTGCCAACTGGTAGCATCTGCGTCACATAGTCGGGCTTTGCATTGAAGAAGACGATATCGAGCTGACCGCTCTCATCCTCCGTGATCACCCGATAGGGTTGCTTTCGGCTGCGCCCGGGCCGGTGCTCGACCACGGTAACGTGCAGGGTGGCAATCACATCGTCCGGCGCCTCGGCGATACGCGGATTGAAACGGCGATCGATAATGCCGCTCGGCAGATGCCAAAGCAGATCCACGACCGATTTCCCGGCCAACGTCTCCAGCAATTTCCCGATACGCGGACCGACGCCGGGAAGGCGGGTCGTATCGGCAAAAAGGGAATAGAGAATTTCCGGTCGCAAATTACTCGCCGATGCTATTAAGGGCGCGGCTCGGAGCCACCGGCCGTTATCCCGAGGGCTGACATGCCAAGACTTCGATTTATATCCTAGCGCAACGCGTTGACAAACAAGGAGTGCGCCGAATGACCGGTCTCGATGATAGGCGAAAAAAGCTGATCTACCGAAGCGCCTATACCGGCACCAAGGAAACCGACCTTTTGCTCGGCGCCTTTGCCCGCACCCATATTGCGGACCTTGATGAAGAAGGGCTCGATACGTATGAAACCCTTCTCGAAATTCCCGATCCGCGGCTCTACAAGTGGATTACCGGCCAGGAAGAAGCGCCGGAGGAATATGAAACGCCCATCCTCGACATGATCCGCAACTTCAAACTCGTTGAATAGTCTTTTGATTTACAACAAAACGACCCTTTCGAATGCGGGGCCTGCCGCCTTTTCATCCGTGCCAGAAGGCCACGACGCCCGTGTCTTGCTTGAGATTGCCGCAGCGCATGGTGGTGTCCTGCATGTCGCGCGGGACGACTCGCGCCTGGCCGTTTTGCGCCAGGCGCTCGGTTTTTTTGAGCCGGAACAGACGGTACTGAGCCTGCCTGCCTGGGATTGCTTGCCCTATGATCGCGTCTCCCCGCATGGCGACCTGATAAGCCAGCGGGTAGAGACACTTGCGCGGCTTGCCTCAACGGGGCTTTCCAATGGCGCCGTGATGCTGACAACGGTGAACGCGCTGTTGCAGCGTGTTCCGCCACGCAGCTTTTTCACCGATGTCGGCCTCGCCCTGAAGCCGGGAGACGACAAGCCGGTTGAGGATATCGCCCGCTTTTTTGAGGCAAATGGTTACACCCGCGCGGCGACGGTCCGGGAGGCCGGGGAATATGCGGTGCGCGGCGGGATTATCGACGTCTTCCCGCCCGGCGCGGAAGAGCCTCTTCGGCTCGATTTCTTCGGCGACGAGCTGGAAACCATTCGCTCTTTCGACCCGGTCAGCCAACGGACGACCGGCAAGCTTGATGCTTTCGAGATTTTCCCGGTCGGCGAATTCCGGCTCGATGAAGAGGGGATCAAACGCTTCCGCTCGGGCTATCGCACCCATTTTGGCGGGGAGATTTCCAAGGACCCGCTCTATGAGGCGATCAGCGAAGGCCGCCGCCATGTCGGCATGGAACACTGGCTGCCGCTGTTCCATGAGGATCTGGAGACCCTGATCGATTACACGGGCGCGGCGCCAGTGACTTTCGATCATCAGGCAGACGCGGCTATGAGCGCGCGCTTCGATCTCATCCAGGAATATTACGAGGCTCGCAAAAGCCTCTACGACCGGGGCACGCCGGACGGCGGCAGCGTCTATCGGCCGTTGCCCCCGGACAGCCTCTATCTCAATGAACGCGACTGGCAGAGTCTGGAACAAGGTCTGCCGAGCGCCCGTTTTACGCCGTTTGACCTGCCGGAAAGCGGTGCCGACGGGGCCACGGTCCTTGATTGCGGCGGGCATGGCGGTGTCGGCTTTGCCGAGGCGCGGGCCCGGCCGGACACGGATCTCTATGCCGCGGTGCGTGATCGTATCCTGGGCGAGCCGGAAGACCGCCGGGTGCTGGTTGCCGGATATACCTCAGGCTCGCGGGACCGGCTTGTCTCCCTGCTACACGAGCACGGGCTGGAACGACTGGAGCCGGTCAGTACCTGGAAAGAGGCTCAAAAGCTTCCAAAAGGAACCGCCGGTGCCGTTGTGCTCTCTCTGGAGCAGGGCTTTGCCAGTGACGATCTGCTTTGCATTGCCGAGCAGGACATTCTCGGAGAGCGGCTGGCCCGGCCATCGATCCGCCGTGGACGCCGGGGTGAAGAATTTCTTCAGGAAGTCTCGGCGTTGCATGAGGGCGACTACGTGGTCCATGTGGAGCACGGGATCGGCCAGTATGATGGGTTGGAAACGCTGGAGATCGGCGGCGCGCCACACGATTGCCTACGGTTGCTCTATCTGGGCGGGGACAAGCTGTTCGTTCCGGTCGAGAGCATTGAGGTGCTCTCCCGCTACGGCTCTCAGGAATCCGGCGCGCAACTGGATAAACTTGGCGGCGCCGCCTGGCAGGCCCGCAAGGCAAGGGTCAAGAAGCGCCTGCGCGACATGGCGGAGCAGCTGATCAGGCTCGCCGCCGAGCGTGAGGTTCGTGAGGCCGAGCCTATTGCAACACCGACTGGTGTCTATGACGAGTTCTGCGCCAAGTTCTCCTATACCGAGACAGACGACCAACTCCGCGCTATTGAGGAAACGCTGGACGATCTGAACAAGGGCCGGCCGATGGACCGGCTGGTCTGCGGCGATGTCGGATTCGGCAAGACAGAGGTGGCGCTGCGCGCTGCTTTGGTGGTCGCAATGCAGGGCTATCAGGTCGCGGTCGTGGTGCCGACGACTCTGCTGGCACGTCAACATTTCAGCCAATTCAAGGAACGCTTCAAGGGCCTGCCGGTCAAGGTCCGACAACTCTCCCGTATGATCACGGCCAAGGAACAAACTGCGGTCAAGGAAGAGCTGGCAAACGGCGATTGCAGCATCGTGATCGGCACCCACGCGGTGCTGGCGAAAAGCATCCGATTTTCCAACCTCGGCATGGTGATCGTCGACGAGGAGCAGCATTTCGGTGTCGCCCAGAAGGAGCGCCTTAAAGAACTGCGCTCGGCGATCCATGTGCTGACCCTGACCGCAACGCCGATACCGCGGACGCTGCAGATGGCGCTGAGCGGGGTCCGGCAGATGAGCCTGATCACAACGCCGCCGGTCGACCGCTTGGCGGTCCGCACCTTTGTCATGCCCTATGACGGGCTGGTTATCCGTGAAGCCATCATGCGTGAGCATTATCGCGGCGGTCAGACCTTCTATGTCTGTCCGCGCCTCGACGATCTGCCGCGCATGCATGATCGGCTGACCCAGCTTGTGCCGGAAGTCCGCATTGCCACGGCTCATGGCCGGATGAGCCCGACCGAGCTTGAAGATGTCATGACCAAGTTCTGCGACGGGGCCTACGATATCCTGCTCAGCACCAACATCGTTGAATCCGGTCTCGATATTCCGAACGCGAACACCATCATCATTCATCGTTCGGACATGTTTGGTCTGGCCCAGCTCTATCAGCTGCGTGGCCGTGTTGGACGT
This sequence comes from Nisaea sp., assembly GCF_034670185.1. Classification (NCBI taxonomy): domain Bacteria; kingdom Pseudomonadati; phylum Pseudomonadota; class Alphaproteobacteria; order Rhodospirillales; family Thalassobaculaceae; genus Nisaea; species Nisaea sp. The sequence goes on from NZ_JAXMNY010000001.1 coordinate 1,035,207, forward strand.
TCCAAGACCCGGGCCTATGCCTATCTGACCACGCACCCGACCAAGATCCTGACGGCGGACGCCAAGCGTCGGCTCGAAGTGATGCAGACCCTCGACAGTCTCGGAGCCGGCTTCAGTCTTGCCAGCCACGACATGGATATCCGTGGCGCCGGTAACCTGCTGGGCGAGGAACAGTCGGGCCAGGTGAAGGAAGTCGGCATCGAGCTTTACCAGCACTTGCTGCAGGAAGCTGTGCAGGCGGCGCGGGAAGGAGGCTTCGAAAGCATGGAGCCGGAGGAGCAGTGGACGCCGCAGATATCGCTCGGCACCCCCGTCCTCATCCCTGAAAACTATGTGCAGGACCTCACCGTCCGGCTCAGCCTCTACCGTCGTATCGCTAATCTGGTGAACGAGGCGGAGATCGACAGCTTCGCCGCCGAATTGGCGGACCGATTTGGTACCCTGCCGCCGGAGGTCGAGAACCTGCTGAAGATCATTGCCATCAAGCAGCTCTGCAAGCTGGCCGGGATCGAGCGGGTGGATGCGGGGCCGAAAGGCGCTGTTATTGCGTTCCGAAACAACGACTTCTCCAATCCGCGCGGGCTGGTCGGCTTCATCGCGAAGCAGGCCGGTAGCGTCCAGCTTCGGCCGGACCACAAATTGGTCTATCGCCGGGCCTGGGAGCAGAAGGATGTGCGGGTACGCGGCCTGACGGGGCTGATGCAGGAACTAGTCTCGATCGCCTCGCAAGGAGCGTGACGGTAAGCCCTTCCAAGAGAGCACTAACGCCTGATTGGATGCTGCGTTAACCTTTAGCCTAATGGAAACGGAGGGAGGCCTGATGCTGGATGAACCGCTGCATCTTCCCTGCGGCGCGGTCCTGAAGAACCGTATCGCCAAGGCTGCCATGTCCGACGATCTCGGCGACGGTCAAGGCTCTCCGACAGATTCCCAGCAGAGGCTGTATGCACTTTGGGCCGATGGCGGTGCTGCGATGTCTCTGGTCGGCGAAGTCCAGATAGGACCGTGGGCGCCGGAGAATTACGGGAACCTTGTTCTTGAACCCCTGGGTGAAACAGAACAGTTTCGCGGCCTGTCCGACGCGGCGACCGCAAACGGGGCTCATTTCTGGGCACAACTCGGTCACGCCGGCGCTCTGGCGGTGCCGGTTTCCGGTCCCGCGAAAGCGCCGTCGGCGATCGACGTGTCCGGCATTCATGCCGTCGAAATGACGTCTGATGAGGTCGAGGCGCTTCCTGCCGCCTATGCACAAGCGGCGCTGAACGCCCGGTCCGTCGGTTTTACCGGGGTCGAAATTCATGCGGCACATGGGTTCTTGCTCAACCAGTTCTTGTCCCCGCTTTTCAATCGCAGAACCGACCGTTGGGGTGGCTCTGCCAGGCGGCGGGCCTTGTTATTAATTGAGATTATTGCCGCGGTTCGCGCTGCCGCCGGTCCTGGCTTCCCAGTGGCCGTCAAGATTAATGCAACCGATCAGCTCGCCGGCGGTATCGAGGAGGCGGAGGCGCTCGATCTCGTTTCGATGCTGGACGAGACCGATATTGACCTGATCGATATCAGCGGCGGTGCCTATTTCCCCGGAGCGGCTGCTGCAAGTGACGGCACCAAGGCCGGGCCGTACTTCCTCGACTTCGCCCGGTTGGCCCGCGCGCGCACGGGGAAGCCGCTGATGACGGCGGGTGGTTTCAAGAAACGGATGGAAGCGGAAGAGGCGGTGTCGTCCGGTGCCGTTGACATTGTAGGACTGGCCAGAGCCCTTGCAATCGATCCGGCGCTACCTGGAAAATGGTTGAGTAAGTCTGGGGAAGAGCCTGTATTTCCAAGATTTGCCGTGACGCCGCCTGGTGGCGTCACGGCATGGTATACAGAACGGCTGCACCAATGGGGGAGCCTCGGCGCAATAGAGGAGGAGCGCTCAATTGAAGGTGCTCTGGCGCAAGTCGAGCGCCGCAAGGAAGCCAATGCCGTACTCTGGCGGAAACGTTTCCGAGCAGTGCTCTAGCCCGGTCTTACTCAGCGATCTTCCGGGGCTATATCCCTGATCCGGGCAACGTGGGCGTCGATTTCAGCGCGAGTGTATGTGGAGTGAATCCGCTTATCGGATGCGGGATGATTCTCAAGACCAAGCATCCTCTCCGGTCTCCACGCCTTCAAAGGCCGTATAGGGCGCGGCACGAAACCGCCGCCACAGGTCGGGCAGACATTGAAAAGCGTGGTTTCAACACATTCGACGCAGTAGGTACATTCATAGGAGCAGATCCGCGCATCCCCGGATTGCGGCGGCAGATCTCGATCGCAAAGCTCACAATTTGGCCGGAGTTGGAGCATCTTCGAATCCGCTTAATGGTTTTGTAGTACCCGACGATTACAATCGCCTGAACCAGACGATATCATAAGGTTGAGCCGACACGACACCGGCTCTCTAACCACAAAGAGACGATATGCCAGCGATTAAGCGCCTGTATTCCCGCCGCAACCTCCTTGGTGCCTCTGTTCTCGTAACAGCCTTGATCGCCGCGAGCACGGTCAAGGCCCAAACCGATTTATTCGGGACGGCAAAGGGGCTTTTGAACTCCTTGGGCGGTAGTGGCCAGGCCGGATCAGGATCGATAGGCCTGGATAACGAGACCATCTTTGCCGGGCTGAAGGAGGCGCTCAGCGTCGGTACAGAGAAGATCGTCTCCCAGTTAAGCGCAGCGAACGGTTATTTCGGCGACAGCGCCATCCATATTCCGCTCCCGGAAAGCCTGCAGACCGCGGGAAAATTCCTGGATAAGGCCGGTTTCGGCGCCCTTGCGGACGATCTGGAACTGCGGATGAACCGGGCAGCTGAGGCCGCCGCGCCGGAGGCTGGAGAGATTTTCTCCGACGCTATTTCATCGATGAGCCTTGAGGATGTGAAAGCCATCTATGAGGGGCCGGACGATTCCGCCACACGCTGGTTCCAGCAACGGACCAGCGAGACACTGACCGCGCGTTTTACCCCCGTTGTCGAACGCTCGATGTCGGAAGTCGGTGTGGTGCGGAGCTACGACGCCTTCGTCGGGCAGTATGCGAAGATACCGTTCGTTCCGGATGCAAAGGCTGAATTGTCGACGCACGTGGTTGGCAAGGCCCTGGAGGGGCTCTTTCATTACCTCGCGATAGAGGAAAAGGCGATCAGAACAGACCCCGTGGCCCGCTCGACGGATCTGCTTAAGAAGGTCTTCGGCGGTTAGGCCTGATTGGCCACCACGGTATTGTCCGAGCTGTCCATATCAAACAACGGGAAGAAGGCTTCCGGCTCTTGTGCGCCGGAAACCGCATATTGCCGGTTGAAGATGAAGCAGGGCACACCGTTGATGCCATTTTCGTAGGCAAACCGGGTTTCGGCCATCACTTCACTGGTGCCGCCGGTGCTTTCGAGCCATTCGCGGGTATCGTCCGGCTTCATGCCTGACTGTTCGGCCAGTTCCACCAGGTTATCTATCTCACCGATATCGACGCCTTTGGTGAAATAGGCGACGAACATTCTCTCCATCAATGCGTCCGACGTGCCCATGACAGTCGCAAGATTGATCGTGCGATGCGCAAGGACCGTATTTGGCGTGCGCTGGATCAGGTCAAAGCGGAAATCAATTCCCTCTCCGTCGCCCATGCGCTTGATGTTGTCATAGATCTGCGTTGCCCGATCCGGGCCGCCGAATTTGTTCTCGAGATAAGCCTGCCGGTCCATGCCTTCGGCCGGCATTTCCGGATTCAACTGGAACGCCCGCCACTGAATGGTCAGGTTCGGCAACGGCCGAGCCTTCAATGCCCGTTCAAGACGTCGTTTGCCGATGAAACACCATGGGCAAATTACGTCGGAGAAAATATCGATCTGGGTCATAGTCCGGCTCCAAGGCCCGTTCTGTCTCGGTCTCGTGGTGTCGGCGAGCAACACCATTTCCCCGTGCTTGACGGTTTATCGAAACGAAGAAACCATGTCTCTTAACGGGGACAGGGAAACATTTGCGGGCGGTCATGTCGATCTTTGAAACGGGACTTGAGAGAAATCGGGCGAACTATGCGGCGTTGACGCCATCCGATTTTCTGGAGCGCGCGGGTGCAACATTTCCCGAAAAAACGGCCATTATCCATGGCGACCTGCGCCGCAGCTATGGCGATTTCCTGAACCGTTGCCGCCGATTAGCCGATGCATTGCGGAAGCGCGGCATCGGACATGGCGATGCGGTTTCCGTTCTTGCTCCCAACACACCGGCGATGCTCGAATCGCACTATGGTATTCCCATGGCGGGCGCGGTGCTGAATGCCATCAACACCCGTCTCGATGCCGCGACCATCTCCTTTATCCTTGGCCATGCCGAGTCAAAGCTGGTGCTGGTGGACAAGGAGTTCGCGCCGGTGATGGAACAGGCGCTGGCGCAAATCGACAACCCGCCGCCGGTAATCTGGATCGACGATCCGCTGGCAGAAGGCGGCAAGCCGCTCGGCGAGAAGGAATACGAAGAACTGCTCTCCGAGGCCGAGCCTGCGCCGGACTGGCCGCGGCCCACGGATGAGTGGCAATCCATGTCGCTCAATTACACATCCGGGACAACCGGCAACCCGAAAGGCGTGGTCTACCACCATCGCGGCGCCTATCTGAACGCCATGGGCAATGCCATTGCCTTCGGTCTAACCTCAGGGAGCCGCTATCTCTGGACGCTGCCGATGTTCCACTGCAACGGCTGGACCTACACCTGGGGGGTAACCGCGGTCGGCGGCACGCATGTCTGCCTGAGAAAGGTCGATCCGGCGCTGATCTTCGAGCAGATCGCAGAGCAAGGCGTCAGTCATATGTGCGCGGCACCGATTGTGCTGACCATGCTGATTCATGCCCCGGCGGAACAGAAGAAAGCGTTCTCCCAGCGCGTAAACATCGCCACCGGCGGCGCCGCACCACCGAGTGCGGTCATCTCCGCCATGGAGACGATGGGCTTTTCGGTTACCCATCTCTATGGCCTGACCGAAACCTACGGCCCATCGACGATCTGTGCCTGGCCTCCCGAATGGGATGAACTCGACCTGGACGCGAAAGCTCAGCGCATGGCCCGGCAGGGCGTTTACTATCCGACCCTGGAAGGCATGCGGGTAAGTAATCCGGATACCGGCGAAGCCGTGCCGGCGGATAGCGAAACCATTGGCGAGCTCTGCCTGCGCGGCAACACCGTGATGAAGGGTTATCTGAAAAACCCGAAAGCCACGGCGGAGGCGCTGGGCGACGGCTGGTTCCGGACCGGCGATCTTGCGGTGTTGCACCCCGATGGCTATGCCGAGGTCAAGGACCGCTCAAAGGACATCATCATTTCCGGCGGCGAGAACATCTCCTCTCTCGAGGTCGAGGAGGTGCTCTACAAGCATCCTAAAATCATGGAAGCCGCCGTGGTCGCCAAGCCTGACGATAAATGGGGCGAGACACCTTGCGCTTTTGTCACGGCTGCACCGGGCGCCGGGGAGATCGGCGCGGAAGAGATAACGGCCTGGTGCCGTGAGCATATGGCATCCTACAAGATGCCGCGGACGATCATCTTTGGTGACCTGCCCAAGACGTCTACCGGCAAGATCCAGAAATTCGTTTTGCGGGAACGGGCGAAAGACCTCTAATGGTCGCCCGTTTGGCTCGCTCCTAGATCCTGAACCGCTCAATCATTTCCGGATCAGGCTCGAAGCCGATGCCCGGTCTGTCCGGAACCTGCACAGTACCGTTGGACGGAAGTGGGATCGACGGATCGAGATAGGCCTCGGGCTCGATATATAGATGCTCGAACTGCTCGCAGATCTCGCGCGCGGCCATGAGCTGGATCGTGGCCCAGTAACCCGGACCGAAATAGGGCGCATGCGGCATCACCGACGCGCCGTATTCCTCGGCAACGTCGCAGACCCTCAGGAACTCGCTGACACCGCCTACTTTGGTAACACTCGGCTGCAGGTACTTGATATGTGGCGCGGTACGGGCGAACTCTACCGAGGTGCAGGCATTCTCGCCACTGGCGATGGCCACACCGTATTCCGCCTGCAACATTCCCAGAGTTTCCGCGTCATCCGGCGGAAACACCGGTTCCTCAACCCAGTAAAGGTCCAGACGCCGCATATGCGGCATGATTTCGTGTGCCTGCTCAATCGACCAGTTGCAGTTCACGTCGGTTGCAAGCTTGGTCTCTAGCCCGGCGCCCTGGCGACCTGCCTTGATGGCGTCGAGCGAAATCTCGTGCAGTTTGACGGTCTTGTAGCCTTCGCCGACAACCTTGGCCGCGAAGGACCGAACAAGGTCCGGGTCCGTATACCGCATGAGGCTGGCATAGGCGGGCAACGCGGTTCTCGGCCGCACTGCCAGCAGTCTGGCAAGAGACGCCCTTTCATGCTTCGCCGCGATATCCCAAAGCGCGATATCGACTGCGGATATTGCGAACATGGTGATGCCATAGCGGCCATGCAGATGCAGGCGTTGCTGCAATTCCAAGTTCAGTGCGGCGACATCGTCTATCTCCCGGCCAATGAGCAGGGGGGCGACCATATCCTCGATGGCCGCCATCGTTGCCCGGCGGCAGGAATAAGCGAAACCGTCGCCCCATCCGACAATGCCGTCTTCCGTTTCTATCCGGACAAGCACGATCTCGAGTGTGGTCCATTTGGTCGGCATCAGGCCGGTTCCGGCGCTCCCATCCTCGAATGGAATTTGCAGGGGAATGACGTCGACTGACTTGATTTTCATTTTTGCTTCCTCCCTGACGGCGCTTTCGTACCGTTCCCGAGTGAAGCTTAGCCGAACTTGCTGGGAAGACACGAATACGGATGCTGTTAATACCCTTCAGGGGCGCTAAGCTGGGTCAGCCTCAAGGTTTAGCCGGAATACCTGCACAGCCCCGGTGCGACCACGCAGCTCGAAGAGGCCGACATTTGATATGTTCTCCGGGTTCCCGGCCGATCTCGCCGTTTCTGCTGCTACAAGAGCGCAGATATCAGCTTCTGGGGCGATTTGTTTTCCCAGTTGCTCCAAACGGTTGGCCACGTTCACCGTATCGCCGACGATCGTGTAATTGATTCGGTCCGGCGCACCGATATTGCCGACGATCGCAGTGCCCGTTGCAATCCCTATCCGAATATGAATTTGCTCCATGCCCTGATCCGCGCGCCTCTGGTTATCCTCCCTGATCAGGCTCGCGATGCGTCTTGCGGCCCGCATGCCGGCCGCAGCATGGTCCGGTCGCTCAGCTGGCGCCCCCCAGAATGCCATCACGCTGTCGCCGGTATATTTGTCGATATTGCCGCCTTCCGCTTCGATGGCATTGTTCATAAGTGTGAAATGGGCGTTGAGCATATCGACGACCTCATCCGGCGGATGTTTTTGCGAGATACCGGTGAAGCCAACAATGTCAGAAAACAGGACCGTCACCTCCCGTTCAACGGATCGCACACCCTGACTTCCGCGCTCCCTCATAATTTCCATAACGAGTGAGCGGGGTACATAGACCCGGAACTGCGCCAGACCGGCGATCATCGCGTTGAAGGCGTCCGCCGCATCATTGAATTCCCGCACCGGATTCCCGCGAATCATCGGAACGGTTTCAAGGTCGAGCTTGGCAATGGCGTTCGAAGCGGACGCCAACTCCGTGACGGGGAGGCGGATCCGTTCAGCCAGTTGCCTGAGCCTTAGCATTGCCAAGCCCATGACGATCAGCCCCGCAATCGCTCCGTAGGTCAAATAGCGCACCATGTCGTTATAGCTGCTTGCTGACTGATCGACATACATTCCGACTGTGTAGCTGTTGCCGCGCGTCACGGAGACTCTCTGAGTCAATGCGACATAGTCTGTGCCGCCTACCGTTACGGTCCAGTATTCGGTGCCCGTGGTCTTGTCCAATGTTCCGGACTCGCGGCGGTCAGGATCAAGCAAGGCAGCCAGTACCGGATCTCCAAGCTCGGTTGCAGTCAACAGCGGCTTTTTCTTGGACATCAGCGTCTTCATGCTGGGGTCCGTCAGGATGGGGTGGGCGAGGAGACGGTCCTTTTGGTCCAGCACGAAGACGGCACCGCCTGCAATGTCGGCATCCCGGAGGAACACTGAAATATCCAGAGGTGAAATCGCCGCTGCGGCGACTCCAATATAGCTGCCGTCCTCGTCAAAAATCGGACTGCGCGCACTGATCAAGGTCAGTCCCGCGCCTTCGGAATAAACCGCTGCCGCAAGATAGGACTCCCCGATCATACGGGCGTCTCGAACCGCTCTCTCTTCGATCGACCCTGGAGCGATGGCGCGCGCGCCCCTTCGCCCATCGGATGCAATCCATTCTATAGGTCCGTCATTCCAGATGAAAACCAAGCCCCGGATATGTGGCTGCATGTAGAGTGCAATCTTGGCCATGTCCTCGGCGGCGGGGCTCATTGGAGCACCATCAGGCATTGCGTATTGGCCGACAAATTCGGCAGCCTTCAACGCGGGCCGAATATGGGCAGTTAATGTCTGCTTGATTGAACTGATGGTGGCGTTGGCATTTTCCCTAACCACAGCCAGCCCGCCCTGATTACCAAAATAGAGCGTGACGGCCAGCACCGCCCCGAGCGCTATCAGGAACAATCCGCCTATATCGCGCAGCAACAGGGTGCGAATGGTAATCCTGTGGCTGGACGTTGTCAGCTTGTCCGGCATGGAAATCCAAACTTTTCCCGGTAACTGACAGACTGTCCCTGACTCTCGGCTTCAAAGACCCCGCGCGCTACCGCACGGGCCAGGCAATCCGCGGCGTGTGCGCCAAGCGTCGCAAGATCGCGTACCGGATCGGCGAGGGGACGGATACCGGTGGAAACGCCAAAGACCACGTCTCCGTCGAACGGCGTGTTGGCAGGCCGAATGGCGCGGGTCAGCCCCTGGTGCGCCATGATGGCGAACTGCCTGCACTGGGATTTGGTCAGCGCAGCGTCGGTCGCGACGATGCCGATCGTGGTGTTCTCCCTCGGGCCCGCGAGCTTAGGCATGTCAACGGCACTGCCTCTGTCCTCGGAAACCGGCATAACGCCCCCGAATTCACCAGCCGCTTCGGAAGCCCATGCGAAGAACGCACCGGATGTAGGATAAGTGACAGCGCCGACCGCGTTTACGGCAACCAGCGCGCCAACTGTCGGTCCGTCATCGGCAACCCGAACCGAGGCACTGCCGAGACCGCCTTTATACCCACCGGCATTCGCACCAAATCCGGCGCCTGCATTGCCGAGCCTGAAATCATCGGACGCTGCTTCATAGGCCGTGCGGCCAAGAGTTGGGTAAGGCGATGCGTCTCCCCAGTTCTTGTCACCGCCGTTATTGAGATCAAAGAGTATAGCGGCCGGAACGATGGGCACGATCGAGGCGCCGGCCCGATATCCGATGCCTTTTTCCCGTAGGCCCGCCATAACGCCGCCTGCAGAGTCGAGACCGAAGGCTGATCCGCCACTCAACACAATGGCGTTCACGCTCTGAACCGTCGCTTCCGGACGCAACAGGTCGAATTCGCGCGATCCGGTCCCGCCGCCACGCGAATCAACCGAGGCAACCATCTCCCCATCTGGCACCAATACTGTGACGCCGCTCCGCAAACGCTCGTCATCGGCATTGCCCACCCGGAGTCCCGGAACATCGGTGATGAGATTGAGTTTCCCCGGTTGCACTTTATTGGGCCTCCCACTTCCGCATGGCGGATAGCCAGCATCGGCTATTGGACTGATTGGACAAAGTCTTTATATACGACGGCGTTCCCCAATAAGGACGATTAGATGAGTTCCCTTGACGACGCTGTGGGGCGCCGGCGCACTTTCGCGATCATCGCGCACCCGGATGCCGGTAAGACCACTTTGACCGAGAAGCTGCTCCTGTTCGGGGGCGCAATTCAGATGGCCGGTGCCGTTAAGGCGCGCGGACAGCAGCGGCGTGCCCATTCCGACTGGATGAAGGTCGAGCGCGAGCGAGGCATTTCCGTCGCCTCGTCGGTGATGACCTTCGATTACGGGAACAACACCTTCAACCTGCTCGACACGCCAGGCCATGAAGATTTCTCGGAGGACACCTACCGGACCCTGACGGCCGTCGATAGCGCCATCATGGTGATCGACGGCGCGAAAGGCATAGAGGAGCAGACCCTCAAACTGTTCGAGGTCTGCCGCCTGCGCGACGTCCCGATCATTACCTTCGTCAACAAGATGGACCGCGAGGCACGGGACAGTTTCGAGCTGCTGGATGAAATCGAGCAGAAACTGGCTCTGGATGTGACGCCGGCAAGCTGGCCGATCGGCATGGGGAAAGCCTTCAAGGGGTGTTACGACCTGCTGAACGACAAGCTGATCCTGATGGATCGCGGCAGCCACGATGCACCGGACCAGGGGCTAACCTGCAACGGGCTGGACGATCCGAAGCTGGATGAATTGCTGCCGGCTTCCGCCGCAAAACAGCTCCGCGAGGAAGTTGAGATGGCGCGCGGGCTGTGCCCGGATTTCGATCCGGAAGCATTCCTCGGCGGCAGCATGACGCCGGTCTATTTCGGCAGTGCGGTGAACAATTTCGGCGTTCGGGAACTGCTTGGCGGCGTTGCGCGCTACGCTCCGCCGCCGCGTCCGCAGGCGACGAAAACGCGCGAAGTGACGCCGGCGGAGAAAAAGGTCTCGGCATTCATCTTCAAGATCCAGGCAAACATGGATCCGAAGCATCGGGATCGCATTGCCTTCGCCCGGATCTGCTCCGGCCATTTCAAACGCGGCGCCAAGCTGAAGCATGTCCGCAGCGGCAAGCTGATGAACATCCACAATCCGGTGATGTTCCTGGCCCAGGACCGTGAAATCGCGGACGAAGCCTGGCCGGGCGACATCATCGGCATCCCGAACCACGGCAATCTGCGGATCGGCGATGCACTGACCGAGGGCGAGGATCTCCAGTTCAACGGCATTCCGAGTTTCGCGCCGGAACTACTGCAACGGGTTCGGCCGACCGACCCTCTGCGGGCGAAGCATCTCGAGAAGGCAGTGGTCCAGCTGGCGGAAGAGGGGGCTGCGAAGGCCTTCAAGACCCGGATCGGCGGTAGCTGGATTGTCGGCGTGGTCGGTGCGCTGCAATTCGAAGTGCTGGCGGACCGGATTCGCACCGAGTACGACGTGCCGGTGAGTTTCGAGACGGCCGGACTGTATACGGCGCGCTGGCTGGAAGCCGAAGACCCGGCGGAACTTAAGAAGTTCATCGAGGCGAACCAGGGCGATCTGGCCGACGACCACGACAACATGCCGGTCTTCATGGCCCGCAATGGCTGGCACCTACAGCACACGGCCGAGAACTGGCCGAAGATCAAGTTCCTGAAAGTGAAGGAGCAGATGGCCTAGGCGCATCTGCTCCCTTGGTCCCGTCGCGACGGGACGTACTTATGAGCGTAGATCTTAGTGAGAACGCCAGGCCTGCCACCGGTCCTGGATCTGAAAGCCCCAATAGGCGCACTGGGCAATCAATGGGCCGAGTGGGCCACCAGCGAAATCGAGGCCGAAGGGGGCGAACAGCTTATAGGTCTCGTCATCCTCAGCAATGGCCTTTGCCACGACCTCTCCACCGGCCGTGGTGGCGCACATGCCGTGCCCGCCATATCCCTGATTATACCAGACACCCGGTTGCAGCTGTCCGATCTGGGGCATCTTGTGCACCGAATAGCCCATAGTCCCGGGCCAGGCGACTTCGGCCCGAATACCCTCGAGTTGGGGATAGATCTTCAGGATATCGCCAATCATCTTCTGCCTCAGATTACGCGGCGACAGATTGGAGCTGACACGTCCGCCCCATAGCAATCTTGTATCGGGCAGGGCACGGTAATAATCGCCCGCGAGGCGGCTATCCGACGTCGCATAGGGCGCTTTGATGGCATCTCGCAGCCGGTCGCCAAGCGGCTCTGTAAGGACCACATAGGTCCCGACCGGCAATGTCGCCCGGGACAGCTTCGGATGCAGGTGGCCGATATAGCCCGAACAGCAGATCACAACCTGATTGGCCGTCACGCTGCCAGTCGCCGTGTCGATCCGTTTTTTGTCCGTGCTGAGGTCCATGTGAGTTACGGCACTGTTCTCAAAGATTGTTGCTCCCAGACCGGTGCAAGCATCTGCGATACCGTTGGTGAAGTTCAGGGAGTGAAACTGAAACGCCGTCGGGTCCAGTAGGCCCTCGTGGTACCGCTCAGTGCGGTAGAGTTCCTTCATCTCCTCGCGGCTTTTGAATTCCAGTCCAAGATCGAACCGCTTGTTCATCTTCTCAGCACTGGCTTTCAGGCCATCGGCATTCCGGTACCAGGACGCCTTCATAATCCCGTCCTGCATCGGCCCGGCATCGATGCCGTATTGATCAAGCCGTGAACGGATGAGGGTGAGGGCATCGAGGCTGAGGCGCATAAGCGCATCTGCATCCTCGCGACCCACGACAGATTCAATACCGTCCGACCCTAGGCTGTACCCGGCACTGACAAAACCGCCATTACGGCCTGACGCACCCCAACCGACCCGTTGAGCCTCAAGGACGACAACTTTCTTTCCCCGCTCGGCAAGCCCCAAGGCCGTAGCGAGGCCTGCCATGCCGCCTCCAACGACGCAGATATCGCAGTCAAGATCATGCGCGAGGGTAGGGCGCGAGACGGGAGCTTTCAGAGTCCGGCCATAATAACTGTCCACGTAACCTGATCCGCGTCGCTCCAAACCAGTCATTCCCGTTTCCATTTCTAATCTGAAGTTCGCGAGACGGATTCCGAATAGAAACCGACGCCCTTGCTTTGCCTTGCATTGAATTATCGCTCTTATAATCGCTGAGCGTCAGCGCCGGTCAATCGCCCTTCTGTACGGTTATCGGCATAAATTGTCCGCCGCCAACCCATCAAAAACAGCAAAGGACCGGAGGTGGCTTTTGGTTGGCCCGATTTTTTCTATGAAATTCTTTTTAATTTTTAGAAGGAAATCAGCGCATTAGCGGGGCAAAACAGCATCATACCTAATGGTGACACTCATTCGTAACGTCATTTGCTGATTAAGCTTTACAATTAGAAACCATTTTGATGGAATAGCATCAGTTCGAAAGAAACTGCTCATGCGATGCGGAGACAAACCATGACCGTACAGACACTTCGACGCTCTGCCCTGAAGATCGATACGGCTGATATCGGCATCGGCGCATCCGCCGAAACCGTACGGTCGGGCTATCTAGAACTGACCTCGATGCTTGACCGGCTGCATCGCCGGTACCTCGACGTGGTTCGTGTTGAACTCGAATCCATGGGGATCAACAATATCAACCCGTCACAAGCATTGATGCTTGTCGGCATTGGAGACGAGGATATCCCTGTCCGGGATCTTATCCATCGCAAAGGCTATCAGGCCTCGACCGTCTCTTACAACGTCAAGAAGCTTTCCGAATACGGATATCTGGAGCAGGAACGCGCGGCGCACGACCGGCGGTCAGTGCGCCTGCGATTGTCTCCCAAGGGCAGGGACATCGTCACCCGTCTCCGGGACCTGGAAGCCCGTCACATGGAATTCAGCAACGGCCGCAGTGAACTTCTGCGCGGTATGGAAAATGCGACCTCCACGCTGCGCCAGCTGGACCAGATCTGGGCCGAATACATTACTTTCGGATAAAATTCCCCCTACATCCGAAAAACTGCCGAACGCGTCGCTCTTGAGCGGCGCGTTCTGTTTTTGGTGCAGGCTGATATCAGCTGGTCGCCGCCCGAAGAGCCGCGCGGGCGAGTGTTCTTGTCGAATCCAGTGTCGGGAGAACGCTGTTCTCGTCACTGATGATCAGCGGTATCTCCGTGCAGCCGAGAAGAATCGAATCCGCGCCGCGCTCTTTCATGCGTTCGATAAGCGCCTGAAAGTAGGATATCGAGCCCGAAAGGAAACGGCCTGGAACGAGCTCTTCCATGATGATCCGGGAGATTTCGATAATCTCTTCCGGATCAGGCCGGATCCAGTCGATGCCAAGCGCTTCAAGTTTCTCCGGATAGACATCGCTCTCGACCAACCATCTGGTGCCAAGCAAACCGACTTTTCGGAATCCATGCTCCCGGGCGAAAGCCGCGGATTCTTCTGCAATATGCAGCCATGGAAGCGGGTATCGCTCCGCCACATAGTCGAATGCCTGGTGAATGGTGTTATCCGGGCAAATCAAGAAATCCGCCCCGGCGCGTTCCAGTCTTCGGGCGGAATCGAGCATCAACTCCCCGACGCCGCTCAAATCCCCTGCTTCGAGGCAGCTGACATATTTCGAAAGTGGCGGCGTGTGCATCGTGATGTCGGGATGCTCGTGCGCACCAAGCAGGGCCGCTCCTTCCGCGCAGATGGTCCGGTAGCAGAGCGCCGCACCTTCGGCCGAGCAACCAACAATTCCTATATGCTTCATCGGTTTATACGCCGGACCTTAAAGTTCTCCAGTCACCACATAACGCAATACCGCAGCAACCTGCGCCGGCGTTTCCGCAACGGCTAACGCCGCGCCATCGACTTCTTTCAGCGGGTGCGTCAGCGACGGATCATGCTGGACGATGAGCGGCTTTCCGAGTGCGGCTGCATATCCCGCGTCGAACGCTGCATTCCACTGTTTGTATTTGTCGCCGAACCGGACAACAACGATGTCGGCGCGCTCGATCAGGGTGCGGGTCCGGATCGCATTGACCTTGGCGCCCTTGTGATCGGCCCAGAACGGCTTTTCCTCGCTGCCGAGAATCGACACACCGCAATCGTCGCTGTTTTCGTGAACCGTTACCGGTGCGGTGAAGCTGATTGGCAATCCCGCAGCTTTCACCGCTTCTTCAATTTCCGCGCGCCAGTCCGTGTGAATTTCACCAGACAAATAGACTTCAAGATCAGTCATCGAACCCTCCTACAGAACAGACCGCACTTGATATCCCAGTTTGCCGATTTCTCACAGTCCGCAACTTTGCGGAATACCTGAGGGCGATTTCGGAACGCGCGCTCTTCAATGACAAGGTAAGAAGAAAAAGTACTTTTCAGGGTTTGGGGATCGTGACCGCCGGTCAGCTCTTATGCCCGGTTCGCCGAACCGTAATATGCACACCTCTGAATTCGGAATCAGCCAATGTGTAGAAACATTTACCAAATTTTATCAAAGGTATGAAAACGTTCAGTGCATTAAGCACTGGAGAGACAGCTCATGCGGCCATATGCGACGCTTTCTGCGGTAATGATGCTCTTGCTGCAACTCGCAGCCTGTGGCGATCCCGAAGTTATTCGTGTCGGTTTTATCGGCGGCCTTGAAGGAAGGGCATCCGATATTGGTATCGCGTCACGGAACGCGGTCCAGATGGCCGTCGACGAAAAGAACGAAGCCGGAGGGATCAATGGACGCCAGATCCAGCTTCTCGTTCGCGATGATCTTGGGACGTCGGAAGGCGGAGCGGAAGCTGCTCGATCCTTGATCGCTGAAGGGGTAGACGCGATCATAGGTCCCAATCTCAGTGTTGTTGCAGGCGGCATGCTCCCGGTGATCAATGAGGCCAAGATCGTAACTGTCACCCCGACCGTTTCTTCCCTCGCCTTTGTCGGCAAGAACGATCATTTCTACCGTATAGGCTCATCGACCCGTCAATTTGCGGAAGCTTACGCAAGATACTGCATTGATGAGGGCTATCGAAAAATCGCCCTTGCGCTTGATGGCCGAAATCGGCTTCTTACCTTGAGCTGGAGTAGTGAATTCGACAAGGCCTTCACCAGACTTGGCGGCACACTCGTGGCGTCGCACCAGTTCGACGCCACAGTTGGCGGCGTATTCGCAACGAAACTGTTGAGCACCGGATCAGATGCACTGATTTTTATTGCCAACGGTGTCGATGCTGCTCAGCTTACCCAGCTGATACGAAAACAGGATCGTGCAATTGCACTCCTTGCTGGGGAATGGGCTGCTTCGGAAAGCCTCCTCACTCTCGGTGGGACCGCAATCGAGGGCCTGGTTCTTCTGCAACCCTACGATCTGAACGATGTGTCGGCGCATTATATTCTCTTCAGGGACTCTTACATAGAGAGGTTCCGCTCCGAGCCGGGATTCTCCAGCATCGCCGCTTATGACGCTGCGACGGTTCTGTTTTCCGCACTCACTGATCAAGTGGAGGATGGGACTCTGAAAAGATCGATGGATGCGCTTGACACAATTAAAGGCCTGCAACAGGACGTTGATTTTGACAGTTTTGGAGACAGCGTCCGGGAGCTTGTGTTCGTGACGGTCCAAAATGGGGAATTCATTCGCAAATGAAGCCCCCACGGGTACTCTCGCTGCGTGTCGCACTTTCTCTTTTGTTTGTCTTTACATCTCTGGTCGCTCTGGTGATCGTCGGTTCGATCACACTTGCCATTCGCTTGCCGCAGAGCGCCGAGGAAAACCGAACGATAACCAAAGAGTCCGCGACGGAGATGGTGGCGCGTCGAGGAGTATTTGCATTCTACCCGAACAGGTCGTCAGTCCAAGTGCCGGAATATTTACTAAATTTTATTATAAGTATGAAAGCGTCCAGTTGATTAAATACTGGAGAGACAGCTCATGCGGCCATACGTAACGCTATCTGCGGTAATGATTCTCTTGCTGCAACTCGCTGCCTGCGGCGATCCCGAAGTCATTCGGGTAGGCTTTATCGGCGGCCTTGAGGGAAGGGCATCCGATATTGGCATCGCGTCACGAAATGCTGTCCAGATGGCCGTCGACGAAAAGAACGAAGCCGGAGGGATCAACGGACGCCAGATCCAGCTTCTCGTGCGCGATGATCTTGGGACGTCGGAAGGTGGAGCAGAGGCAGCGCAATCCTTGATCGCTGAGGGCGTAGAGGCAATTATTGGCCCCAACCTCAGTGTTGTTGCAGGCGGCATGGTTCCGGTCATCAACGAGGCCAAGATCGTATCGATCACCCCGACGGTTTCTTCCCTCGCCTTTGTCGGCAATAACGATCATTTCTACCGTATAGGCTCATCGACTCGTCAATATGCTGAAGCCTACGCGCGATACAGCATTGATGTCGGGCACCGAAAAATGGCCACTGCGCTTGACGGAAGAAATGCGCTCTTTTCCTCAAGCTGGCAGGATGAGTTTGAAAGGGCTTTTACCGAACTAGGAGGCACGCTCGTTGCCTCGTTCCAGTTTGACAGCACTATCGGCGGAGAGTTTTCCCGCGCGGCGACGACCCTTTTGGCATCGAAGCCGGACGCAATGATTTTTATCGCCAACGGCGTAGATTCTGCGCAGCTCACCCAGCAGGTCCGAAAACAGGATAAAGAAGTAGAGCTCATGGCCGCGGAATGGGCTGCTTCGGAAAGCCTTCTCACTCTTGGCGGTGCCGCGATTGAAGGGCTTCTCCTACTGCAAACATATGACCGGTATGATGAGACCGCACATTACGTTGCATTCCGGGATGCTTATAAAGCCAGGTTCCGCTCCGATCCGGGTTTTTCAAGCATCGCGGCTTATGACGGCGCGACAGTTTTGTTTTCCGCTCTTCAGGAGAGGGGGGACGATGAGACCATGAAATCGTCAATGGATGCGCTTGGTACAACCCAGGGCCTGCAACAGAAAGTGACGTTCGACGGTTTTGGAGATAGTGCGAGGCAGCTTGTTTTCGTTACCGTTCAGAAAGGGAAATTCATCCGGAAATGAAGATCCCGAAAGTCCTTTCTCTGCGCGTCGCGCTCTCTCTTTTATTCGTCTTCACGCCTCTGGTTGCTCTCGTAATCGTCGGATCGATCACGCTGGCTATTCGCTTGCCTCAGATCGCTGAGGAAAACCGATCAATAGCCAAAGAGTCGGCGGCGGAGATGGCCGCTCGAGTCGAGGAATACCTGCGTTCTCTTGAGCATCGCCTGAAGGTTCTGGCCGCAGCTGTTGACAATGTCCCAGAGCAGGAAATCTATTTTTTGCTGCAAACGGCCCGCGGCGATGGCTTCGACGCCATTTATCTAGTCGACGATCAGGGCCTCCTCGTCGATGCTAGCGTAAAAAATTACAGCACTGAATATATTGAAGAAATCGTCGGAATCGATATGTCCGGCAATAAACTGTTTCGCACAGTTTCCGAGACTCAAAAGCAGGCGTGGAGTGACACCCAATTATCCTCCATATCGGGGATCGTAACTGTCGGCGTCGCTGTCCCTCTGAAAGGAAGCAATAAAATCATCATTGGAGAGGTACCTCTCGATCAGATCGTCTCCATAAGCCAATTTTCGCGTAGCGACAGGCAGCTTGATCTCTGGATCGTGGATCGCCTCGGTGAAGTTGTCGCAGATACAAGAATTGCGCGTTCGGGACGGCATAATCTTCTGCATCTGCCAGTCGTTCAGGCGGGTTTGAATGGAACGCTCATGCCGGAGGAACTTTCCTACGATGGGCGGGATTACTTCGCGTGGGCCGAGTTTTCTGACTCACTTGGGTGGCTCTTCGTCAGTCGAATTCCGCGTGGTATGGATAATTCCGCGACCCAGGACCTTGTCGCCATCATCGTCACGGGTTTCATCTCCACCTCGATCATCGGAGCGCTATTGGCCCCGCTCTGGGCGCAGACGATGACAAGCACCGTGAAGTTGGTTATCGAGCGTGCCCGTCTGGTCGCTTCCGGTCGCCAGCCCGAGACCTGGCCGACCGGTACAATCAAGGAGTTCAATCAGCTTTCCGGTGACCTCGAAGCCATGGCCGACGCGCTCGTCAGTCGGGAGCAGGCCCTGAAGGAGATGAATGAAGAGCTTGAGAACAGGGTCCAGAGGCGCACGCAGGATCTGGCCGCGACCAACTCGGATCTTTCCGAAGCGCTAAGCAATCTGCAGATGACGCAGAATGAGTTGATCGAGGTTGAAAAACTGGCTGCTCTCGGACGTCTGGTCGCTGGCATAGCACATGAACTGAATACACCTCTGGGAAACAGCAAGCTTAGCTTGTCCGCCCAAAATCAAGAGATCCAGAGTTTCAACAGTTTGATGGAAAAGGGGCTGCGCAAGTCCGATCTTATGAAGTTCCTGAAGCGAATCCAGGAAACGACCTCGATGGCCTCCATGAATGTCGAGCGTGCCTGTGATCTGGTAGCAAACTTCAAGCAGGTGGCAGTCGACAGGACGACATCTTTTCGCCGGGCGTTCCGTTTGCATGAGTTGGTATCAGCGACGGTGCTGACATTGCAGCCTTCCATAGCCAAAAATATACGTGTCGTGATTGAGGATATTCCCGAGCGGCTCGAAATTGACAGCTACCCGGGCGAGCTGGGGCAAATCATTACCAATCTTGTAGACAATGCCTCAAAGCATGCGTTTCCGGACACATCGGGCAGCATCCATATTTCCGTTACCGAGGCTGATGCGGGGATGATTCAGATTTCCGTTCGGGATGACGGGATCGGAATGGAGCCGGACGTCTCGGAAAAGATCTTCAATCCTTTCTACACAACCAAATTCGGTCAGGGCGGGACCGGTCTCGGGCTGCATATATCGTACAACGCCGCAACAAACGTGCTCGGCGGCAGCCTGACGGTCAAGAGCACACCAGGCGAAGGAACAAACTTCAACCTCCTGATCCCTGTCGTAGCTCCATTGCAGGAAAATGAAGCCTCCAGTAACGAAAAGGCCCCGCCAGTTCCGGCTTGAAAGCTGACATTTTCAACATGATGCTTTTTCGCCCCCCTCCGGGTTCGATTGACATTCCGAAACCAAATGCTGAAATTGAACTGTCACATACGATGGCATCGCAACCCCAACGCGGGACGGCGTCCCGATAGCAGGGATGCTAAGAAGAATGCCACGGATGAGACGGGAGGATTTGGCAAAACAGAGAACGGCCTGATGCAACGGAGGAAATCCGGAGCATGCGCCGTTTCGCTTTTCGGGGGACTGATATGACACTTCTTTCGCGCCGCCAGGTTCTGGCAACGCTGGCCGCTCTCAGCGCCATCTCAACGCTGCCGTCGGGACTCGCCAACGCGGCAGGCAAAATCAAGGTCGCGGGCATCTATACCCAGCCGATCCAGCAGAAATGGGATGCGCGCCTGCATCAGGCTCTTGAGGCCGCAAAGGCCGCTGGCAAGATCGAGTATTCCTTTTCGGAAAAGGTCTCCAATACAGACTATATCCGCGTGCTGCGCGAATATGCCGAAAGCGGTGTTCAGCTGATCGTCGGCGAGGCCTTCGGCATCAGCCGCGAGGCTCGCAAGGTGGCCGACGAATATCCGAACGTCGCCTTCGTTATGGGTGATCCCTTCAAGCCGCACGGCAGCAATTTCTCCGTTTTCGATAACTATATCCACGAGCCGTGCTACCTGATGGGTATCATCGCCGGTAGCATGACCAAGTCGAAAAAGATTGGCATGGTCGGCGGTTATCCGATCGGCGAGGTGAACCGGTTGTTCCATGCCTTCATGGCTGGCGCCAAGTCGGTCGATCCGGCGATCGAATTCAAGGTCACCTTCATCGGCTCCTGGTACGATCCGCCGAAGGCCAAGGAAGCGGCGTTCGCCCAGATCGAATCCGGCGTCGATATCCTTTATGCCGAACGCGCCGGCGTGGTCGATGCGGCTCGCGAAAAAGGCATCCTCGCCTTTGGCAATGTGAATGACATGAACAAAGAAGAGAATGGCACGGGCGTGGTCGTGACTTCCGCCTTGTGGCACATGGAAAGTGCGATCGATTACGCCATCGAGCAGGTCAAGGCAGGCAGCTTCAAAGCCGAGGACTACAAGGAATGGACCATGATGCAGAAGGGCGGCGCCAGCCTCGCCCCGTATTATGAGTTCGAGGATAAAATCCCGGCGGAAGCAAAAGCCAAGGTCGCCGAGCTTTCCAAGCAGATCATGTCCGGCGATTTCGTGGTCGAGATCAACGACAACGAGCCTAAATCCACGTTCTGATCCGTTGGGATGTCACGCACGTGACCCATAAATCTGTCTCAGTGATGCCCCTGTTATCCTTCAGGGGCATCACCAAGCGTTTCGGCCCGCTGGTCGCAAACGATGCGATATCGCTCGACCTCAATCAGGGCGAGGTCCTGGCTCTGCTGGGCGAGAACGGGGCCGGAAAAACGACTTTGATGAACATCCTCTTCGGGCATTACGTAGCCGAGGAGGGCGAGATCATGGTGGATGGCGCGCCGTTGCCTCCCGGCTCGACCGACGCGGCTATCCAGGCCGGTATCGGCATGGTGCATCAGCATTTCACCCTTGCCGAAAACCTGACGGTGCTGGAGAACATCACCCTCGGCACCGAGCCGCTTTTTGCCTGGCGCCGCGATATCAAGGCCGCCCGGGCCAAGATCGAGAAAATGGCTTCCGAGTATGGATTGCATGCCGATCCGGACAAACCGGTCAGCGAACTCTCGGTCGGTGAACGGCAGAGGGTAGAGATCCTGAAGGCTCTCTACCGTGACGCCCGTATTCTCATTCTGGACGAGCCGACGGCGGTTCTGACGCCGCAGGAATCGGAAAGCCTTTTCGTGACTCTGAAGAAGCTGACGGCCAAGGGCCTGGCTGTCATTTTCATCTCCCACAAGCTGAACGAGATCCTCAATCACACGGACCGGGTGGTGGTGCTGCGCCGGGGTGCCGTCGCCGGGATCGTCACGACGTCCGATGCAGATCGGGCCGGATTGGCGCACATGATGGTGGGCGAGGAAGTGAACCGGCCGAAAGCGACTGCAATGACACCGGGCGATGCGGTTCTGCGCCTGGACCACGTCTCATGCCGCGCGGATAGTGAAGCGCAGAGCCTGAAAGAGGTCAGCCTCGAAATCCGGGCGCATGAGATCATCGGACTTGCCGGTGTCGCGGGCAATGGTCAACGCACGCTCGCGAACCTGTTGTCCGGCCTTACAACAGCCGAGACCGGCGACGTCGAGATCCTTGGCGGACCGGGCGTGGCCGATCCGACGGAACTTGTCCGGCGTGGTGTCGGCCGTATTCCCGAGGATCGGCACGCTACCGGCGTGGTTGGTGAAATGCCGCTCTGGGAGAACCTGATCAGCGAGGACCGGCGCGGATCCGAAATTGCCCGCGCTGGCTTCGTCATCGACAAGGGCAGGGCCGTGCGGCGAACAAACCGCCTGATCGAGGAATTCGATATTCGTTGTGAAGGCCCGGAAGCAGAAACGCGTTTGTTATCAGGCGGCAACATGCAGAAGCTCATCCTAGCGCGCGTGCTGTCGAAGGGGCCACGCTTCATCATTGCGAACCAGCCGGTCCGCGGTCTGGACGAGGGGGCCATTGCCTATGTCCAGAGCCGCTTGCTGCAGGCACGGGCCGACGGTGCCGGTATTCTGTTGATCTCCGAGGATCTGGACGAACTCTTCGCCCTCAGCGACCGGATTGCCGTCATGTATCACGGCCGGCTGACCGCGCCACAGGATACGGAAAGCCTGACAATTGGCGATGTAGGCCTGCTGATGTCCGGGCATGGAGCGGAGGCCGCGCATGCGCATTGAGACACGGGAAGATGTCGCGCTCTGGCGCGTGATAATGGCGCCGCCCCTCGCGGTTCTGGCGGCACTGGTACTCGGCGCCGGGTTGATCATCTGGGCGGGAGAGCCGGTGCTGGCCTCCTATTGGGCTTTGCTGAAGGGATCGCTCGGCTCCAGCTTTGCCCTGAATGAAACGCTGACACGGTCCACGCCGCTGATCTTCACGGGATTAGCTGCAGCTGTCGCCTTCCGGGCGAAATTCTACAATATCGGCGCCGAAGGGCAGCTCTATTGCGGCGCTCTGGCCGCGACCTTCTTCGGCACCGGCATGATTTCCCTGCCGCCTTACCTGATGATCCCCTTTCTGATGCTGGTCGGCGCCATGGCCGGCGGCGCCGTCCTGATCGTGCCGGTTCTGCTGAAGACCCACATGAAGGTCGACGAGGTGGTGACGACGCTGCTGCTGAATTTCGTCATCCTGCTGCTGGCCGGATATCTGCTTGAGGGGCCGTGGAAGGACCCGATGTCACTCGGCTGGCCACAGGCCGCCCCCATCGTGGATGAAGGCATTTGGCCGCCGCTGTTGGCCAAGGGGCGCCTGCATCTCGGCTTTATCTTCGCGCTCGTCGCCGCATTGCTTGCCTGGGCCCTGATGCGCTTCACCGTCTGGGGATACGAGATCCGCGCCGTCGGCCTGAACGCCTCCGCCGCCGGTTTCGCCGGCATCGGCGTGAATGCAACGGTGATCCGTACCGCTTTGATATCAGGCGGTCTTGCGGGTCTCGCCGGGGTTAGCGAAGTCGCCGGGCTCAAAGGCTACCTCACGCTCGATCTCTCACCGGGCTTCGGCTATGCGGGGATTGCCGTCGCCATGCTCGCGCAATTGCATCCGCTCGGTGTCATTCTTTCGGCCTTCTTCATCTCGGCCGTCTATGTCGGCGCCGATGCGATGAGCAGGTCGACCGATATCCCGACCTACATTGCGGACGTGCTAGTCGGCCTGTCGGTGTTGACCATTCTGGTCAGTGTCATGCTGACCCGTTACCGCATCCGCTGGAATTGAGGCAATGATCGGCGACATCCTCGAAATTCTCCTCACCGCCGGCTTCTGGGCCGCCACGATTCGGATCGTCAGCCCATTGATCCTCGGCACACTTGGTGAGCTGATCTGCGAGCGGGCAGGAGTCCTCAATCTCGGTATTGAAGGCATCATGACCATGGGCGCCATGGCCGGGTGGATGTGGGTCTTTCAGGGCGGGGATCTGTGGGGCGGTATTGTCTTCGCCGCTTTTATTGGTGCGCTGTTCGGCTTGTTTCACGCGAGTTTCACGGTCTATCTCGGGCTATCCCAGCACGTGACGGGGATAGGTATCACGCTGTTTGCGTCTTCGCTCAGCTACTACGTCTTCCGCATGCTGCTGCCGGATGCGACGACACCACCGAAGATCGTCCCGTTCCAGCCCTATGCCATTCCCGGCCTTTCCGACATTCCGGTGATCGGTGAAGCGCTGTTCAGCCAAACGCCGCTGACTTATCTGGCGCTGCTTTCGGTTCCGGCCGTCTGGTACGTGCTGGAACGCACCCCGCTCGGACTCGCCGTACGCATGGCAGGGGAAAACCCGGTCGCCGTCGAGTCACAGGGCATTGATGTGCTGGCGGTGCGGACCGGCGCGGTCATGGTCGGCAGCGCCTTCATGGCCGTCGGCGGTGCCTTCATCACCATGAGCGCCTTCGACGCCTTTTATTTCGGCATGATCAACGGCCGTGGCTGGATCTGCGTCGCGCTGGTGATCTTTGCTTCCTGGCGCCCGGGCAAGGCGCTGCTCGGCGCATTGCTGTTCGCCGGGCTCGACGCTCTGCAGGTCCGTGCGCAGCAGCTTGCCGGCGCGCAGATTCCTTACCAATTCTTCCTCATGGCGCCTTATGTGCTCTCCATTGCTGCAATGGTGATCATGTCCCGGCGGGCCCTTTACCCGAAAGCGCTGCTGGTCCCGTTCCGGCGGGGCGACCGCGTTTAACGAAAGCCTGACTTATGCTCGATATTCTGATCACGAATGCCACACTGCCAGACGGCCGCACGGGTCAGTCCATCGCCATTCAGGGCGACCGCATCGTCGAGGTCGGCCCGGCTGTTACAGGTGATGCTAGCAGGGTGATCGATGCGGGCGGCTGTCTCGTGACGCCGCCTTTCATCGACCCGCATTTTCATCTGGATTCGACCCTCAGCCTCGGTGAGCCGCGGTTGAACCAGTCTGGCACCCTGCTGGAAGGTATCCAGCTCTGGGGTGAGCTGAAGCCGCATCTGACCGGAGACGCGATCAAGCAAAGGGTGCGGGAACTGGCGCGCTGGTCCATCGCCAAGGGTACGCTCGCCATTCGCAGCCACGTCGACACCTCCGACCCGCGTCTGCTGAATGTCGACGCCCTGATCGAGGTACGGGAAGAACTGAAGCCCTATATCGACATCCAGCTTGTCGCTTTCCCGCAGGACGGCTATTTCCGCTCGCCGGGCGCGGCGGAGAACCTCGCCCGCGCGCTCGACAAGGGCGTGGATGTCGTCGGCGGTATTCCACATTTCGAGCGCACCATGGAAGACGGCGCCCGTTCTGTCCGCGCGCTCTGCGAGATTGCCGCGGAGCGCGGCCTACGGGTCGATATGCATTGCGACGAGACAGACGATCCAATGTCGCGCCATATCGAAACACTGACGGCGGAGACAAAACGGCTCGGGCTGGAGGGCAGGGTCGCAGGCTCGCACCTGACCTCCATGCACTCGATGGACAATTACTACGTCTCCAAGCTGCTGCCGCTGATGGCGGAAAGCCAGATGCACGCGATCCCGAACCCGCTCATCAACATCACCCTTCAGGGCCGCCACGACAGCTATCCGAAGCGCCGGGGCATGACCCGGGTGAAGGAAATGACCGCCTCCGGAATCAATGTCGCGCTCGGCCATGATTGCGTCATGGACCCCTGGTACAGCCTTGGTAGCCACGACATGCTCGAGGTGGCCCACATGGCTGTGCATGTCGGCCAGATGACCGGCGTTGATGAGATGAAGGCCATGTTTGCGGCCGTCACCGAAAATTCGGCGAAAGCGATGGGGCTGGAAGGTTACGGAATCTCGAAAGGATCAAATGCTGACCTGGTAATCCTGCAGGCGGGTGATGCGATGGAAGCCATCCGCTTGAAACCGAACCGGCTGTTCGTCATCCGCAGGGGCCAGGTGATTGCCGAAGCGCCGCCGCAGATGAGCACGGTCAGTATTGGCGGCGAGAGCCATCAGGTCGATTTCCGGCGGTCTTAGCGTAACTCCGCGTCGAGCGCTACGAAGAGCCGATCCACATCGGCCGCGTCATTGAAGAGATAAGGGCTGATCCGCAGCGCGCCATTACGGAAGGCTACAT
The DNA here is from genome assembly GCF_034670185.1 of Nisaea sp. Lineage (NCBI taxonomy): Bacteria > Pseudomonadati > Pseudomonadota > Alphaproteobacteria > Rhodospirillales > Thalassobaculaceae > Nisaea > Nisaea sp. Next base: position 1,061,037 of record NZ_JAXMNY010000001.1, read on the forward strand.
AAACACCATGTGCCGCCAGCCGAGCCGCGAGATCTTTCGGCCAGGCCTCATCCCGGTAAAGCCCGATGAAATGCCCGATGCGGCGGGCTATCGGCGGGCAGGTGAAGCCGCGCTCCTCAGCCTTTTCGGCGATCACATCGACAAGCTTGACCAGATAGCCGTGTATCGCCTCTGGCGTCCATTCGGTGATCTGCTCCAGCGCGGAAACGCACATCGGCATGTGGATCATGCTGTCCGCCGCCCCCATGTCGAAGCGCCGAGCATTCGGCTTCAGGCGTCCACCAAGGCCGCTGCCGGTCTCCATCGACGGCGCGTCGATCCGCGAAGCGTGGTTTAGCTCCAGAGGCATGCCGGACTGGTGCTTGGGGGAGACATACATGAAGCCCATCATGTCCGGGCAGAGCAGCCATTTGTAGCCGGAGGCGACGATGAAATCCGCCGGAACAGTTTCAAGGTTAAGCGGTTTTACGCCGAGCGACTGGGTCGCATCCACGACCAACGGTATCCCGCGCCTCACGCATTCCGTCGCGATCGGTTCCAGATCGACAAGCGCCCCGTCGCACCAGTGACAGTTCGGTAACGCGACGATCCCCACACCGTCGTCCAGTGCCTCCAGAACCGCACCGGTCCAGTCAAAATCCGCGCCGCGCGGGACATAGCGAATTCCGCCGCCTGACCGCTCCGCCAACCTCTGCCACGCATAAACGTTCGACGGGAATTGCGCCTCGAGCACCAGCACATCCTGCCCCGGCGCCAAAGTCAGATTGGCCGCGGCGGAAGCAATTCCGTAACTCGTTGAAAAAACAATCGCGACATCGTCCGCCGTGGCGCCCAGTAAACCGCCAAACAACTCTCGGCAGCGCTCCATCTCCGCCGGCAAGGCCGCACGCTCGGCGATCCATGGCTGCCGCTTGCGCATGAGGCCCCGTTCACCAGCGGAGAAACTCGCCATGAGGCAAGGAGACTGGCTGGCCGTGTTGAAATAAGTCAGGCCGGTAGGCAGATCGAACAGATCCCGTTTGCAGGTAATGGGCATAAGAGGTTCTCCATTGGGATTATGCGCAAATTGCCTTCCAGCTGGGCGCCGGATAGCACACTGCACAGAATGAATTCTTATCTCAAGCACAGCCATACTTGGCAGCAGCATGCCGTTCCGCTAAGCAGCGATGCAGCCTGCAGGCATCTACGAGGATTCCAATGACCGTCTACGACTGTTTCATGTTCAACAATGAGCTCGACATACTTGAGCTTCGCCTACGCGAACTTGACGATGTTGTTGACCGGTTCGTCCTGGTTGAAGCGGCGGAAGCCCATAGCGGTATCGCCAAGCCGCTGCACTACGACGAGAACAAGGCTCGGTTCGCCCGTTGGGCAGATCGCATCACCCATATCGAGATCGGCTCGTTTCCGTCGAACCTGGATGCATGGGGCAAGGAAAACGCCCAGCGCAACGCACTCTCCTACGGATTGAAAAATATAGCGGACGATGATCTCGTCATCATTTCAGATGTCGATGAAATTCCGCGCGCATCTGCCATCAGAGAGGTCCTGACCCGCAGGGACGTGGATGTGATCGGCCTGCAGCTCACCCATTTCAATCTCCGTCTGAACTATATGCAGCGCGACGGTGCCGATCCTGTCTTTGTCTGGCCCGTGGCGGCATGGGGACACGCTTTCAAACGGAGTAGTCCACAAAAATTGCGGGATTTCAGGCTCATCTTGAAAATCAAGATGTTGAAAAACCAGCTCGATTCAAACCTTGCGGTTCTCGAGCATGCAGGCTGGCATTTTTCTTATATTGGTGATGATGAGCATGTCCGCCTGAAACTTGCGAGTTTCGCCCATCGGGAATTTGCCGTGTCAGAGGTGCTTGAAACTCTTGGTGTCGAAGCAGCAATGCACCGGGGAATGGATATTCTTGGCCGCGACGGATTTCGCTGGATCGGGGTTGCCTTGAACGAATACTTCCCCGAAGAAATCAGGAAAAATCCGGACAGGTATACATCAATGCTGCTCGCCCCGTGCCGCTACGAGATCAATGTGAAGGCGGTGCCGGAGACAGGGCTCATGGTTCTCAATCGGATCAGAACCGAGCCATAACCGAGAGTGAACTCGGAAAATCTAACTTGAATTCCGAAAAGCGGTATGGCGGATGGGGTGGGATTCGAACCCACGAGACGGTCTCCCGCCTGCCGGTTTTCAAGACCGGTGCCTTCAACCGCTCGGCCACCCATCCGCAATTGGCATTTCGATATTGCTGCAGGGCATCGCCCGAAAAGCAAAATAACCTCAAATGCCGCCCCGCTAAAACGAGCGAGGACGGGTGTCTATACGCAACCCCGCCGCGCCCTGCAACAGAGAACAGGTGAACAACGCTGAGTTCCTGAATTTTCCAGGCGGCGGCTTCGCGTTTCCTGCCTCTCATACGGCTTGTCGGACGGCAAACGGGGATATCCTTACGTTCAGAATAGAATTGATCAATCGTCCGAATTAATACTACATATACAGGCCGCTAATCATACTTCGAAGACGCAACGGGAATCGATGTCAATGCCTCAGAAGGTTCATCGCGGACGGAATCTCACCCAGGAAACGACGGCGGCACTGCGCGCTAAAATCGCCGCTGGGCCCATGAAAACGGGCGATAGGCTGCCGACTGAGAAAGAACTTGAAGCCGAGTATGGTGTCAGCCGCACCGTTATCAGGGAGGCTGTTGCGGTTCTGAAAGCCGACGGTTTGGTCGAGCCAAGACGCGGCGCCGGTATTTTCGTCCGTGACCCGAACGGTACCCGGAACAGGGGGATGGCGTCATTCCTGTCTGGCGATGTGCACAGCACGCTCGACCTTCTCGAACTACGCATGGCCGTCGAGATAGAGGCTGCCGGCCTCGCTGCCACACGGCGCAGCCTGTCACAGGATGCCCGGATCCGAGAGAACCTGAACCAGTTCGAGCGCGCGGTGGAGAGTGGTGCGTCCTCTGTGGCGCTCGACGCTGCTTTTCATCTCGCCATCGCCCAAGGCACCAACAACGAGCTGTTCGCGACGTTTCTGAACTCACTCGGAAAACGCGCCATTCCGCGCAACACGCTTTCGGAACAGGACCGCGAGCGGTTGATTGATAAAAGCTATCTCGAACGCGTGAACAAGGAACATCGCGCAATCGCCGACGCAATCTCCGCCGGCGATCCGGACGCTGCCCGGCTCGCCATGCGCGACCATCTCAGCGGCAGTATCTCGCGATACCGTAAAACGCTTTCCTCATAAGGCGCTAGTCCCTCTAGCTGAACCGGAAATCAGGAGATGGACATGAACACCACGGTCGAATGCGTCCTCGATGCCAAGGCCACACTCGGTGAAGGCGCTGTCTGGGACGCTCAATCGAGTGCGCTCTGGTGGGTGGATATTGCCGCGCCGTCCCTGCACCGGTTTCATCCCGGGACGAAGAAAAATCAAACCTGGTCAATGCCGTCTGCCATCGGGTGCGTGGCGCCTCGCCGGTCGGGCGGTGCGATTGTAGGGCTGGAAGAGGGATGGTGCGCCTTCGATCCTGCCGATGGCTCTATTCGCCTGCTGAACGATATGGCGCCGGGACTTGCCACACATCGCTTTAACGACGGAACGGTCGATCCGGCGGGCCGTTTCTGGGCCGGTACGATGCCGAAAAGCGGTCCGCGCGACGCTGCGGCGGGAGAGGCAGGTGACGGCACCCTGTTTTGTCTGGATGTGGACGGGAGCTGCCGGGCAGTCCTGGACGGGCTCTATATCCAGAACGGGCTCGCTTTTTCGCCCGACGGAAAGCGGATGTATCTCTCCGACAGCTACAAGCCGATCCGGACAATCTGGGTGTTCGATTACGACCTCGAAACCGGAACACCTTCGAACCGGCGCACCTTCTTCGACACGAACGCCGTGGCCGGACGCCCGGACGGCGCGGCGATGGATGCGGAGGGTTGTTACTGGATGGCAGGCATTGACGGCTGGCAGATCCTCCGGTTGACGCCCGACGGAACAATTGACCTGACCATTCCGGTTCCCGTCGAAAAACCCACATGTCTCGCCTTTGGTGGCCCACGACTGGAGCAGCTTTACATCACCAGCATGGGGGACGGCCTGATCAGCCCGGGAACCGAAGACCGCCAGCCCCAGGCCGGTGGTGTTTTCGTTTGCGAGCCAGGTGTTGTGGGATACGCACCGCCAGCCTGCGGGGCCTGACCTGAGACCGTTCAGCCTTCGATAAGGCGCGGTAATGTCAGCGAAATTGCAGGAATAAAGGTCGTCAGCATAAGCGCGACAAGAATAGCCGCGTAGAACGGCCAGATCGTCCGTACGGCGCGTTCGATCGGAACCTTGCCGACCGCGCATCCGAGGAACAGACATGCCCCGACCGGCGGTGTGCAGAGCCCCAATCCCAGATTCATCATCAGGATCATGCCGAACTGCACCGGGTCCATGCCGAGCGAGATCACGACGGGCAAAAAGATCGGGGTGCAGATCAGGATCAGCGCCGCCATGTCCATGATCATGCCGAGCACAAGCAGCATGAGATTGATCATCAGCAGGATGGCTATCGGGTTCTCGGTGACTCCGGTCATGAACTCGATCATGCGGCTCGGGACCTGATAGAACGTGAGCATATAGGCGAACGCCGTCGCCGAGGCGACCAGGATCAGCACCATCGATGTGGTGCGGACCGAATTGAGCACGGCTGTCTTGAAAGCTGTCCAGCTCAGGGAGTGGTAGACGATCATCGTCACCGCAAAAGCGTAGAGCGTTCCGAATGCCCCTGACTCGGTGACGGTGAAAACACCGGAGAGCACGCCGCCGACAATAATGACGGCGGTGAAGAGCCCGGGTAGGGCTGTGATGAAGCTGATGAACAGGGAATATAATCCCGGGAAGGGTTCAACCCCGTACCCTCTGCGGACCGCGATGATATAGGCCGCTGCCGCCAGGCAAAGACACATCAGGACGCCAGGCAGAACCCCGGCCAGGAAAAGTTGCGAAATTGAAATGCCGCCGCCTGCGGCGATAGCGAACAGGATCATGTTGTGGGATGGCGGCACCAGAATGCCGGCAATCGACGACGTCACAGTAACATTCACCGCGTAATCATCGTCGTAGCCCTTTTCCTTCATCACCGGGATCAGGATCGAGCCAAGCGCCGAGATATCCGCGACGGCCGACCCGGAGATGCCTCCGAACAGCATGGAGGAAAAGACATTCACCACACCAAGCCCGCCACGTACCCAGCCAACGGCTGCGGATGCGAGCCGGACGAGCCTGATGGCGATGCCGCCGTGAAACATCAGCTCCCCAGCGAAAATGAAGAAGGGGATTGCCATCAGGGAGAATACATTGATGCCCGAGATGATGCGCTGGAAGGCAACGACCAGCGGCAGTCCTTCGATGAAGAATGCTGTCACGGCGGCAACAGCCAAAGCGAAAGCCACGGGCACGCCGATGACGACGCATACGGCGAATACGCCGAGCAGAATGAGAAGTCCCATTTGAATATCCCGATCAGCGCGGAGAAGAAGAGGGTGGCTCGCGGTTCAGGAAGAACCGGATCAGATGACCTGTCGAATAGATCAGACACGCCGCCCCGCAGAAGGTCAGCGGTATAGCGCGGAGCCCTTCGGGAACATGGATGAGCGGGATCTGCGTGCTCCATTTGAACAGGACCAGTTTATAGGTCTGCACCATCATGACTGCTCCGAAGGCGGCCATAATCATGTGGACGAGGAAATCCATCGCGCGCTGCAGTGGACGAGGCGCTATATCCCGAAAAAACGAGACTCCGAGATGGGATCTTTCATGGATGCCTGTCGAGGCTCCGACAAAACCGATCAAGGCGACCAGAAGCAGGGCGACCTGCTCGACCCAGGTCGGCGTTGCGTTAAGCACGTAGCGACCGAACACAAGCCAGCCGAACATCACGGTCAAAACGACCATGGCTATCCCGGAAACCCAAAGACTCACGCGGCAGAGCGTATCCAGCCCCAGGAAGAACAGCCGCACCATGGGGGGAGCATTAAGTGTTGTCGTGCGGGCGTCGGCCTCTGGGCCATTCTGATGTATGGAGCTCATCTGGAATCCCGGCTCGAAAAGTGCCGCATGCGGCACGCAGCTTGACGAATGTCAAAAAGAGCCGCCGGAAAGACCCGCATCTGTGAGTCATTCCGGCGGCCACGGGACAGGAGTTTTTACTGCGTTGCCTGGATGGCAGCGACGAGCGGCTTCAGTTCCTGATTACTTTCCAGGAACTTCTCAAAAACGGGCTTCATGGCATCCTGGAATGCCGCCTTGTCAGCCACATCGTTGAACTTCACACCAGACTTCATCACCATTTTTCGGCTGGCCTCTGCCCGCTCCGCCCACAGCTTGCGCTGCAGTTCAGCGGACTCGCGTGCGGCGGCCTTTACTGCGGTTTTATCCGCGTCGGAGAGACCGTTATAGACGTCGGCATTGATGCAGACGCATTCCGGAATAATCAGGTGCTGGGACAGGGAGTAATAGCCAGCGACCTCGAAATGGCCGGTCGACTCATAGGAGGGCCAGTTGTTCTCGGCTCCGTCGACAACCCCGGTCTTCAGCGACTGATAAACTTCGGAGAAGGCCATCGGAGAAGGGTTACCGCCGAGTGCGGCAATCATCCCGGAATAAAGATCGTTATTCATCACCCGAACCTTCATGCCCTTGACGTCCTCGGGCTTATTGATCGGATGTTTAGAATTGTAGAAGGAGCGGGCGCCGGAATCGTACCAGGCAAGCGCGATCATGCCTTTTTTGGCCATACCGGCACTGATCTGATCGCCTGGCGCCCCGTCCATGGCCCGATGCATATGGTCCATGTCCTTGAAAATGAAGGGCAGGGAGACGACGTTGGCCTCCGGCGCGACGGGACCGATCGGTCCGAGATTGAAGTTCCCTATCTCAACGCCGCCGATGCGCAGCTGCTCGATCGCATCCGGCTGGTTTCCAAGGACGCCGGAATGGAACATTTTCAGCGTATGACGCCCGTCGGTCTTTTGCGCCAAGAGTTCGGCGAACTTGTCCATCGCGACCGTATTGGGATATCCGGGCTTGTGGATGTTCCAGCCTTTCCATTCAGCAGCTTCAACACTGCCGGAAACACCCGCCAGCAAAGCGACGGCAAGCGCGGTTGATCCGATTTTGTGGATGATCGACATTTTGTATTTCCTCCCTTTTTGGCCCGGCTGTGTACCCGGGACCAATGCACCGCTGGTTTGTTTTTTCTTGTGCGGTGCGTGTTGCCGGAATGCGGCGCTTGATGCGCCGTCTATAATCCTTGGATAAGTATGCCTCCTTTTTGCAATTGGTCAATCTATCGACGAATGAATCTTACTTCTAAGCAGCGGCGGCCATGCCGCAGGATTCGATAACCGCGACAAGGTCTTCGACATCCTTGTCAGTCGCTGCGGAAAGAGGAGGGCGGACCGGTCCGGCATCCCGGCCGACAGCGCGTAATCCGCCCTTGATCAGACTGACCGGATACCCTGGAACCCGGTCGCGTATATTCGCGAATGGGTAGAAGAATGATTTCAGGATGGCGTCCATTGCAGCGCGGTCTCCGGACCGCATTGCCGCGTAGAACTCTAGGGCCAGTTCCGGCACAAAGTTGAACACGGCCGAGGAATAGGTACTGAACCCTGCGGCATCATAAGCTGAGGCGAACAACTCATGGGTCGGCATCCCGCCGACATAGACCAGCCGGTCCCCAAGCATGGTGCGGATCCGGGTGACGAGGTCGAGTTCGCCGACCCCGTCCTTGAAGCCGATCAGGTTAGGACACTCTTCCGCCAAACGGGCGACGCTGTCGGCGGTGAGCACGGAGGTCGCGCGGTTGTAGACCACCACGCCGATTGAAACCGATTGGCAGACGGCTTTGACATGCGCCATTTGCCCGGCCTGGGTTCCTGCCATCAGATAAGTAGGCAGCAACAACAGGCCGTCAGCGCCCGCAGCTTCCGCGGCCCGTGCGTCGGCAATGGCTCGGACCGTATTCACGCCACATCCGGCAACGACCGGGGAGCGTCCGTCTGCTGCTTCAACGGCAGCGCGGATGATGGCCGGAAACTCGTCCTGGCCGATGGAAAAATACTCTCCGGTTCCGCCAGCGGCAAACAGCGTCGCCGCATCGTAAGTGGCCAGCCAGGAAACATGATCCTGATAGGGTTTGGGCGCGAATTTCAGTTCGTCATCAAAATGCGTGACTGGAAAGGACAGAAGGCCGGTAGCCATGCGGGCCTTGAGCTCCTGCGGTGAAAGAGACACGGTAATTCTCCCGATACGGGTTGATAAGAGCGGCCGCTGAGCGGGTCAGGACCCGGACTTCGCCCCTTGGACGGCAACGCGGCGCGGATCGCCCTGATATCCCTCGCTTGCGAACGGACCGCCCTGGACCGCCAGGCCGACTTCGTCCCCCGGCTCCGGGACGCCGGAGCTGTCTACTTCGGCAGCCCAGACATCCGATGAGTCTTTTGGCCGATAGCCCAGGCGTCGTGCCGTTTTGTTGTCCCACCAGGTGCGCGAATTGTCGGAAATGCCGTAGACGATCTCATGGTGCAAATCCGGCACCTCCAGCCCGATCCGGCAGAGTTGCGTCAGATCCCCTATGCTGACCCAGGACCCGAGAGTCCTCTGGGTTTCCGGCTTTTCGAAGCACCAGCCGATCCGGATGGAGAGGATGCCAAGGCCATAATTGTCTGCAAAATATTGCGACAGGCCCTCGCCGAAGACCTTGCTGAGCCCATACCGGCAATCGGGGCGAGGGCGCTCCGAGCCGTCCAGTATCTGGCCACGCGGATAAAACCCGATCGCATGGTTCGAGCTGGCGAAAACAATACGTTTTACGCCAGCGTTATAGGCAGCTTCGAAGAGCCGGTATGCGCCGTCTATGTTAGTGCGGAGAATATCGTCCCACGCGTTCTCGACGGACAATCCGCCCAGATGAATGATCCCGTCGACGCCATCGACGATCCGCTCCAGATCCTCCGCCCGGGTGAGGTCGGCTATCGCGATCTCTTCGCCATCTCCCGCTGGTCCCAGATCAACCATGTCGGATACGCGTAATATGGGGTAGGCGCCGGCGAGCGCCTGTCGCATGCGGCGACCGATGCCTCCCCCGGCACCAGTAAGCAGAACTCGTTTCATTGATCATCCAATAGGTATGACTAATTCGCATATTCAGGATATCTAGTGTGATTATTTTGTCTAGAATGAAATTTTACCGGATACGCCATGTCAGCCTGATACCGGGCTCACAGTTCTGCCTGTGCCGACCAGATTCGCAGTCGCGCGGTCTGGAGCATGCGGGACGTCTCTGAAACTGTCGTCTTGGATCAATGGCTTGCAGAACGGCCCTGCACTTTCTTGCGAGCGTCTGCCCCCTATGCCACAACATGCTGTATTGCATTTGGCGACACAGGCTAGGCATTGGGCGCAGAACATGTTGAGAAAAATTCTGGTACTTGCAGGACTGCTTTCGGCAGTCACATTCACCTCAGCCTATGCCACCGGGACGCAGCCATTCGAGGCCTGGGTCGCCGAGTTGAAAGCGGAAGCGGAAAAGCAGGGGATCAGCCGCCCCATTCTGGATCAGGCCTTCGCCGGAGTGGCGCCGATCCCGCGCATCATCGAGCTGGATCGAAAGCAACCCGAATTCACCCTGACATTTGAGCAGTATCTGACCCGTGTCGTGCCGGATTCCCGGATCAAGAAAGGGCGCGCACTTCTCAAGCAGAACAAGGCTCTGCTGGCTGAAGTCTCCAAGAAATTTGGCGTCCAGCCGCGCTTCATTATTGCCCTTTGGGGTGTTGAGACCGATTTCGGCCGGATCACGGGCGGCTTCCCCGTCGTCGCGTCTCTGGCGACCCTGGCTTATGACGGGCGCCGCAGCGCCTTCTTCCGGAAGGAATTGCTGCTGGCACTGAAGATCCTGGAGCAGGGCCATATCGCGCACAGTGACATGAAAGGTTCCTGGGCCGGGGCCATGGGGCAGAGTCAGTTCATGCCCTCCAGTTTTCATAATTTTGCGATCGACTATGATGGCGACGGGCACAAGGATATCTGGGGTACCAAAGCCGATGTCTTTGGCTCTATCGCCAATTATCTGTCCAAGTCCGGGTGGAACGACAGCGAGACCTGGGGCCGGCCCGTCAGCCTGCCTGCGACTTTCGACAAGTCTCTCGTTGATTCCAAAATCACCAAGACGATGCGTGAATGGGAAGCGCTCGGCGTAACGCGGCGTGATGGCACTCCGTTGCCGAGCCGTAACCTGACCAGCCAGCTGATCGTTCCGGGAGACGGAGAACTCGCGCCGGCATATCTCGCCTATTCGAACTATGAGGTCATCCTGAAATGGAACCGCTCTAGCTACTTTGCGACGGCGGTCGGCACACTCGCGGAAGCTATCGGCCAGGAATAGTTCATCGCGAAATTGACCACGATATATGGTAGTATCGCGGTTGAATTTGTATATCCGTTGTAAGTCGGGCGCCAAACGGAACAAAAGGACAGACATGAAATCTCTCGCCACGATCTCGTTCATGACGCTTGCCCTGCTGTTGTCCGCCTGCGCGGAAACGGAGTTCGTGGTCCACACGGCCAAACAGGTCCAGAACGCCACGTCGGATGGCAGACCGCTTGGCCGCTACAAGGTCGGGTCTCCCTACGCGATCAATAACGTCTGGTACTATCCCCAGGTCGATTACGGATATGTCGAAACCGGTATCGCCTCCTGGTACGGACCGAACTTCCACAACAAAGACACCGCCAATGGTGAGGTGTTCGACCAGAACGCTGTCACAGCCGCGCACCGCACCTTGCCGATGCCGAGCGTTGTACGGGTGACCAATCTGGAGAATGGCCGTGCGCTGGTTGTCCGGATCAATGATCGGGGGCCCTTCGCGCATGGCCGGATCATCGATCTTTCCCGCCGTTCCGCGCAGCTTCTCGGATTTCAGCGTCAGGGCACAGCGAAGGTCCGTGTCGAAATCTTGCCTGAAGAGAGCCGCCAGATCGCGGAAGCTTATCAGTCAGGCAAGCCGGTACAGCTCGCCAGCTTGAATACGGCCCCGGTTCCGACACCGACTGCGGCCCCAAGTGTGGGAGTATCCAAAGGGAACGTATCGGAGATACCGGGCACTATTGTTCTGACACCGCCCCCGCCGCCGGTCGTCTCCACAACGCCAAGCCCCGCGGATCAGGGAAGTGCCGTTGATCTCGCCCGCCAGTCACGCAGCCAGACCGTCATTCAATCCCAGCCGGAACAGACCGAGATATTCGTTCAGGCCGGTGCTTTCACGAATGCGAACAATGCGGACAAGCTGACGCAAATTCTGGCCGATGTTGGCCCGGTGCGGATCGATCCGCGCCAGATAGAGGGCAAATACTTCTACCGCGTGCGCCTTGGCCCTCTGGAAAATGTAGAGGATGCGGATCGGATACTTGAGGCCATCATTGGCAGGGGATATCCCGGCGCGCGCGTGATCGTCGAATAGTGCGGGTTAACTGGCCGCTAAAAATTTTGCGGGGCGGGCTTATGTCTCATTTCAATCAAATTTGTGCATTATGTACAAAACTGCTTGGGGCTGTTGAAGCCGAAAACCTGTTGGACCAAAATGTCTCGTCATTCGGACGGGTGGGGATCTCATGACGATAATAGCCGGCAAACTTAACGTGGCAGTCGGACATATGCGCCTTGTACTTGGCGGGGCCGGGTTCCTTGTGGCCTGCCTACTTTGGGCGCCGCAGGCATCAGCGCTCGATACCAGTGCACGTGAAGCCATCCTGATCGACTACGACACCGGCACGGTCCTTTTTCAAAAGGATGCGGACAAGCCGATGCCGCCCGCCTCCATGACGAAGATCATGACGGTTTTCATGGCGTTCGAGCGCCTGAAGGACGGCAGGCTTTCCATGGACGACACCATTGCTATCAGCGAGAAGGCCTGGCGCAAGGGCGGCTCTAAGATGTTCGTGAAGGTGAATACCAGGGTTGCCGTGCATGACATTCTGCATGGCATTATCGTGCAAAGCGGCAATGACGCTGCCATCGCTCTGGCTGAAGCACTTGGCGGAACCGAAGAGGCATTCGCCGCTGAGATGACCAAGCGGGCGCTTGAGATCGGTTTAACCAACAGCACCTTCCGTAACGCGACTGGCTGGCCGGATCCGGAGCACCGGACGACGGCCCATGATCTTTCGCGTCTTGCCATCGAAACCATCCGCCGTTTCCCGGAGTACTATCCGATCTATTCGGAAACGAAATTCACCTACAACAAGATCAAACAAGGCAACCGGAATCCGCTGCTCTATAAGAACATGGGCGCAGACGGGCTGAAGACAGGGCATACGGAAGCCGCCGGATACGGCCTCACCGCGTCGGCTGTCCGGAACGGCAGACGTCTGATCCTGGTCGTTAACGGACTTGAAAGCGTGTCCGCGCGCTCCCGCGAAGGCGAGGCCTTGATCGATTGGGGCTTCCGCGAGTTTGAGAACTACAACCTCTTTGAAAAGGGCGCTGTCGTCGCGGACGCAGATGTCTGGCTGGGGAACTCCAAAACCGTTCCTCTTGTGACCGATAGCGATGTGCTTCTCACGCTCAAGCGGACCGCACGCCAGAAGATGAAAGTCAGCGTGGTCTATGAAGGGCCTATCCCGGCTCCGATCGCCGCCGGCACTCAACTGGCTACGCTGAAAGTCTCGGCCCCGGATATGGATGACGTGACTATACCGCTCTATGCCGGTGACGATGTCGAGCAGCTCGGCGTATTCGGTAAAGTAGGCGCCGCAGTCGAATACCTTGTCTGGGGCAGTGGTGGTTGATCGCGCTGCCCCCGAAAGAGGGCGCTTCATCACATTCGAAGGCGGAGAAGGGGCTGGCAAAAGCACCCAGATCCGCGTGCTGGCAGCGGCGCTGGAGAAAGCCGGGCAGGATGTCTGCCTGACACGCGAGCCCGGAGGCTCTGCCGGGGCGGAACAGATCCGGGAACTGCTTGTCACCGGCGATCCCCAGCGTTGGGACGCCATGACGGAGCTTCTGTTGCTCTACGCCGCCCGGAGGGACCACGTCCGGCGTCTGATCGAACCCGCGCTTGAAAAAGGCACCTGGGTGCTCTGTGACCGGTTCTCCGATTCCACGATGGCCTATCAGGGCTATGGCCACGGGCTGGACCGCGGGAAAATCGCGGATCTGCACAAGATCGTGCTCGGCGCCCTCAGCCCGGACCTGACAATCATCCTCGATCTCGATCCCAAAATCGGTCTCGCCCGCACCCGGATCACGGATGAGGCACACCGGCGCGGCGCGGAGGATCGGTTCGAGCGCATGGAAATCGCATTTCATCAGCGGATGCGGGACGGGTTTCGGGATATTGCTGCAGCAGAGCCGGAGCGCGTGGGCCTGGTCGATGCGGATGTCGATACAGACCGCGTGAGCGAAGCTATCGCCAGGCTCGTCCGCGAACGGCTCGGCGCTCCTCTATGAGCGAAGAACACCGCCTTTCCCTGCCGAGAGAAAACGATACTCTTATCGGTCATGCAGCCGCGGAAACGGCGATGTATGACGCTATTTCCTCTGGACGAATTCCGCATGCCTGGATGATCACTGGGCCGGCCGGGATCGGTAAAGCAACCCTGGCCTACCGGTTTGCCCGCTATGTGCTGTCTGGCGGCGGAGGAGAAGATGAGGGGCCGGGCCTCTTCGGTGATGCGTTACCGCCGCCGGCAGCAAGTCTCAATGTGTTGAGTGACGATCCAGTTTTCGCGCAGATCGCTGCCGGAAGTCATCCGGACATGCTGGTCGTCGAACGCGGCTACGACGAGAAACGCAAGAAGATGCGCGGCGAGATCGTAGTCGACGATGTGCGCAAGATCGGCAGCTTTCTGCGTCTGACCCCATCGCTTGGCGGCTGGCGCGTTGTCATTCTCGACTGCGCGGACGAGATGAATAGGAACGCGGCAAATGCGGTTCTGAAACTGCTGGAAGAGCCGCCGCGGCAGGCCCTCATTTTGCTTGTCAGCCACACGCCGGGGCGGTTGCTGCCGACGATCAGATCCCGTTGCCGGACAGTTCGTCTCGGCCCGCTCTCCGACAGCCAGATCGCCGAGTTGCTGGCTATCCACCAGCCGGAACTCCCGCCGGAAACCGCCGCTACACTGGTGGCTCTTTCCGAAGGCAGCATCGGCCGCGCTCTCGGACTTGCAGCAGAAGGCGGTATTTCCGCGCTGGAGGATATTTTCGGTGCACTTGGTTCCTATCCGCAGCTTCAGGATCTCGGACTGTTGGAACTGGCTGACAGATGGACCAAGCCGGTCAAGGCGGAGGAAAGCGATCCTTTCTTAACGGGTATGAACCTGCTGGACTGGTGGCTCGGCCGCGTTGCGCGTGATGCGGCTGCAGGCCATGCTCCGGTCGATCGTGTGAAAGGCATGGGCGCCGCCGCCCTGAGGCTGACAGAAACCCTCGGCCCCGCCGGTATAGCGGAACGCCGTACACGGATAGCGTCTCTGCTGGGCAAAGGCATTGGCCTCAACCTTGAAAAGCGGCAGTTGCTGATGGATGTATTCTATTCTCTGGCCCCGGATCACGCCGCTTCCTGACGTTTCGTCTTGAAACTGACGGGTGCGAGCGGTACCTCATGACACCAAATTTCACCGACTGTCCGCCTGACGGGACAGCGTCCGCCGATCGGATACTTCCATGAGTGCGCATTATTACCTGACGACGCCGATCTATTACGTCAACGACAAGCCCCATATTGGCCACGCCTATACGACGCTTGCCTGCGACGCACTGGCCCGGTTCAAGCGCCTGGACGGTTATGAGGTCAAGTTCCTCACCGGCACCGACGAGCATGGACAGAAGGTCGAGACCGCGGCTGAGAATGCCGGGATTGACCCGCAAGCTTTCACCGACAAGGTGTCGCAGAACTTCCGCGACCTTGCGGGCGCGATGAACTTTTCGAATGACGACTTCATCCGGACAACGGAAGAGCGCCACAAGAAGGCGTGCCAGACGATCTGGAACAAGTTGCTGGAGAAGGGACACATCTATCTCGGCGCTTATGAAGGCTGGTATTCGGTTCGTGATGAGGCGTTCTTTACCGAGACCGAGGTCGTCGACGGCAAGGCACCAACAGGTGCGCCCGTCGAGTGGGTGGAAGAGCCGAGCTATTTCTTCGACCTTTCCAAATGGCAGGAGCCCCTGCTGAAATACTACGAGGAGCACCCGGATTTCATCGCTCCGTCCTCGCGGCGCAACGAAGTCATGAGTTTCGTGAAGTCCGGTCTGCGCGATCTTTCGGTCTCGCGCACCAGCTTCAAATGGGGTGTGCAGGTTCCGGGCGACGATGCGCACATCATGTATGTCTGGCTGGATGCGCTGACGAACTACATCACGGCCGCGGGATATCCGGATACCGACAGTGCAGAGTACAAGGCCTTCTGGCCAGCGGACCTGCACATGGTTGGCAAGGATATCCTGCGCTTCCACGCGGTCTATTGGCCGGCCTTCCTGATGGCCGCCGACCTGCCGCTGCCGAAACGTGTTTTCGCACACGGCTGGTGGACCAATGAGGGCCAGAAGATATCCAAATCCGTCGGCAACGTGATCGACCCGCTGGAGCTGATCGAGAAATACGGACTCGACCAGGTGCGCTACTTCCTGCTGCGGGAAGTGCCGTTCGGCAATGATGGCGATTTCTCCCACACCGCCATGATCAACCGGATGAACAGCGAGTTGGCGAACGATTTCGGCAACCTGTCACAGCGCGTGTTGTCGATGATTGCCAAGAATTGCGGCGGCACGGTGCCGGCGCACGGTGACTTCACAGACGCCGACAAGGTTCTGATGGATGCTGCTGCGGGCCTGCTCGGTACGCTCCGCCAGGCCTATGACGCACAGGCCTTCAACAAGGCACTCGATCAGGTCTGGCAAGTTGTCGGCGATGCCAACCGTTATGTCGACGAAATGGCCCCCTGGGGACTCAAAAAGACCGATCCGGACCGGATGGCGACCGTGCTCTATGTGCTCGCCGATACCATCCGCGTGCTCGGCGTGCTGATGCAGCCGATCGTGCCCGACAGCGCCTCGACAATGCTGGATCAGCTCTCGCTTGGCGAGGAGGAGCGGAAATTCTCTGCTCTCGCAAACCGGCTCGTGCCGGGAACTGAGCTGCCGAAGCCAAGCCCGGTATTCCCGCGCTATGTCGAACCGGAAACAGCGGAGGCCTGAGTGAACGCGCCGGCTATCGTCGACTCCCACTGCCATCTCGATTTCGAGACCTTCGAGGACGAGCGGGACGAAGTCATTGCCCGTGCCCGCGAGGCTGGTGTTTGCCGCATGGTGACGATCAGTACCCGGATCACGACTTTTCCGAAGATCCGCGCGATCGCGGAACAGTATGACGATGTTTTCTGCTCGGTCGGCATTCATCCGCACCAGGCGGGCGAGGAGCCGGAAGTGTCTGTCGAGGAACTGGTCGAACTTGCGGCGCACCCGAAAGTGGTCGGCATCGGCGAATCCGGGCTCGATTATTTCTACGACAGTGCCCCGCGCGACGCACAGCACCGCAGTTTCACGACGCATATCCGCGCGGCCCAGGAAACCGGCCTGCCGCTGATCGTCCATGCCCGCGACGCGGATGACGACACGGCTGACCTGCTGGAAGCGGAATATGCACGCAAGCCCTATACGGGCGTGTTGCATTGCTTCAGCAGCGGCCGCCGGTTGGCCGAACGGGCGCTGGATATCGGCTTCTACGTCTCGCTGAGCGGTATCATTACCTTCAAAAACGCGGAAGACATCCGCAGCACCGTGCGGGACGTGCCGCTGGACCGGTTGCTGGTCGAAACCGACTCTCCCTACCTCGCGCCGGTGCCGAAGCGCGGCAAGCGGAACGAGCCGGCCTATGTCGCGCATACCCATCAGGCACTGGCCGAACTGCGTGGCGTCTCGGTTGAGGAAATGGCCAGCCTAACGACGCGGAACTTCTTCCGTCTGTTCTCCGAGGTCTCCGTCCCGGCGGGCATTGATCTCAACGACGCGGCCTGACGCTGTCCATGAAAATCACCATGCTTGGATGCGGTCCGTCCTCCGGCGTTCCGGTTGTCGGTGATGGATGGGGGGCGTGCGATCCGGAAAACCCGAAGAACCGCCGCCGCCGGCCATCGATCCTTTTGGAAGAGGGCGGAACTACAGTGCTGGTGGACACCACACCGGATCTGCATGATCAGCTTATCGACGCTCAAGTCACCGATCTGGACGCGATCATCTACACACACAGCCACGCGGACCATGTGCATGGCATTGACGATGTCCGGCCGCTCTGCTGGGGAACGGGCAAGCAGATCCCGGCCTACATGGATGCCGCGACCCGGAAAGATCTCTTCAAGCGGTTCGAGTACATGTTCGAGAAGACGCCGGACAGCCCGCCGCACTTCCGCTCGCCGCTGAGTGCCCGCGACATTGCAGCGGGTGATACGCTGGAGATAGGTCCGCTCTCAATTGAACTATCCGAACAGGATCACGGCCCGAGCGGCACGTCTCTTGGTCTGATCGTGAACGATGTCTTCGCCTATTCAACCGATGTAGCCATATTCACCGATGCTGAGCTGGAGAGGCTGCGGAACATCCCGGTCTGGATCGTTGACTGCCTGCGCATCGATCACGCCCGCAGCCATGCCAATCTCGAGACGACGCTCGGCTGGATCGAGCGGGTGAAGCCGGGCAGGGCGTATTTCACCCACATGGCCGCCTCTCTCGACTACGAAGAGACCCTTGCGAAATGCCCACCCGGCGTTGAGCCCGGGTATGACGGGTTGGTAATCGAGATTTGAAAATACCACGCCTTATGGCGTCATTTCTGAGAGTTATCGGGAGCGATCAATGCTGAAAGTCTGGGGACGGCGCAGTGCCTTCAACGTGCAGAAAGTCATGTGGTTGGCCGCCGAGTTAGGGCTGGAGCATACCCATACAGAAGCCGGTGGCGCGGCGGGAGGGCTGGATGATCCGGCGTTTCGCACCATGAACCCGCACGGCAAGGTTCCAGTGATCGACCATAACGGAACAATCGTCTGGGAATCCCATGCCATTCTGCGCTATCTCGCCGCCGTCTTTGGGGACTCAGCGCTCTGGTCGGATGATCCGGCGACACGATCAGAAGCGGACAGATGGATGGACTGGTCGCAGACCAGCCTTCAGCCCGCATTTCTGACCGGGATATTCTGGGGATATTTTCGCACCCCGGAAGCGCAACGTGACTGGCCGTCTATCCGGGAAAAACAAAAGCTTACGAGCCAATGCTTGATGCGTCTGGAAGAAGCATTGGACGGCCGTGACTTTCTGGGTGGCTCGCAATTTGGGCTGGCGGATATTCCGGCGGGTACAAATCTCTACCGGCTTTTCGGCATGGATCTGGAATGGCCTGCGGTGCCTCGGGTTGAGGCCTGGTATGAACGCCTGAAGGAACGGCCTGCTTACCGGGAGCATGTGATGATCCCGTTTCAGGACCTGAAAGGCCGGACCAGTTTTTAAGTTGTCTAAAGGGCAGCTATTTCGTCATTATTTACAGATGGTTATTTGTCGTTGCTCATTATCTGAATCATATCCTCCCGAGATCGAGCAAACTCCAGTCGGCCGGTTTTCCCTCTGATTCAGCGCGCCTGCGCAACATGCTCCTGAAACCGTTTCGCGCCAATTCGAGATCGAGACGCAGATCGAAGCGCTTCGATACCGTTTCGGCGACATCGAGCAAGGTTTCAAACCCTTCCATGCAGCGCGCTTCGTCACGCGCATTCTGGTTTGCGAGGATAAGCCAGCGTGGTTGCTGGCGCTTCATTGCCTCAACGAACCCGGCCGCACCTGCGGGCCCCGATGGATCGGGCAGAGGCGGGATCACCTCACGGACATAGAACTCCATCCAGCGATCGAAATACCCGCGTAGCTCAAGAACAGGCTCGGCGCCCGCATCAGACATTCCGGCGCAATCCGGCCGCTCGCAATCCGGCCCATCGGAATCCAGCGAGGCAAAACGTTCATAGAGAAGGTCCTCGATGAAAACTTCCAGAAACTCATAAAGCGTGGTCGTCGAGCCTATGGCATGCAGCATGCCCGCGAGTTCCTTGGGGACGACCGTGATGTAATCTTCGCGCTGTGAGCTCTTGTGCGACCGGTTGTGCTCGCCCGCATGCCAGGTGATTACCCGACCAGGTTTCTTCAGAGCATCCTCAAGTGCTATTCTGCCCACATAGAGATCCAGATAATGACTGCGACCGAGGGACCGGAACGCGATGATAGACCCGAATTTGATCGGCGAGTTACAGAAAGATCACCAGAAGCTTCTTCTTACCAAAGAAGAAGCAGCGGATTTTCTTGGTGATCTCGCTGCGCTGTGCCGACAGCACCACGTTCTGCTGCGGACATCGGACGGGATGATCCGCTTCTCCAAAAGCTTCGAGAAATCGGACACACGGACGACCTTCAAGACCCTCGTCGATTCATCAGGTCGGGCGCCTGCAGCGAAAATAGCCCTGAAAGACTAAACGCAAGCCCTGGCGCGTCAGCCAGCATCGGGTGTGTTCTTCCCCGCAAGATGCATCGCCGCAAGATACCCAAACACGAGAGCGGGCCCGAGAGTGATACCTGGACCGGGATAACAGCCGGACATGATCGAGTTCATGTCGTTTCCGCAGGCATAGAGGCCTGGGATTGGCGCGCCGTTCTCTGCGAGCACCCGGGCGTTTCCATCCGTGCCGAGCCCGCCTGCCGTCCCGAGATCGCCCGGTTGCAGTTTGACCGCGTAATAGGGAAGGTCGGTAAGGGGTCGCATGCAGGGATTGGGGCTGGTTTCCGCGTCGCCGACATATTTGTGATAGGCGTTCGCGCCTCGCCCGAAGAGGGTGTCGCTTCCTGTCTCTGCATCCGAGTTGTAGCGGGCAACGGTTTTCGCAAGCGCTGTGGGATCAACGCCGATTTTTGCCGCAAGGCCGTTCAGGTCTGGTGCCTCGATGAGATATCCACTTTTCAGGTAAGGCGCGCGCCGGGCAGTCATTGGTTTGACGGCGCCTAGGCCGTACCGCCAGAGCGAGGTTGAATCGCAAATCAGGTGGCACGGCACTGCGCTCAGTCCCGTGTCGGTGCGCAGCATCGCCGTGACGAACTCATGATAAGAATTGGCTTCATTGGTGAAGCGGCGGCCATCAGAGGCCACGGCGAGCATGCCGGGCTTTCCACGGTCGGTCACCGTGTGCGGGTAGACAGCCTCGGCACCATTATTCCGGCGGAAGGTCGAGACAGGAACCCAGAAAGCATTGCTCTCATTTCCGGCCGGCAATGAGCCGCCGGCAGTCCGGCCCAGAGCCAGGCCGTCACCTGTGGCGCCGGGCGCCACGGCGGAAAGAGGGCCGGCTCTTTCCGGAAGGTAGGTCTGGCGCATCTCCTGATTATGCGAGAAGCCGCCGGTTGCGAGAATGACGCCCCTCCTGGCCCTCACAGTTACGGGGCCGTCCGCGCCCGCTATTTCCACACCGCCAACACCACCGTTTTCCATGAGCAGGCGCGTGACATCGGTTTCCAGAGCGACGGCAACGGAAAGGTCCCTCAGGCTCTTTACCAGCCGTCCCGCGAGTGCATTCCCCAGCACGAGCGTGGCGCCGCGATGCAGGTTAAGACGATGCAGGCCGTATTTAATCAGCAGCATTGCAACGCGGAGGGCCGAACGGGGAGAGCGAAACATGCGCCGGAAATGCGGAATGTCCGTACGGGAGACCATCATGCCGCCAAAAAGCGTGAATTCCGGCAGGGGGTCCCGCAACAGCCGGAAGGCTTCGCCAAGTGTACGGCCATCGAAAGGCCGTGGCTCCAGCACCCGGCCCTTGAGCGTGGCGCCGGGCAGGTCCGGATAATAGTCCGGGTAGAAGGCAAGGGGCGTGAGTTTGACCGCAGTATTTCGGCCGAGATAGGCAATCGCCTCGGGCGCGCGCTCGAGAAAGGTCTGCCGCAGCTTAGCGCCGGGCCGGGAGCCGATCACGGCGTCCAGATATGTGCGTGCCTCTGCCACGTTATCCTCAGTGCCTACGGTCGTCTCTGATGCGCTGTTCGGCGCCCAGACCATGCCGCCGGAGAGTGCCGTTGTGCCGCCCAGCCGGTTTGTTTTTTCCAGAACCAGGACGTTCAGCCCTTCATGTGCGGCGACCGCCGCTGCAGTCATACCTCCAGCACCGGCACCCAACACAATGACGTCATAGTGCTGCGACAGGTCCGCTTTCCCAAAACGCACTTCGGCTCTCCCCCACCGTGGCCGGTTACAGCGAGATGTCCACAATCCGGCTAGATTATTTAACAATGTTAAATACTACTGCGATATAAAGATATAACCAGCCCATATATCTGCTTTTCGCACGGCCTGAGAAGGGTCGATCTTCTCTGCGAGGAAGGTCCCGCTGATGCGGTTCCGGCAGAGTTCCCATTCTCATCTGCAGCCGCTTGTCGATTGAATTTTAGGTGTTTTTGGGGCAGACTCGGTAACATGGGAATGCGCCGGAAGGGCGTGGGATCTTCCTGCCGCGATAGTGAATTTGGACGATGGACGCAGATTTGGTGGAAACACGTAAAGCCGAAAAACCCAGCATTCAGTCGCTGGCGCGGGCATTTTCCATACTCGAGTGTATTGGCCAGTCACCTGGAGGCATTCAGCTTTCCGAGCTGAGCAAGGCGGTCGAGTTGAATAACAGCACCGCCTTCCATCTGGTCAAGACGATGGTTCAGCTCGGCTATGTCCGACAGGACGACAAGAGCAAGAAATACCATATCGGCCGACCTATGTTCCTGCTCGCCGCCGCTGCCCTGAACGATATCGAGCTCTACAATATCGTCAGCCCGATTCTCCACGATCTGGCCCGGGATACCGGGGAAACCTCACATTTCGCGGTCTGGTCGGGAACCAATGTGGCCATTATGGCGCGCAAGGAAAGTTCAAGTCCGCTCAGACTAAGCGAGGGACCGGGGACGATGCGTCCGGCCTATGCGACCGCCGTGGGAAAGGTTCTTTTGGCCCACCTCGGATCGGATCGGCTGGAGAGCTATTTCGAAGATGTCGTGCTGGAACCTCATACGCCCGCAACCATAACGGACAGTCAGAGACTCGTTGCAGAGCTTAGTAAAATCCGTGAGAGCGGCATTGCCTATGACGATGCGGAACTCTTTGCTGAAGTGCGCTGCGCGGCAGTTCCCGTTGTTGATTTTCGCAACAATCTGATCGGCGCCATTGGTATTTCCGGCCCGGTCTGGCGACTTTCTATCTCTGAGTTACAGGACAAGCAGGCAATCTTGCGAGCCGCTGCCGACCGGGTAAGCAAAGCACTCGGCGCGCCGGCCCTCCAGTAGATCTTTTAAACAGCTTCGATTTTTAGCGCGTTGGCGGGCTATCGCTCTGCCGATCCCTGATTCTATTGAATTTTCTTTCTTATCCCGATCGGAGAACCAACCCCGGTGTGCGGTCTGCTGCTCCCTCAACGCTTACCGCGTGCTGAAATTTTCAAAGTCCGAGTTGACAATGATGCGAGATTATAAAATTCATATATGACAATAATAAACAATAAAGCCTTGAGGGAGGTAACCATGGAAGAACGCGTGACAACGCGCGCCCATATTCAGGCGCCTGTAAGCCGCAGAACTGCTTTGAAGGTTGGTGGCGGGCTGGTCGCCAGCGCGGCAATCGGCAGCCCGTCAATTGTCCGGGCAGCATCAGATGACATCATGATCGGCCACCTGACGCCGATGACCGGGTTCCTGGGCGCACTTGGCGAATGGGCCGTGCTCGGTATCCAGATGGCCGCCGAGGAAATCAACGCCGCAGGCGGCGTATTGGGCCGCAAGCTGGACGTGAAGTCCGAGGACTCGATTAATCCGAACACTGCGGCGACGAAGGCCCAGCGCATGCTTGAGCGTGACGAGAAGGCCTTCCTGATGGGAGAGATCAGCTCAGCGTCCGCGCTGGCGATCTCTCAGGTTGCTGCCCGCAACAAGAAGATGTTCATGGCGCTCGGGCCGCGGTCCGACACCCTGCGCGGCAAGAACTGCAACCGCTATATGTTCTGCACCGATATCCCGAATACCGTGATGGTCAATGCAGTCGGCAACGCGCTGCTGCGTGACGACATGGTGAAGGGCAAGAAGTTCCATACCCTGACCGCCGACTACGTGTTCGGGCACGATCTTCTGAGGGCGGCGAAAAGCTTCTTTGCGGCGAATGATGCGACCCTGAGCGGCGATGATCTGGTGGCGACCGATGTCACCGATTTCAGCCCCTATCTGCTGAAAATCCGGCAATCGCAGCCGGACGTGGTCTGCCTCAATCTCGCTGGCAACCAGGTAACAAACTTCGTGAAACAGTATGCGGAATACGGCCTGCCGTTCCCGACTGTCGGCTTCAACCTGAACACCGCAGACGCCTGGGCCGCCGGACCTGGAAACCTCAGCGGGACCTGGCCGACGGTCTGGTACCACACGCTGCAGACACCGGCATCGCAGGCATTCGTCGAGGCCTTCACGAAGCGCTACGGCAAGCCGCCGGAAAACCACGCCTGGATCGAGTATGTGGCCCTGAAACTGGTGGCCCAGGCGATGGAGGAAACAAAGTCGACGGACTCCGAAGTGCTGATCCAGCATTTCGAAAAGGGCGCCAAGTTCGACATCATGAAGGGCAGGGAAGCCTATTTCCGGTCCTGGGATCATCAGCTGGTCCAGGAGGCCTATCCGTTCTCGGTAAAGGATGCCGGATCGGCCAAGGACCAGTGGGATCTGATGACGCTCGGCGCCGCTGTCCCGGGGGCAGACCAGCCGCTGGAGACTATCTATCCGACGAGTGATCAGAATCCCTGCACGCTCTGATACCTGCCTGGCGTGGTCCCCGAACGTCCCCGGGGCCACGCCTCTTTTTCGTATGCCCGATCCCGTAGTTAAGAGAACTGAACAGGAATGCAGCTCGTCTTCCTTCTGGAACAGCTTGTTAATGGCCTCGTCCTTGGCGGCTATTATCTGCTGATCGCACTCGGTCTGTCGCTGATCTTCAGCGTCGGCGGGGTGGTTAATCTGGCCCATGGCGCCTTCTATGCGCTCGGCGCCTATGTCTCGGTCGAGATCGCCAAATATGTCGGCTTCGTGCCCGCTGTGGCGATTTCGCCGGTCGTCGTCGGATTGCTCGGCATTCTGTTTGAGCGTTTCATCCTGAAACGGTTCTACACGGCTGATCCGATCCTTGGGCTGCTGGTGACCTTCGGTCTTGCGATGGTGGGAGAGGAGACAATCCGCATCATCTGGGGAGCGGCGCCGCAACCCGCTTCAATGCCGGAACTGCTCAAGGGGCCGGTGATCGTCGGGAACTTCCTGTTCTCCAAATACCGCCTGATTTTGCTGGCCGTGGTTGCCGTCGTGCTTGTCGGTATCTGGTACCTGCTTCAGAAAACGTCCTTCGGCCGGGTGGTGCGGGCCGGGATCCAGGACCCGGACATGGTGGCGGCGCTGGGTATCCGGCTGCAACCGTACATGACCACCGTCGTGGTCCTCGGCGTCGGCATGGCCGCGCTGGGCGGCGCGCTGTTCGCGCCCATCGCTGTCGTCCATCCGGCAATGGGGGCTGAGATCATCACCGTCGCCTTTGTTGTTGTCGTGATCGGCGGGCTCGGCAGTTTCTGGGGCGTTGTCGCCGCAGCGCTGCTGGTCGGTGTCGTCCGTGGCATAACCATCCATTTCGTGCCCGCCGCCGGTGAGGCATCGATGTACGTCCTGATGTTCCTGATCCTGATGTTCCGTCCGCGCGGCCTCCTCGGCGAGCGCATGGAGAAATTCGAATGACCTCGGCGCTCCTGAAATCGAAGCACGCGCCGCTCTGGATCGGCGCGCTGGCACTGCTTCTGCTACCTGCCGTTATGTCTCTGCTGGGGCAAACAACCAGTACGGCGGCGTTTCTCGTCACCCTGACGATCGCGGCCATGGGGCTAAATGTCCTTGTCGGCTACACCGGGCTTGTGTCCTTCGGGCATGGCGCCTGGTTTGGTATCGGCGCCTATGCTGCGGCGCTCAGCCAGCGGCACTGGTTCCCGGACCAGATCCTGATCCCGATCCTGTTCGCCATGCTCTTCGTGGCTGTTGGGGCTGCAATCGTCGGAGTCCTGATGTTGCGCCGGAAGGGTGTCTACTTCGCCCTGATGACGCTGGCGCTCGCCGCGTTGACATACACGGTCTCCTTCCGCTGGACCGAGGTGACAGGCGGCGAGGACGGCCTCGGCCACTTGCAGCGCGGCACCCTCGGCCCGCTCGATCTGGACGACCAGTTCACCTACTATGCCGTTGTCGCCGTGATCGGTTTCCTGGTTCTTTATGGATTGCACCGGGTAGCCCGTTCTCCATTCGGCCACGTCCTGGTGGCGATCAGGGAAAACGAGCAGCGCGCCACGTTCCAGGGGTATCCTGTGGACCGCTACAAGCTGGCCGCCTTTGTTCTCTCGGCCTCGGTGACCGCGCTCGCGGGAGCGCTGACCGGTTTTCAGCATTACATTGTGTCGGCGGAATCCACCTCGATCATCTTCTCCGGCGAATTGCTGGCGATGGTGGTGATCGGCGGGATGCGTCATATCCTCGGCCCGGCCATCGGCGTTGCCTTTTACGTTCTGTTCCGCGAAATGCTGTCGATCTGGACCGTGCACTGGCTGTTCTGGTTCGGCATCGTCTTCATCAGTTTCGTGATCTATTCGCCGAACGGCCTTGTCGGGATCTGGGAGCGTATGCGCCGTCACTGGCACAAGGCGCCGTCGGAAGCCGCGGCCATGAGCAAAAGGAAGCTCTACGACAACCTCGTTCTTCCAGCGTTCCTCCGCCCCGAGCGTGCCGACGGCATCGTTTTGCAGGTTGAAGGGGTCTCGAAGCATTTCGGCGGTATCCGGGCAGTAGAACATGCTGGACTGGAAGTCTCGGCCGGCGAGATACACGCACTGATCGGACCGAACGGCGCCGGCAAGACGACCCTCTTCAACCTGGTGTCCGGCATGTTCGCGCCGAACAAGGGCACCATCCGGCTGCGGGGAGAGGAAATTCAGTCCCTCTCGCCGGACGCTATATGCCGGCGGGGGCTGGCCCGGTCGTTTCAGATCACCAACCTGTTCCAGGACCTGTCGATCAGGGAAAACCTGCGGCTTTCCCTGCAGGCGCGGCATGAAAGCCGGTTCAATCCCTGGCAGGATGTCGACAGCAATCCGGAAATCAATGCCGAGACGGATGAGCTGATCCGCTATCTCGGGCTCGACGGCATCCAGGAAACCAAGGGGGGCGATCTCTCCTATGGCGGTCAGCGGCTGGTCGATCTCGGCATCGCGCTGGCCTCGAAGCCCGGAATGCTTCTGCTCGACGAGCCGCTGGCCGGTCTCGCGGCGGCTGAGCGGGAGAGGGTGTCGAACCTGATCGAAAACGTCTCCAAGGAGGTCCCGGTTCTGATCGTCGAACATGACATCGACCGGGTGCTCGCCTTCTCGAAGCATGTCACCGTAATGAACCAGGGCGAGGTACTGATGTCCGGCGGCCCGGAGGCCGTGCGAACGGATAGCCGCGTCCAGGAAGTCTATACCGGCTCCGGAACCCCGGTCGTGACAGGCCGGAAAATAGACGCTGCAGACGAGGCGGCGCGGGTACTGACAATCGATAAGGTGAATACCTTCTACGGCAAAAGCCATATCCTGAACGATGTCGGGCTGGACGTTAACGAGGGCGAGATTGTTGCCTTGCTCGGGCGTAACGGTGCCGGCAAGTCGACAATGCTGAAGACACTTGCGGGACTGGTTCCAGCCGCTTCGGGCAGTGTTGCGTTTGGCGACCAGGAACTGGTCGGAATGCCGGCATATCAGGCGGCCCGGCTCGGTATTGGCTATGTCCCGCAGGGGCGCGGGCTCTTTGCCGGGATGACCGTCGCTGAAAACCTGGAGCTCGGCCGACTGGCCAGAGCCGCAACGGCTGATCGCAGCGTGGTCTGGACCGAAGAGCAGATCTTTGATTTCTTCCCGGTTCTGAAAGAACGCCTGGACACGCCCGCCGACTATCTCTCGGGCGGCGAGCAACAGATGCTGGCGGTCGCCCGGGCGTTGTCAGGCGATGTGCGTCTGCTGCTGCTGGACGAGCCCTTCGAAGGGCTGGCACCGGCTATCATCCAGGATCTCTTCGCCGTGTTCGACCGGCTTCGCCTCAGCCTTCCGGTTGTGATCGTTGAACATAATCTTGATCTGGTGCTTGCCCTGGCCGACCGTGTGTTTGTGCTCGACCGCGGCGCCGTCATCCATACCGGCCCGGCCAAGGCCCTGCTTGACGATCTTGAATACCGGAAGGAGATCCTATGGCTCTAACCCTCCGGATATCTAACCGAAGCCATCCGTGTTCATTCCTTTCCAAGTAGCAACGAGGACTATCATGACCAAGAAAATCGCAATCGTATTCGGCGGCTCGCGCGGCATCGGCAAAGCCTGCGTCGATGCACTCGCCGCGGACGGGTTCGACGTCGCGCTGACCTATACAAGTACCGCCCCGGAAACCGCCGGATCGACCCGGGTCTACAAGGCGGATATCACCAATCCGACTGATGTCGCCAAGGTGATCGCGGATGCATCCAAGGATTTCGGCGGGGCACCGACCTGTATTGTCGCCAATGCCGGCATCAACGTGCCACCGGCACCGATGGCTAATTTCGACCCGGAGAACTTCCGCCGCCTCGTCGAGGTGAATATCGTCGGCGCCTTCAACGTCCTTCAGGAAGCCGCCAAGTCGGTCGCCGATGGCGGCAGCATCATCGCGCTGACCACCTCGCTCGTGCGTTTCGCCGCACCGGGACTCGGCCCGTACAGTGCCACCAAGGCGGCGGTGGAATGTCTCGTCCGGTCCATGTCGAAGGAACTCGCCGGTCGGGGCGTCCGGGTAAACGCCGTTGCGCCGGGACCGGTCGATACCGACCTGTTCCGTTCCGGCAAGGACGAGGCGGCGATCCAGCGTTCCGCAGGCATGAGCCCGCTGAACCGCGTTGGAGAGCCTGAAGAAGTCGGGAATGTCGTGGCCTTCCTTGCCTCCGGCAAATCTTCCTGGATCGACGGCCAGATCGTGCAGACCAACGGCGGCATGGTCTAACCACGCCTGTCTAAACAAGACTTGAGACAACCTGGAACGGGAGAGCGCCATGGCGCTGCGTAAAGGCGCGGAGATCATCGCGGAACATCTGATCAACGAGAAGATTCCGTATATTTTCGGTATCTGTGGCCACGGGACCGTAGGCATGCTGGATGCGCTGTACAACGTGCAGGACGAGATCAAGCTGATCTCGCCGCGGCACGAGCAGACGGCGGCGCATATGGCGGATGCTTATTTCCGGGTCAAGCATGAGCCGGTTGCGACCCTGACCTCCTGCGGTCCGGGCTCGGCCAACCTGATCATGGCGACGGCGGTGGCACAGACGGACAGCTCCGCTTTCCTGGCGATCACGGCGAACGTGCCGACCTCGCAGTTCAACCGCAGCCCGTTCCAGGAACTGAACCGGCACAATCAGGCCGATTTCGCCAATGTCATGCGGCCGGTAGTGAAACGCAGCTTCCAGCCGACCCGGGTCGACATGCTGCCGCTGGCCTTGCGTCAGGCGACGACGACAATGCTCAGCGGGCGGCCGGGACCGGTCAATCTGGACGTGCCGTTCAACGTCTTCCAGGAAGAAGCGGACGTTACCACCGAGGCACCGTCGGGTGGTCATCTTGCCCGCCGCAACGGAGCGGCACCGGAAGATGTCGCGGCGGCAGTCGATATGCTTCTCGCTGCTGAGAAGCCGGTGCTGTTCATCGGCCACGGTGTGACGCTTTCGGAAGCAAGCGCTGAGTTGACTGCGTTGGCGCGCAGGTTCTCCATTCCTGTCATCAGCTCGCCCAACGGCATGGGCTGCCTCGATATGGAAGATCCGCTCTCGCTCGGCTTTATTGGCCGGAACGGGGCCTATCAGGCAAACCAGGCGGGGCGGCATGCGGATCTCGTGATTGCCGTCGGCGCCCGTTTCGACGACCGGTCCTCGTCTTCCTGGACACCGGGTTATTCCTGGAATTTCCCGGATACGAAGCTAATCCATGCCGATGTCGACCACGACGAAATCGGCCGCAACTATCCGCCGGATCTCGGCGTTCTGGCTGACGCCAAGACCTTTCTGACCCAGCTCCTGGCAGAGTTGGACCGGCGCGGCGCATCCGAAGACGGGCGCATGGCGCCGTGGCTGGCGGATATCGCCGGTTGGGCCAAGGCATGGGACGACTTCACCCGGCCGAATTTCGACGTGCATGCCAGCCCGATGCGCCCTGAGCGCGTGGTGGCGGATTGCGCGGCCGTGTTGCCGGACGATGCGATCATCTCCCTCGATTCCGGCGTGCACCACAATTGGTACATGCAGTTCTGGAAAGCGCGGCGGCCGCAATCCATGCTGAATACCTGGGGCTTCTCCGGAATGGGCTTCGGGCCGAGCGGGATTCTTGGCGCCAAACTCGCTGCGCCGGACCGGCCTTGCATCTCGATTTGCGGCGATGGCGGTTTTACCATGGTGCCGCACGTGCTCTGCACTGCCGCCGAGTACAACATCCCGGTGGTCTGGGTGGTCTGGAACAACTTCTGCTGGAGCGCCATCCGCGACATCCAGTACGGCCTGTTCGACGGTCGGGAAATCGCTACAGGGTTCTACGAGACCGGCAACAACAACCGGCCCTACAACCCGGACTTCGCCGCCTGGGCACGGGCCGCGGGCGTTGAGGGGGTTACGGTTTCGAAATCGGAAGATTTCAAGGGCGCGCTGGAACATGCGGTCGCTTCCAACAAACCGTATCTGATCGATGTGCATGTCGACGCGGAAATCCGCCCGCCGGCAACCGGAACCTGGGCATTGCCGCCGATCCCGCACAAGGAGCCGGTATTCGGCGAGCCGTATCACCCTTAATCATCAGGCACACCAAGGAGACCAGATTCATGAGCAAGGCTTTCATCCGCAACATTGCCGAGGTCGAGTGGAAGGAATTCCCGGGCCACTTCGGCGGCGCGCTGTCCAAGCCGCTGGTCGCGGCCGACACGTCCGACGCCAAACAGCTCGACCACCGGATTTCCTGCTACCAGCCAATGGCCTATGTTGAACGGCATACCCACAAGGTGCAGGAGCAGGTCTATCACGTACTCGAAGGCGAGGGCCTGATGGAGATTGCCGGCAAGAAGCAGGTCGTCCGGCGCCATGACGTGATCTTCATCCCGCCGGGGATCGAGCACGGCATCCAGAATTCGGGGCTGACTGATCTCGTTTTCCTCGTCATCACCACGCCGATGACGGACGAGTAACGCTCCGGGAAAAGAGCCAGTGAGATTCTCATAACGGAATCTTCTTAACATCAAAGCTTTGCGCCAACCGATTGTATTGATTGGTGCAAAGCTATCTCGGGTTCAGTGACCCTCACATTCTCCGACAGAAATAATAGCCCGACATTGTGCTGGCACAACGTAGCGCTGGGCATGCATCGCTAAATCATCCTTGAACAGATTTTAAGCTCGAAAGGAAAAAGCGATGTTGACGCGTAGAGCCGCATTAATCGGTGCCGCTGGACTTGCAGCGACCCCTTTGGCTATCAAAGCCGCACAGGGCGAAGAGATCATGGACACATCGATGGCCCCCCCGGCCGACCTGTCGTCCCTCAAGCGCATCAAGCACAAGCTGGTTAAGCCGCCATTCGTCCATGCGCACGATCAGATTGCGCCTGCCGAACCGCGTATCGTCGAGTTCGAAATGCAGATCGTCGAAAAAGAAATGCAGATCGCCGACGATGCCTATCTGCAGGCGATGACATTCAACGGGTCAGTTCCCGGCCCGATGATGGTGGTTCATGAGGGTGATTACGTCGAACTCACGATGTACAATAGCCCGAACAATACGATGCAACATAACATCGACTTCCACTCGGCAACCGGTGCGCTGGGTGGCGGGTCGCTGACGTTGGTCAATCCAGGTGAAAAGACAGTGCTGCGCTGGAAAGCGACGCGGCCGGGTACCTTCGTTTATCACTGCGCGCCGGGCGGCCCGATGATCCCGTGGCACGTCGTCTCCGGTATGTCGGGCGCCGTCATGGTGCTGCCGCGCAAGGGTTTGTCGGATCACAATGGCAAGCCGGTCAGCTACGACCGCGTCTACTATATTGGCGAGAACGACTTCTACGTCCCGAAGGATGAGAGCGGCGAATACAAGCGCTTTGCGGATGTTGGTGACAGTTATTCAGACACACTTGAAGTGATGAACGGCCTGATCCCGAGCCACGTCGTGTTCAATGGCAAGGTTGGAGCCCTCACAGGCGATAACGCTTTGACGGCGAAGCAGGGCGAACGGGTGCTGTTCGTCCATAGTCAGGCCAACCGCGACAGCCGTCCACACCTTATCGGCGGACATGGCGATCTGGTTTGGGAGCACGGCAAGTTCAACAATACTCCCGACCGGGATCTCGAAACCTGGTTCATCCGGGGTGGTTCGGCGGGTGCTGCGCTCTACGAATTTCTGCAGCCGGGCGTCTATGCCTATGTGAACCACAACCTGATCGAGGCTGTGAACCTTGGTGCAACCGCCCACGTGCTTGTCGAAGGCAAGTGGAGCAACGATCTGATGGAACAGGTTGTCGCTCCGACGGAATACAACGCCGCTCATGAAGGCAAAACAGCGCTGCCCTGAGTGCAACCAATCGTCAGTCTCAAACGAGGGGCGGCCGGAAACGGCTGCCCCTTTTTATCTTGTCGAGGGATATGGAAATGCGCTCCCTGACTGTACCGCTCTCCGCTCTTGTTCTGACCGCATCCGTTGCTGCAATTATCGGCTGGAACATTTCAGCGCCCGCGATCACCGATTTGCCCGAGACCGTCGTGGTCGAGCCGGGTCCGTACACGTATCGGCCCGCCGGGAATTATCGCTATTACGGTAAGCTTGTTGAGGCACCCTTGGAACAGCACGACGCAGAAACGCCTCTTGAAATCATGAAGTTTCAGGTCAGCCGCGCCGAGTATGCTGCCTGTGTCGCGGACGGTGCCTGCAAGGCTTCAGAAGTTTCCCAGGGCGGTAGCCCGACAAGTGCTGAAATGCCTCAAACCGAAGTCAACTGGTATGACGCGACGGCATATGCCGCCTGGTTCTCGCGCCAGACGGGCCTCGACTGGCGTCTTCCTGATGACAGGGAATGGCAGCGCGCGGCAGCCGAGCGCTTTGTTGAAGAGGCCATCGTGGAAGAAGCGAAAGACGACCCGGCGCAGCGCTGGCTGGAGGCCTATGCCCGCAATGTCGCGGCCCGTGAAGGTGTCGAAACAGACCTCAAGCCGCGCGGGGCATTCGGCGAGAACTCTCACGGTCTATCCGACCTTTCAGGCAATGTCTGGGAGTGGACCAATACCTGTGTAGCCAACACGGATCTGACGGCTGATGGGGTGAAGCCCCTGGCGAAACAGGAATATTGCGGGGCTCATATCGCCGAAGGAAAGCACCGGGCGATTGTCATCGATCTGGTCCGCAATCCGAAAGTCGGCGGCTGTGCCGCCGGCTTGCCGGCGGATTACGTGGGCTTTCGGCTGGTTCTGGTCAGATAGGGGCCAATTTTCAGCAAGAAAGTGGCAAAGCCCGAAATCCACAGAGCCGCTGCTATCCAAAGACCGGAAACACTTCCGACAAATGCCTCCGGAAAGCACACCCGAACAAGTGCTGCGCTGAAAATCATGCCCGCCGCAACACTCAGCAGCGGCCCAGCCTCCAGCTTGTGACCTGTATGTCCAAGAGAAGCCCGGATCATGACTGCCATTGTCATTCCGCCGATAGCACCGATGCCAAGCAGATGGGCACCGGCGGCCGGAGATATCCAACCAATTGAAGCCGCGCCAGTGGCAGCGAGCCCAAGCGGAATAAAGGCATAGGCAGCATGCAGCATAAGCAGAAGAGGCGATCTCCAAGTGCTTGCGCCTCGCCACCGGCTCAAACGGACGCCCTGCAGACCGGCAGCCCCGAGCATTATCCAGCCGGCGATCGGCTCATCAGGAAAGAATGACCAGCCAAGTAGCGCTCCACCACCTGTGAGCAGACAGAGTGCATCGAACCGGTTCATGGCAGCCGGAAGCTGCTCACTGTTGCGTTTGACCAGCCAGTTCCGGGTAAAGCTCGGAATGATCCGCCCGCCGATCAACATGATCAGAAAGACGATAACAGCGACGCCCAAACGTCGGCCGACATCAGAGGCTCCGGTCAGATGGATTTCGAGGTGAAAGGCGAGGTTGGCGCCAAGCAAAAGCATGACTGGCATCACGACCATGAGATTGCGCCAGTTCCGGCCGGCGACAATTTCCACAAGGACCGTGGCGACGATGGCGACAAGGAACGCCAGATCGGCAAGCATTACGCTGATCGGCTCCAGTCCCAAGATCCCCCCAGTCGCAAGCCGGCCGATAAGCCACAGAATAACGAGAAAGACCAGCGGCCAGCCCCGTTTGGGCGCGCGTCCTGTCCAGTTCGGAATCGCCGTAAACAGGAAGCCGGCGATGACAGCCGATGCATATCCGAACAGCATTTCGTGGATATGCCAGTCGGTCGGGGTAAAGGAGCTCGAAAGCTCGAGTGTTCCATTCAGCAGCAGCATCCACAGAAAGACGGAGATGCACGCGAATAGCGCTGCGGACAGGAAAAACGGCCGGAAACCATAGCTGAAAACTGCCAGGTCACGCTCGGGCACCCGTGTCGCGTTGGTCATCTCGATGTTTCCACCTTAAAAATGACAAGGGCGATGCACATACGTGGCATCGCCCCCTCAGGATGGGTCAGTCTGAAATGCGGGTCATTTGACCTTGGCGAACGCGGCATCAAACCGTTGTTTTGCCTTGCCCCTCTGCTTCACTGCACGCACGGTTTCAAGATTGCTGGCCTTGCCAACCTGGATCAGGGCGACCATCCCCATGCCGATGTGGGGAGTGCATTTGAGCCCGTAAAGACCTTCGGTCTCGACCACGAGGTCGAAGTCCTTGTTCATCTTGCTCTTGAACTTCTTGACCCCGTCCGGGAGCATTCCCTTGATAGATTCAACATTGTGGCCTTTGTCAGTCGCAACGAAGCGGATCGTGTCGCCCGGTTGCGCGGCAACAAAATCAGGCTCGAAAATCATGGAGCCCGCAGCGCCCTTGTTGAGCATCTTGACTTCGTAGGTTTCGGCCAAAGCGGGTCCCGCCATCATGGCAAGAGCTGCGGTCGCCATCATTATTTTGCTGAACATCGAAAAATCCGTTCTTTGTTTTCGGTATTTTTGCCTGGCACCGTTATGCTTTAGTGCCGCGCGAGGCTCTTTGTGCTGCAACAAACTTCGGGACGAGTTTTGAATAAATTAGACGAAAGCCTTCTCGTCGGGCTTCCACCGTTCCGACGCCTTGAGCGCACCCAGATCCGCGAAATCCTCGATCAGGCCGTCTCCAAGCGGGCGGAAGAGGGCGCTACCGTCTTTTCCGAGGGAATGCCTGCCGACCAGTTTTATCTGTTGCTGGATGGCTATATCCGGGTCGTGAAGTCAACGCCGGGGGGCGAGCACATCATTGCGATGCATATCGCTCCCGGTCAGCTTTTCGGCATCGCTCCGGCTCTGGGACGCGATACCTATCCTGCGACGGCAATTGCAGCGGCAGAGACAGTTTCCTTGTCGTGGCCGGTCCGGGTCTGGAGCGATTTCACGTCAAAGTATGAGGGTTTCGCGACCGAAACCTACAAAGTTGTCGGTGAGCGCATGGGAGAACTGCATTCACAGTTGATGGAGCTGGCGACCCAGGCCGTGGAACAACGCCTGGCGGCGGCGCTTCTCAGGATGGCCAATCAGTCCGGCCGCAAGGTCGAGAACGGGATTGAAATTGCCTTCCCCGTTACCCGGCAGAATATTTCGGACATGACCGGAACGACACTTCATACGGTCAGCCGGCTGCTCAGTGCCTGGCAGAAACAGGGAATTCTGGAAAGTACGCGGCGTCATATTGTTGTGACGGATGCGCATCGTCTGGTCTTGCTGAGCGGCGCCGGGAGCTAGCCGGGGCTTCTTCTTGAATCTAGGTTTAGAGACCTGCTGCCTGACGCAGTTCCGCCCGAAACGCGTCTTCATCCAGTTTGTATTCCGCACAGGCGTCGATAACCGTGTGGAAGGGCGCAATAGGGCAGCCGTAGCACAACATCCGGTGCCTTATGAATACCGCCGGCGTCCCGGGCCATTCCTTGAACAGTGTTGTCAGCGGCAAGTCTGGATCGTTGATATCCGGCGGTCTCATGGCGCTATTGTCCCAGCAATTCGAAGCTCCCACAGCTCAAGGTGGTCATATGATCAAGGCCATTGATCCTTTGTGACCTCGTTGTTGCACGGCAAATCGTTGAGTTCTTTGCGCTGCGACAACATTGCCCAACCCGGACCCCGGTATTTCTGCTCCATCCGCAATAACGAGCAGGTCCGGCACAATGTCAGAGATCCTTACAAAATCGCGGGCCAGGAACATTTTTTATGGAGGATCTCTGTTCTTCATAGTCGTGTTCGTGGCCATGACGATCCACAGTCACCGCTATGTCGTCGAGAAATCCACGGCAGGCATGCCGCTGACCGACGCGGTCAAACTCGGCAAGGAAGTCTGGGAACGGCATAGCTGCATCAACTGTCATACGCTGCATGGCGAAGGCGCGTATTTCGCGCCGGAAGTCGGTAACGTGATGACCCGTTGGGGCGTTCTCGACGATCCCGAAGGGGCCTTCGAGATCCTTGATGCGTGGATGAAGGCACAGCCTTCCGGAACACCCGGTCGCCGGCAAATGCCACACTTCGAAATCACCGAGGAAGAAATGCGCGGGCTCGCCGACTTCCTGCGTTGGGCCGATCAGACGGACACCCAGAACTGGCCGCCGAATGACGCGGGTTAAGGGAGAAGAATCATGAAATACAAATCCCAAAAAGTGGCCTACGCCTATTTCATTGTAGCGATGGGGCTGTTTGCCATTCAGGTGCTGGGCGGTCTGCTGGCTGGCTGGATATATGTTGCTCCGAACACATTGTCCGAGTTGCTGCCGTTCAACATCATCAGGATGATTCACACTAACGCGCTGATAGTCTGGCTGCTGCTGGGGTTCTTCGGTGCTGCCTACTATCTCGTTCCGGAAGAAAGCGAACGCGAGATCTACTCGGTCAAGCTCGCTTACCTGCAGCTGATCATCCTGGTTGTTGGCACGCTTGGCGCAGTCGCGAGCTATCTCGTCGGCATCCATGGCGGTCGCGAGTTTCTCGAGCAACCGCTCTGGGTCAAGTTCGGCATTCTGGTGGCGGCGGTGATCTTCCTCGTCAACATCTCGCTGACCGTACTTGCGGGGCGCCGGACTGCGATCACCAATGTCCTTCTGACCGGGCTTTGGCTGCTGTCTCTGTTGTGGATCTTTGCCTTCATCAACCCGTCTAATCTCAGTCTCGACAAGATGTATTGGTGGTTCATCGTCCACCTCTGGGTCGAAGGGACCTGGGAGCTGGTGATGGCGTCGATCCTCGCCTTCCTGATGCTCAAACTGACCGGAATCGATCGTGAAGTGATCGAGAAATGGCTCTATGTCATTGTCGCCACGGCATTGTTCTCCGGCATTCTCGGCACTGGTCACCATTTCTACTGGATCGGCCTGCCCGAGTACTGGCAGTGGGTTGGCTCGATCTTCTCGACGCTTGAGGTGATCCCGTTCTTTGCCATGATGAGTTTCGCGTTCATCATGGTCTGGAAAGGCCGACGCAACCATCCGAACAAGGCTGCACTTCTGTGGTCTCTCGGTTCAGCGACGGTGGCCTTCTTCGGCGCCGGCGTCTGGGGCTTCCTGCATACGCTGCACGGGGTGAACTACTACACCCACGGCACGCAGGTGACGGCAGCACACGGGCATCTTGCTTTCTATGGCGCCTATGTCGCCCTGAACCTAGCAATGTTCACCTATGCCATGCCGGTGTTGCGGGGCCGCTCGCCCTACAATCAGGTGCTGAACATGTGCAGTTTCTGGCTGATGACAGGCGGCATGGCCTTCATGACTTTCGTGCTGACCTTTGCCGGCACGATCCAGACGCATATGCAACGGGTGGTCGGTGACTACTTCATGGATGTGCAGGACACGCTTGAGATCTTCTACCTCATGCGCTTTGGAGCAGGTGTTGCTGTTGTACTGGGCGCTTTGCTCTTCCTTTACAGCCAGCTTGTCCCGCAGCGGGAAATCGTCGAGCCCGGTGATGAAGCCGTGGTTCCCGAAAGAGGCCAGGCATGAACGCCCAAACAAGAAACGTGACGGGCACCCAGCCCGTCCCGTTCTACCGGCCAGTCGGCAATGAATGCACGTTGTTCGAAACGGCCCACGCCAATGGTCTGCCCCTTCTTCTGAAGGGGCCGACCGGCTGCGGCAAGACGCGGTTCGTGGAGCATATGGCGGCCAGGTTAGGGCGCCCGCTCTACACCGTGGCCTGTCATGACGATCTCTCCGCTGCCGATCTGATCGGCCGATACCTGCTTCGTGGCGGGGAGACCGAATGGATCGACGGACCGCTGACGCGGGCAGTGCGAGAGGGCGCGATCTGCTATCTCGACGAGATTGTCGAGGCGCGCAAGGACGTCACCGTGGTGCTGCATCCGCTGACGGACAGCCGGCGCACGCTGATGATCGACCGCACCGGCGAAGAGCTGACCGCGCCGCCGGGCTTCATGCTGGTCGCGAGCTACAACCCCGGCTACCAGAACATCCTGAAGCGGCTGAAACCGTCAACGAGACAGCGCTTTCTGTCGATCGGTTTCGACTTTCCGGATGCGGCGACCGAGACAGCCGTCGTGGCTTGCGAAAGCGGCCTTGATGAAAGCCGTGTCGCGCCGCTGGTCCGGCTGGCTGGTCATATCAGGGCGCTGTCGGGCATGGATCTGGAGGAGGGAGCATCGACCCGTCTGCTGATCTACGCAGCGACGCTGATTGCGGGCGGCATGCCGCTCGAACGGGCGCTAGAGGCTGCGGTGATCGAGCCGCTGACCGACGAGCCGGATATCCAGCAGGCCCTCCGCGATCTGATCGCCGTGGTCTACGGCTGATCGGGGAGTATCACGATGATCAGCCCGCTGGACTTGATGGAGCCTGAAGAGACGGTCGGCAATCTCTGGCATGACTGGGCCAGCCGCATGGCTGCGCCCGAGGGTTATGAAGAGAGTGCCGTCCCGCTGGAGGCGATGCGGGCCTCTCTGGCGGTATTGTTTCGGGCATTGGGCGGGGCAGGTGGTGTCGAAATCGGTGCCGCGCCTGCGACAGCGGCCACGCACCGGCGCGGCGTCATGCGCACAATCGGTGACGGTCGGCAGCTGGAATATTTGGCCAGCTTCGATGGTGAGCGCTTGCGGCTGCCCCCGCTTATGGATGCCTTCCCGACGCCCGACCTCAACCGGGCCGCCTATTTGTGGCTGGCGGCCATGGCAGCCAGCAGTGAAGGGCTGATCTCTCCCAAGCCATCGGCTGATCCACTTTCTGTGGACCTGGCACATCTTCTGGCCATGGAGGCGCTGACGTCGCGTACGCTTGCCGCTTGCCCCGGGCTCGCGAATCCTTTCAGGGCACTGCGCACTCATGTGCTCGAGACCCGCACGTCGCATGCCTCACACCGGACCGAGAATGCGCTGGAGGAGCTGACACTCCGGTATCTCGGCGATCAGGCACCACTTTCCGAGCCGGCGGTTGAGCTGATGCGTCAAGCCCGTTCCGGAACCGCGACCGCGCACCGCGGCTATACATCACCCGCCCAGGTACCAATCTGGCTCCGGCTGGAATGCGCCTCGCCCGGCGATGCAGCCGCTGAGCAGGATCCGGGCACGGCCCCTCCAGGGCTGGCGACGACCACGCGAAAAATCGGCAAGCGCGAGGAGCGCGACCAGGCCGATCGCAAGGACAGTTTCATCATCCATCGTTTCGAGGCGATCCTGAGCTGGGTCGAGAGCATGAACCTCAACCGCTCGGTCGATGATGACGATCAGGACAATGCACAGAAAGCGGCGGAGGATCAGGATCACATCACCCTGTCGCAAAACCACAAGCGGGCTGCAACGAGGCTGCGCCTGCATCTCGACCTTGCGCCGCAGGATGCCGATCACGAACGATTGGCTGATCATCACACCTATCCCGAATGGAACCACCGGGCGCGTGCCTACATGCCCGATCACTGCCGCGTTCTGGAGGCTGAAGCCGCTGCTGACCCAGTTCGGGATATCAAGGTCGACCAACACCTGATTGCCCGTGTCCGCCGTCAGTTTGAGGCGCTGCATCCGCGTCGCATTATGCGCCCACGTCAGATCGAGGGTGCGGAGCTTGATCTCGACGCGCTGATCGCGGCCCAGGTTTCGTTGCGCGTGACAGGCTCCGGCAGTGACCGGATTTATCAAAGTCTGCGGGTCACCGAACGCGATCTTTGTGTCGCTGTGCTGATGGATTGTTCGCGTTCCACCGAAGCGGTTATCGGCGAACGGTCGGTCATTGACACGGCGCGCGAGGCCTTGATGGCGCTTGCCGGTGGTATCGATGCCGCCGGGGACCGGTTCGGCATCTGGGGTTTCTCCTCGCTTCGTCGCGACCGCGTCTTCCTGACCCGCTGCAAGAGTTTCGATGCACCGATGTCGGCCAGGGTCACCGAACGGATTGGCAGCCTGCGCCCGGGCCATTACACGCGGCTCGGCGCGGCCATCCGCCATACCGCAGCGCAATTGGCCAAGGAGACTGCCGCGCGCAAGCTCCTGCTGGTCCTCACCGACGGCAAGCCGAACGATCTCGACCATTATGAAGGCGTGCACGGTATCGAGGACAGCCGCATGGCCGTGCACGAGGCGCGTATGCAGGGGCAGTCGGTTTACGGCATCGTCGTCGACGCTGATGGTCAGGACTGGTTCGCACGGATCTTCAACCGCGCCGGCTTCACACTTCTGCCCGATCCCGGGCGCCTGATCCGTGCTCTTCCGGACATTTATCGCTCACTGATACAGGAGACCTGACATGCGAACGCTGCTCTTTTTTTGCGCTTTGATGATGCCGTTCCAGACCCATGCGGCAAGCTTCCAGCGCCCGATCCCGAACCCGCAAACCGCAACGGCGGAGGGCTGGTTCTTGCTGGCATCTGTCGCTTTGTTGCTGGCTCTGGCGGCCGTGCAGTGGCTGGTGACCCGGCGGTGAGCACGCGGCCGGGATGGAAGCTGCTGGCAGGCCTCTATCCGTTCGGCGCGGGCGCCGCTGCCGTCAATCTGTTCTTCGCATCATTGATCTTCAGCTGGCTCGGCTGGCGTGTGCTGACCCCTTATGAATCCATTGTCGGCGGCTTGGTCCTGGGCATCCCTGCCACGTGGTTTTTCGCCGCCCACATCAAACGCCTGATTATAAATGCCGAGAAACCTCGGTGAATTTAGCCGTCTTACCGCTCAAGTGAAATCAGCAGGTCGTGTGAGCGGAAGGTAGCCCGATAGTTCGCGAAGAAGTCAGGTTGATCAGGCCGAGCTTCGACGTTTAGTTTTTTAATCCAGCCCAAGGATTCAGTAAACATCCCGATGAAGCGTTCCGTGGCGGTGCTTAGGCTGCTGATGGTCACGCTGCGTTTTCTTTTATTGGCAAGCACAGCACACGGCCACTGCCGGTAATGCGCAGCAGGTCGTTGGGCTGGCCGGTTGCGCCGGTAACGTGCAGGAGGCGGCCCTTGGCGCCGAGTTGGCGGTAGAAGGAGACCAGAAGGCCGAGGCCAACGCTGTCCATGAAATCCACGGCGCTGATATCCACGATTACAGCTCCGCTCGTTGTCAGGGAAACGTCGAAGAACTGATCTCGCAGGGCGGAAGCCGATGTGCCGTCGAGCGAGCCTTCCAGCGTGATGCTGAGTGGGCTTGAGTCCAGACGTATGCGGATTTCCATTTTGTTTTCTCCTCAGACGAAGTTGCGAAGGGTTTGACGGACAATACCGAGCCAGTTTGCCGATCGGACACTGTTGTCGAGATCGCCGGCGCTTAGGCGGTCAATCAGTTTTGTGCGCACGTCGATATCGAGGGCACCGAACAGAATGCCGACGCCGGCCGACGTGCTTCGGACGACCCGGCCGGGGACGGCACCAATACCGAATATCTCGAGCTCGACATCGCTGCCCACCGCCGGGGCGTTGGCCAGTGTTAATTGCGCACCAGTTGCCGACAAGTCGACAAGGCGGCCAGGAAGAGCCTCCTCCACACAGGTGATGACGGACGGCTCGTTCAAGTTGAATCTCTCCTCGCTACGGAGGCGGCTGCGGTCAATTGCGATGAGACCGATCAGAAAGCAGATCACCAGATTGAGGCAGCCCCAGAGATTTGCGACCAGATTGAAGCTGGCGGCATCGTGGTTCCCGCGCCAGGCGAAGCCGTTCCACAACAGGCCGAACCCCGTCAGCAAGCCGATGAGAATGGCGAAGCCGAGACCGAGGCGATCGACGGTTCGCTGCTCAGCTGCCTTTCCTTTTGGAGTGACCTGGAACGGTACGCCGAATGGGCATATCAGCGAAGCGACTACGGTCGGAAAGACATGCAGCGCGGTATGGATGCCGACTGCGGCTGAGACCAGCGGAACATAGCACCCGGGAACCAGCCACATCATTGCCGCCGTCGCGAGGAGAATCAGAGGGGCTATGATCTCGAAGAAAGCCGCTAGCGTGAGTCCGGGGAACGGAGAGGTGCCGGTGAAAAAATAGATTATCGGCACCAGTAGCATGAACAATTTCAGAGGATGCTGTGCGATCCACCCGAGCGGGAAATAGAGCACACGATCCTTGAGAGAGAGTCCGGGACCGAGCGGCCCCTGACTCAGGAAAAGCCCCTGGATGGCGCCGCGGCACCAGCGCTGCCGCTGGACGATGTAGGCGTTCATGTTTTCCGGGGCTAGTCCCGAAGCCAGCCGCTCGTTCAGATACCGCGTGCGGTAGCCGACCCGGAGCATGGCAAGAGATGTAAGCAGGTCCTCGGTGATCGACCCGGTTGGCACACCGCCGATGGCCTCGACCGCAGAACGGCGCATGATCGAGCCCGCCCCGCAGCAGAAAGCGGCGTCCCAGGCATCCCGGCTCGGCGCCATGTGGTCGAAGAACAGGCGTTGTTCGTCGGGAATCTCCTGTAGCGCCGCCAGATTGGTCTGGATCGGGTCCTTGTTAAAGAAATGTTGGGGCGTCTGGACGAGGCCTATGCTGGGTTCTTCGAACAATCCGGTCGTACGAAGCAGGAAGTTCCGTGTCGGAGCGAAGTCGGCGTCGAAGATTGCCACGATCTCCCCATCTGTGAGGTTGAGCGCATTGTTGATATTGCCGGCCTTGGCATGGGAGCGATCTGTTCGGGCGATATAGCCGACATCATGAAAGGCGCACAGGTCACGAAGCCAGGTTCGCGCGTTCCCGTCGTCGCAGACCCAGACCTTGAAATTCGGGTAGTGAATCCCGCGCGCGGCGATGATGCTACGCTCCAAAACCTCGCGGCCTTCGTTGTAGGTCGGAATCAGGATGTCGACTGACGGGAACTGTTCCGCTGGCCTGGCCAGCAGCGCACGCTCGGCACTGTCGGTTGCGGGCTTACGGTCCGCTGTTCTGGACATGATCAGCAGAAAGACGGCGATTTCGAGCAGGGCCAGCATTTCAAGCCCAAAGGTCCCCCACGCATAGGCGATTTCCCCGCTTCCGCCTTTTGCCGAGAGGAGCTGATCGGCACGCCATATGACGTAGCGGATGAAGCAGACCGCTGTCAGAGAGACCACGATCAGTCGATCGCGATTATTTGCCCGGTGAAGTTGCTGCATCGCGAAAGCAATGAAGAGAACGGCCAGAATCAACGGGGTCAGTGCTGGCACATCAAACGCGATATTGGTCAACAAACCAGTCACTTCAGGTTCTCCGGAATGGCGGCGGCAGCGGTCTTGACGATGAAATT
Source organism: Nisaea sp. (assembly GCF_034670185.1). NCBI lineage: Bacteria > Pseudomonadati > Pseudomonadota > Alphaproteobacteria > Rhodospirillales > Thalassobaculaceae > Nisaea > Nisaea sp. The sequence goes on from NZ_JAXMNY010000001.1 coordinate 1,104,088, forward strand.
GCGGATCGCGCCGAAGGCGTCCGCGACGGTGGCGAACCGCCCGGTGTCTGCAAAGCGTGTGAAGGCAACTTCGGCGGATCGGCCGATCAAGCAGAAGTTTTGGGGCCCGGCGCCATGCTGCTGCGGATCAAAGGAGAGGATCGCCTGGAACTCCCGTGGGCCACGCATCTGCGGGCGGGCGGCGAGCAGGCGATCTTCTGTAATCGCGCCAGCACCGCGGAGTGCAAGAACCCTGGCTGAGAAGGGGGCGTTGGCACCGACCAAGCGGACCTCCGCCTCATCTCCGATGCGGATCCGGGAGAAGCTCTCCTCTTCCAGGGACACGTCGAGAAATGCATTCGCACAATCGACGATTTCAAGCAGTTCGATGCCAGTCACCACTTCGTTTCCCGGTTTGACAAACCGTTTCCAGACGATGCCGTCGACCGGTGAGTAGAGCCGTGTGAGCCGCGTGGCCGCGAGACGTTTTGTCTCTGTCTCGAACTGGCGCTCGATCTCTCTGACGCGGATGGTGTATTCGCTGCGGCGGGCCTCGAGGTCGAACAGCCGCAAGCGGATTTCGTCCAACCGCTGCTGCGAATAGGGAACGTCGTTTTGGCCTTCGGAAAGGAACGTCGTCTGCTGAACGGACTGTCGACGGACATTCAGCCTTTCGATGATTGCGTTCTTTTGCGAGAGCCGTGCATCGAGTTGCTTAACCTTGAATTCAGCATTTTCGAACTTGGCCTTCGACGTTGCATCCTTGGAAAGCAGCGTTTTCTGACGGTCAAGTTCGCGCCCGGCATGCTGACGCTCGGCTGCAATCGCTTCACGATCCGCCTCGGCTTCCGCCAGCCTCCTGGAGAGGTGCTTCAGAGTGAAGTCACCATACGCGCTGACACGCGCTGCGAGCTCATCGGCCGTATCCCGTAGCGCATTCTCCTGACGATCAAGCGCGTCAATCCGCTCAGTGAGCGCGACCTTTTCGGTGCGCAGTTCTCCCATGAAGCTTTGGTCTTGGCGATTGTTGTAGGTCTCCGCCAATTGGGAGCCCTTGCGGACCCGGGTGCCGACAGCAGGCGGTCCGCCTTTCACCGTGCCTTCGCTCATCGAGGAGACGACGGTGATTTCGGCATTCACGACAGCATCGATGCTCGGAATCACGAACACAGACGGGCTCATGCCAAATGCTGCTGCACCGATGATGGCCACGCTGAGAAAAATGCGGTTCGGGCGTATGGGCATAGCGAACTCCAATAGTTGGTCCACTTGCCGCAAAGTTCGGGCCATCTTCTGTAGTTAAATTATAATCAATAAAGTCAGTGCGTTATGATTTATGGGGGCGATAGGCGAGGCGCTTTGAGCGTTGGACCCTTGCAAATTGCAATCTGCGATCGACGCAACTTGCATGGCCGACACATCTGGATCAGACCTGCAGCGCGGGAAAAGCCTTTAGAAACAATGTGAAGCTTGTTGGGCGGCGAGGAAAGGGAGTGTAAACCCCTCTGGTCTGTTTCTTGCGTTGAGGGTTCTGAAATATTGATCCTGCTCGGAGGAAGAGATGTTCAGAGTGATCCTATGCACCCTTGTTCTTTTGGCTGGCCAGAGTTCTCTGGTCACAGCGGCTGAGGACAATTTCAACACCACCGCTTTTAAAGATGGGGCCACGAACGGCTCGACGAACGCCAATTGCAGTGCGGCTATCTCATGGTGGTGCCAGGCGCAGCTCGCGGAATCGAGCGTGGAGCCGGTGCCCGGACCTGCGCTGAACGTGGCGACTGGAATCATCCTCCTGATCGCCGGCTGTTATGCGTGCCGCCGTCGGTAAAGCGGGCGGTTACGCCGCGCCGTGCTGGCGCGCTCTGGACAGGCCGCTCCTTTGCCGCGATGTCGTCTGGATCGCCCTCGCTCTAATATCTGCGGGATGGCTTTGGCGCGGACTGTATGCCGGGACGTCATGGCCCGTTACAGTTTCTGTTTTGTGTGCAGTGGCGGTTGCGGTCGATCTTCAGCGGTCACGTCCTCGTGTGTCCGGCCGCATAGCCGGCCCGTTGGCTCTTCTGCTCTTCATCAGCCCTGCTCCTGCCGGCGGTATTTCGATAATTGTAGCCATTCTGATCGCAGCATTCGCCATTGGTGTGGCAGCGAAATCGGCAAAAGATACGAACCTGTGCGCGGCGGCTTTCATGCTGGCCGTTACTGCTTTGTCGGAGTTCTTCTCCGGAGTTGGTGCGGATGTGGTCAGCCAAACTCTGCTCGAAAGCGAGGCCAGGATGCTCGGCAAATTGCTGGCAGTCGCGGGCGAGACCCATCAGTTGAGCGGGAGTGTTCTGTTCCTGTCAGGGCGCCAGGTCGTGCTTCTGACAGAGTGCTCCAGTTTCATTCTGATTGCGGAGGCTGCTGTTCTGACCCTGGCTCTCGGCCGTCTGCTGCGTGTCAATTCGGTAAAGCTCGTTGTCACTCTGGCGATAGTCACTGTTTTCACTGCACTGCTCAATCTCGGCAGGCTGACGGCCATGCTCTTCTCTCCGCAATTCTATGGGCAGCTACACAATGAGGCAGCAAACCAGGTGATGGGGTTTGCCATCTGCGCTGTTGTCCTTGTCCTGCTGTTCCCGAAGCGGGGGACCGGAGCATGAAGCGCTGGCTTCTCGTGCTGTTGGCACCACTGTGCGTCCTGAGCGCACGAGAAGCGGTGGACCGGCAATCCGGCCGAACGGAATTCACCGCTTGGGCGGCGGACGCAAATTACGTCGCAAGGCAAACAAGGGCACTGACGCCCGGCGCCTCCTACGTCGGCACTGACTATTATCGGGAAAGTGACGCATGCCGCTTGGTGGCCATCCCGGTACAGCGGGGCGGAGAAATGTGGGCGGTGCTCCCCGCGTTGATCGGACAGGCGGCATTTCGCAGCGGCCATCTGTTTGACGGTGTTTTCCGGCCATTGCCCGCAACCGGCACCGAGTTCGCTTTGGGACGGGTTGATTCCCGTCTGCGACAGCAGAGGGTGTCCGCCGAGGCCCATCTCGTGTTTGGTGAAGCGGCATGTCTCGCAGAATGAGTGGGCCTCTTGCAATTTGCGGCAAGAGGGATATCGACTTATTGAGTGAACACTAAAAATATTACGCTAATTCAATACGTTAAACCCGCACCGGCAAATGGCACGCGGGTTGCTCCATAGACTTCGAAAGCAAGTCATGGAGGACCCAATGACCATCATCGTTCAATCATCGAACACCGATCACGACATTTCCATTTGTGGAGCCTTCGACGCTGCTTTGGCGTTTGAAGCGAAGAGTGCCTTTCAGCTTGTCATCGATGCCGGCGGCAATGTCCGGCTGGACATGTCGAAGACAGATTTCATCGACAGCTCCGGTATCGGCGCGATCGTGTTTCTCTACAAGCGTCTGGTAATGCAGAGCCGGACGCTTGAACTCCACGGTGTCAATGGCCAGCCGCGGGACCTCATCGCGATGCTGCGCCTCGACCGCGCTATCCCGACCAATCCTCTGGCCGCGTGAGGAACTGGAGATGAAGCGCGTTTCCATTGCAGTCTTCGCAGCGGTTCTTTCCGCATGCTCATCTTTCCCGGAAGCCGGGACGGGCGGGTTCGCGGAACACCGTGCGACGCTGTCTCCAAATCTGGCCTGGGACCCCGGCGGCTGGAATTCCGAAGCCGGGCCAGAGCCGCACCATTGGTGGACCGGCTGGCGTTTGACCGCGCTGCACGACGAAGGCTGGGTGACATATCAGATCAACCGCCTCGATTGTGCCGATATTCATCTCGACTCCCTGCGCAAGGCGGGTGGCCAGGACCACTTTCCGGCTCTGATCTGGAAAGCGGAACGCGATCGCCGGCGGGCGATGCGTGGTCTCTCCGCCGGTCTCGAATGGGATGCTGAAAAAGAAATTGCCGCCTACGAGGCGGACTTGAGCGAGCTGGCGGAACGTCTTTCGAACAAGACCGGCGCGCAGAAACGGACATTGTCATGCGAGCATTCAGGTTGACCCGAGGAGCCCTGCAGATCGTTTTCGCGGCGCTTCTCTTCGTTGCTCTTTCGGCAACAGCCGAAGCCGAAGGCCTGCTTGGTCCCGGCGACGTGCTGAGCCTGAGCCTGCCCGGGGAAGAAGGCGTCACAGGCGCCTTCCCACTCGATGACCAGGGCCGCGTCATGCTGCCCGAGATTGGCCATGTCAATTTGATGGGGCTGTCGGTAGAGAAGGCAAAAGCGAAACTGTCCGAGGCGCTGTCTAAGGTTTACCGGAATACCGAGAGTTTCGATGCCACGCTCAAGGAACACAGAAAACTGGTCACAGTCCTGGGCTATGTGCGTCAGCCGGGTACGGTCGACCTTTCCGGCGATGCGGGTGTCCAGGAGGCGGTCACGGCAGCTGGTGGGCTCGTCCCTGGTGCCCAGCTCGACCGGATGCAGCTCCGCCGTGACGGTCGCAACGAGACGTTCAATTTCAAGAAATACCTCGATACCGGAGATACGACACTGATCCCGGCGCTACGGACCATGGACACGGTTTTTGTCCCTGCTTCGCCGCTTACCGGCAATGTGCAGGTTGAGTTCGATGCGCGCACGCTTACAGAAGGCGGCGACGCGGCAGAGAACAAGACGGGGGTCAAGATTTTCGGCGAAGTCCGCTCGCCCGGCGCATATGGCTACGCTGACGGGCAAAGCGTGGTCGATCTGATCATGCGGGCAGGGGGGGTGACCCGCTATGCCGCCGTGGAACAGATCCGGGTGATCACGAACGGAGAACCGCAGCCTTTCAATCTCAAGCTTTACCTTGATACCGGTGATACCTCCACGATCCCTTCGGTCGGGCCGGGTTCGACCATCTTCGTGCCAATTGAAACCGTTGGAGTGAAGAAAGGCTCGCGCATCGTCTACGTCATGGGCGAGGTGTTCAAGCCGGGCGCATTCGAAGTGCAGGACGAGACCTCATTCCTCGATGTGCTTGCGAATTCCGGTGGTCCGACGCGCTTTGCCGACACCAAGCGGGTACGCATCCTGCGGAAAAACGGGACGGCAGAACCATTTGATCTGGCAATGTATTCCGAAGTCGGTGGCTCTGGCGTTACGCTACCGCAATTGTTCCCGGGCGACTCCATCTTTGTGCCTGAGAAACTGGACCTGAACGAAAAGTCTTGGCTGAAGGTAGCTCCTTCTCGTGCCGTCCATGTGATGGGCCAGGTTGCCAAGCCGGGACGCTTCGAGTGGTCCGACGAGATGACGTTCATGGATCTTCTGGCGCATGCCGGGGGGCCGACCCCGCGCGCTGATATCGGGGCCATCCAGATCACGATGCCGTCGGACGACGGAACCGTCCGAAGCGTCCGCTTCGATCTCGATAAATATCTCAAGAACGGCGGCAAACTATCCGATGTACCGACGATCATGGCCGGCTACACGATTATGGTGCCGGAACTTCCCTGGGATCCGAAGGACAACAAGAGCCAGTGGATGCGGCAGCCTGCCGAACGCTCGCTCTATGTTTTCGGAGCCGTCAAGGCGCCGGGGCGCTATGCCTTCGATCCGTCCCTGAATCTGCTGGATATTCTTTCAGCCGCCGACGGACCGACCCCGAGTGCTGATCTGCACAGCATACGGATCAATCATCGCGGAGAGGAGAAGACCCGGGTTTCCACTGTCGATCTCGAGCTCTATTTCCGAACCGGGGATGAAATGCTGCTGCCTGGCATCAAGCCTGGTGACGCGGTTTTTGTCCCTGAGCGCGGCCGTGAGTGGATCGACAAGTCCAAGGAACGCACGGTTCGGGTCCTAGGCTCGGTCGGTAAGCCTGGCCGCTACGTATTCAGTGACGAGATGACAATTCTCGATCTGCTGGCCGAGGCCGGTGGGCCGACGGGGACCGCTCTTCAGGACAAGATCCTTGTCGTTAATCTTTCCTGCTGCCGCGATCAGGCCAGGACCTTCGATTTGATCGATTTCGCAAAGAGCGGCGATGTCCGCATGCTTCCCTTGGTTCGTCCGGGCGACACCGTTTACGTGCCCGATAAGTCGCAGGACAACTGGACCCGCTTCACGGGCTTCGTGAAGGATGCAGGTCAATTGCTCGCCTTGTTCGCCCTTGCCGGCGTGCTCTGAGAAGGACGGAAAATGATCCCCGCCAATTACACTGAAATAGATACGCTCTACAGGCATATCGTCTCCCGCAATGTGCGCCGCTTCGCCGTCGCTTCGGTCAGCCCGGGCGAGGGTGCCACCACGCTGGCCTACAGTCTCGCACGGCGTGCAAGCCGCGCCGGAAAACGGGTCCTGCTGATCGATCTGAATGTTTACAAGCCGTCTCTTGGCGCGTTGCTTGGGGTGGAACGGGTAGAATGGAACCCGAACATCGAGGACCTGACGGACAAGATCGTCAATTTCGGCAGCGACGGCATGTCGGTATTACCGGCACCACTGGATGAGCCTCTTTCTCCGGCCTTCCGGGAGACCGGTTCACTGGAGCGCATGCTGGACCGGCTTGAGGAGAGTTACGACCTGATCGTCCTGGACATCGCGCCGCTGTTGCTGAGCAATGCGCGAAATGTGCCGCCTTTCACCGTCTCCCGTGCGGCCAGGACCGTACTCCTCGCGGTGATGATGCGGGTAACCAGGCAGGCCAATCTTGAGCGTGCGACGGCCTTGCTCGCCGATGAAGGCATATCCATCCTCGGTGTTGCCGCCAGCGACCGGGATAATCCATCTCTCGGGGCGGAACTTGAGCGCGAGGCTATGCGGCTGAACCCTGTCTTTCCTGCCGGCGCCAATTGGCTGGCACGTCAAATTCGCAAAGTGGGATTCCTTTATGAACGACCCTAGTAAGCGGCACTGGCGGGAGCCGGCTGCCCGGCGCCTTGCGCTTCAAGCTCCTCCCAGGTGACACGTTTCCTGTAGATCGTGGACGGGCTGATGTCGAGCAGGCGCGCGGCTTTCTGAATGTTACCGTCGCAAATCGTGATCGCGTTCTCGATCGTGTCCCGTTCCATAATCCATAGCGGCCGAATGTCAGCCGGACTGGCAATCGGCGCGGGTCCACCGACTGCCGGCGCGCTGGAATGTGTTTCATGTTGAAAGCGCGGTGCTGTCCTCGGATCGAAACGGTCCAGTGGCGGCGGCAGCATTTCCCGTGTGACCGTGTCGCCGTCATTCAGCACGACCATGTTACGGATCACGTTCTGCAACTGCCGCACATTACCGGGCCACTCAAAGCCGAGAATAATCTGCGCGACATCGTCCGAGAAACGTTCGAAGTTTTTGCCTTCTTCCTTGCTCATCGTCTGGAGGAAGTTCTTGGCAATTTCCAAGCCGTCGCCGCCCCGCGCCCGCAGAGGCGGGAGCTGCAGGGGGATAACGTGCAGACGGTAGTAAAGATCCTCGCGGAAACGACCTGCCTGCACTTCCTCCCAAGGGTCCCGGTTGGTTGCACAAACAAAGCGCACATCAACGGAAACGGTGTTTGATCCCCCAACCTTCTGGAAGGTCCCTGTCTGGATGAAGCGAAGAAGTTTTACCTGAAGTTCGAAATCCATTTCGCAGATTTCGTCCAGGAATAGGGTGCCCTTGTCCGACCGGGCGGCGGCTCCTTCGCGGTCAGTCGTCGCTCCGGTGAAGGCACCTTTGACATGCCCGAAAATCTCGGACTCCATGAGGTCCCGCGGAATGGCACCGCAGTTCAGGGCCACGAAGGGAGCGTTCTTGCGTGATCCCTGGCGGTGCAGGGCTTCAGCGGTAAGCTCCTTGCCGGTCCCGCTTTCTCCCGTGATGAAAACCGTTGCCTTGGATGTGGCTCCCGCCTCGATTGTCTTGTAGACCGCCTGCATGGCGGTTGAGGAGCCGATAAAGCCGTGAAATCTGTCCTGCGCGAAGGTTTCGCGCAATGTGGTGACATCTTCGAGGAGGCGTTGTGTCTCTAGACCGTTGCGCACGCTGACGACAAATCGTGTCTTGTTCGGTGGCTTGACGATGAAATCGCGGGCCCCGGCCTTCATGGCTTCGACAGCGACATTCAGCGAGCCCTGACCGGTGATCACGATCGGGTAGACGGGGATTTCCTTTTCCGAGATCTCCCGGATCAGATCCATGCCATCTCCGTCGGGAAGCCCCAGGTCGACAAGCGCGACGCTGGGAGGTGTCCGGTTAACGAACTCCATTGCCTTGGCGAGACTATCCGTCACGTGGCAAGAGATGCCTTCTTCCGCAAGCCAGCTTTCCAGCATCCGGCTGATCGAGGGACTGTCCTCGACAATCAGGGCTTCAACGGTTTCAGGCATTGGCAATGTCCCCTCAATTCGCTTTTAGTTCCAGTATCGAGATCCCGCCGATCTGTTCAAGCAATCGTCTGGGTTGGCCGCCGGCACCGGTTATCTCAAATGAATTAGATGCACTCTTCGCATGTTCGCGCAATCGTACGACGAACCCAACTCCCGCACTGTCCATAAATTCAGTGCGGTTGAGATCAAGAACGATCCCGCCGGCAGCGTCCGTATATCTGGCGATAATTTGCTGGTCGAGATGAAACGCGGTCTCCGCATCGAGCGCACCGGCAACCTCAACCCGAAGAATTCCCTCAACAATCTCAATATTGAGCAAGTGCCCGGTCATTGACTGTCCGATCCGTTTTGTTGGAAGGGTGAAAGATGCATCACTCTTGTCTTTGCGTTATCTGGCAACGGCAAGAAAAGTCGATCTGTCATCCTGATCCTGTTCGCGGCCGTGTCCGGCTTTGTCCGCGATCTCGTTGAGCTTTGTGAGCGTGGCGCTATCCGGAGGCGGCAGCCCTCCGAGCGCGCTCAGCAGTGCATCTTCTGGGCGCTCGCGACACAGAGCCTCGCTGATACCGTCCGTAAACAGCAACAGGGCGTCGCCGCTTCCAAGTTGGAGTGTCTTCGTCTCGGGCAACTCGTTAGAGAGCCCTGGCAGGACCCCACTGATCGGTACCGGGCGCCACCCTGTGCCTTGCAGATAGACGAGTGGTCGGGGGTGCCCGGCGGAGGCAACGACTACCTTGCCGCTGTCGCTGAAGGTTGCAGCGACTGCTGTGACAATGGTCGAGGTCAATCGGGTATCCCGCGCCACATGGCTGGATAACCCCTGCAGTACGCGGGCGGGGTCTCGGGCCGTTTCGTCGAGCGACATGATCGACTGGACGTAGCCAGAATAGGCATGTGCGAACACTTTTGCCGGAATGCCGTGCCCCATCACATCGAGCAATACGACTGTAAGGAAATCGTCGCCGCTGACGTGAACCATGAAGTCTCCGCCACCCGCCGATGCTGCTATCTCCTCCGCGAAAAAATGGAAGCGGCCGAGTTCAGCGGGCGTGCTGGAACGCAGTGAGTTGGTAACACTCGCCTCGAATGCAGCGGCTGCCGATTGCCTAATCCGGGAAGATCGCTTCAGAACCCGGTCGACGGTTCGAACCAGCTTTCCCTTCGATGTGGGTTTTTCCACGAAGTCGTCGATGTCCAGGTCGTTTGCTTCGTCGTGGATCTTCTCATCAATGACTCCGGTCAGGAAGATGAACGGAATTAGAGCGGTTGCGGGGTCGAAACGGAGCGACTCACGAAGCTCAAGGCCGTTCAAGTCAGGCATATCGATATCGGAGATGATCAGGTCCGGATGTTCGCTGTTGATATGGTCGAGCGCTTCACTGCCTTTGTTGAACGGGTGAACCTCGTAAAGGTCTCCGAGGAAAGCCTCGATCAACTTGAGGCCGACCGGGTCGTCGTCGATTGCGACAATCGTTTTCCGCTCGGAAGCAGGCAGCGGCTCGCGAACGACAAGCTCATTGTGGCTTTCGGATGACAGATAGGCAACAGAACTGGTGAGGCTGAAAATGAGGTTGAGGCCCATGCCGCATTCCATCATTGCCAGGTCACCGAGGCTCCGAGCCGTTTCGCGGGCAGTCTCAAACCCGGTAAAATAGGGGCCATTGTCACTGACGCTGATGATGAGATTGCCGTCCTCGGTCTCGACAGAAACACAAATTTCAGTCGGTAGCGGTTTTGCGTGCCGGACAATATTCGTGAAGGCTTCCACCAGAACGAGAATCAGGTCGTTGATCCGGTTTCCGGAGAGACTGCTGCTCTCCAACACTGGCGCGATGTCTTCCCGCAGACGACGGGTTTCAACAAGTTCCGGACCGTATGTCTTGGAAAATGTCAACATGATCCAGTTCCAGTTACTGTGAGTGTCGCTGCAGTTCTGTCCCTGTTATCAAGCACTTCCTTGATGGTGGAATGCAGTTCCTGCTTGGCCAGCGGTTTGGTCAGGACCTGGTCCATGCCGGCATCCCTGCAAGATGCCAGTGCAGATTCGAATGCGTGAGCTGTCACACCGATCACCGGAATATCGCTAACCCGCCGGATCTGCTGTGTTGCTTCGACACCATCCATTTCCGGCATCGAGACATCCATAAGGACAAGGTCGAAGGTGTTGGTTAGCGCCTCGTCCACGGCCAGTTTTCCATTTTCCACGACAACGATATCCGTCGCAAAGTCTTTCAGAAAGGCACGCATGACCAACTGGTTCGTCTTGCAATCTTCAGCAAGCAGGATCCTGAGTGGCCCTGACCGCTTATCCTCAAACAGACGGGCCGGTTCGGTCCTGACGAGAACGGGCGGGAACGGTGCGAGGAGCTCTCTCATAAGGGTTGTGGGGTGGATCGGATAGCGCAGGAACCGTGTACGGCTGTCGAAAGCCTCCGTTACATCGTCGAGCATGTGTTCCGCATGGAGGACTTGCAGGTGTCTGTGCGGACTGATTGCGGTTGAGGCATTGAGAGGACTGTCGTTTATCAAGATCACATCCGTTTCGCCATCTGTCTGCGGGCTGGACGAGTCCCCAATGACGACATTCATGCCGAAGCCCTTGATCTGGGTGCTTAACGCATCCGCAATCGCACGATCGGAAAGGTCAATGAGCACCCTGGACGTGCTGGGACCGGCTTGTTTTCCCCACGGTTCGCTTGAGAGTACTTCAAACGGAATGTCGAACCAGAAACAGCTACCTTTACCGACAGCGCTTTCGAAGTCGACGACACCCCCCATTTTTTCCGCGAGAACTTTGGATATGGCGAGGCCAAGGCCGGTTCCGCCAAAGCGGCGTGCGTAGCTGGAGTCAATCTGCTTGAACGCTCGGAACAGATCGCCATGATTCTCTACCGGAATGCCGATCCCCGTGTCGGCGACGGAGAAGCGAACCAGGCAGCGATCGTCGCTTTGGCTCAGACAGTCGATCGAAAGTGCAACGTTGCCGTGTTCGGTGAACTTGATCGCGTTGCTTACAAAATTGTTCAGGATCTGGCGGAGGCGGTCCGAATCACCAGCGACCGATTTCGGCAGATTTGGATCGAGTGTCAGTGTAAGGCTCAGTGCGGATTTGTCCGCCAACGGTGTCATCAGATCGAGCACGTTTTCCGACAGCTCGGCCAGTGACAGCGCTTCCTTCCGGAGAACCATTTCGTTTGCCTCGATCTTCGAAGCATCAAGAACATCATCAATGACGGTACGCAGGGAGACGGCCGAACTAAGCGCTGTCTTTACGTAGTGCCGACCGGCCTGGGAGAGGGGTTCATCGATGATGATCTGCAATATGCCCAAGACACCGTTTAGTGGCGTTCTGATTTCGTGACTCATCATGGAAAGGAAACGGGACTGTGCTTCCAGATTGCGGATCGCGGTGTTCTTCGCGTTCTCCGTTTCGATTTCCCAGCGTTTGCGGTCCGTCACGTCGGCGAGTTTGACGATCATGGTGCCGTTCGTGGCGCGGCGGGTTTCGATCCGAACCCAGGTTTCGTCGTCCATGATGAATTCAAAACCGGTGCCGTCGGCGCGTCGTAGAGCATCCATGATCCTGTTTACGGGACGACCGGCAGGATCAAGCAGCGCGTTGTTAGTGAAACCTGTCTCAAGAGAGGTTTCAAAGAAATCTCCTGTCGGCGCGCTCCCGGAGAACCGTTTCATGAAGAATCTGAAGATAGTATTCGCGGAAACACACCGGCCTACACTGTCAATGACAGCGAACCCTTCGGCCATGGATTCGATGGCGTCAGTTACGCGTTCGCGAGCCGCATTCGCAGCCTCTTCAGCCGTTGTCGCTGCCAGCGTTGCCTTGTTCGCCTGCCGGTTTGAAAGAACCAGGCTGACGGTAAAGGCCGTGCCACAGAGGAACAGACCAACCAGGGAGACCATGATGTCATGGATCGCGGATTGGCGATCGCGGATATAGTTGACGAACCGAACTTGCTCGCCATGCATGATTCCCGCGGTCAGTTCCTGCGATAGCCTGGTGATGCTTTGGCCGGTGTCCAGGATGCTCCTGACCGCTTCCGGCCGCGGCTGGGGTTTGAAACCATCATCGGCGATGATGCTGTCAATTTCCTCGATCTGGGACTGAATATTGTCGACTACCGGCTTCATGCCGCTTGCGTTCACAAGCTTGGCAAGATCCCCCTTGCGGAAGACCTGGACCCGGCTCCAAAGAATGTCGAAACGCGTGGATGTTTCCTTGGGAGATGCGTTCTGGCCATTGTTTGTAAGATCGTAAAGGCTCTCACGGAAGCGGCCGAGTTCGAACTGTAATTGAGCTCCCGCCCAGACCGCATTTTCGGAAAGTCGCGATTCAAGCGTCTCATCGACGGTAGTGACGTGCTTGAAGCCAAAACCAAGGCTAACGGTGAACGCCAGGACGATGAGTGCGAGAATGGACTTGCGAAGCGATGCGGTCATGGGACTGGAACCTCTGCGAATGCGGAATTATTCAACAACAATCCGGTTGAGCTGCCAGATCCATTTCTCGTTGTATTCAGCGCTCTGCAGCTCGTTGTGTTGGTCGCGCGGATAAACGATCCAGATCGGTCCTTTTTCCCGAACGGACATTTCCTCGCCGTTCATCAGCAGCGCGAGAATGGCGTCATACTTTTCGAAATCCGATGTCGGGATGGTGATCGCGTAGTCATTGAGCGCGATCGCGCGCAGATTAGACCCATCCGCCTGAACGAATTTCAGAACGTCGCGGATCAGCGGGCCCTGGAATATCTGGACACCGTCGGTCCAGGCCGTTGTGGTGCGGATTTCCCTCTGCGGCAGAGTCATAAGCATCGCCCTGTCGAACGTTGCCTTACTGCCTTCATTCATGACGGCGATCTTGCCCGACACTTCCAAAATGACGTCATTCTGCGGGCGTTGCATTTCGCCATACGTCGATGTCGCAAACAGCGACACCACTCCGGCGAACAAGGCAATGAGAGAGCGGCGAGCGATCATTGGGATCTCCTTCTGAATTGATCTACTCACCACCGGACGCAAACTTCGTTCCGTCTTCGCTTTATCCATAAAATTACGTTGAATCAGTTTGTTAGCATTTTCTGTGTGAGTTGTGAAAAGCGATTCCGTTGCAGAATGCAACGGCTCCGGTCGTTGCAATTTGCGAAACGGCTCAGCGTATTCCCTTGGTTTTCAGAGGCTTCGGTTTTGGCATGTCGGTTGCGTAGGAGGGGTATCTCAATGTTCGGAGTACTCCCATGCAATATCTCGTCACGGGCGGATGCGGCTTCATCGGGTCCCATCTCGTCGATAAACTTCTTGCCGATGGCCATTCGGTTCTGGTTCTGGACGATCTTTCTACCGGTTCTCTCGACAATCTTAATCCCGAGGCGGAATTTGTCCGTGGTTGCATCACCGACCAGGCCGCTGTTGACGCGGCCATGCGTAATGTTGACGGGGTATTTCATCTGGCCGCTATCGCTTCGGTCGCCCGTTCCAACGAAGAATGGAGCTGGACCCACAAGGTCAACCTAACGGGCTTTGTCCATGTCGCCGACGCGGCGCGCGCCCGCAAATGTCCCGTTGTCTATGCTTCTTCAGCCGCGATCTATGGAGACAATTGCGCTTTGCCGCTGAGCGAGACGGATGAGCCGCGGCCTATGACGGCTTACGGAGCAGACAAGCTGGGCTGCGAGTTGCACGGTCGGGTGGGTGCCCTTATTCACGGCATTCCGACGACGGGATTGCGGTTTTTCAACGTTTATGGCCCGCGTCAGGATCCCAAATCTCCCTATAGCGGGGTGATCTCGATCTTTGCCGACCGGGTCATGCGTGGGGAGCCGCTGAAGGTCTTCGGCGACGGGCACCAGACCCGTGATTTTGTTTATGTGGGCGACGTGGTGCGCTGTCTTGACGCCGCAATGCAGACCCCAGTTCGGGGCGCCCGTGTCTTCAACGTGTGCACCGGGCGAGCGACGTCGATCCGCGAGCTTGCGCATCTCGTCATGATGGCCGCCGGCCGTGAAGTTGCCGTGCGCTATCTTGAAGCCCGCGCAGGAGATATCCATGCCTCAATCGGCGATCCAAGGAGACTCAGGTCAGCTTTCGGGTTCAAACCGGAGACTTCGGTTGGGACCGGCCTGATGCAGCTGTTGTCATCGTTGGGTGTAGGAGAGAAAGCCGCCTGACCTGGGGAATTCTTCCGAACAGGGAAAGCCGGCCTCAGCGAGTGAGGCCGGCTTTTTTTGCGGCTGGTTATTCAAATGATGTATCAGGCGGCCGCCAGGCGGTAGACAGCCTCCAGGCGCTGAACAAGACGATCCGCGGAGCATTCATGCCGGACATACTCCCAGCATTGCTCGCCAATAGTATCCCGTTCCGCGTCTTCGAGATGGGACCAGGTGCGGATAGCATCGCGCAATGCGCCTGTATCTTCTGGTGGTGCACACCAGCCGCGTCCCGCATCTGTCAATTGACGCAATGCTCCAACATCGAAAGCGGCAACCGGAACACCCTGCGCCATGGCCTCGAGCGCAGCCATGGGCAGACCTTCGGCACGGGACGGCATCACCAGCAGGCCGATGCCGGGCCAACGGCGATCAAGGTCCTCTACCGCTCCGTGAAACGTCACGTTTGCAGGCGCAATGGCTTCAAGCGAGCCGCTCATGGCCCCGTCGCCATAGATGCTGAAGGTCAGGTCCGGCAGGCCGCGCGCAATCTCGCAGAGTAGATCGGGGCCTTTTTCATGCGAAAGCCGTCCGATGAAGGCAATCTCGCGACCACGCCGTGGCGGGCAATTCCCGGGAACCCGGACACCGTTCGGAACCACCTCAGCGCCGCCAAATATCCTGGCGGCGATATCCTGGTTCACCGCGACAGCTTTACCGAGCGGCGCACTCAGCCTGTCGAGCAGGGTGTAGAGCC
Organism: Nisaea sp.; assembly: GCF_034670185.1. Taxonomy (NCBI): domain Bacteria; kingdom Pseudomonadati; phylum Pseudomonadota; class Alphaproteobacteria; order Rhodospirillales; family Thalassobaculaceae; genus Nisaea; species Nisaea sp. Next base: position 1,119,272 of record NZ_JAXMNY010000001.1, read on the forward strand.
GGACTTTGCCGGTACCCGTATCACCATTGTGAAAGGTCGAGACCAGAGGTGTTCCAGTACGCCGGCAGGCGATGCGGCCAAAGATGTTGGCCTTGTACCCATGGGTGTGAACCAGTGCCGGTTGCTCATCCGCGATGACAGTCACGAGATCCTTGATGGACCCGGAGAGACAGCGCCAGGGAATGCCCGCCCGGTCCAGCCGGTCTCGCAATGGATGCGCGCCATGATCGGCCAGGAAAACAACCTTGGTCTGTCTGCCTGCCTCTCGTTGCGCCTGAGCCAGCCCCAGGACATGGGTTTCAATCCCGCCAATGGCGCTTGAATCAAGCAGCTGCCATGTCGGACGACTGATTTGGCGTGTTTCCATGCCATAGCTCCTCATAGTCGATCATCATGCGATCGAGCGAATAATGTTCCATGACGAAATCTCGTGGGTTCGAGACCTGAATTCGGGCGAGGGACCCGTATATGGCATCGACCACGGCGGCAGGCTCGGCCTTGGCGGCGACGAAACCGGAACCGGGATCCATGGCGTCGAGTACCCCCCCGACATTTGTTGCGATCACCGGGATGCCGCAAGCCTGTGCTTCAAGCAAGGAGAGGGGCAGGCCTTCTGCCCTCGAACTCAGGCAGAAGCGATCCAGGGCCCGATAGAAATCTTCCATGGCATCGACCCTGCCAAGAAAATGTATCCTCCCGGCCATGCCGTTGGCGTCCACGCGCCGTATCAGGGATTCCCGTTCGGAGCCGTCTCCGGCAATCGCCAGATGCAACTCGGGAAATTCGGTCATCGCGTCGATTAGGATATCGACGCCTTTTACATGTTCGAGGCGCGCGGCGATGCCGAACATGGGAACGTCCAGCGGCAGGTTGAGGCTGGCGCGTGCGATACGGCTGTTTCCGGGGGTGAAGCGATTGGTATCGACACCGTTCGGAATCACCGTGATGTTCTCGAACCCGAGATGGAGGTTCATCTGTCCGGCGACATTCGGCGCATCTGCCACGAGCAGGTGTCGGAAGGCCCGCATGGCAGTCCTGACGATAAAACGCCGCCGCCTCGCGTCGAGATGCCAGGCGTCATGCTCGGTGTGAATGAGTTTGGCTATTCCGGCAAGACGCGCTGCGGCTCCGCCATATATCAGGGGGCCGACATGATGAGTGTGCACCACGTCGGCGCCAATCGCCGTCAGAGTGCGAGCGAGAGAGACAGCAAGGCGGGGCACAAGACCTGGCGGCTTCTCCATGAACAGAATCCGATCCGAGAATTCTCTGAGCCGCGGCCAGGCATTGATGGATTCTTCTCGTGTTCCCTCAAGGGAGATGATGGTACTCCGGCTTCGGCTCCGGCGCGTCAGATCAAGAACCAGACATTCGAGACCGCCTGGGCGCAGGTGCTGGACGATTTGGACGACATGATCGCTCATGCTTTTGCCTCCTGTCTGAAGAACCGCATAAGGCGGCTTCTGCGATTGGTGTGCTGAGTGGGGCCATAGCCGGCGACCCGAGGCAGCCGGGTCAGAACCTTTAATCCGGGGATGCGTTCCACATGGTCGACGGTGCGAATAGTCGTGTCCGAAATGTCGACGACCACGGCGAGACCCACTCCAAGGGCGAAACCGGCGACAAGGCCCATCACGGTGTAAAATACGGTCGGGAGGCCGGTGCGGGCCTTGGGGACCAATGGGGGGTTAACGACCTTCACGGTTTCCGAGGAATCGAAGCGGCCGAGAGATCCTGTTACCTGTGCCATTTCAAATCGCTCGGCGAGTTGCGCCACGATCTTCCGGAGAACGGTCACATCGCGCTGCAGGCTCGTCAGGGTCTGTTCGACCATGCCGAAGGCATTGACCCTCTCGCGCAGGACGACTTCTTCTTCACCGAGGGTCTCTATTTCTTTTCCGAGCCGCTCGATCTGATCTTTCGCTTCCTGCAATCGCTCCAACTGAGAAACAACGAGTCCCTGTCCCTCGGCAACTCCAGACGAAATCATGTTCCAGAGACGATCAGGATCGTTGTTCAGAAGGGTGCGGCCAAGCGCGACTCTTTCACTGCGCTCATGTTCGAGCTGACCGACTTGCCGGAGCATTGCCTTGACCATGCTATGCTGGTCCGTATAGCGAGACCTCAAGATCGACAGTTCCGTGCGCGCGACGACGAGCGCCTTATCCAGCTGGCCTACGACGGGATCGGTCTCCACAAGCTTCATCTTGATCGACGCGAAACTCGCGCGGTCGCCCGCGAGCTGGCTCGTTTTGTCAGAGAGAAAGCGCCTGACTTCAGCGAGGCGATCAACGTTGCGGATGTGCAGTTCGGGGAGGGAATCGGCATGTTCCGATTTGAAGTCGGCGAGCTGTCGTTCCAGTGTTTCCAGTTCCAACCGTTTGGATTGCAACTGTTCCCGCAAGAATTCTTCCGAGCCGTCGACGGCTGTCTGGCCCGGGGCCAATAGTCTGGTGATGAATTGGTGGCTGACCTCGGTCAGGAGCTTGTCCATGCCCTTTGCCACATTTGAGCGGTAGGTAATCTCGACTACTTCGCCGCCGGTCAGGCGAAACATCAGGTTACTGTTGAGCCTTCCAGTCAGCATCTCAACCTCGCTCATCGGGGTGTCCTTGTTGATCCAACCGAGATTCCAGAGCACTTCCTGAAGCGATTTCCGGATCCGGAGCTGCTCCACAAGAGCGTCCATGCGATCCTTCAATCGCGTCGATATTGCGAGATCCTGCAGAAACGGGTTGTGACTGGTCGGCTCCTGAATGAGCAGCGTTGTTTTCGCCGTGAAATAGCGCGGCGTCACAATGCCAATGGCGGTACCGACAAGGGGCATCAACAGGATTGGGACGACGATGAGATAGCGTCGTTGCCAGGCCGCAGAAGCGATCCTGAGAATGATGTCCCGCAGTGACAGGATCGAGATCATTTGCAGCCCGGAACGGAGGTGTCGACCGCCCTGGACGCGACCTGGCGCCGCAGTTCCTCAAGCGTGATATCGTCGGACAGGTCAGATCCCGCACCCGCCACGAAATCGGTTCCGGACATACCATGCGGGAGACCGGCCGTTTCGGCTGCCGGCGGCATGAATTCTCCACGTACCCGGGCCAGCATGCCCTCGACGGAAAGAGGGTCGGACGGGACGATATCCCGGTCGGTTTTCATGAGTGCCAGATCTGCCGGTGCGATCAGATCGAATGGCGACTGAGCACAGGCGCCAGTGGCCAGCACGGCCAGCAACGCAAAGGCTTTCGCGGCGTTACGGAACTTCTGCATTGGAACCTCCTCGTCCGGCTTATGCCGAATGCAAACTGAGATAACTCAGTCCGAGAACCGCAGGTTCCGTGCCAATGCTGTAATGCTTTCTCGAAGGTGGAATAAATCCATGTGACTCAGGTGCTTATCCTTCATCCAGTCGCCGGAGATACGGTCATGTATCACCTTGCGAAGTGCGACAGCCGTTGCATTTCGCGACGCTTCCTGGTCGAGCCACAGAAGCCAGCGCAAATCGATAATGCCGTCCGCCATATCCAGCAAACCGCGGTCGATATCGGGGACACGCGGGCATTCGTCCGGCGTCGGATAGAGCCACTGGACGTCAGCTTCGCGACCATCGGTCGGATCGAACGGATCCGCGGTGGGCATCCGGGCGTGCCATTGCAGGTAGCCGTCGAGATCGTTGCGCCAGAGGAAGGTGCCGGCAGCCAAACGGGTCTGGCCGACATTGTAGATCATGGTTCTGGTTCCGTTATCCCTGAGCGCATCGATCGAGTCCTGATCGAGCCCGTATCCTGAATTAATCAGGGCAAGGTCGAACAGGGGGGCGACCTCCTGATCGCGCTCTGCATTGAAATGGCCTGCTATACGAGCCGTCGGTGCCGCCTTGCGGATTTCCCCGATCCAGGCCCGGAGTTTTTCCAGGTCGTGACCGTCATTGGAAACTTCATCCGCGGCCGACCAGTAGATAGTCTCCCCTCTACCGGTGAGATCGGTTTCCGCCTGCAGCAACTGGTCGGTCCAGTTTTTCGTGCCCTGGAGACGTTTCAGGGGCGTGTAGCCGAGTAGGGGAGTCGAAAAACCGGCGAGCCTGACAGTCTGGATATCCCGCATCATCGTCTCAAGCGTTTCTACGGTCTTTGGTGCGGTCATGGGAGGTGCGACGCCAGTCAGGCCGAGAGACTTCAGCGTGGAGAGATCGCAAAGCCGGGCTTCGGTTGAGGACGTCTTGAACCAGCGGTGCAGCGGCAAGTCTTCAAGATAGATGCCTATGGTCTTGTTTGTTTCGGGAAGCGTGACATCGAGCACCTCCACGGAGATCGGCAAAGCTTGGCCAGCAACGGTGATGCTGCCTTTGTAAAGGCCCGGAGGAGTTGCTTTCGGCACTGGAACAAGCACCGTGTAGCGCCTCGGCAGACCTGGAAGGATGGAAAGGTTAGCCGCATCTCCGCGCAGGTGACGGTCATCGGCGACGAGCAGGGTCGATGCCGTTTCCGGTCTGGTCAGGCGCCAGTGCCCTGCGAATAGCGTTCCCGGCAGAAATGTGCCGAGGCGCTCGGGTGCTGCGAGAGACGTGGCCGGATCGATGATTTCACGCGGTGAGCGCACGGTGATTTCGAATCGTGCATGCGTTCCAGGCGCGGAAATGACTGTTCCGCCCCCGGTAATCTGGAGCGTTTCCGGCGCAGCTTCGGTCATTAAGTCGATCTTCTTGAAACGCCAGGTTTCGTCGAACCGCTTCCGGCGCTCGGCCTCGATGTTTTTGAGAGTGTGCGCATCACCGACAGATGTAAGAACAAGGCCGGACAGGAAAGTGGACGAAAGGTCCGAGCCGGCTAATTCGATGCTGATCTCACCGTCTTGGCTTTCGACCACATGCGTCACTTTTCCGCCGCGCCGTCCGCCGAAACCGTCCCAGGCGGTCGTGCCCGGATGCCATTCGTGCGCGCGTCCCTCCAGATAGACCTGACGTCGCCAGTCGGCATGCGTCATCCGGCGGTAGAATGCGGTCTCGCCATTGATCCGGATACGCCGTTCGAGGGCATGTGGCAGGTATTCCCACTCGCCCACATCTTCGGTCCAGAGGGTAACTTGCCAGATGCCGGGACGATGCTTGAGAACCAGTCGTTCTATGCCCTCGACACCGTCGGCGATCAGTGCGTCTCCGCCCGGGCGGTCCCGGGTGCGCAGATTTCGTCCGATCAGCATCGGGTCGCCGGGTGCGACCTTGGTAAATCCTGGAAAGATGGCCCCGTCTTCGGGTCCGAAATCGAGGGCGATCACATCGCTTCCCGGCGCGTGAACCCGTTCTGGGATTTCGACCGTCGCATGCTCGACGGAGACACGTTGATCGGAAGGAGACGCGAACAGCTTGGCCAGTGTCAGTGTCTGCCGGTCGAGCGGACGTCGGCGCGGTGTTTTCAACGAAGCAATGGGGACACGAAAGGTGAACAATCCGGGCGGCACTTTGCGCTCCAGATTAACCCGGCTCCAGTAGTCGGCCGATTGCGCATCGTCGATCCGCAGTACGATGACCGCCGGCACCTCGTGGCCGTTCTTGCCGGACACCACGATCTCGGCGTCGTTGGGCGCCGAAGCCAGCGCGTTAATCGGCAGCTCGTAGCCTGTTGGGCCGGCATTGCTTTGGAACCAGACGCCACCTGACAGGAGCGCCGCGATCACCAAGGCAAGAATGAGACTTCTCACGCCGCAATCCCTTCAAGCGCAGAAAGTGCCTGATCCGCCCGGGCTCGCCAGGTCTCTGCCGCCACGAGCTGTTTCCGGGCGGCCCGCGCCGCGGGACTGTTATCGATCCGGTCGAGAGCGGCGCTGAAATCGGTCGTGTCGGAGACGACAGAAACGGCATCTCTATAAGGGGCGAGACTGCGGAAATCGGTGCTGATCACCGAAGTTCCGCTGGCTAGGTACTCGCGCAGTTTCAGAGGATTGCAGGCCCGGATCTGTGGCGTATCCAAGAAAGGCAGCAGGGCGGCATCCACATGCTGGACATAGCTGGGCAGGGTATGGTGAGGACGCGGGCCAAGCAGATGGATATTGGGGATGGATGAAAGCCGTCCCAGGGAGATGTCTGCCTTGCCAATCAGGACAAAAGACCAGTCAGGCCGTGCTTCGGCCGTCCGCGCTATCAGATCCTGATCGAGCCAATCCGAAATGCTGCCGTAAAACAGGGCCGTCTTTCCGTCGGGCAGGTCGGCAGGTCGGTCCGCCGGGCAGTCGAAAAGATCGAAATCGACGCCGTGCGGCAAGGCCGAGACCCGGGAGCCCTCGAATTTTTTCTCAAGTGCCTCATTGGTCACGAAGACGATGTCGGATTTTTGCGCGAGCCTCTTCTCCATCCGGCTGACCGGCGTATGGTCGACACCGACAAGTCCGGAGAAATCATCGCAGCAATAGTAAGCAACGGCTGCTTCTCCCAGAGTTCCGACAACGTCGACGGCGGTCGGCAGCGAGGCCCAGAGAATCGGTCTTTCGAGTCCTTGCTGTTGCAGCGCGGCCCGGATCTGGGCACCGAGACTGGCACGGTTGATGGCCGACGCGAGCGGGTTCCCGGGCCAGGAAACGGCGCGGGGATGGATGACAGTGAGGTTCGCCGGCGTGTCATGTGTTTCGGGAGCCGCTGCCGGTTGCTGGTTGCGGCGTCCCATAGACCGAAGCTTGCGCATGACGCGGGCTGCGTCGCTGGCATTCAAACGCGGTCGCCGAAGGCCGATTGAGTTGACCCAGATGACCGGGCGATCAGCGGCAAAGCGTTTGGCAAGGTGCTGACTGCTGCTGGGAAGGCCTCCCCAGTCTTCTCCGAACATGACAAGCGGTCGTTTCATCTCACGCTGCCTCCGATTGATCGTCACGGGCTAAAGTTGCGATGCTGTCTAGAGCGGACAGCGTGCCGGCCGCCCTGAGCTGATCGAGACCGGCCGCCCAGTTGGTAAAGGAGTTGCGGCTTTTCCCTGTGATGCCAGTCCAGTCGGCGACATGTCCGGCCAGCAGCGATACGTCTGTGCCTTTCGCCCAGGACGCGTAATCGGTGAGGGGTGCGCCTGATTTCCCGTAACGTGCCGATACACCGAACCGCGCTGCCAGCCCCGGCCAGCGCTCGGCGAGGCTCAGGCCTTCCGACAGGGGACGACCGGTCTTGTCCCAATCGATCGCGGCAAGCTCCGGAGACAGTCGGCGGATGGCCCAGCGATGGAAGCCGCCAGCCATACGACGATGAACCGGCAAACCGGACATCGCCGTTACGACATCGCGGTCGAGGAACGGGTGGAAGCGGGGATGAACATTGTCCAGAAGCTGTTGCCCCGCGATGACGAAACGTGGAACACGAAGGCGTAAATAGGCAAGATCGAGCCCACTGGCGAGCGTGTCCGTCCGGTCCAGCAGGCAAGAGACTTCCTGCTCCAGGCGGGCCAGGGCCTCTTGACCCTCGGCCATTCCGGATGCGGCAAGTGCCTCCAGACGCCCGCCGGACATATGTTCCATCACATACCGGAGCGCTCGCGGTGCGAAATGTTTGCGTGCGAGTGGCGAGCCGAGCAGCTCAAGTCCCGGGGCGCCGCGGTCGTAATAGAAGCAGCGATAGGTTTCCGAGCCAGTGCCGGTGATCAACGGCCGTCCGGCGATCTCGTGGAGCGCATCGGCGGCAAGGAGACTGTGGGCGTGGTTGACAGCCACTTCTCCAGCGCCCGCCCAGCCAACTCTGGAGGCTTGACTGGCAATCTGCTCCGCCTCGATGTCAGCTTCGAAATGCCAGCATTCCGCGGCGCCGGCAAGGTGGAGAGCGATGCGGCGGTCGGAGCTTTTCCGGGCGCCGTAGCAGAAGGTGTCGGGCTGATGACCGGCGGCGAGGGCGCAGGCCAGCAGAAGGCGGGAATCCAGCCCGCCAGACAGAGGGATCATGGCCTCGGGAGAGGCACGGAGGCAGCGGTCGACGGCGCCAACCAGCGCATCCAATGCCTGTTGCGGGCTGCTGTCCGGCGCACCTAGTGTCGGAATTGTCTCGCTAAGCTGCTCGGGTGCATGGACGGGTTTCAGACAGACCACTGCGCCTGGGCGGCACTGGTAGATAGCCGGGAATACCGTCCGATTGCCGAGGAGCTGGCCGAGGCCAAGCAGTTCGGTCGCGGCGGCGGGATCGCCGCCGTTTGCGAGTTCGGGACGGTTTTGGAGGATCGTCGCGGTCGCGCTCGCCGCACCGATTTCCTTGTCGGACCGGAATAGCGAGATGGGGTAGAGGCCAAGAACGTCCGTCGCGGCAATGATCCTGCCCCGGAGCTTATCGAGCAGAACGGCACTGATGCCCCAGAGTTCAGGGGCGCGACCGTCACTCAGGGCTGTCAGGAGCGAGGATTCATCAACAGGCGTGCCCGGATCTCCCCAGGCAATCAGCAGGCCCGAAGGCAGATCAAAGCGGTGTATTTCGGTTACACGGTTGGCGGAGAAGGCAACCGTGGAAACGTTCCCGTTTTTCAGAGTGGCGAAGAATTCGGCCATCGCACGGATCTCCTCAGGTGGCGATGCGGCGCCAGGGGCCGCGCTTCGGGTTCCGAAGGTAGTCGAGTGCCCCGATGCCGTTGGCGACATGGGCCTGGACCAGATAATGGACGGCACGGCCGACACGTCCCCATGGCAGGCCGGGTGCAACATGCACCAGACCAGCCAGCAGGTAGCCGGCACTCTGGCCGGCGGCGAGGACGGCGAAGACCGGCGATGTTGGTGCAAGCGCCAGCGAGCCGAGCCAGGCGAGAACCAGGATCAGGGGCATGAACGCCCGCAGGAATTTGCTGGAGAAAAAGGCGAAGGCCAGGCCGCCATGCCGGGGATGGAGCAGGCCGACGAGGCGGATAGCCTGCTGCATGTTACCTGCCCCGATGCGCTTGCGGCGTTGGCGGTCGACCGCGAGAGAGGTGCCGTCGAGTTCATAGGTCAAGACGTTTGGGTCGTAGACGGTGCGCAGGCCGTCCGCCGCGATGCACATCGGGATGACGAAGTCGTCATTGATGGTATCGGCAGGAATAGGCCGGAAACTGGAGCGGCGGATAACGTAGAAGGCCCCATGGGCACCGATCAGGCCGCCGATCCGCGCTTCCGCGGCTTTCAGCGCGGTCTGAAAGCGCCAGTAGGCCGCTTCGCCGGCCGATCCGGGCTCCATCAAAAGGTAGGTCCCGGACACGACGCCGACCCGCCAGTCGGCAAAATGCTGGGCGGCGAGGAGAAGTGCATCGACGGCGAGGATTGAGGACGTGTCGGTAAGTGCAACAAGGTCAGTATCGCAACGCGCGATTTGTTCATTGAGAACGGCAGTCTTGCCGCGGTTCTCGAGGCAGTTGACGATTGTCACGCGGTCGAGGGCCTGTTCGTCGAATTCTACCGCGCGCGAGGCTTCCGCGTAGGTCTCATCCGTGCATCCGTCGCAGACGACCCGCAGCTCGAGCCGGTCCGCCGGATAGTCGAGGCTGAGAACATTGGCGATCTTCTGGGCGATCGTTTTCTCCTCGTTATAGGCAGGCACGAGGACGGTCACGGTGGGCAGATCGCTGTCCGCCGTGGTGGAGAGGAAGTCGCGCCTGGACGCCTCGGCGGTTCCGTTTTCGCGCCGGGCGATCGCTCGCAGCAATGCGGGGTAGACAGCATGGTGATAGGCAGCCAGGCCGGTTGCGGCGAGGGTGACGGCTTCGAGAAACACGGACATGGCGGACCTCATGCAGCTTCGGTGGTCGCCGCGAGCGGCGCGAGGGGGCGAATGGGCCGGGCCGGAACGCCAGCGGCAAGAACTCCTGGCGGCAGATCGCGGGTTACGACGCTTCCGGCGGCGACGACAGTGCCGGCACCGATGCGGACGCCAGCACTGATCGTGACTCCCGTAGCAAGCCAGACACCGTCTTCCAGGATGATGTCGCCAACCTGGTCTTCGGTTTCCGGCTCGCCGGCGGCCCGTGCTATCGGATCGAGCGGATGGCCGGGATATCCGGCGAGGAAGGCACGACCAGCGATCCGCACATCGTTGCCGATGACGACGCGGCTGCCGACGGCAATCGTCGTCTGCCAACCGATATCGCAGTTGCGGCCAACGCTGAGTGTCGGGCGGGGGGTAGCCCGAGTGCGGCCGCTGATCGTGACCTGGGTGGACAGGCGAACGTCATCGCCGATCTCGATTTCGACCGGTCCGAGGACGAGAGGCAGACCGGCGCCGTCCAGATAGAGCTGGCGGCCGGAGCGGGCGAGGCGGCTCCTGAATATCGGTGTCCGGTAAAGGATCCGGGTGCAGTCCCGGAATGCGGACACGACGCTTCCATGCAGGAGGTAAAGACCCTTGTGAATACCGGGAATAACCGGTACTTCGAGGTGACGCCGCGCAGTGGCGATGCCGTAGATCGCTTTCGCGACGGGATGGCGGCGTTCCTTCACCCAATGCCTGAAACCGCTCATGTCTGTCACTCCACCGTGACCGACTTGGCCAGGTTGCGCGGCTTGTCCACGTCGAGGCCGAGTTGGCTGGACGTGTGATAGGCGAGGAACTGCATGGCGATGACATGCAGGAGCGGCGCAATGAAAGGACTTGCCTGCGGCACGCGAATGACGTCGTCGGCAGCGTCGCAGTCGAATTCGCCGCGTTCCGTAATCAGGACTGTGTAGGCACCACGGGCCTTTACCTCGGCGAGGTTGGAAAGTGTTTTTTCCAGCGTCGGGCCGCGGCTGGCGCAGGCGATTACCGGCAAGCCGTCGGCAATGACGGCAATTGGGCCGTGCTTGAGTTCACCCGCCGGATAGGCTTCGGCGTGAATGTAGGAGAGCTCTTTCAGCTTGAGTGCGCCCTCTGCGGCAGATGCATAGTCTGACCCGCGTCCCAGAAACAAACAGCTTTCGGATGACTTGATGCGGGAGGCGATATCACTTGCCTGCGCCTCGCATCCGAAGATGGTCTGGATCGATGACGGAAGGCGGCAAAGTTCCGCCTGCAGTTCCACTGCCCGCGAAATCGATATCTTGCCTTTTATCCGGGCAACGCGCAGGGCAAGCTGGGCAAGGGCGGTGAACTGCGAGACGAAGGTCTTCGTTGCCGCGACCCCGATCTCACGTCCGGCGCTTGTCGGCCAGAAATGATCGGCACGTCGCGCCAGTTGGGAGCGGGCGACATTGACGACCGCGATGGTCGGTACATTATTCGCTTCAAGAAGATCCAGCGCGGCGATGGTATCCGCTGTCTCGCCGGACTGGGAAATCAGGATGGCGGCCGTCTTGTCGATGCCGAGCATCGGGCGTGTCGACAATTCGGAGGCTATTTCGAGATCGACTCGAATGTGAGCAAGCTCCTCGAACCAGCGCCGGGCAAGCATGCCGGCATAGTAGGACGAGCCGCAGGCGACTATCTGGACGCGGTCCGCTTCAACCAGTACATCCGGGATATCGAGATTGGCGAGATTGCGAAGCGTCGTGGCGACAGCCGTCGGCTGCTCGTCGATTTCACGGCGCGTATGATCGGGCCATTCGGTCGAGGCGACTGTGGTTTGGCTGTCTTCTACGGGTGTCCATTCGCGTTCAACAACGGTCCCTTTATTGTCCAAGATCGTAATCTCGGTGCGCTTCAGGATGGCGATGTCGCCTTCCTCAATGCTCGCGATGTCGGTAACACGGTCGGTCAGGGCTGCGTCATCGGACGCGACCCAGGCACCATTGTTCCCCCGGCCGATGACAAGTGAGCTGCCCATGTGCAGGGTCACGATGGAATCGCGATCCCTTCCGTCGAGTACGGCGATCGAGTAACGGCCGCGCATACGCGCCGAGGCGCGCCGGATAGCGCCGACCAGATCGCTGGAACCAGCAAGTTCCTCGACGATCAGGTGTGGAATGACCTCGGTGTCGGTTTCGGAGAGGAAGCTGTGTCCGGCCGCAATCAGCTCGCGTCGCAGTTCCTGATGGTTCTCGATGATCCCGTTCTGCACCACGGCGATGCCGCCATGGACATGCGGATGGGCATTGATCTCGCTCGGTTTACCATGAGTAGCCCAGCGCGTATGAGCGATCCCGATGCTGCCATCGGCAGGGCGTTCGCGTAGCAAAAGCTCAAGCTGGTCAACTGGACCGACAGCGCGACGAACTTTGATACGGTCGCCGAGGACTGCGATGCCCGCGGAATCATAACCACGATATTCCAGCTTACGCAGGCCGTCGATCAACGCGTGGGCCATGAAGCTGCCGTTTACTCCAGCGATAATCCCGCACATAGGATCCTCCAAAGATTGTTCGACTCAATATTCGCAAGCGGCGTGCCAGAAGTTAACTTATTGATTTTTAGTGTTATTTAGATTCTCGACGGGGGAGGATTCGCAACCTGCATCGGAACCTGCATTGCGTCCTGCAACACGGGGGAGAATATCGATGCGTTCTGGCGAAATGCGGTCTGCAGCAACGATCAGGGCATGCATTATGTAAAAGGGCCAGATGAAGCCCTGAGTAAGGAACGTGCCCGACACGCAGAACCCGGCAAGGCCGGCTAGCAGGGCTTCGCGGGTTGCACCCGTCCAGGCGACGCCCCGGTCAAGATGGGCAGGCCACTGGCGGGCTTCCTTCTCGCTCGCCATGGCGCGACGCAGGGTGACACCAACCATGGTGCAGAAGACGCCGAACCCGAGGAAACCCGACTCCGCGAGAACGCCGAACCAGGTACTGTGCACAGCATGGTTCTTGCCGTCCCAGTGTGAGGAATAGAAGAAGTAATTGGCGTAGAAATTATCGAGACCGACACCGGAAAGAGGATTGGAGAGGGCCATCCGGAACGCTGCTTCCCAGGCGTAAAGACGCCCCATGGAGGACTCGTCGATCCCGTCTGCCGCAGCGACGACAGAACGGTCTCCGACGCCGGCCAGGACGAAGAGAACGGCCCCGACGGCACCTCCGGCCAACACCAGAAGCATCTTGTTCTTTGTCCGGTTCCAGGCGTAGACACCGCAGACTGCCATCAGGCCGAGCAATCCGCCGCGGCTTTGCGTGTAGACAATCCCGAGGATGACAGTCGCCAGGCCGATGAGTCCGATAAGCCGGTCGTGAACTCCTAGACCTCGGCGCAGTATCATTGCGACCGCGAAGCTGGCAGGAAACAGAAGCACCAGTGCTAGGTCGTTCGGATCTCCGAGCATCGAGCCGAAGCTTCTGCCAATAGTCACGCGTGTGCCTTCGACAAGCCCTATTCCGTTATGCCGGTTCTGGATTGCGACCAGAGCGACGAGGAAGCCCGCAATGACGAACACCCGGCTGGCAAGTGCGAGGTCGCCCGGTTTCTGGACCAGCCAGGCGATGGCGAAGACCATGATGGCGATCTTCACGAAAGTGCCGCTCCAGAACCCGAAAGCCAGTCCGAAGTTGCTCGCGAATACAACCCCAACGGTGACCAGTATGAAAAACGTGAGCGCTACTTTTAATTCCGGGGTCAGAAACAGGGTCAGACGCCGCGTTGCGAACTGATAGCCGAGGGTGGCCAGTGCCCCCAGGGCCAGGAGCTGCGGAATGCGCAGTGAGTAAAGCATCGGATAGGCTTCGTGAATCCTGAACAGCGAGAACACAACGAAGCCGATAACGATCGCGACCGGAAATCGGAAAACGATCAGCACCGCGAACGGCGCCATCGCAAGAGCCAACGCTGCCAGCGGTGTTTTGGTCGCGTACCAGGCCGCACCTGCGAAGCAGCTGATCCCGATGGCTGCCAGCGCCTGGCCTATCCGAGAGCTCAGAAACATGGCTCAGGCCACCAGCAGATTGCGCATGTCGGCAATGGCCGAACGTGCAGTGCGTCGGGTCGGATAGACGCGTAAGGCGCGGAGGTGGAAGCACAGAGCCTGAGAATGATTGCCGGTTTCGCGGGCCATCTCGGCTCGTGCAATGTCGATCCGGGCCTTTGCAACGCGAACTGCCTGCCTGTCCATTGGTCCGATCAATGGCTCGTAGGTCTCGACGATGCTGTTCATGCAGGAAATACGGAGTTCCCGGTTGCTGGTGACCGAGCCGGGCATGACAAGATAGTCCATGGCCGGTTCGGTCGAGTAGGCGGCGGGGCCGCGTAGCGCGAGGCGCAGCCACAACTCCCAGTCCGAGGCGGACCGGAGATCCGGGTCGAACCCGCCGCTCGCTTCAAAGGCATCCTTGCGGATCACGACAGTCGAGGTGCCGACGGCGTTCTCGGCAAAGATCAGCGGGGCGGGGTTTTCTATCCGGCCGAAATCCGCACCGGTGCAGGCGAGTGCCTTGTAGGCAGGCCAGAACGGGAAGGCGAGGCCGAGGGACTGTCCCACGGGTGTGAAATGCTCATAGTCGGTAAAGCTGAGCAGCACATCGCTATGGGCCTCGTGGAAGGCCACCTGCCGCGCCAGTTTGCCCGGACGCCAACGGTCATCCGCATCCAGAAAGGCTACGAGGGGCGCTTCGGCGTGTTCGATCGCAAGATTGCGCGCCGCCGCCGGCCCAATTCCGTCACTGCGCAATTGCAGAATGCGACAATCGTTGCGGCTTGCATCGGTTAAAACCGCGTCCGTCGCGTCGGTCGAACCGTCGTTCACGACAATATGCTGAAACTTTTCGATGCCTTGCGAACGGACGCTTTCCAGCGCTCCGGGCAGGTCTTCTGCGGCATTGCGGGCCGGCGTGACGATTGTAACGAGCGGTGTTTCGGTTCCGTGAGACATGGTTTTCGTCCTTGGCATTCTTGTTGCGACTTGCCGGGTAAGCAGCAGCTACCGTGCCAAGGAGTTTTCCGAATGAAGCGCATCGCATTTCTGATCGACGAGTTCCCTGTTCTCTCTGAAACCTTTGTCGGAAATGAGATCCGGGCCGTCGCGGCACTCGGCCATCCGGTCGAGATCATCGCCATGCGGCGTCCGCAGGGGAAAATCCAGCCCGCGGACGAAGCGCTGGCGGCGCAAACGGTTTACCTGGATGAGATAGGTTCGCTCGGAGCTGGGCTGGAACTGATACGTTCAGGCACCCGGATCGGTCGGTCCTGGGATTTCATTTCGGAGCAGCGCGGCCTGCCCAGCCGTTCGCTTCTCTTCAACGCGGCCAAGATCGCGTCCGTTCTGCATGGCCGGAACTGCGAACACATTCATGCGCATTTCGCCTGGGGTGCCGCCGGACATGCCATCGCGGCAGGACGTCTCGCCGGTATTTCGGTTTCCTTTGTAGGACACGGAACGGATGTCTTCGGGACCCCGGCAGATCTGAATGCAAAGCTGCGGCATGCCGATTTCGCGGTCGCGACCTGCGAGGACACACGCACGCATTTCCTTAACCTGGAAAGCAACGCCATCGTTGCCTCGATTGCATGCGGTATCGAGGCGGACCGGTTTAAACGACCGGAAGGCGATAGGGATGCCAGTGAACCGAGACTAATTTACGTGGGGCGCCTGATCGAGCGCAAGGGCGTGCAGGATGTGTTGAGTGCCCTGGCGCGTCTCGCTCCGTCCGAGCGTCCAGTCTTCGATATCGTTGGCGACGGGGTCATGCGCGCCGAATTGGAAGAACAGACCGCTGTCCTCGGGTTATCGGCCAGCGTGACCTTTCTCGGATCGCGTCCCGCCGAATGGCTGACAGCCAATCTCGGGCGATACACGGCCTTACTTGCGCCATTCTTCGAGGGCGAGGACGGAGGCCGCGACACCGGTCCGCTCGTCACAAAGGAAGCAATGGCAATGGAAGTGCCGGTCATTGCTTCGACATTCATGGGGCTCAAGGAAATCGTTAATGAGAGTTGCGGCATTCTCGTGCCGCCGCGTGATCTTGATGCCCTTACGGCGGCCATCCGGACCGCCGTCTCCTGGTCGCCAGAAGAGCGGTGTCGTCTTGGGCAGGCCGGAAGGCACAGGGTCATCACGAACTTCACGACCCGCCGTCAGGCGGAATTCCTGACGGCTGTTGTCTCGAGTCTGGGGCGGGCGGCCTGATGAAATCGTTGATCCGCAACCCTGGTGTCCGGAGCGCCGCGTTCTATGCGGTCGCCCTTGTTTTCGGTAAAGGCGTTTCGTTCTTGATGCTGCCGCTGGTGACGGGACATCTCAGTCCCGCCGAATATGGTGTGGTCGAGCTTCTCGCATCCGTCGCCGACGTTGCCGGGATCGTCTTCGGACTAGGGCTTGCGGATGTACTCTTTCGGTTTGGCCGCGAGGAGGGCATGGCGTCGACCCTGCTCGGCTTCTCGCTGACGATTGGGTTGTTGCTCGGGATCGCGGGGCAACTCGCGGCTCCCACAATGGCCGGTATGACGCCGGTCCCAGTTGCGCTTCTAGACCTGCGCATTCTTTTCGCTTCGCTTGCCCTAACGGCCGCAATTCAGGTGCCGCTGGCTTATCTCCGGTACAGGGACCGGCCGGCCTTGTTCGCGGCTGTATCAGTCGGGAAGGCTGCGGTTCAGGCTGGGCTGGTAGCGATTTTCCTGATCGCGGATGGCGGTGTTACAGCAGTGCTGGCCGGTGGCCTGATCGCCGATGGCATTGTGACTGTGATCCTGGTCAGCCTGCAGTTCCGCGAAGCAGGGATCGGTATCAAACGGAAGCTCGCGAAGCTGGCGCTGGGATATGGCGTGCCGCTGGTTGCCAGCGGAATGGCCGGTTTTTGTCTGGGAAGCTTCGATCGCTGGGTGCTTGCGGCACATGTTTCCGTAGAGGATCTCGCCTTCTACGGCCTGGCTGCGAAATTCGGGCTGATCGCAGCGCTTGCGATGCAGCCGTTTGAGATGTGGTGGTTCCCCCGTCGCTTCAGTCTGCTTGAGACAGAGGAGGGACGGCGCCACAGCGCTGACATCGTCGGCATTGGCTTTGTCTACAGCGTTATGGTCGTCGGCGGTGTCGCCGCTCTGGGGCCGTATGTGATCACCTGGATGACACCGGTCGCTTATCATGAAGCGGCCGTTCTGGTCCCTTGGCTGGCGCTGATTGCGCTGCTTCATGCCACCTCCAATTTGGTCAATGTGGGCTGTTATGCAGGGAAGACCACGGTTCTGCCGATGTGTCTCAACGGCTTTGCCGCTGTCGTCGCCGTCACGGGATACATGGTTCTGATTCCGGCCTTCGGTGTCATGGGGACGATCATGGCAACCCTGGTTGCGCAGTCAGTCCGCCTGACCCTCTTCTTTGCTTTCAGTCAGCGGCGTGTTCGCATTCCGCATCACCTGTTGCGTTCTGCGATGTTGGCATCTGCAACAATGGTATTGTTTGTCGGGATGGGGGTTTATCAACTATCTGAGTTTTATATATTTATTCCTTTGGCATCACTTGGCGCGGCATTTGCTCTTGGACTACTGAGAGCCCCTGACCGGGGCGGCAATCCGGCCTAAGGAGTGATACCCATGTCGATTGAAATCACCAATACCTATGAACCGCTCGCAAGCCAGGACCATGTTGAGCAGCAGCCGTTTGTTCACCCGGTTGTCGTGGTCGCAAAGCGCACGGTTGACGTGGTTGGGGCAGGCAGTTTGCTGATAGCAACCCTGCCGCTGTTTCCCCTCATCGCCCTTGCTATCCGAATTGAAAGCCCTGGGCCGGTACTGTTCCAGCAGCTTCGCGTGGGACGCACGACAGACACGTTCTCCGAGTTGTTCCAGATGAACAAGTTCCGTTCCATGAGGACCGATGCGGAGAGTCGCTCAGGCGCTGTCTGGGCCTCGAAGAATGACAACAGGATCACCCGGGTTGGCAAGTTTCTGCGCAAGACCCGGCTTGATGAGTTGCCGCAGCTGATCAATGTCCTGCGCGGCGAGATGTCGCTTGTGGGGCCTCGACCGGAGCGGCCGAGCTTCTGCCGTAAGCTGGAGCAGGAAATCCCGTTCTATATCGAGCGTACCTGGGGATTGCGTCCGGGCATTACCGGATGGGCGCAAGTCAATCAGGGTTACGACGAGACCCTCGACGATGTCAGGTCCAAGATTCTTTACGATTTCAGCTATGCGCTGGCCATGCGGTCGCCGTTTTCCTGGCTCGCCATGGAAGCCAAGGTCGTTTGCCGGACCGTGATGGTCATGGCGTTCGGGCGTGGTCAGTAGGGAGGGGAGAGAACAATGGCCAGACATCGCACATCTTCCTTTAAGCGGACAAACGGGCGGACCTGTCGCCCTCTCTGGATAGATATAGATCGCGTGCCCTTTCTCGCGGCGAACTGGAGCCTTGGAGGGTTTCTGCTTGCCGAAAGGATTCCTGATCTGGAGATCGGCGACAGGGTGCTCACACGGTTGTCCCTCGATCCGATTACGGAATCTCCATTCGCTTACATTTTTGCGCGCGTTGTGCGGATCACATCGGAAGGAACCGGCTTCGCGTTCACCGAAATGCCGCAACTCGCCTTCGATCTAATGGAACGCGCGATCTTCGCGCGCCACCCGATGGAAAAGCGCGCCAGCAGCGCGCGGAACAAGAGGTCAAGATGACTGATACGCTCTTTGGAACAGATGGAGTGCGCGGCAAGGCAAATGCCGGAAACCTCCGCCCCGATGTTGTTGTCCGTATCGCTCAGGCTGCCGGCAGCCTACATCCCCCTTCACCGGGCGAGCGCCACTCTGTCGTTATAGGCAAGGATACGCGACTGTCCTGCTACATGATCGAAAATGCCCTGGCCGCCGGTTTCGCATCGGTCGGGATGGATATCGTGCTGACGGGACCGCTGCCGACCCCCGGTGTGGCGATGGTAACCCGCTCCATGCGGGCCGACCTCGGAGTGATGATCTCGGCATCGCACAATCCATTCGACGATAACGGTATCAAGCTGTTCGGTCCTGACGGACGCAAGGTCAACGGAGATGTTGAGCAACGGATTGCCGCACTTGTCGCGTCGCCAGACCAGATCACGCTCGCGGATGCCGGGCGCGTCGGGCGGGCCCGGCGGGTCGAAGACGCGATCGGTCGCTATGCCGAATTCGTCAAGGCCAGCTTTCCTCGCGAGCTCAGCCTGCGCGGCATGAGGATCGTCGTGGATGCCGCCAACGGTGCAGCCTACAAAGTTGCCGAGAGCGTTCTCTATGAACTCGGTGCCGACGTTATTGCAATCAATGTCAGTCCGAACGGCAGGAATATCAATGACACCTGCGGCGCCGTCGAACCCCAGGCGCTCTCCGAAGCGGTGAGCACATATAGGGCGGATATCGGGCTGGCACTCGATGGAGATGCCGATCGCGTCATGCTCGTCGACGAAATGGGATGTGTTGCGGACGGAGACCAGCTCCTTGCCTGTATTGCCCGGCGCTGGTCGGCCGCCGACCGACTTACCGGAAATGGCATCGCGGCAACTGTCATGTCCAATTTCGGGCTTGAGCGCTGGCTCGGCGAGCAAGGTCTGAAACTTCATCGTACGCAGGTCGGGGACCGGCATGTCGCCGAATGTATGTTGGCAAAGGGGCTCAACCTGGGGGGTGAGCAATCCGGCCACGTGCTTTGCGGCGATATCGCAACAACCGGAGACGGGCTCATTGCCGGTTTGCAGGCAATAGCGGCGGTGATCGAAACCGGCCGGCCAGCGAGCGAAGTTCTCCGTTTGTTTGAACCGGTACCGCAACATCTTGTTGCCGTTCAGTGCCGGGACAGATCCATTGTCCAGAGTGAAGCCGTGAGGACTGCGGTGGCGGAAGCCGAACGCGCGATTTCCGGCAAGGGGCGCGTTCTTGTGAGGCCGTCAGGCACCGAGCCTGTTGTCCGGGTCATGGTCGAAGGCGAGGCCCCCGCTCTTGTCGAAAGCCTTATGGAAACGTTGACGGATGTGATTGCCTCCGAAGATCGTGTCACCAGTAAAGCGGCGTGAGAAAGCGCTGGGTTGAATCTGTTCAAAAGCTGTCCGCTCATCGCTAGGATGGCTTTTGGACGGGCTCGGGTTTGACGGGGGAAGTCAGAACTTGAACGTGGAATCCAAGCGCTCGGTGCCACTGGTACTGGTTATTGCCAGCTTCATTCTGTTCACTGCCGTTTTTGGCATAGCGCTTTACATATTGATCGACCGTCACGAGCAATCGGAACGGGAAATGGGGGCTTTGCGGACTGCGGAGAACCTCACGCAGGGAATTTCCGCTTTTCGCTCTTATTACTCTGAACGGGTTCTGCCGCGCGCGATTGAGGCTGGGAGTGATATTGCGCACGGTCCGGATGCCGAAGGCGGAAAAGCGCTTTTACCTTTCACCATGGCCATGGACTTCAGCAGGTTCCTGCGCGAACGCGGAGCCCAGTTGAATTATACTCTCTTCAGCCGCCATCCTTTTCCGGGCCGGGAAGACCGGGCATTGGATGACGTTGAGGGTCAGGCGCTTGATCGGCTTGAAGAGCATGAAGTCAAGAGCGTCGCGGTTCAATCTCGTATCGATGGACGCGATGTTATCCGGTATTTCACCCCGGTTCTGATGGCTCAGTCCTGTGTCGACTGCCACAATTCGCACCCCGAGAGTCCAAAGAAAGACTGGACGGTCGGTGCCGTTCGCGGCGTACAGGAGGTGGTCATCCCTGTCGACGCCGCAAGCGGCAGCTCTGGAGAGACCGACGAGAGCTTTGCCAACATTCTCTTTCTGGTCGTCACCGGTTTGCTCGGCTTAAGCGGTTTTGTCTGTTTTCTCCTCTACCGTGATCGTCAGGCAGTGATCGCACTCGGCCGAATGGCCGATCTTGAGCGCGGGAAGAACGTGGAGCTCGCCGAAACGGCATTGAAGCTCGAAGAAGGCATGGCGCGCTTGAACGCCGTGCTTGAAAATGCCGCGGACGCAGTCATCACGATCGATGCGGACGGGATCATAGAATCCGTCAATGGCGCGACCGAACAGATATTCGGATATCCGCGCGGTGAGCTGATTGGCCGCAACGTTAAGGTTTTGATGCCGGAATCCTATGCTTCCAGGCATGACGGATATATTCGAAATCATCTGGAAACCGGCGAAAGCCGGATCATAGGCGTTGGTCGGGAAGTTGAAGGCCGCAGAGCAGATGGCACTGTTTTCCCGCTGGATCTGTCCATCGGCCGTGTTGCTGTTGGCGGCAGGAAGATCTTCACGGCGATCCTGCGGGACATCGGTGAGCGCCGAAAGTCGGAAGAAACCGAGAGAATGCTTTCACTGGTTGCGTCCCGCACCGACAACGCGGTGATAATCACGGATCGGAATGGCATCACCGAATGGGTGAACGAAGCGTTCGAAAGAATAAGTGGATATGCACCCAAAGAAATCATCGGAAAGAAGCCGGGGATGCTCCTGCAGGGTGACAAAACCGACCCACGGGCGGTGGAGCGTATTAGCGCGGCTTTGAGCGAGGCCCGCGGCTTCAGTGAGGAACTGGTCAATTACTCCAAGAACGGAACTCCCTATTGGGTCTCGATCGACGTTCAGCCGGTCCATGACAGTGCAGGGACCGTAGTCCGGTTCATCGCCATCGAGCGGGACATTACCGAAACCAAGGAGAGGGAAGAGGAACTCAGGCAGGCACGCAGGCAGGCCGAGATCGTCCAGCGCCAGCTGACCGAAGCCCTCGATAGCTTGCCCGACGCCTTCGTTATTTTCGATGCGGACGACCGGATTTCACTCTTCAACGCCCGCTACAAGGAACTGTACGCTGCCTCGGCACCGATGATTGAGACAGGTAACAGATTTGAGGACGTTCTCCGGTTTGGGCTGGAAAACGGGCAATACCCAGATGCGGTAGGGCGTGAGGATGAATGGCTCGCGGAGCGGCTGGCAGCCCACAACAACCCGTCGGAGCCTGTGGAGCAAAGACTGGAAGATGGGCGCTGGCTTCGCATCGTCGAGCGCCGGACCCCCAATGGCGGTTGCGTTGGCTTCCGTGTCGATATCACCGAGTTGAAGGAGAAGCAGCAGGCGCTGGATGATTCAAGGCTGCAGGCGGAAGTCGCCAACGAGACAAAATCCCGGTTTCTTGCCACCATGAGTCACGAGATCCGGACGCCGCTGAACGGGGTAATCGGCGCCTTGAGTCTGCTATCCGAGGCGACCCTAGACAAGCAGAACCAGCAGTTCGTCGCCACCGGACGGCGCGCTGCCGAAAGCCTGCTCAGCCTGATCAATGACATCCTGGATTTCTCCAAGATGGAGGCGGAGAGGCTGGAACTGGACCCGGTTCCCATTGATCTGACGCGGATTGTCGGGGATGTGCTCGCTGTTCTCCGTCCCAAGGCTGAGGAAAAAGGGCTGGCCCTGGCTGAGGAGTTCGATCCGGATCTACCGACCGCAGTGATCGCCGATCCGGATCGCCTGAAGCAGATTCTCTTCAACCTAGCCGGCAACGCAGTAAAATTTACAGATAAAGGCAGTGTCACTGTTCGCTGCCGAAAAATAGCCATTGCGGAGCCATCCGTCGTTCTGAGGTTTGAGATTTTGGATACCGGTAAAGGCGTTCCGGAAAGCGAGCAGAAGAACCTGTTTGACGAATTCTGGTCGACCGGGCGTGATGGCGGCACCGGCCTCGGTCTGGCAATATGCCGGCGCCTGGTCGACATCATGGACGGCGATATCGGTGTTGAAAGCACGTCCGGCGGCGGTAGTCTGTTCTGGGTCGAATTGCCGCTGAAACAGGCCTCCGCAGAGGCTGTGCAGGCACGGCAATGGCCACTGGTTCGTGGCAACGAGCGACCGGAAGATATCGGAATCCTCTCGGGTAACGTGCTTCTTGCCGAAGATAATCCTGCAAATCAGCTCATTCTGAAAGCCATGGTCGAGCGTTATGGCCTGAACGTGGAAACCGTCGGCGATGGACACGAAGCAGTCGAAGCTGTGCGTGTGCGCGACTATGATCTGGTCCTTATGGACGTGAACATGCCTCGTATGACCGGGACCGAAGCAGTCAAGGCTATCCGGAGCATGGCGGGCGGGAAGGCCGGTGTTCCAGTCGTTGCGGTCACGGCACATGTGATGTCGGGTGATAGGGAAACTCTCATTTCAGAAGACTTCGACGACTATCTCGGCAAACCGGTGCATTGGTCGGAGCTTGGACAATGCCTTGCTTACTGGCTGTCTCCCGAAAACCTTGGAGGCCGCGCGGCGGCTCTTGCAGCGCCGGGCGGCATCGAAGATCAGGAAGAGGCAGAATTAGCGGAGGAAAGGGATTCACAAGTGGACGGGCGCGCCGCGGCCACCGTGCCGGTGTCAGCTTATGACGCAAGTACGGTTGATGAACTCGTGCGTAATACCAGCCCGGAGATCGCTATTGAAATCATGGACCTTCTTGCGGGCGAACTGCACAAGAGCGAGGCAGAGTTACGTGGGTTGCTCGCGGAAGAGAAATGGACCGACGTTGGCCGGCTGGCACACCGGATCAAGGGCAGTGTCGCCAATCTTGGTTTGAAGGGAGTGACAAATCTTTGCCTCCACATGGAGATAGCTGCCGCATCCGGCCGCGTTGAGGAGCTCCCGGTACTCTGCGAAACCTATCTTGCTTCGATTGAAGGCGCATGCGACCGCCTTCGTTTGTTCCAGGAAGAACTTGTCAAAGCATAGATATTCGTCGGTGGGGCTTGCTCTCATTGCCAACAGAATGTGCAATAGATATATTTCCCATAATATACATTATGAAACTTTTCTTGTGAGCCCGGGCGCTCTAGCCGAGCGCTGAGATTGAGTTACATGATTTCCCGTAACAGCGCGGGCACCTCACCGACATTCTTCAGGCGCCTGAACTGTTTTGCTTTGGCTGGCTCGTCCGCATGCTCCAGCGCCCAAGTAAGGTCATGCGGGATATGCACCCCCCAGCTTCCGGCCGCGATTGCGGGAACAATGTCCGACTTCAATGAGTTACCGACCATCATTGCGTTCTCCGGGCTTTGACCGGCCTCTGAGAAAATCCGGCTGTAGGTATCGGCCGTCTTGTCGCTGACGATCTCAATCGCATCGAACAGTTCCCCCAGCCCCGACGCCGCCAGTTTCCGCTCCTGATCAAACAGGTCGCCTTTGGTGATCAGCACCATGCGATAGTCCGGCGCGAGCTGTTCGAGGGTTTCACGCACGAAAGGAAGTGTTTCGACAGGATGCGCATGCATCTCCCTGCCGGCAGACAGGATTTGCTCAATCACGCGCGCCGGAACGCGTTCATCCGTCACTTCAATCGCGGTTTCCACCATCGACAGGGTAAAGCCCTTGATCCCGAACCCGTAGACCTTGAGGTTGCGTCTCTCCGCAGCCAGAAGTCTTTCGCGGAGATGGTCGGGCTCAGCGAAATCGATGAGGAGTTCGGTGAAGCGCTCTTCCGTCAGCTTGAAAAAGCGCTCGTTCTCCCAGAGCGTGTCATCGGCATCGAAGCCGAGTGTAGTCACTTTCATGGTTACTCCATTTAGGCCAATATCGGCATCCGAAGCATCAGGCCATCTGCAGGATCTCATTCTGCCTCAGATTCTCCACCATGAAATCCACCAGCGCCCGCACTTTTGCCGAGGCGATGCGACCTTCCGGATGAACCACGTGTACGGGAACCGGGACCGGTCTGAAGGCATCAAGGACCGTCTTTAACGTACCGTCCCGGATACCCGCTGCAACCTGATAGGACAGCAGCCGCGAAATCCCCCATCCGCCGCGCAGAAGTTCAAGAATTGCATCGTTCGTATTGAGCGCCAGACGCGTTTCGGATTCGAAGACGAAAGGCTTTCCGTTCTGCATGAAGGTCCAGGAGATCCGGCTGCCAAATGCAAGCGGGTTGATAAGGCGATGGTCGGCAAGATCGGAGGGATGTTCCGGTGATCCGTGCTTTTCGAAATAAGCCGGAGCCCCTACGACCACGCGGCAGACCGATCCCACGCGGATCGCCGTCAGGGATGAGTCCGGTAGCTCCCCGATGCGGATGGCGACATCCAGCCCCTCCTCTACAACATTCACGACCCGGTCGACGAACAGGGTTTCGGCCGTGACGTCGCCGAACTTGTCGAGAAACGCTCCGAGTATGGGTGTAACGACGTGACAGCCGAACAGGACAGGCGCTGTCACCCGGATGTGTCCTCTTGGGGCCTGGGGGGAGCCTCCGACCGATTCTTCAGCCTGCTCGAGCGCATTCAGGATTGAACGCCCGTCCGCCAGCAGCCTGCGGCCGTTTTCGGTCAGGCGAACGGACCGGGTCGTGCGGACAAGGAGCCGGGTATTCAGACGCGCCTCAAGCGCGGAGACCGCGCGCGTGACCGCAGGCGGCGACATGGCAAGTAGCCGCGCCGCAGCGGCAAAACCGCCCGTTTCAGCGACTTTCACAAAGACCTGTAACTCGCGAAATCGATCCATCGTTAATTCCGGAAATTGGAATAGTTTTTTCCATTATATGCGCATTCATTCTTTTATCGGAATAGACGATCTGAATTGGGCGCCGGAGATCACTGCTTCCCCAATCCATAACCGCCGGCGATGAAAGGATCTGACATGAGCCGTATTGCCAAAATCACCACGGAAACCGCAAACAATGAACAGAGCGCCCTGCTCGATGCCATTAAAGGCAAGCTGGGTATGGTGCCCAATTTCCTCGCCGTTCTCGCCCAGTCGCCGACAGCGCTGACATCCTTCCTCGGCCTGCATGAAATCGCCGGCTCAGGAGCCCTCGACGCACAGACCCGGGAACGGATCGCCATTGCCCTCGCCGACCGGAACAGCTGCCAGTATTGCCTCTCCGCCCATACAGCCATTGGCCGCAAGTCGGGCCTGACGGATGCGGACATGACCGCAAACCGCTCCGGCGGGTCGACCGATGAACGGGCTGCGGCCGCCGTTGCCTTCGCGCTGGCCTTGAGCGAGCACAAGGGATCACTGACCGAGGCCGAGTTCAGTGCTGTCCGGGACGCCGGCTATTCGGATGCAGAAATCGTCGAGATCGTGGTCCATGTCGGCATGAACCTGCTGACCAACATCCTCGCTAAATCGACCGAGGTCGATATCGACTTCCCGAAGATCGCGCTGACGGCCCGCGCCGCCTGAGCGCTACCGGAGGGGCGGCCTGCCTGCCGTCCCTCCTCGCCCATCAGACAGGAGACCGCGACCATGCCCAGACCGTTCGCAGAAATCAGCTTTACCCCCAATGTTGAGGCCGCGCAGGAACGCTACGGCAGCCGGACGCAGATGAGCCGCTTCCAATCGTCCGGAGAAGACAGCTTTATCGGGCTGAACGAGACCGAGACCTCTTTCATCGAGGCCCGGGATGGCTTTTACCAGGCAACCGTGTCCGAGACCGGCTGGCCCTATGTCCAGTTCCGTGGCGGCCCTGTGGGGTTTCTCAAAGTGCTCGACGAGAAGACCATCGGCTACGCGGATTTCCGGGGGAACCGGCAGTATCTCAGCGTCGGCAACATGAACGGTAACGACAGGGTCTCGATGATCCTGATGGATTACGCAAACAGGCGCCGGCTGAAGCTCTGGGCACGGGCGGAAATCCGGCATGCCGAGGATGCGCCAGACATGCTGGAGCGCCTGCAGCTTCCCGATTACCGGGCGCGCGTCGAACGCGCAGTCGTTCTTACCGTTGAGGCAACAGACTGGAACTGCCCGCAGCACATCACGCCCCGCTTCACGGAAGCAGACATTGACAAAGCCGTTGCGCCACTGCGTGACCGGTTGAGCTATCTGGAAACCAGGCTGGCCGAACTGGGGGGATGATTCTGTGCCGAACCTTCTTAGGAAAATGACCGGCGGTGGCGCCTGCCCTGAACCGGCAAGACCGACCGCAGCGCTTCTCAGTGGCCTTGGCGCCATGCTTGCCATCGGTTTCGCCGCCGGCCTCTCGGAAATGCTGGACGCCGTGCTGATGATGGCACCGTTCGGTGCCTCCTGTTTTCTGGCCTTTGCTCTACCGGAAAGCCCCCTCGCACAGCCGCGCAATATTGTATTTGGTCACCTGATGTCCAGCCTCGTCGGTCTTGCGGTTCTGTCTATCTTCGGCCCGGAGTGGCCCGGCATGGCACTCGCTGTCGGACTGGCTATTTCCGCGATGATGTGGACTGGAACAGGGCACGCACCGGCGGGGGCCGATCCGGTCGTGATCTTCGTACTTCAGCCGGGCCCGGCATTTCTGCTGACACCCGTCCTGTCCGGAGCTCTTTTGATCGTCGTCGCGGCGCTGCTTTTCAACAATCTGCGCCCGGGTAAGAAATATCCGGTCTATTGGTGACTGTTCAGTCGCCCCTCACCGCGCCTTCACGCCGCGGATCGGCCGCGCCGGAGAGCTTGCCGTCACCGATCATGATGGCGTGGAGTCCGGAATTCATGGACCGGACCTTCACCGTGTGTCCTTTCGCTTCGAGCGCCGAACGCCACGACGCAACCGGCGTTCCTTCTTCCAGATCCGTCGGGCCGTTCCGGTTGCTGACATGCCCCATATCGACCGCCTGCTGCGGGTCCATACCCCAGTCGATCATCCCGATCAGCGCCCAGGCCACATAGGGAATGATCCGGCTGCCTCCGGGTGAGCCGATAAGAATCACGGGACGCCCGTCCTTCAGAACAATCGTCGGCGCCATGGAGCTGCGCGGGCGCTTGCCGCCTTCAACGCGATTGGCGATCGGCTTGCCATCCTTCTCCGGGAGGAAAGAGAAATCGGTCAGCTCGTTGTTCAGCAGGAAACCACCAGCCATCAGACGGCTGCCAAAGCCGGTCTCGATCGTCGTGGTCATGGAGACCGCGTTTCCAGCAGCATCGACAATGACAAAATGACTGGTCCCGGCCCGCTCCGGCTGCTGATCGGGAAAGAGATCCCCCTTTCTGGCGAAAGGAGGAGTGCCGGGCTCAGCTTTTTCCATGGCATGCCGGGTATCGATCAGTGCCGCCCGCGCTCTCAGATAGTGCGGGTCGAGCAAACCGCGTACGGGAACCGGCACGTAATCGTCATCCGCCATGTAGAGCGCCCGATCCGCGTAAGCGAGCCGCGACGCCTCGGCAAAAAGATGCGCTGCAACAGGGCCATAGCCGACGGACCTCATGTCGAATTGAGCAAGCATTCCCAATATCTGGCCGACAGTCAGTGCACCGGAACTTGGCGGCCCCATGCCGCAGATTTCATATGTCCGATAGGCAACGCAGACCGGTGCCCGCTCAATCGCCCGGTATCCCGCTAGATCAGCCGCTGTCATGAGGCTGGGGTTATCCGGTGTGGACGCCAGTGCGGTCAAAATGCTTTCCGCGATCTCGCCTTCATAAAAAGCTTTCGCGCCGCCGGTCGCTATCGTCTCCAGACTGTCTGCAAAAGCCGGGTTCCTCAGGACGGCTCCAGAGGATTTCGGCGAGCCGTCTGAATTGAAGAAATAGTCGCCGCTGCCTGATTTCTGATCAGGCAACCCGCGCTCTGCCGCCCGGGCAATGGCTCCGGCGAGCCGTGGTGAGATTTCGAAACCGTCCCTTGCCATCCGGATCGCCGGCTGGAACAGATCAGGCCACGGCAGGCTTCCATGCGCTTCATGTGCCATATCGAGTAGTGCGACCGTACCAGGCACACCGACGGAGCCGGCGCCGTTCACAGCCTCCCAAAACCCTTTCCGGTTGCCGTCAGACTTCAGGAAGTAGTCAGATCCCGCCGGAGCCGGTGCGGTCTCCCGTCCGTCATAAGTTGTGAGTTGTCCTGTAGCTGCGTCCCAGTAGACGAGAAACGCACCACCGCCGATACCAGAGGATTGCGGCTCCACGAGATTAAGCACCATCTGCACGGCAACCGCCGCGTCGATGGCGTTGCCACCTGCCTTGAGGATATCGTACCCGGCTTCGGCAGCATGCGGATTGGCGGCCGCTACCATGAACTGCTTGGCAGTCGCACCGGTTTGCTCCGTCAGCCCGCTTGGGCCTTCCGGTTGAATGTCGGCTGCGAATGCCGCGCCGCCGATCAGGCCAAGCCCGACAGCAGCTATCAAATGCTTGTAAATGGTCATCAGTCACTCCCCCCGTCGGATGTACAGGTGGTGACGCGGGCGGATTTTGGGAAGATTAAATTTTGGTGACCCCTACGGGAATCGAACCCGTGTTTCAGCCGTGAGAGGGCCGCGTCCTAACCGCTAGACGAAGGGGCCGAAGCCAGAATTTTCGCGTCAAACACGCGATCAAGCAGGATACAGGTCACGTCAGAAGAGCTTTCCACTCCGCCTCAATCACCGGCAAATCGTACTTGTCGCGAGTATATGCCTGCCCCTGATGCAGTTTGTCGAGATAGAAATCAGGCCGCGCCAGAACATCCCTTATCCCGCCGAGAAAATCATTTGTCAGAACTGACCATTCGGCAAGAGACTGATAGCTCGGAATTGGCGCTGCAATGGCAAGCCGCCCGGCTGCAATGGCCGTAACCAAGCGGTTGGCGCTCTTCAATTCACTCCAACCGTCATTCCGTTTAGGGATCAGCACCAGATCGGTTTCAGCCAGGATCTTATCCTGAAGATCGGGAACCCATTCCTCGAACCGGATAACAAAGTCTGCCGTGCTTGTGGCCAGAACCTGATCGAACGACGATTTGAAAGCTGACAGTATGGTCAGTTCAATCCGTCTGTCCGCTGTCAGAGGAGCAAGAGCATCGGCTATGCCCGCTAATGATGCTGCATTCGTGTTGGAACCGTACCAGAGAAGCCGAAGCCGGGAGTCATTCGGTGCCAGAACCGGCTTACCAAAGGTGCAATCCGGAGGCTCGTTCACGGTTTTGATCGGGATACCGAGCCGTGATCTGAGCTTGGCTGCAAGTCCGTCTGAACTTGTCGTGCAGAAATCAGCCTGCGCAGCCAACGGTATCATTTCATGCAGCTCAGGATAATCCCACGGATCATCGCAAATATCGAAGATGACCCGTTTTCCATCGTCCCGGCACTTCTCTAACAACCAATACATCGGCTTGACCATCTTGCCGAATACGACCTGATCCGCCTTTTGAAATTGCTTCGTGCTGATTACATCGGCTTCGTCGGCTGAAGCGAAAATCGCCGGATTAAAGCCTGCCCGCAACAAAGCGTTATAAGCCGGCACCAAGCGCAATCTGTTACCCGCGGTGAGAAAGTAAGGTTCTCCGCCTCTATTGGCGACCTTGGAATAAGTGATTAACGCTGTTCGCATCGCCCTATCGTGACGAGTCACCCCTTTACCAAAGATCAAGCTCTTTGATGACGACCTCTACGGGATTCGAACCCATGTTGCCAGCTGAAAGACCGGTGGTCCAGGTCTCTAGACGAAGGAGGAGCCGGCGAGCGCAAGGTGTGAACAATACACTCGGCATACTGATGAAAGTGGTGACCCCTACGGGATTCGAACCCGTGTTGCCGCCGTGAAAGGGCAGTGTCCTAGGCCTCTAGACGAAGGGGTCGCCGATGGAGATCACGAATCACTCCAACCGCTCGACACACCGAGAAAGTGGTGACCCCTACGGGATTCGAACCCGTGTTGCCGCCGTGAAAGGGCAGTGTCCTAGGCCTCTAGACGAAGGGGTCATCGTCGAGCGAGGCGTTGGTGTACTCGTTCAACATCGGGAAATCAAGCCCAGAATCTTCATTCGCGCCACACGCGTTAAATCCCTTTTGATGTTCTTTCAAAAGTCGCGAATAATCACCACCAAGAGCAAGGACGGCCTCTTTGTCCCCTAAACGTGCCGTCCGCAAACCAGGGAGGAATTCATGAAAAAATATGTAGTCGCCGTAATGGCAATCGCCGGGGCGCTCGGATTCGGGGGTGCAGCCAATGCTGAGTGCACACCGGAAAACTGGAAAGGGTGTGCCGGCAAGCCCTGGGTCGACGGTGACAAGATGGAAACGCCGCTCGGCTCGAAATGGTGGCCGAATCCGCTGTGGGGCGCTGGGGATGAAGCCGGTTC
The DNA here is from genome assembly GCF_034670185.1 of Nisaea sp. Lineage (NCBI taxonomy): Bacteria > Pseudomonadati > Pseudomonadota > Alphaproteobacteria > Rhodospirillales > Thalassobaculaceae > Nisaea > Nisaea sp. The sequence continues at coordinate 1,150,018 of NZ_JAXMNY010000001.1, forward strand.
AACGAACTGGTATCTGAAACCGGAAGTCGTGATGCGCGCCCTATCCCAGATCAAAACCGGGAAAACCTACAAGCTCGGGCATCCGTATACAGCGGACATGCCGCTTTTCGGCGCCCGTAAATTCTCGCTCCGCATTCCTGGGGCGCCGACCGGAGGGGCCTTCGGCGGCAATCAGGTGCTGTGGAATGACGAGTTCCTGGCGACCGAGATCGGCCAGGTCGGCACGCAGTTCGACGGCCTCGGCCATATCGGTGTGAATAGTGGAACCGGCGGCAACAAGGGCGAAATGCGTTGGTACAACGGCTTCACCGCCGATGAGATGATCACGCCTTACGGGCTGAAAAAGCTCGGCACAGAGAAATTGCATCCCATTGTGGCCCGCGGCATCCTGCTGGACATCGCTGCGGCTCGTGGTGTTGACGCAATGGCTGCGGGTGAAGTCATCACCATGGCCGATGTGCAGGCCGCTCTGAAGAAACAGGGAATGGAAGGCTTCCAGTTCACCGAGGGAGACGCGATTATCTTCCGCACCGGGTGGGAAAAGTACTGGGACGACGCCGCAACCTACAACAATGGCTGCCCCGGAATCGGCATGGAAGTCGCACGCTGGGTCGCCGAAGACGTCAAGGCCGGCGTAACCGGTGCCGACACCTGGCCGGTCGATGCGGTTCCGAACCCGGATCCGGCCTGTGTGTTCTGCGTTCACACCTTCCTGCAGACCAGGCACGGTATCGTTAATCAGGAAAACATGAAGCTTTCGGAGCTGGCCGCCGACGGCGTCTACCAGTTCGCCTACATCTACACGCCGACTCCGGTGGCGGGTGCGACGGGCTCAATGGGCGCTCCTCTTGCGATTCGGTAGAGGCGCAACCTTACGATCAGAAAAGCGGTGCTTCAGGGCACCGCTTTTTGTTTGTCAGGAAACGTCTGCGGCGTCGTCGATCATGATCTGCACATCGTTGCGGCCATTCCAGTCATCCGGCCGGAGGTGGCCCGCGACATGGATCGGGCGTCCACTGCTCTTAAGCAATGCCGGTCCGAGATCACCTTCCAGAGCGCGAAAAGCGATGCCTTTCAGACGCTTGCCGTCGGGGCCCGTAAAGACACAACGCACATGGCCTGTGCCGACTTCACGAACATCAACAAGGCGAACATCGGTCAGAACGAAACGCGGCTCTGAATTTCCGGCACCGAACGGGCCGACTTTCTGGATGGTGTCGACGAGATCCCTACTCGCTCCCCCAATGGCAAGCGGCGAATCGACCGAAAGCGTCGGCACTATAGGTTCGCCTTCCAGCTCGCTGTGAATACGCTCCCCGATAAAGGCCCGGAAGGCATCCAGCTTGTCTGCTTCGATTGTGAAACCAGCAGCCATGGCATGCCCCCCGCCCGCGACCAGCAGTCCCGCCTGATGGGCCGCGATGATAGCTGGGCCGAGAGACACGCCCGGAACGGAGCGTCCGGAACCCTTGCCGATCCCGTTATCCAGCGCGATCACGCAAGCCGGACGATCATACCGTTCTTTCAGGCGTCCAGCGACAATACCGATGACGCCGGGATGCCAGTTCTTTGCAGCCACAACAATTGCCGGCGCATCATCAGGTTGCTCCGCTGCAAGTGCCTCGGCTTCCGCCAGCACCTGCGCCTCGATCTCACGCCGGTCCGTATTGAAGCTGTCGAGTTCAGCCGCCAGTGCGACGGCCTCTTCCGGAGAATCGGTCAGAAGCAGACGTGCGCCCAGATCACTTTTGCCGACACGCCCGCCCGCATTCACACGCGGGCCGAGGACGTAGCCCAGATGATAAGGCTCCGGACGTGCATCGACACCGGCAACGTCAGCGAGCGCCACAAGGCCCTTGTTGCCGCGCTTGGCCATGACCTTGAGGCCCTGGATGACGAAGGCACGATTCAGGCCTTTCAAGGGCACCACGTCGCACACCGTGCCGAGCGCCACCAGATCCAGAAGGTGCAGCAGGTTCGGCTCCTGCCGACCATTGAAATAGCCAGCCTCGCGCAGAGCCCGGTTCAGTGCGACTGTGACGAGGAACGTGACACCACATGCCGCAAGATGGCCGAGCGATCCGTCCTCATCCATCCGGTTCGGATTGACGATCGCGAGCGCTTTCGGCAGATCCGGTTCCGCCATGTGATGATCGACGACAATCATCTCGATACCGGCATCTGCCGCTGCTTGCAGAGGATCGTAGGCGGTCACGCCGCAATCGAGCGTGATAATCAGGGAAGCACCCTGCTCCTTCAGCTTCAAAAGCGCGGGCGCGTTCGGCCCATAGCCTTCGCTTATCCTGTCCGGGATGTAGAGCAGCGGATCAACACCGACCCAGCGCAGGTAGCGGATCAGAATGGCGGCAGAGGTCGCTCCATCAACGTCATAGTCGGAGAAAACCGCGATCCGTTCGCCGTCTCTCACCGCTTTAGCGATCCGCTCGATGCAGGGCGCCATGTCCTGCAAGATGCCCGGATCCGGCATCAGGGATTTCAGGGTCGGATCGAGAAAGCTCTCGACCTCATCCAGCCCTATATTGCGGGAGGCGATCAGCCGCCCGACCAGTTCCGGAAAACCGAATCTCTGGGCGATAGCGAGCCCGACACGTTCGGTTTCCGGATTCGTGCCATGCCTCGGGATCCAGCGTTTGCCGGTGAAGGAGCGCTCAACCCCGAGGAAACTCTGCACGGGTTTACTGGTCTTTGTCGAAGCCGGTTTCGGAGGATTTCCGGGTCCAGTCGTGATGCGCTTCAACAGTCCGGACGGTGCCGGTCTTGGAACGCATGATGATCGAGTGGGTCATTGCCCCGCCCGGATATTTGCGCACGCCCTGCAGCATTGTGCCGGTGGTAACGCCTGTTGCCGCGAACATCACGTCGCCGCTGGCCAGATCCAGCAGGCCATACTTGCGATCGAAATCGGTGATCCCGAGACGGGTCGCCCGGCCACGCTCATCATCATTACGGAACAACAGGCGGCTCTGCATCTGACCGCCGATGCAACGCAGTGCTGCCGCGGCCAGAACGCCCTCGGGGGCGCCGCCGGAGCCCATATAGAGATCAACGCCGCTGGTCGGCTGGGACGTCGCGATAACACCGGAAACATCGCCGTCGTCGATCAGCATGATCCGTGCACCCGCATCGCGCACCCTGGCAATCAGATCGCTGTGCCGCGGGCGGTCGAGGATACAAACCACCAGATCCTCAATCGCCATCTTCTTCGCCTTGGCGAGATTGGCGAGATTTTCCGCAACGCTGTTGTCAAGATCGACCACGCCTTCCGGCAGATCGGCGCCAACGGCGATCTTGTCCATATAAACGTCCGGCGCATTCAGGAATCCGCCCTCGTTCGCCATTGCCACGACGGCAAGCGCGTTCGGGCCGCCCTTGGCTGTAATCGTGGTGCCTTCCAGCGGATCGAGTGCGATATCAATCTTCGGGCCACCCTTGCCGACCTTCTCACCGATATAAAGCATCGGCGCCTCGTCGCGTTCGCCTTCGCCGATTACCACGGTGCCGTCGATCTCAAGATTGTTGAGGGCACTCCGCATAGCGTCGACGGCAGCCTGATCGGCTTCCTTTTCGTCGCCACGCCCCATCAGGCGGGACGCCGCGAGCGCCGCTGCTTCCGTCACCCGCACAGCTTCGAGCGCAAGGTTCCGGTCCATGGTCAGCGCGCCCTGCGTTTCCCTCTCAGCCATAATTGTCGTCCTTTTTTGTCATCTTGGTTTTGTTAATTCCTGTCCGGTGCCTGTGGCAGCCGAAAGTCAGAAGTCTTCTATCCTGATCTGCCGCGGCTCTTCCAGCACGCAATCCAGCCTCGCCAGTTCCTCGAACGATGCTTTGATCGCCGTTTCCGAGGTTTCATGCGTAGTCAGAACCAGCGGCACCGCTTCTTCCGGATTGCGCGCCCGCTGGATCATCGCCTCGATAGAGACATCATGATCCCGGAAAATTGCCGTTACATCGGCGAGCACACCCGGCCGGTCGATCACCATCAGCCGCAGATAATAACATCCCGTTAATGAAGAGATCGGCGCTGTCCGGGCCGCCGAAAGCTTGCTTGAATCAAGACCGAATACCGGCACCCGACGGCCAGCCGCGAGATCCATGACGTCGGCAATCACCGCCGATGCAGTTGGCCCTGCTCCGGCGCCGCGCCCGTAGGAGAGCGTTGTGCCCACGGCGCTGCCTTCCGCAACCACGGCATTAAACACATCCTCGACCTGCCCGATAGGCGTATCCGCCTTCACCATGCAGGGGTGGACGCGCTGCTGCACGCCTGAATCCGTTTCCTCGGCAATCCCGAGCAGCTTGATGCGGTAACCGAGTTCCTCGGCGAACGTGATGTCCAGTGGCGAGACATGACGGACCCCCTCGACATGGACGTTCTCGAAATCGACATGGTGTCCAAAGGCGATGGCCGAAAGAATAGCGAGCTTGTGCGCCGCATCTACCCCGTCCACGTCAAAGGACGGGTCGGCTTCGGCATATCCAAGCCGCTGTGCATCGGCCAGCACATCGTCGAACGGGCGGCCGGTCTCGCGCATCACACTCATGATGTAATTGCAGGTGCCATTCAGAATTCCATAGATCCGCTTGATATGATTCCCAGCAAGCCCTTCACGCAGCGACTTGATGATCGGGATACCGCCGGCAACTGCAGCCTCGAACCCGAGGCCAACATCTTTCTCTTCGCATGCTTTGGCTATTTCGGATCCGTGATGCGCGACCAAAGCCTTATTCGCTGTAACGACCGACTTGCCCGACTTTATAGCGCCCAGCACGAGGTCATAGGCCACGCCTTCAGAGCCGCCGATGAGTTCCAGCACGCAATCGACGTCGTCGCGGCTAGCCAACGCTGCCGCGTTGTCAACCCAGTCAACACCGGCAAGATCGACACCGCGATCACGGCTCCTGTCCCGAGCCGAAACGGCCTTCAACTCGATGGCACGCCCGGCACGGGCGCTCAGCATCGCTGTGTCAGTCAGCAAAATACGCGCCGTCTCCGCCCCGACAGTACCCAGCCCGGCGATTGCTACTCTGAACGGCTGCATGGATGCATTCTCCCTAACGGACATGCGCCGGAATCCGTCCATTTATGGATCCCGCCGCAGCAGATTTAACGTGCGGCCCGGCGGCGGAGCCACCAAGGCCCCGCTTTCATACCCCGCAGGGAGCGCGGGTCAATAGATGAGATAAATTTCAGCCCGACGATTTTCCGCTTCTCCTGCCGGCATCGCTTCTGAGGAGACAGGCTGGCTGTCGCCAACAGCAAGCACGGAAATCCGGTCGGACGGCGCTCCCGCATTGATCAGCGCTTCGGCAACCACGTTCGCACGCTTCAAGGAAAGCTCGAAATTAATCAGCTTGTGCTCGGACGGATCCATGTTCCGGGTACGGCTCGACGCGTGGCCGACGATCTCGACACTCGCGTTGTAGTCCCGAATCAATGGCACCAGCTCGCGAATTACACCGCGGTCCGAGCCGGACAGCCGGGAGGACCCATTGGTAAAGCGAATTACTCCTGCCTGGTATGAACCGCCACCACCAACTGGATAGTTTTCGAAGGATCCCGGCAGTGCACTCTCGTCAACGATCACACTCGGGTCGTCGAAATTGAATGGCTGGTTCTCCGGAATAGTAAGGGCCAGAAGCCCGGTTTCCGCAGCAAGCGGTGCCGGAACCGGCTCAGGTTGGATGACAGGCTCCGGGGTCGTTGGAACCGATGCCGTCTGAGTTACTGTTGCCGCCGCCGATACTTCCTCCTGGGCTGTTTCCGATGCCGGAGGGGGTTCAACAGCAACGGCTTCTGAGGAGCCAGTTTTAGCGTCAGAGATAAATTTCTTATAGCGCGCGCCGAGCGTCCCGGTTTGGGGCTGGTCTGCGCGACTACTGCGTGTTGTCGGCTCCCCTACCCTGGCGCTTGTTACCGGCCGATCGCCCTCTGATTCAGGCGCTGGCGAATTTGGCCACAAGCTGGACCGCGATGAAGTGTTTCCGGTATCGGCCACAGCCTGAGACGGCAGCGACGAAGCTGCTGCCTTCGCCGGCTCCTCCATCTGCTTGGTTGCTTCATCCGAAGCTGTCATCCGAATTGGTTTAATCTCTTCTGCGGCGACACTTTCGGTCCCTCCGCTAGGCTCGGAAGCAGCAGGGGCTTTCGGTTGAATCTGCGCAAGTGAGCCAGTGCTGGCATCTGTCACCGATGGTGCGGAGCCTTTGTCGTCATACTGCGCATTCGCCCTGTCAGAGACCAATTCATCCTTGATATCCGCCCGCTCCGCAGCCGTCGTGCGCGGCGCCGGATTATCGGGGACAGAAGAGACATTCGGATAGGTGCCGGTATCGCCGGACGTATCGGCATCGGAATCATCGAACCAGCCACCGACGGCAGACGCGGAGTCATTATACCATTCAACCGGATTAAGCGCGTCCGGCACGGATGAGCACCCCGCAAGCGTCAAGCTTAAGGCCGTTACAAGACCCAAAGCCGATTTGTGGCGCCCTTTATACATTTCCGTCATCCTTCAGAAACTCCGACCCTCGGGCCAGTCTCGCGAAACCGGCCTTAGACAGTAAACTTGCTGCGAACGGATTTATCATAGTTGCTTGGAAAAACACAGATTACTATCTGATTTTAAGGGTATGATTCTTTGAAATGCCACACTCTATCCCTACTATTGCTACAATCGATTTCAAATGATCGGCTGAGAGAGTGAGGCGGGGATGCATGAGCATTCGGAGGAGATGAAGCAAATCGACCCGGTTGAATTCGCCAACACCATGCAAGACATCGCAACACGATCGCAAAAGCTCGTGAGCAGCTTCATGGAGCGCCAGAAACTTGACGGCAAGGCTGCGGATTCCGATCCGCTGCATCTGGCCGACGCTTTCATGTCCCTGACGAATCAGATGATGAACAATCCGGCTCATCTCGTTCAGGCCCAGATGGACCTCTGGCAAGGCTATATGGATATCTGGAACCGGTCCACGCAGCGCTGGCTGGGAAAAGAAACCGAACCAACCGTTCAGACCGAGACAACCGACCGCCGGTTTCGCGATGAGGCCTGGCAGGAAAATGTCGTCTTCGACTTCATCAAACAAAGTTATCTTCTGACATCACGCTGGACGCAGGACCTGGTCGGACAGACCGAGGGGCTCGATCAGAAAACCCAGCAGAAGGTCGACTTCTATACCCGCCAGTTTGTCGACGCGATGGCACCGACGAACTTCCTGATGACCAATCCGGAGGTGCTGCGGACCACCGTTGAAACCCACGGCGACAACCTTGTACATGGCCTGCAGAACCTGCTTGAAGACCTTGAGCGGGGCAAAGGCAAACTGTCGATCCGGATGACAGATCCCGATGCTTTCGAAGTCGGCAAGAACATCGCCACGTCGCCCGGAAAAGTGGTTTACCAGAACGACCTCATGCAGCTGATCCAATATTCACCATCGACCGAGACGGTCTATCGCCGTCCGCTGCTGATCGTGCCGCCGTGGATCAACAAGTTCTATATTCTTGACCTGCGAGAGAAGAACTCCTTCATCCGCTGGGCCGTATCCGAGGGCTTCACTGTCTTCGTCGTCTCCTGGGTCAATCCGGACGAGAAACTGAGCCGGAAATCCTTTGAGGATTATATGCTCGAGGGACCCTTGGCCGCACTCGATGCAATCGAGCAGGCAACAGGCGAGAAAGAGGCGAACGTCATCGGCTATTGCATCGGCGGCACGCTGATGGCGGCCACCCTCGCCTATATGACCGCGAAGAAGGACGACCGCATAAAGTCGATCACGTTCTTCACCACCATGGTTGATTTCGAGGAGGCGGGCGAGCTCAGCGTTTTCATCGACGAGGAGCAGCTCGCGGCACTCGAAGAGAAGATGAACAAGCGCGGCTATCTCGACGGCTCCGAGATGGCGACGACATTCAACATGCTGCGCGCCAACGATCTTATCTGGTCATTCGTGGTGAACAACTACCTGCTCGGCAAGGATCCCTTCCCGTTTGACCTGCTGTACTGGAATTCCGATTCAACCCGGATGCCGGCAGTGATGCACAGCTTCTATCTGCGCAAAATGTACCAGGAGAACAAACTGATCGAGCCAGGCGCCCTCACGCTTGCGGGGACGCCGATTGACCTCAGCACGATCAAGACACCGGCATTTATCCTTTCGACCAAGGAAGACCATATCGCCCCATGGAAATCGACCTATCGGGCGACACAAATCTATTCCGGTCCCATCAAGTTCTGCCTTGCAGGCTCGGGCCATATCGCCGGTGTTGTCAATCCGCCCGGCGACAAGCCGAAATACGGCCATTACACCAATAGCCGGCGCCCGAAATCACCGGATAAATGGCTCGAGGGGGCGACCTATCACGAAGGCACCTGGTGGCCTGAATGGGCGAAATGGATGTCTCGCCATGGTGGCGGTCAGGTCGAGGCGAGGGTCCCCGGTGACGCAGCCTTGAGCGTGATCGAGGATGCACCCGGCAGCTATGTGAAAGTACAGAAAAAGGACTGACAGACCTTAGGGGCACCGCGTCAGTCCTCCGCTAGGTATTCCTGCGCCAACTCCCAATAATGGACGGAGACATAGGAGAGATACTGTTTCTCCTGCTCCGTCAGATCGCGTGTGTATCGCCCCGGATTACCCATCCAGAGTTGGCCCGTGCGAACAATCTTGCCCGGAGCGACAAGCGCGCCCGCAGCAACCATCGCGCCGGTTTCGACGATGGCTCCGTCCATCACGGTCGCCCCCATGCCGACAAAGGAGCGGTCTTCCAGAATACAGGCGTGAATGATTGCAGCGTGTCCAATCGACACATCGTCGCCGATCTCCGTGCCCTGCCCTATTGAGCTGACATGCACGATTGTCCCGTCCTGGATATTGCTGCGGCGCCCGACTCGGATCGGATTGTCATCACCACGCAGGACAGCGCCGTACCATATGCTGCTCTCCGCACCGACGGTGACGTCACCGATAAGCGCTGCAGTTGCCGCCAGAAAGGATGGGGCCGCGACCGTCGGCGTCTTCCCCTTAACACGTCTCAAAAGTGCCGGCACTCTCGTCTCCAGGTAGCCAGTGTATGTCATCACATATCTAGACCAGTCCCGGCCGTCATGCAGCATCAGGACTTGAATTGTCAGGAGCGAAAGTTCAGAACCGCTCGTCCTTATGCAATACGGCAATTAAGCATTCCATGAACAGTGACCAGCGAATCTCCCCGTCATGCTGAATCGGAAATGGCGCAACGTCGCGCTGCTGACCTTCTGCGAAGTCCTCGCCATGACGCTCTGGTTCAGCGGCTCGGCGATCATTCCCGGACTTCGACAGGAAATGGTACTGAGCGACAGTCAGGCCGCTGCCATGGCGAGCGCCGTATCCTTCGGGTTTGTCGCTGGCACTCTGCTGAGCGCATTTTTCACACTTGTCGACCGGGTCAGACCGCAGACGCTGTTCATGTTAGCCGCGCTCACGGCTGCCGCCGCCAATCTGGCGACGCTTGCGATCGATCCGGCCGGCCCCTGGATGCCTTTCCTGCGCTTTATCGTCGGCGCCTGCATGGCCGGGGTCTATCCGGTCGGCATGGTTCTGGTTTCCTCCTGGACAGAGAAAGACCGCGGCTTCCTGGTCGGACTGCTGGTCGCGGCCCTGACACTGGGCTCCGGGGCGCCACACCTGATCGATCTGTTCGGTGGCCTCGACTGGCGTTTCACCATTATTGCCAGCTCATCCATGGCCGCAGTCGCCGGGCTTCTCTGCCAGCTCTTCGAGCCCGGCCGTCCCTTTGCCAAGGCCGCGGCCTTCAAGCCCGGCCAGATGCTTCAGGCCCTGACCGATCCGGCACTCAGGCTCGCCAATTTCGGCTATTTCGGACACATGGTGGAACTCTATGCCGTCTGGGCCTGGATCGGCCTGTTCCTCGCGTCCAGCCTGGCAATCTATCCGGGCGGTGAACATGCTCCGGAACTGGCAAAACTGCTCGCCTTCACCATGATCGGCTCCGGCGCCGTCGGCAGCATTGCCGGTGGCTTTCTCGCGGATCGCATCGGCAGGACCCGGCTTACCATCGGCGCGATGGCAATCAGCGGAGTTTGTTGCATCCTCGCCGGTTTCGCGTTTGGTATGCCAACTTATGTACTTGTCATCTTGTGTGTGGTGTGGGGTATTTCCATCATTGCCGACTCAGCCCAATTCTCCGCAAGCGTAATCGAGCTCTCCCCGCCTGCCTATGTCGGCACCATGGTCACGACGCAGACCTGCATCGGCTTCGTGCTGACCATCGCGACGATCCATGCCGTTCCTTTCCTGGTCGATTGGTTGGGCTGGAGCGGCGCTTTTGTTCCACTAGCGGCCGGCCCATTCCTCGGCGTTTTGGCCATGGCTAAACTCCGGGCCATGCCGGACTCCGTCAAGCTGGCACACGGACGCCGTTGACACTGGGATGTGGCGTTCGTCCTCCTTGGAATCTCGCGGCGTCACTCACCCAGAAACAGAAACAGTCTTTTTCCAGATACAGGAATCCTCTTTTTAACCTTGTCCAAATGTGGCCATCTCCCATCTGGACAAGAACCGGAACGTCGGCCCGGACCCGAAACCATATGAACGGATGAGGCTTCATGAACGATCAAGCGCCCTATACGCCCCCGAAAATCTGGACCTGGGATAAAGAGAATGGCGGCAAGTTCGCCAGCACCAACAGGCCGATCGCAGGCGCCACGCACGAGAAGAAGCTTCCGGTCGGGGACAACCCGCTCCAGCTCTACTCGCTGGCAACGCCGAACGGTGTGAAAGTCACCGTCATGCTTGAGGAACTGCTGGAGCGCGGCCACAAGGGCGCTGAATACGACGCCTACACCATTCGTATCGGCGACGGCGACCAGTTCGGCAGCGACTTCGTTGCCATCAACCCGAACTCCAAGATCCCCGCCCTGCTCGACCGCAGCACACCAACGCCGACCCGCGTTTTCGAGTCAGGCTCGATCCTGCTCTATCTCGCCGAGAAATTCGGCGATTTCATTCCAAAAGATCCCGCCAAGCGGGCAGAATGCCTGAACTGGCTGTTCTGGCAGATGGGCAGCGCGCCGTATCTCGGTGGCGGGTTCGGACATTTCTATGCCTATGCGCCGGAGAAGTTCGAATATCCGATCAACCGGTTTGCCATGGAAACCAAGCGTCAGCTCGATGTTCTGGACCGGCAGCTTGCCGAGACCCCATACATCGCCGGCGATGACTACACCATCGCCGATATTGCGATCTGGCCGTGGTACGGCGTCCTGGCACAGGGCAAGATCTACAACGATTCCGGCACCTTCCTTGAAGTCGACAGCTACAAGAACGTTCAGCGCTGGACCAAGGAGATTGCCGCTCGCAAAGCCGTGAAACGCGGCCGCGTCGTCAATCGTGTCTCCGGTGATCCGAGCGAACAACTCGAAGAACGGCATTCCGCCGCCGATATCGACAAGCTCGGTCTCTAGAGCCGCGACATAGAACCGCCCAGGCCATCAAGTGGCCTGGGTGGCCATCTTTCCTGCCCGCTTCCTCGCGTAAATCACAACGATTCCTCCGCTTACGATCAACACTCCAGCGGCTACCTGGAGCGACCCGATATTCGGCCAGGCACCGTAGCCGTACGTGGCGATGAAACACTCGAGCACAGCGCCAACCATCGGCAGCGCGAGCGCCGCGGCAAGGTAGTTGTGCGTGCCGGCGACTGCGGCTGCGCGCAAGCCGAGATATGTCGCCAGTCCCCTGAGTGTAATCCCGAGCCCAAGTCCTGCCGCCCATAGCTCCGGCCTCATAAGCTCGGCAATATCCGCATCTCCAGCCAATCCCGCCGCTGACTGGAGGATACGCCAGACGGCAAAGCCGATTGCGGTCAACAACAGGACAATCCCCGTAAGACGCAGGCGCGTGCGCGGCGCCAGTGCCATCATGTGGGGATGCCGCTCCGCAAACAGACTGGCACTCAGAACGCAGACTTGCGACAGAGCCAACAAAAGGAGTGCCGGGTTTTCGAGGCTGCCATCGAACCCGAAAGCTGTCGTTACGGAACCCGCAACAAGCGGAATATGCCCCAGCAACTCAAGGCGTGTCGGTTGCCGGTTAAACAGCAAACAGACAGCAAGCGCAGACATTGGAACGCCAATGGATCCGAAAAACCCGGCCTGAAGCACATCGACATGGATCAGCGCGGCCATATACAGCGCCGCTGTTCCAATTCTGAAAATGCCAATCAGCCAGGTATCCAGCCGCCAAAGAGCACTGACGCCGACTTCCGCCCCCCGTGAAATCACGATGAAAAACAGGCCGCCGGAACCCATTTGCAGGAACGTAAACATCCATGGATCGAGGCTGAGTCCGATTATCAGGGCACGACTGCACACAAGCAGCAATGCCCAGGTCGCGATGGATGATATCAAAACCGGGGCAGCTGATCTCTGCATGAAAATTGATCCGCGACAGCGTCGGAGTGAAGACAGAATAGCGATACATTTGTCGGCTAAAACATCAATTACTGACTCGATTGATACAAAAATTAATCAATTGGCCTAACGTCATGAACTGGGATGATCTCCGCATATTTCTGGCTGTCGCTCGAGAGGGAACGCTGCGGCAAGCAGCGGCAACACTCGGCATTACGCAGCCAACCGCCGGGCGCCGATTGCAGGCCCTGGAAGCGGCTCTTGGTGTCACATTGTTCACGCGCGGACGCTCCGGACACCGACTGACAACAGCGGGGAAATCCCTTAGACCGACCGTGGAAGCGATGGAGAAATCGGCGGCCGAACTCGCCCGGCAAAGGGATCACCTGCAGGCACCGGCCGGGGGCATTGTCCGGATTAGCGTCATGGAATGGCCCGGTGCATTCCTTGCACGCCACTTGTGCACGGCACGCCAATCCGGCCTTGCCATTGAACTGGTTTCATCGGAGCGGACCGAGAGCTTTGCACGCCGGGAAGCGGACCTCGCGGTGCGCCACGGCCTGCCGCTCACCGGAGCATTCATCACGCGCAAGGTCGGGACCATGAGACCTGCGATCTACGCAAGCCACGCCTACGCCTCAGGTCATCCGGAAGCCCAAACGGAACACCGCTACCGGCACTGTGACTGGGTGCTCTTTACCGAAGAGCAAGCCCATTACAAAAGCATGCGCTGGTTGGATACCCGTCTCGACCCATCGAGACCTGCCTTGCGGGCGACAACGACCGATCTCGTCCGCGAGGCGGTCGGGTGCGGCGGCGGACTGGGGCTACTGCCCTGCTTCATCGGCGACGAAGATAAGCGGCTTGTTCGGGTCACGCCCCCGATTGACGAACTGGCGTCGGAATACTGGATAATCATGCCACCCGAGACCGCAGAGTTTCCCTATCTGAGGCGGGCCGTCGACTGGGTCGCCGACAGCTTCAAGGACGATCGGGTTTCCCTGCTCGGATAGCACACGGGATGCACGTCATTTGCCGGTGCCCTTGAGCACATCACGCACGATGTCGAGAACGATTCCGGTTGCCTTCTCGATCAGTACCACGTCCGTTCCGGCGATCAGCCGCTCCGTTCCCGGCACGGCCGGTCCCAGTCGCGCCGTCAGACCGGGCGGCAACGGACGACCTGACAAACCCGGAGGCAGCGGCTCACCCCGGTCCAGACGTTTCTGCAGTCCGGGCGGCAGTTTCCCGTCCTTCGCGCGACCGGACGCCGCCCCTTTACCCGGCTTCTTGCCTTTGGCTTTCCCTTGGTCCTGGGTGTCGTCTCCGGCAGGTTTCAAAAGAGTGCCGACCAGATCGGTGATGACCAGGATATCCTGTTGGGAAAACTTGGCGCCGGACGGCGCCTGACCTGCATTTGTCAACGAGGGTGTCGCTGCAAGCACGCATGTCATCACGGCAATCAGCAAAAATCTCATAGTGTGTCCTTTTCATCCCCTGGATGTTCTTCCAGATTGAGCCGACCCAGAGAGATCCTAACCCCAGATTTACCGGCGTGGTCAAAAACACTGCTTCAAAACAGAAATTCTGGTTTAAAAGGTATCCAAAATGGCGGCCGCGTGCGCTGCGAGCGGATGATTTTGCAAAAGGACTGATACCATGGGTGCGAAACTGAAGATCCTGTCGGCCATCCTGCTCATTGTCGGGCTTGCCGGCTGTTCTCCGGAAATCGGATCGGAAGCCTGGTGTGCTGACATGAAAGAAAAGGCCAAAGGGGATTGGACCGCCAACGAAGCCGCCGACTTCGCTAAACACTGCCTGGTCTAGCGGGCTGAGGCGCTGGCCTACCGCCCAGGCCGATCGGTCTCCGCGTAGCATCCGCGTTCGATTTCCTCGATCAGGCTGAGCGATTTCGGCGCCCAACCCATTTCCGAGCAGTCGAGGCCGACGGCGGTCATGGCCTGCTGCCATACTTCATAGGAGACGAGGATCAGCGGCTCTCTCGCGTCACCCCTCCGATTGAGGAGCTGGCAGCCGAATACTGGATGATCATCCCGCCCGAAAGCGCGCAGTTCCCTTATCTTCGCCGCGCAATCGACTGGGTGCCAAACCGGGCTGACTATTCACGCGTGATCCCTGGTCGATCAATTCAATTCCAGAAAGCTTCCTGGATCTCAGCAGTTCGGGGACCGTCAGGGGTAACTACGCTCACCTTGGTGCCGCTGTCCCAGTGCGTAACGTGAACCATGCCGATTGAGACATTGGTCTTGAAGTCTGGAGACCATACTGCCGAACTCACGCGCCCGACTGTCTTTCCGTTCGCCTTAATCGTCCAGAATTCCTCACAAGCGGGCACCGGGTCCCCATCAATCGAGATCGGCCGAATTTGTTGAACCGGCCCTTCCTTTGCCACTCTCAAGAGAGCATCCCGTCCGATACACCCGATTGCGCTTTGCGTATTACAGAACCGGCCCAATCCGCATTCGTGCGGTGTGTTGTCGTCGGTCATGTCGTTTCCGTAAGAAAGAAGACCGCTCTCTATTCGCTCGATCAGATTTGGGCATCCGGCATGAACATCCAGGTCCTTCCCTGCTTCCATCAGGGCATTCCATAGAGGCATTCCCATATCGGAACCATTGAGATAAATCTCGAAACCGCCTTGTTTCGAATATCCCGAACGGGCAACAACCATGTCCCGCCCCATGAATTCAAAGTGGCTGAAGCGGAAAAACCGAATCCTGCGAACAGAATCGCCGAACACCCGGGCCATCAGGTCCTCGGCTTTTGGTCCCTGAACGGCCAATGGCGAAACATCGGGTTCGTCCACCAAAACATCGAGGCGGTATCCGTAGGCCAGCCCTTTCACCCAATAGAGCAGATCGCTGTCAGCAATGGATATCCACCATCTGTTATCGCTTAACTTGAGGAGTACCGGGTCATTCAGCATCCCTCCCGTCTCATCCACGATCGGTATGTAAGAACACTGGCCCGGCAACATGCTTCTCAAGTCGCGAGGGGTCAGCATTTGTACCAGTCGACCTGAATCCGGTCCGCGGATCTCCACCTGTCGCTCACACGAGACGTCCCAGACCTGCACGGCTTCTTTTAGATGGCGATAGTCTTCCTCTACCGACCGGAACACCGTTGGCAGCAACATGTGATTATAAACAGTGTAAGCACGGACACCGGCCTGCTCGACTCCGTCTGAGAAAGGCGTGCGGCGCAATCTGCGTGACGCCGAAAGGAAAGGAACACCCATGGAATTGCGCCTTGAACCTATGCAACAGATTTCTTCTGTTTACTTTGGTTAGCGCCACCAATACTTTCTTTTAAACGACAAAATGCAGTAACGAAAAAACAAAACGTGGAATTTAGACCATATTATCGGTCTGTGTTTGATGTTCGAAAGAAACAAAACACCGTCATCTCAACATAATAATACTGCAGTTGAGAGAGCGCCAAATACCCTCAAAACTGCAGTTTCCGATCAGCTTCCCGGCTTAGGCTCCTGCGTAGCAGCCGCTCTCAATTTCCTCGATCAGGCTCGGTCCATTCGGCTCCCAACCAAGTTCAGCCCGAGCCCTTAGTGCCCGCACCCGGCTATTCGATCCCATGGTGTCGTTTGCCGGCCCCTCGCCCCAATGCCCCGCCGCTTCAGCCAGGGTCATTTCCGTGGTGCCTTCGCCATAGCCGAGCGTTTTGCCAATCGCGGCGCAGACGTCGCGCATCGCGTTCTCTCCATTCTCGGCATAGAAGAACGATCCGGCTGGCGCGTTCTGCAATGCGAGAAGATAGAGATCTGCAAGATCGCGAATATGGACATTCGACCAGACATTGGTTCCGGGCCCGATATGGCGCGCTGCGCCGGTCTGCTGGGCGAGATCAATCAGCCAGGGAACCTGCATGCTATCCGGATTGACGCCGAGACCTTCTCCATAAATCAGACTGGGCGCTATAATCACGGCACGCACACCGTTCTCCGCCGATGCCAATATATCCCGGTTGAGAGCGACACGCGCCGCACGCGCCGGCGACGGCTCGATAGGCGTGTTCTCATTGAATACGGCCTCGCCATACCGCCCTTCGTCGCGGCGTCCGACAATGCTCGATCCGCTTGTATGGAGAAAAACCTTACTGCTTCCCGCCAGTGCAGTGAGCATCGCCTCGGCGGCTGGCCGGTGGTCAGCGCTTGCCGCATTCACGACAGCGTCGGCGGCCTGCGCCTCCCGCACCAGAAGTGAACTGTCATCGAGATCGCCGATAACCGGATCAATGCCCTTCGCCCGAACGAGGGATGCTTTTTCCTCTGTCCGCAACAGACCTCGAACAGTATGGCCATTCTCCATTAAACGGGCAGCAACTGATCCGCCTATATATCCGCTCGCTCCAGTAAGAAAGATGTTCACTTCATTCCCCCAAAAGCCGGTTTTTTGTTATCTGATGCATATGGCTCCGGATCTACCTGAAGATATCAAACACCCCATGGCGCCGAGGCACAGCAGCCCCATTAGACGTTCAGAGGGCCTGGTAGAACAGTCAACAGGTTGCCAATAATCTGGTTCCGTATTTTGAAAGTTGGCCAAATAAAAAAACGCGGCACAAGGCCGCGTTTTTCCGTCTGAGATATTTGGTCGCGTTAACGCTTGGAGAACTGGAAGCTCCGGCGCGCTTTCGCCTTACCGTATTTCTTACGCTCGACCACACGCGAGTCACGGGTCAGGAAGCCAACCTTCTTCAGCGGCGGGCGCAGGCCCGGCTCGAAGTAGGTCAGTGCCTTGGATATACCGTGACGCACGGCACCGGCCTGGCCCGAGAGGCCACCACCAGTGACGGTGCAATACACATCGAACTGGTCTTTGCGGTCCGTAACGTCGAACGGCTGATTGATCACCATGCGCAGCACCGGGCGGGCGAAGTACACGCTGTCTTCGCGACCGTTAATGCTGAACTTGCCGGTACCCGGCTTAATCCAGACGCGGGCGATTGCGTTCTTACGCTTGCCAGTGGCATAGGCCCGACCGAACTTGTCGAGTTTCGGCTCAGCTTTCACCGCCTCTTCGGCCGCGTCCTGCTTCAGAGCCTCGAGCGCTTCCAAGCCTGCGCCTTCGTTGGTCTCTTCAGTCTCAACTGACATGGCTTACCTCTTGTTCTTCGGGTTCATCGCGGCGACGTCCAGCACTTCAGGCTGCTGCGCCTCATGCGGATGCGCGGCACCGGAATAGATACGCAGGTTGCGCATCTGCTCACGGGCGAGCGGGCCACGGCTGATCATCCGCTGCACGGCTTTCTCAAGCACCCGTTCCGGATGCTTGCCGTCCAGGATCTTGTCCATGGTACGGGACTTGATGCCGCCCGGATAACCGGTGTGCCAGTAAAAGGTTTTGTCGGTCCGCTTGTTGCCGGTGAGCTTCACCTTTTCAGCATTGATCACGACGATGTTGTCGCCACAATCCATGTGCGGGGTGAAGGTCGGCTTATGCTTGCCGCGCAGGTAGTTTGCGAGAACGGAAGCGAGGCGGCCCAGGATCATGCCTTCGGCATCAACGATCCACCACTTCTTTTCGATCTCGCTCGGTTTTGCCGAGTAAGTACGCATCTCTTTAACCATCCAGTGATGCTGCTAAATCCAATAGCCACACAAGAACAGAAGTCCTCTGCAGCGGTCGGCGTAAAATACGGATGCGCGTTATGAAGTCAAGCGCGAAAAAGTACGTTTTTTCAATAGCTTTACAGCAACGGTATTATATTACCGCGCATGTAAGTCGTTTTATAACCGAATGAAAGGCTTAACGTCCCGCAAACCCTGGTTTGAACCGCATCGAAGCGACGAGCCTTTCGCCCGGCGGGACCGCCTGTATCCCCGTTCCAGTAACGCCTGCCGCCGAGAGATTGATGGCATCGATACAGTGAGTCACGGGCTCCACACAGAAGAACGGCTTTCCGTCAGGCGTAAACAGAATGACATGGGAGAGCCCCTTGCTGCCGTCGATTTCAAGGCTTAGGCCATCGCCTGGCCAATGCAGCAATGCACGGCCTCCCCAGCCGCCGAAACCGGTATCAAGCCCACGTGGCAATGGCCGCCCCTCTGTCCCGGAAAAACCCAGATCTCCGGGAACACTCTTCGGACCGGCAGGCAGAACTCCATCAACAGCCGGCCAGATCGAAGCGAATGAGGTTGTCAGTACCGGCCCCGCCCGCCATGGCAGATACGGGTGATGGCCGAGCCCGCCCGGCATGGCCATCGGCCCGATATTATCCAGCTCCATTGAAATGCGAAGCGTTCCACCCGTCAGATCGAAAACCTGCCGCGCCTGATAGGGAAAGGGCCAGTTCTCGCCCGAATAGACATAGGACAGCGCAGCGTAGGTATCGGAAACGGTATCGACATCCCAGGACACCGAGCGGCCATGTCCGTGAATGGCGTGTGGGGCGTTCTTCTCCGTCACGGCGATCCGATGCTCAGCGCCATCCCAGATAAAGCGGCCATCCCTGATGCGATTGGAGAACGGCACCAGGGGAAAGCTGCCCCATGCAGTTGCATCTCGACCGTCAGAGCCCCCCGATTTCGGCCGAGGCACAAACCAGTCCGTCCGTTCCTCATCAACCTCGCTCCAGAAAGCGGAGATGCGGCCGCCCGATTCCGGCAATATCTCGATATTCAGGGGGCCATCTGAAAGCCGGATGACAGATTCGGAACTCATTCCTGCTCTCGCGGCGGGATCGAATAGGTCGCGGTTACATGGCAAACCGGATCGTCTTCTTCACCTGCGCTGAACAGGGTGACTTCGCCATAAGCCAGCCGCTTGCCGCATTTCAGCAAACGCCCTTCCGCGACCAGGTCCACCGGCTTTGGACGGCGCAGGAAGTTGGCATTCAGGCTGGTGGTCACGGCGAGCTTCACAATACCGATGCGCGACAGCACGCAGGCATAAACCACGACATCCGCCAGCCCCATCATCACCGGACCGCTGACCGTGCCGCCGGGGCGCAGGAAATCCTGCTGATAAGGCAGCACCGCCCGGGCTGTCCCATCGCCGATCTCCTCGAACCGCACGCCGTACTGTCCGACCGCAGGCACTTCCTCCCGCGCGATCCGGTCCATTTCGGCATTGCTCAACTTCGTCATTCAGTCCTCCCCCGGGGGCGTAATACCGATATTGTTGTGTTCATACGGTATTTTACGCGCCAGCATGTGCGGCCAGTATGTGCGGATAAAACCTAGGATAGAGCCCCATGAGCAGTCATCTCTTTTCCCCGATCAGTTTTCGTGACCTGACCTTGGATAACCGCATCGCCGTATCGGCCATGTGCCAATACGCGTCCGAGAACGGGTCCGCGAACGACTGGCACCTGATGCACTATGGAAACCTCGCCATGGGCGCAGGCGGGCTGCTGATTACCGAGGCGACGCACGTTTCCGCCGAAGGCCGGATTTCGCCCAAATGCCTTGGCCTCTATTCGGACGAGAATGAAGCGACGATCAAACGGTTCGTCGACTTTTGCAAAAAGTACGGAACGGCAAAGCTCGGCATCCAGATCGGCCATTCAGGCCGCAAGGGCTCGACCAATCCTCCGGGCAAGGGCGGCAAGCCCGTTGACGAGGGCGAAGGTCGCTGGCAGACCGTCGCCCCCTCGCCTCTTGGCTATGCGGACTGGCCGGCGCCGCTCGGACTCGACGATGCCGGACTGGCCAAGATCAAAGCGGAATTCGTCGAGAGCACCATACGGGCGGACAGAGCGGGATTCGACCTCGCCGAGCTGCATGGCGGGCACGGTTATCTGTTGCATCAGTTCGTCTCGCCGCTGAGCAACCAGCGGACGGACAGCTATGGCGGCAGTCTAGAGAACCGTCTGCGCTTCCCGCTTGAGGTTTTCGAGGCATGCCGTGCCGTCTGGCCAGCAGGAAAGCCCTACGCTGTCCGGTTCTCGGCGACAGACTGGGTGGATGGTGGTTTCACGCCTGATGAGGCAGTGGCTTATGCGAAGGAGCTGAAAGCCCTCGGATGTGATTTTATTGACGTCACAACCGGTGGTCTCGACCCGCGCCAGAAAATCGAGGTCAAGGCCGGATACCAGGTTTTCCTTGCCGAAAAGATCAAGAAAGAAGCCGGTATCCCGACCATGGCTGTTGGCATGATTGTCGGAGCGCAGCAGGCGGAAAACATTATAGCCAAAGGCGAAGCTGACATGGTCGCATTGGCCCGCGGCGTGATGGACGACCCGCGCTGGGCCTGGCACGCGGCGCAGGAGTTGGGTGAGAGCATTGCCTACCCGGAGCAATATGCCCGCTGCGCGCCGAATCTCTGGCCTGGCTCCGCATTGAAGTAACTGGCTAGCCATCTTGCGGCCAATCAGTCAGATGCCATTGTTACTGCTTTTGAGCCAGGCGATTGCCTCTTCGCGACCGCAGAATATCTCGTGCTCTACAGGAGAAACTGCGCTCGCCATGTTGCTATAGGCCTGCAATAGCTGACGCTCGGACGGAATGCTAACGACAATCGCGTTCCGGGCCCCTAGACCGCGTAAATTGGCAAGATCCGAGCCTTTCATGGCAACTCTCTGAAAGTTCGCGGCTCTGAACGATGAAACGCGCGCTCCAAGGAAATTCCAGAGCGCGAGTTTTCTCGGGCTGTTTGCATGGTATGTCGAGGATACCGAAATTATTTCGTCGGCAGACAAATCACCAGTGCCCACAAACTCGACAAAGTCGTCATGCTCATGGACTTCGATCGGCACTAATTGAACCTCCCTAATATCTTTTGATTAAGTAGAGATCATCTGCCGGCCGAATATCAACCTCCGCAAAGAACGCCTCTTCCCGGGTGCACTCGATATACGACTTCAAAGGACGCAAACGCATGCAGAATGAAACCAGCCAGATCCGCCGGGTGTTGATGAAGCATGCGAAGAATGCCTTTGTTTCGCAGGGAAAATTGGCTTCTGAATGGCGCAGCCTGAACTATCTGGAGGAGCCGGATTTCTCGAAGGCTTGCGCCCAGTCGGACGCTCTGGCCGACATTCTGATTAGGCTTGGCTGTTCCGTCGAATGGCTTGGATCTGACGAAACGGTCGGGATTGATTCCATCTATGTGCGCGACAATGCCATCGCCTCCGACAACGGGCTTGTCCTCTGCCGAATGGGCAAGGAAGCGCGTCGTCCGGAACCTGCGGCGATGGCGCCGGGTCTGAAGCAGGCTGGAGTGCCTGTCCTCGGCCAGATTGCCGGCACCGGGAAGATCGAGGGCGGCGATTTGATCTGGCTGGATGGCAACGTCCTGTGTGTGGCCGACGGTTACAGGACAAATCCGGAAGGTGTCCGGCAGCTAACGGAATTTCTCGGAGATGCCGTATCGGAAGTCATCACCGTCCCGCTGCCACATTGGAACGGCCCCGACGATGTATTGCACCTGATGTCCTTCATCAGCCCGATCGCGCCAGACCTGGCGTTGGTCTATTCCCGAATGATGCCGGTCTTCTTGCGCAACTGGCTGCAAGAGCGCGGTATCGAGCTGGTCGAGGTGCCTGACGAGGAATATGACAGCATGGCATGCAACGTGCTGGCAGTCGCCCCTCGGGTTGCCGTTATGCTGGATGGCAATCCGGTAACGCGGCAGCGCCTTGAGCAAGCCGGTGTCGACGTCCATGTCTATGATGGCTCGGAGATATCCGCGAAGGGTTGCGGTGGGCCGACCTGCCTGACCCGTCCGCTAGAACGGGGCTGATCGGCTTCCCGGTCAGCCGACGTCTCAGCCGACTTCGCGCGAGGGAATATCCGGGGTTGCGATCCCGAGCAGCTCGGGCAGCTTTGCCATATCATCGAACAACTCATGCACACCAACGGCGGCGAGCCCGTCCGGGCCGTGATCGGCATAATATCCAAAGACCCGCATGCCAGCTGAAATTCCGGCGCGGGCGCCCGTCGGACTGTCTTCGACCACGACACAGTTCTCCGGCGCCACCCCCATGCGCTCCGCGCAATAGAGATAGAGATCCGGCTCCGGCTTCGGAATGCCGACCATGTCGGCAGAGAAGATACGACCTTCGAAATGTCGCTTCAGGTTCGTCACACCAAGCGTGACATCCATCTTTTCAACCGGCCCGTTGCTACCGACACAAATCTTCGTGCCGGAGTCCGAAATTACGGACAGTGCGCTGTCGATCCCGGGAATGGCCCGCAGCTCCTTGCGATAGAGCTTGAACTGCTTGGCGTAGATGTTCGGGACCCAGTCTTCGCCGAGTTCCCGGCCGATCATCGCTTCGACGTCCTTCTGGATGAAGGTGAGCTTGCCGCCGAGAAAACGCTTCAGCGCATCCTCAGCCATGATCTCGACACCGGCTTCGGTCATGGCGGCGGCTATGATCCGGTTTGCAATGGCTTCGCTGGCAACCAGCACACCGTCGCAATCAAAGATAACGAGTTCGCATTTCATGCCATCGGTATAGCAGCCGAGGACATGTCCCGTCACCAAATGTATCGAGACAATTTCGCGCGGAGCCTGAAAACCCGGCATTCTTTTCTGGTTAAAAATTAAGCAGAGTCCATTTCTGCTTGCAGAACAGGCAACGGTTATTAGTCTCCCGGCCTGAGGGGTACGGGGGTACCCGCATCGATAACCGACTTTCAGGGGGAAACACCTTTCATGACACATATCCGGAGGCTCGCCTCCCTCGGCTTCACCACTGCCGCCGCCTTCGGGTTCGGCATCGGTGAAGCCCGGGCGGCAGATGCTTTGAGCGGCGGGGATACAGCCTGGATTCTGACGGCTACCGCGCTCGTGCTGTTTATGACCTTGCCCGGTCTGGCACTTTTCTATGGCGGGCTTGTGCGCGCCCGAAACGTGCTGTCCGTCCTGATGCATTGCTTTGCCGTTGCTTGCGTGGCTTCAATTGCCTGGCTTATCGCGGTCTATAGCCTCGCCTTTGACGATGGCGGAGCGCAGCAGGCCTGGATCGGCGGACTTGGAAAGATGTTCCTCGACGGTGTCGGCACGGACAGTCTCTCGGGCACGATCCCCGAGACTGTGTTCTTCATGTTCCAGATGACGTTCGCCATCATCACCCCGGCCCTTATTGTCGGAGCCTATCCGGAACGCATTCGCTTCGGCGCAGTCGTGGCCTTCAGCTTCTTATGGCTGTTTCTGGTTTATGCACCGGCCTGTCACTGGGTCTGGGGCGGCGGCTGGCTCGCCGATATGGGCGTGCTCGACTTTGCCGGCGGTATCGTTGTCCATGTCACGGCAGGTGTTTCGGCATTGGTCCTCTCTATTGTCCTCGGCCCGCGTCGTGGTTTCCCACATGAAATCCGTCCGCCGCACAGTCCGGGAATGACAGTGACCGGCGCTGCGATGCTGTGGGTCGGATGGTTCGGCTTCAACGCCGGCTCCGCGCTGGCCGCGGACGGAAATGCTGGAATGGCCATGACCGTGACGCATATATCCGCGGCGGTCGCCTCACTCGTCTGGGCAGTCACCGAGTATTTCCGCTTCGGAAAACCGAGCGTGATCGGGATTGTCACCGGCATGGTCGCCGGACTGGCCGCGATCACGCCCGCGTCCGGATTTGTCGGGCCGATGGGAGCTGTCGCTATTGGTCTCATTTCGGGTTTTGTCTGCCAGTGGTTCACGACCTGGATCAAATTCAAGATCAAGATTGACGATTCTCTTGATGTCTTTGCGGTCCACGGGGTTGGCGGCATTATAGGAACGCTGCTGGTCGCCGTCTTTGCTGTGCCCGATTTCGGTGGCCTTGGCCTTGCCGAAGGCGTCACGATAACGGACCAGCTCTGGGTTCAGATGATCGGAATCCTCTCCGTCGCAGTCTGGTCTGGCGTGATTACCTGGGTGCTTGCCCAGATCATTTCGCGGACAATCGGTCTGCGTGTCAGCGAAGAGAGCGAGATCGAAGGCCTTGATATCATCGCGCACGGCGAGCGCGGCTACGACCTAACCTGAGGAGACCGGTGATGAAGATGATTATCGCGATTGTGAAACCACATCGCCTGGACGCAGTACGCTCGGCACTCAACGAGGTCGGCGTTCATGGAATGACCACCAGCGAGGTCAAGGGATATGGTCGTCAGGGCGGTCATAGCGAGATTTACCGCGGTGCTGAATACACGGTGAGTTTCGTTCCGAAAGTGAAGATCGAGGTGGTCACCAGCGATACGCTTGCCGACCGGGCGGTCGAGGCCATCGCCCAGGCCGCGAAGACAGGCAAGATCGGCGACGGCAAGATCTTCGTGATGGATGTAGCAAAGGCCGTCCGCGTCCGAACCGGCGAGCAAGGCGACGACGCACTTTAAGCTGTGGCACTATCGCACACGGAAAAGGCCGGGACATTCCCGGCCTTTTTTGCTTTCATACCTTATCGCATCAATCTGAACTGATCAGTCGACGCCGCCCGGCATTGACTGGATTCATCGCATGAGCAGCAACGTCACCCCATCGCCGGCCTTCAAAGGGCCGAGCTTTCTTGAAGCATTTACCCCGAAGCTGGTGACAGTCCTGCGCGAGGGGTACGGGCTTGCGAATTTGCGGGCCGATGCTGTCGCCGGCCTGACCGTCGCCATTGTTGCCCTGCCACTTTCCATGGCCATCGCCATTGCCTCGGGGGCAACCCCGGCACAGGGCCTTTACACAGCGATATTCGGCGGCTTCCTGGTCTCCATGCTCGGCGGTAGCCGGTTCCAGATCGGCGGGCCGGCGGGCGCGTTTATTGTCTTGGTGGCTGCCACAGCGCAGGCGCATGGCATGGACGGATTGATCCTCGCCACCATGCTCTCCGGCCTGATACTCGCGGCCGTCGGCCTGCTGCAACTCGGCACCTACATCAAGTTCATCCCCTATCCGGTGACGGTCGGTTTCACCGCCGGTATTGCCGCCATCATTTTCGCCAGTCAGATCAAGGAACTGCTCGGCCTGACCCTGTCCGGGCCGGAGCCGGGACCACTACTGGAAAAATTGCCTGCACTCTGGGTCGATCTGCCGACCGCAGAGCCTGTCACCATAGTGATGGCAGCTGCGACCATCGCCGTCATCACCGGGCTCAAGCATTTCCGCCCGCATTGGCCCGGCATGCTCATAGCGGTCGCCGGTGCTGCAGTCGCAACCACCCTGCTCGATCTTCCTGTCGCCACCATCGCTTCTAGGTTCGGCGGCGTGCCCAGCAGCCTGCCCCTGCCATCCCTGCCATCCCTGGACACGGCAAAGATCGTGGCCGTCCTGCCGAACGCAATTGCCTTTGCCTTGCTCGGTTCCATCGAATCCCTGCTCTCCGCAGTCGTTGCCGACGGCATGACGGGACGGCGGCACCGCTCCAACTGCGAGCTGGTGGCGCAAGGCGCTGCCAATGTCGTGTCGGGTCTGTTTTCCGGGATCTGCGTCACCGGGACCATTGCCCGGACGGCGACAAATGTCCGGGCGGGCGCACATGGCCCAATAGCGGGCATGCTGCACGCGCTGTTCCTGTTGGGCTTCATTCTGATCGCGGCCCCGCTCGCCGGTTTCATTCCGCTCGCAAGCCTCGCAGGGGTACTGGCACTCGTGGCCTGGAACATGGTCGAAAAGCATGCCTTTATCACCCTGCTCCGGGCCTCACGCGGGGATGCGGCCGTCCTGCTGACGACCTTCCTGCTGACCATCTTCCGGGACCTAACAGAAGCCATCATTGTCGGCTTTGCCCTGGGATCGGTCCTGTTCATTCACCGGATGTCGAAGACCACGGCCATCGAGACCCAGCGCCCGTTCGTTATGGAAGATGAGGCGGACAATTCCGACCGTCCCCGCGCGCCCTATGAGGAGGAAGCGGAGAACGATCCCGAGATCGTCATCTATCGTATTTCGGGGGTGTTCTTTTTCGGCGCCGCCGCTTCCATCGGATCGGTACTCGACCAGATAGCCGACACGCACCGGGCCTTGATCATCGATTTCAGCGCCGTGCCCTTCGTTGACTCAACTGCAGCTAACACGATTGAAGTGCTCGCACTCAAAGCCGAACGGCGGGGTGTTTCCGTTTATCTCACAGGAGCGGTTCCGGACTCCCGCCGCGACCTCGTCGCGCACGGCCTTCGGCCACCCCTGGTGCACTACTCAGACAGCATTGAAAGCGCCGTACGCGAAGCCAGAGCGGAGGAGCGCCGCTAGGCGACGCTCCAGAGGGGCAATTTGCTTAAAGAGAATCGGCGAACGTCATGATTTCAGACGAAAATTTCTCCGGCCGCTCTGCCGGGATCAAATGTCCTGCGTCACCGAACACGACATGGGACTTCTTCGGGATCCGGGCTTCAAGCTCCGCAATGTCTGCCTCGATACGGAACACCCGGTCATGTTCCCCCGTCATCAGCAGCACGGGAATGTCCAGCTTCTCGTATGGGAAATCCCATTCCGTGCTGACCGATCCCTTCATCAGCTCGTAAAGGCCCTCGCCGTCTTTCATGCCTTGGTAATCGCCCTGCAGCAAGGTTGGCCGCATCTTCGCCAGCTGTTCCGGATTGACCAGCATCGGCAGATTGGCCTCCATGATGAGCTGCCCGCCACCGGTTGCCGCCATGCGGACCATGGCACTGTTGATCCATTCCAGCCGGAGGCTCGGCTTGCGCAGGGTGTTGATCAGCACCAGCCCTTCGGCGGCAGCACCTTTCAGATAGGCCTGGGCGGCAAAAAGTCCGCCGATGGACAGCCCGGCCAGAATCGGACGCGGCGGCGCCACATGATCGACAATCCGCTTCAAATCATCCACGATGGTGAGCGGTCCGAGATCCGCATCAGGGGTAAAAGTGCTATCCACCTGACCGCGGAAATTATAGACGAGCGTGCCGTATCCGGCGGCCCGGAGAGCCGGGCCGATGGCGTCGACTTCCCACATCCCGGTATTGCCGGTCAGCGCATTCACGAAGACGAATGTCTGCCCCTTCGCACCCGGCGCCTGATACTCATAGTAGAGGCTGTTGCCGGCGCTTATTTCCAGATTCGCCATTTAGTCCTCCCATCCATATTTTTTTGACGACTATAGGCTGAGAGTCCCGGGGCTTCCAGCCCTTGCCCAGTCCGATCGAGTGAGAATTGTTGATCTGGCACCGCCTTCCTGACCGGGGCCTCAGCCATGCCTATCTTGGAGACGCTACGTTGCCGGTGCACCGGCAACGGCAACACCCATGCTGCCGTCGGCATCCCTTTCGTTCGGTACGATCACAACCGTTCTCACCTTGCTGGAAATCAAATGGGCCGAACCATCGGAATATCAGTGCCGCCAGGGGCCCAGTTTCAATGTCAGGGCATTGAACAGGCCGTAGGTCGCCATGGCTCCGGCCACGAGAAGGAATACCGTTGTTTCGTTGAACGTCGAAGGCTCCAGAAAGAGGCTCCCGCCGCCGAGTAGAACGGCAAACCGGATTCCCGCTCCGGTGACGGGCCAGAGCAGTGAGTTCATTGCCTGGCTGGCGAAATAAAGACACAGGCCCAGCCCAAAGAATGCATAAGCAGGTCCGACAATGCGCAAGTACAGA
Source organism: Nisaea sp. (assembly GCF_034670185.1). Lineage (NCBI taxonomy): Bacteria > Pseudomonadati > Pseudomonadota > Alphaproteobacteria > Rhodospirillales > Thalassobaculaceae > Nisaea > Nisaea sp. The sequence goes on from NZ_JAXMNY010000001.1 coordinate 1,177,957, forward strand.
GCGGTCGTTGCCGCAATTTCCGCATTGTCTGTGAATAGCCCACTCCATAACCACGGCGCCATGGCCAGCACAGTACCGATCAGGCCAACGAACAGGGCGGCGAACCCACTCCCGATCCAGCTCACCCGGATGGCGCGCCCGCGCAGGCCGGCGCCGACGCTCAAACCCGCCATGGCGATGCTGGCGCTACCGAAAGCAAAAATGATCGGAATGAGGATCAGCTCGAGTCGCACCCCTATGCCATATCCCGCAAGGGATTGAGGGCCGATCCGCGCCATATAACCGGTCACCACCATCGCCATTGCAATGGTCAGCGCGGATTGCACGCTGGCAAATGCCCCCCTGCGGCCAACAATCAAAACCTGCTGCCAACGGATCGGCCCGCCAAGCCGCACCCATTCCGGCCGTTTGATGCGGAACAGATAGATCGCGAGATAAAGGCACCCGGCGCTGTATCCGATCAGGATCGAAAGTGGCGCGCCTTTAATCCCGAATGCGGGAACAGGGCCAGCCCCCCTCACAAGGAGTGAGGCGGCAATGAAATGCACGAGCACAATGACACCGAGGCCCAGTGACGGACGCAGCATATCTCCGCTGCCGCGCATAAGGCTCGCCAGCATATTGAACTGCCAGACAAGCACGATGCCCGGAAACAGCACCGCCGCATAATCGAGCGCGGTCTGCAGGATCGCCCCCTCGCCGCCGAGAACGCGGAAAAGCGCCGGCCCAAAGAGCCAGACGATGACAGCACTGAAAATCCCGCCGAAGGCGGCAAGGATGAGCGCGGTCCGAACCAGCGCTCCCGCCGCGTCATAATCCTTCGCACCAAGCGCGCGCGCCGTTGCAGCGACAACCGCCCCGCCCATTGCACCGGCGGAAAACATCACGGAGAGGACAAACAGCGGAAACACCAACGCGACACCGGCAAGCGCCAGCGGGCCGAGCCTGCCGATGAACCAGCCGTCCGCCACGAAAAGGGCGGACTGCAACAGGCTGCCAAGCAACCCCGGAGCCGCCAGCCGCAGGATCCTGCTCGCGATCGGCCCTTCCAGAAACGGGTGCGCAGGTGAGTCGGCCTTGTCTGTCTTGGCTGTCATCTAGAGGATTTTTCCGCTATCGAGGATAGAGTTACGAGCTGCCTTACCGGCGCTTCTTTTCCAAACCGGACCGTCCATGGAAATCCTGATCGACATCATCCTGCCGGTCTTCGGCACAGTCTTCATTGCTTATTTCGCAGTCCGTCTCGGGCTGTTCCCGGAAAGTGCAATCGACGGTCTGTCCAAGTTCGTCTTCAATTTCGCCATCCCGCCAATGCTGTTCCACACCATGTCGCGCCAGACCTTGCCCGACCCGATCGAATGGGAGTTCCTGTTCTCCTTTTTCGGTGCGGGCTATGTGGTCTGGGTGCTGGGCATGCTGGTGTCATTGTGGTGGTTTCGGCGGGACTTCGCTCATGCTTCGTTGGCAGGGATGACAGGCGCCTTCGGAAATACAGTTCTGCTTGGCATCCCTTTGATTTTGACCACTTTCGGTGAGGCCGGAACTCTGCCGGTCTTCCTGATCATCGCTTTCCATTCCTGGCAGTGGTTCGCGGTCGTCACGATCCTTGTGGAAGGCGGCCGCGGGCAAAAAGGTGCGATGATTGGCATTCCCTGGACCATCGTGAAAAGCCTGTCGAAAAACCCGATCCTGATCGGCCTGATGCTGGGCCTCGTCTGGAACATATTTGCGCTGCCATTGCCCCAGCCTGTTGTCGACATCACCGGGTTCCTCGGCCGCGCTGCACTACCCTGCGCTGTCTTCGCCATGGGCGCATCGCTCGCCAGATACAGGATTTCCGGGGCCATCTGGGAGGCTCTTGCCGGCAGCGTCCTGAAACTGATCGCCTTCCCGGCCATTACCTATGTGATCGCGACCCATGTCTTTGTCATGGACCCGCTCTGGCGCGACATCGCGGTCATCATGGCCGCGCTGCCGGTCGGGGTGAATGTCTACCTGTTCGCCGACCGCTACGATGCGGGCGCCCCTGCCGCCGCAACATCGATGCTGATCTCTACCTTCCTGTCTTTTGGCACCATCGGTCTGCTCTTGCATTTCCTTGGCGTTCGGTAGTCCCATATCAATGGTATTCGCCGTAGTACGGAGACGGTCGGAAGAACCGGGAAAGGCAAAGCTGGTGCGGGAACTCTCAAGACGGAACTTGCTTACCGCCATGGGCGCGGCGGGGATCGCAAGCGCGGTCGCGGCACGTCCGGGATATGCTGCAATCGCGCTAAAGGCTCGTCTGGAGGCCCGCCCTGGAACAGCGCGTCTGGCGCCAGCCGAGTACGAGCCGACACCAATCTGGGGATATGACGGCGGCGTGCCCGGCCCGACGGTCCGCGTCCGGCAGGGCGACCGCATCGACCGGGAATTTCTCAACAATCTGCCGCAGGCGTCCACAATCCACTGGCATGGCATCAGGATCGACAATGCCATGGATGGGGTTCCTGAGCTGACCCAAGCCGCCGTCCCTCCGGGCGGGACTTTCGACTACGGTTTCACCCTGCCCGACGCAGGCACATACTGGTATCACCCGCACAACCGGACCTGGGAGCAACTCGCGCGCGGTCTCTACGGTGCCCTGATCGTCGAAGAGCCCGAGGCGCCAGACGTGGACCGGGACGAGGTCCTGCTGATCGACGACTGGCGACTTACTGAAACAGCGCAGATCTCCGAGGATTTCGGCGCCATGCACGACTGGTCCCATGGCGGACGCATCGGAAACTGGATCACGGTCAACGGAGACGGGTACTGGGCATCCGACGCGCGGCAGAATGAGCGGCTAAGGCTCCGCCTCGTCAATGCGTCGAATGCACGGATCTACAATCTCAGCCTGAAGGGGCTTTCCGGCTGGGTCGTCGCGCTGGACGGACAGCCGCTTTCGACACCTCAGCCAGCCGAAAAGCTCGTGCTCGCTCCGGCGCAACGAGCCGATCTCATCGTCGATGTCACAGCGGAAGCAGGTACGGAAGCCTCCCTCGTCTCTCACGAGCGCGGCGGCAGCTACGCGATCGCTATCTTCCGCGTTGGCCAGGCCGTCGCGGAGCGGCGGACAGAGAGACCGGCGCCACTGCCAGACAATGCCCTTCCCGCAATCGGACCGCTTGCGCATGCCCGCGCCGTCGACCTCGTCATGGATGGGGGCGCCATGGGACAGATGCGCAGCGCGATGCTAAACGGAAAGAACACCGATATCCGCACCCTGGTTGGTCAGGGCAAAGCCTGGGCCTTCAACGGACAGGCTGAGATGACGGACACGCCCCTGTTGACGGCCCGGACAGGAGAAACCGTGCGCATTCGCATGGATAACCGTTCACGCTGGCCCCACGCCATGCATCTGCACGGCCACCATTTCAGGCAAGTGCTTCAGGAAGAGCAAATGGGGCCGCTGCGAGACACACTTCTCATGCAGTCCGGCGAGACTGCGGAAATCGCGTTCGTCGCCGACAACCCCGGCGACTGGCTGCTGCATTGCCATATGGTCGAGCATGCCGCCGCAGGCATGATGACCTGGCTGAAAGTCAGCTGATCGAAGCAGCACTCACACCACTATGTTTCTATCCTCTTATCTGTTCCTCAACGCCTTACGGGGCTAGTGTTCACCCGGAGCAAAGGCGGAAAAGCCAATCGGGAGGAAGCTATGTCTGTCGCGGAAGAATTGGAAGCCGATCTTGTCTTGCGCGAGGATCGGGACGGTGTTGCCCGCCTCACCCTGAACAGGCCAAAAGCCTATAACGCGCTCTCGCTTGGCCTGATGGCGGCTCTCCAGAACGAACTGGAAGAGATAGCCTCCAACCGGACCATAAAAGCGGTAGTGATCGAGGGCTCCGGCAAAGGGTTTTGCGCCGGACACGATCTCCGGGAAATGCGCTCCCGTACTGACGAGACCTTTCATCAGACGGTGTTTGCCGCCTGCTCTAAGCTGATGCTGACTATCACGGACCTGCCTCAGCCGGTTATTGCAAAAGTGCACGGCATCGCGACCGCAGCCGGTTGCCAACTCGTCGCCACGGCCGATCTCGCCATCGCTGCCGACAGCACCCGCTTTGGCACTCCCGGCGTCAATATAGGCCTGTTCTGCTCCACCCCGATGGTCGCCGTCTCCCGCGCTATTCCACGCAAGCAGGTTATGGAAATGCTGCTGACAGGCGAAATGATTGATGCCGGAACCGCCGTCACGCATGGCCTGATCAACCGTGCGGTTCCGGAGACCGATCTCGAAAACGCGGTGCAGGAGATGGTCGGCAAGATCGCCTCGAAATCGCCGCTGGTCCTGAAGACCGGCAAGAAAGCCTTTTACCGGCAACTCGAAATGACCCTCGCCGAGGCTTACGCCTATACCAGTCAGGTGATGGTCGACAACATGCAGGCCCGCGATGCGACGGAAGGGATCGACGCTTTCATCGAGAAGCGCACGCCCGAATGGACCGGAGAATAGACATGGCCGAGAGCGAAGCGAAGCACCGGATCGACCACGAGCACTATCCGGACAACTACATTAAGGAGATCCTCTCCTCTGTCCGCACGATCGCCGTTGTCGGAGCCAGCCAGAAATGGACCCGGCCGAGCTATTTCATGGCGAAGTATCTACAGGGCAAGGGCTACCGGATCGTTCCGGTCAATCCCGGTCTCGCCGGTCAGGAAGTCCTGGGAGAGCCGGTCTATGCTTCGCTGAAGGACATCCCGTTCAAGATTGATATGGTTGATATTTTTCGCAATTCGGAAGCTGCTGGACCGATCGCGGAAGAGGCCATCGAAATCGGCGCCGACGTGGTCTGGATGCAGCTCGGCGTCCGCAATGACGAAGGTGCGGAGAAGGCGGAGAAGGCAGGCCTCAAGGTGGTGATGAACCGCTGCCCGAAGATCGAATTCTCGCGCCTCTATGGCGAGCTTTCCTGGCATGGTTTTGACAGCGGAGTGATTTCGTCCAAACGCCGCGCCGTCGGCACACCTGGCGCCGAGGAAGCAGTAAACCCGGCAGCGGCCCCTCGCCAAAGGGCGGGCTTCGAGACCCGCGCCATCCATGCTGGCGCTGCGCCGGACCCGACCACGGGCGCCCGCTCGACACCAATCTACCAGACCACGGCCTATGTCTTCGAGGATGCGGATCACGCCGCCTCACTGTTCAACCTGCAGACATTCGGCAACATCTATTCGCGTCTCTCGAACCCGACAACGGCGGTGCTTGAAGAACGGATCGCCAGTCTGGAAGGTGGCCGGGGCACGACCTGCACGGCCTCGGGCCATTCAGCCCAGATGCTGGCCCTCTTCCCGCTGATGCAACCGGGAGACAGACTGGTTGCCTCCACCCGGCTTTATGGCGGCTCGATCACCCAGTTCGGTAAGACATTCAAAAAGTTCGGCTGGGACTGCGATTTCGTCGATATGGACGATCTGGAAGCGGTGCGTGCCGCTGTCGCCAATCCGTCCTGCAAGGCGCTCTTCGCGGAGTCTCTTGCCAATCCGGGCGGCGTGATCAGCGACATCGCGGCACTGGCCGAAATTGCCCATGAGGCAGGCGTTCCGCTGATCATCGATAATACGATGGCGACCCCCTATCTCTGCCGTCCGTTCGAGCATGGTGCCGACCTTATCGTGCACTCGACTACCAAGTTTCTCTCTGGCCACGGCAATGCCATGGGCGGCGCCGTCGTCGACTCAGGCACATTCGACTGGGGCCAGAACGACAAGTTCCCCTCCCTCGCCGCGCCGGAACCTGCCTATCACGGCATTTCCTTCTGGGAGAGCTTCGGCGACCTTGCCTTCACCACCTATGGTCATGCGGTCGGACTGCGCGATCTCGGGCCGACCATGGCGCCGATGAATGCCTATCTCACCATCACCGGCATCGAGACCCTGCCGCTACGCATGGAACGGCATGTGGCGAATGCGGCAAAGGTCGCGGCCTATCTTGACCGGCATCCGGCTGTGTCATGGGTTTCCTATGCCGGCCTTGAAAGCAGCCCCTACCACGCACTGGCCAAGAAATATCTGCCCGGCGGAGCCGGCTCCGTTTTCACCTTCGGGATCAAGGGTGGGTATGCAGCCGGCGTTAAGATTGTCGAGCGGGTCGAGTTGCTGAGCCATCTCGCCAATATCGGCGACACCCGCTCCCTGATCCTGCACCCGGCATCGACCACGCACCGGCAGCTCACAGAAGAGCAACGGGTGGCGGCCGGAGCCGGAGACGACGTGATGCGAATTTCAGTCGGACTGGAGACTGCGGAGGACATTATCGAAGACTTGGAACAATCCCTAAAATAAGAGACAATTAATTTAAGCAGGGATTGCGGGTGATGTTTAAAAATCCCAAATAAATTGGGGAATTAAATCTATGAACAACTGCGACGGTTCGGCAGCACTCCACATACTGACGACGCCAACAAAATTGTCCGTTGTTCAATCCGCCGCTGAACTGCAGCACCCGGAACTTGTTGCACTCTATGATTTCTGGAAGGAGCGCGCCGGTGATCGCATTGCTCCGGCGCGCCAGAACTTCGATGTACCTGAACTCAAGCGCTGGCTCCCCCATCTGATCTTGCTGGACGTCCTCGAAGACTTATCGGACGTCCGGTATCGCGTCATTGGAACTTGGGTCGCAGACTGTTTCGGTCGAGATGACACAGGTAAGACACTCGCCGAGATCGGACTGACTGATCGCCGTCGGGAAGTCCGGGATGAATTCCTTCTTACGGCCCGGACCATGCTGCCCTATGCCGTCATCCGTCCGTTCTATGATCGCGCCGGGGTCAAGGAGTATCTCCGGGCCGAACGCGTGGTTCTGCCGCTCAGCAGCAATGGCGAAACCTGCGACAAGGTTCTTTCCGGGATATACGCGCTCGACGATCCGTCCTAGTCGCCCGCCCGGACGCTTATTCAATATCAAAAGCTTTCCAGCACGGCGCCGTGTCCCGGAAGGAAAACCAGTTTCCGCCCTCGTTTCGTGGCTGATCCAACTCACGCGATATAGGCAACCCAAGCAGATGCGCCAACAGCAGCGCACCGACGGCGCCATGAGAGACGATCAGCGGCGTCCCGTTCTGTTCCGTGTTTCCGACAGCATCGCAGGCGGCAACAATCCGGCCCTGCTCGACACGAGCCGGTGCCCAACCACGCACGGACCGCTCAGGACTGGCAAAAAACGCATCCGCAGTCCTCTCGAACTCCGCGCGAGGCAGATACCCAGTGGAAGATCGGTCATTCTCGCCGAGATCAGCCTTGATCTGCACATCCAACCCGAGATGGCTCGCCAGAATTTCGGCTGTATCGAGAGCCTTACGCTCGGCGCTCGACCAGATTGCTGTTACCGAAGGCAGCCATGGCTGCACAAGTCCGGCCCTAACGCGTTCACGTCCCCGTTCAGAGAGGCCCCAGTCCGTGATGGGAATCGCCGGATCGATGACGACATCCGCGTGGGTGAGAAAGTACAGCCCTTTACTCCGCTGCCGCATTGGCGGGGACACGTAATGAGGCAAGTCGGTCCAATGCCTCGTCCATTTCGTCCACCATTCGATCGATGATGTCGCCCAGCGGCTCGATACGGTCCGCGAATACCGCAGATTGGCCCATAGAAAGCAGCCCCTTCTCCGGGTCACCCTCTTCATAGGCTTCCCGTTGCAGGGTTCCCCGGACATGCTTGCGGTAGCTGTCGTAGTCATTCGTCCCGGATGATTCCAGCTCTGCTACGGCTCGAGCGGTCTGGTTATCCATCACCCGATAGGTGTTCCGCATGGAAGCGAGCACCAGACGTGAGCTGGTCTCGTCAGCCTCAATAACCCGTTTCTTCACGGCATCGTGGCTCCATATCTCGGATGCGACCAGCAGACGGGTGCCAAGAATCACGCCATCCGCGCCAAAAGAAAGCGCTCCCGCCACCTGACGCCCATGACCGATGCCGCCGCCAATCACGACGGGGATATCGACGCGGAGTGCGGCTAGCACGCCCTGCACCATATTCCCGATCATGTTCAGCCCCGGATGGCCGCCGCATTCCATACCCACGACCGAAACCGCATCGATATCGAGCTTCGTTGCCGCCGAAACCGCATGGCGCACGGAGGCGACCTTGTGGATCACGACCGCACCGGCATCCTTCAGCTGCTTCACCAGATCCGCCGGTGGCATCGCTGCCGTTTCGAAACGCCGGACACCGGCCTGCAAAGCCAGATCGGCATGCCCCGTCAGCATCTCGTTCTCCTCAGGACGCTGTGAGATATAGAGATTGACGCCGATGGGGTTGCCGTTCGACAGCGCGTTCGCCTTCTCCAGCTCTTCTTTCCAGCGGCCCGGGTCGGGGAAGGTCTTCGCCGTCATGAAACCAATGCTACCCGCATTGGCCGCAGCGGCGACATAATTGGCGTCGGACAACCACATCAGGCCGCCGCAGAGGATCGGGTGCCTAATTCCGAAGAGATCGGTGATCCGGGTACGGACGCTTTGCGGCCTCATTACGCGTTGTCCTTCCTGCTTGCCGAGGGAACGATCAGCGCATCGACGGCAACGGCGCCCTGACCTTCCGGAAGCACGATAAACGGATTGATATCGATGCTGTCCAGCTTGTCCGCATTCTCGGCGGCAAAGACGGAGAGTGCGGACAGAGCCTCGGCCAATGCCGCGATATCGGCGCGCGGTGCACCTCGCACGCCTTCCAGGACCTTGTAGCCCTTGATCTCGCGGATCATCCGGTGCGCTTCCTCGACCGAGAACGGGGCCAGTCGGAAGCTGACATCCTTCAGGACCTCAACCAGGATACCGCCGAGCCCGAACATGACCGCCGGGCCGAACACCGGATCAACCTGAACCCCGATGACGGTTTCCACACTGCCGGAGACCATCTCGCAGACGATTACCCCATCGATACTGGCATCAGGCCGTTTTTCTGCCGCTCGTGCCATCAGAGTTGCGAAACCGTCCCGCACGGCGTCCGCGCCCTCCAGCCCGACCAGTACGCCGCCAATCTCGGTTTTATGGGCGATATCCGGTGAGGCAATCTTCAGCACAACCTTGCCGCCGAAAGATGCTGCATATGCAACGGCATCCTCCGCCGAGGTTGCGAGCTCCTCGCGAACGACAGGCAACCCGGCAGAAGCGAGAATCCGCTTTGCCTCATGCTCCGCCGTAGGATGATCCGGTACCGGTTCCGCATTTGCCGGCAACGCCGGAGTAATTCCCTGGTTCGCCGCAAAGGCACGGCCGAAATACATCAACCCGTTCGCCGCCGTGATTGCCGGCACCGGATCGTCAAACATCGGGTAACCGTTGCTCTCATAAAACCGGCTGTTCTCTTCACTCGCGAGGATCGAGAAGAACAGATGCTTGTCCGGGTGGCTTTCCCGGATCGGCTTCAGGGTCTCGATAATGTCATGCGCGATTTCCGGGCGTGCCGCTACCGCAGTGAAGAACGAGATGACGACGTCATAATCGCCCTCCTCCATCATGATCTTCAGGCAGGCGGCGATCGCATCGCGCTGATTGAAAACCTGCCCCGTCACATCTACCGGGTTACGGGCAGCAGCGTAGGGAAGCAGTTCCAGCATCTTCTTCTGCCCGGCCTCGGAAAACTCCGAGACATCCAGGCCAAGTGCCGACGCGCTGTCCGCCATCTGTACGCCGAGACCGCCAGAGATCGTGATAAAGCCGATCTTGTTGCCGTCCGGAAAATGTCCCTGCTGGCAACCATAGGCGACCTCGAGCATCTCGTTCGCGTCGTCAGCGCGGTAGACACCATATTGCTTGAACATGCCGTCGATAACCGCATCCGTCCCGGCCAGAGCCGCCGTATGCGAGGCTGCAGCCGCCGCACCGATATCGCTGCGACCGACCTTGACCATAATGATCGGCTTGCGCAGTGCCCGCGCTTTCTCGAAAGCAGCCCGGAGGCCCACCCCGTCACGAATGCCCTCGGCATAGGACATCACCACCTTCACCTCCGGATCGTCGAGGAGATAGGAAATGCATTCGGAAAGCTCGACATCGGACTCGTTGCCCGTGGTGATCCAGCGTCCGACCTTGAGGCCGCGCTTGCGGGCAAGATTGTAGATATGACCGCCATAGGCGCCGCTCTGGCTGGCGATGGCAATGGGTCCCGGTTCCGGCGGATCGACCTGTGGCGAGGAGGAGAAGGTGCCGGTCCATCCGCTCGACGCATTGAACGCCCCGAGGCAATTGGGCCCGAGCACGCGGATGCCCGTCCGCTGGGAAATCTCCGTCAGACGGGCCTGCATGGCCTCGCCTTCCGCGCCGAGCTCGGAAAACCCGGAGCTGAAGACGATACACGCCCCCACGCCTTTGGCCGCACAGGCCTCTATCGTCTCGGCGACTATCGGCGCCGGCAACGCGACGATGGCAACATCCACGGCTTCCGGCACGTCGCTGATCGTCGGATAGGCTTTGAAGCCCTGCACGGTCTCCCGCTTCGGGTTCACCGGATAGATGGCGCCCTTGTAGCCGTGCCGCACGGAATAATCGATCGGCCGGCCACCAATCCGCATCGGATCGTCCGACGCACCGATGACGGCGATGGATTTCGGCGCAACGAGCCTCGCCAGATTACGTTTCCGGATATCGCTCAGATCGTTCATAGCGGTGCCGACCCAATGGTGAGACCGCCGCAGACATAGAGCACCTGGCCTGTACAAAATCCGGCATCCTCGCCCGCGAAGAACGCCACGGCCGAGGCGACGTCCTCCGGCTGGCCGATCCGGCCTACCGGGATCGCCGCCTCGATGGCGTTACGGCTGTCGGAGCCAACCGGGTTGCCTTCTTCGAACATCTCGGTGGCAATCGGTCCCGGGGCGACGCAATTCACGGTGATACCGTCCGGCCCGGTCTCGATGGCCCAGGTCCGGGTGGCGGCGGCTATGCCGCCCTTCGTCACCGCGTAGGCACTGCGCCCATGTTTTCCGAGCGCGGCACGCGAGCCGATATTGATCACTCGTCCGAACCCGCGCTTCCGCATGCCTGGCAAGACGGCCTGCATGCACTGATACGGCGCTCGAACATTGACGGACATAAGATGCTGCAGCGTCTCCGGCGTCACTTCCTCGATGGTTCCAAGCGGGGCGATGCCGGCATTGTTCACCAAGACATCGATCTCGAATTCATCGACGATCGCAGCCAGCGCCCCACGCGTGGCATCGACGTCGTTCAGATCTGCCGTTCTGAACGTGCCATCAAACCTGCCGGTCGGAGCTGTCCGCGCCAAACCGACAACGCTATATCCACGATCTGCAAGATACGCCGCAACGGAGCGTCCGATGCCGCGACTCGCGCCTGTCACCAAAACAGTTCTAGCACCCATATTCTTCCCTTCCCCGGATCCGGCTGATTTCGGTCTCTTGCCGAATTGTCACCGATCTTTTCGCGGTATCTCGTTCGGATTCCGCGAGAATGTTTTTCAAGACAATGCCAGTCTCGCAGCTTGTTGGCGGCACACAAGACCGCCTAGAGTTACGAAAACGAAATTGAATTTCGCAATAGCGATTAACAGGAGGAAACAGGTCCATGCAAATGCGTAGTTGGAAAGTCACCGATTTCGGGAAGCCGCTGGAAATGATCCAGCAGGAGATCCCGGAGCCGACCGGAACCGAAGTTCTCGTCAAGGTGACGCGCTGCGGGGTCTGCCACTCCGATCTGCATATCGGCGACGGCTATTTTGATCTCGGTTCTGCCGGGCGCCTTAACATGGGCGATCGAGGCGTGCCCTTGCCGCATGTGCTTGGTCACGAAATCCTCGGTGAGGTGGTCAAAGGTGGCCCGGATGCGGGCCCCGTTCCGACCGGTGAGACCAAACTGATCCATCCCTGGATCGGCTGTGGCGAATGCTCTATCTGCAAGTCTGGGCAAGAGAACCACTGCGCCAAGCCACGTACCCTCGGCGTTTATCGCGACGGCGGGTATCAGGAATATGTCCTGGTTCCGCACGCGATGTTCCTGGTCGATATCGGCGATGTCGATCCCTCCGAGGCAACGCCTTTTGCCTGCTCCGGCGTCACGGTCTACAGCGCACTCAAGAAGGCGCAGCCGGTGCTCGACGACGAATGGCTGGTGATCATGGGCGCTGGCGGGCTTGGCCTTGCGGCTGTCGGCATCGCCCGCGCCATGGGATTCAAGCAGATCCTGTCCTGTGACATCGACGACAAGAAGCTGGCGGCAGCGAAGGAAATGGGTGCGACCGCGACCCTGAATATCTCCGGTGACGATGCGGCCAAAGCTCTGGCCGCGGCCACCAGCGGTGGGCCGCGCGCCGTTGTCGATACTGTCGGGGCCAATCCGACCGCCAAGCTCGGCTATGGATCGCTCGTCAAGGGCGGTCGCTATGTCATTGTCGGCCTTTATGGCGGCGATTTTACCATCCCGCTGCCTACCCTTCCGCTTCGCGCTGCCTCGGTCATCGGCTCCTATGTCGGCAGCCTGAAGGAGCTGAAGGAGCTCATGGAACTGGTGAAGGCGGGCAAGGTGAAGCAGGTACCGATCGAGAACCGACCGATGGACCAGGTTCAGAGGAGCCTGGATGAACTCCGCGCCGGCAAGATTGTCGGCCGCGTGGTACTGACGAACGACTGAGAAAATTGCGCCGGGCGGTCGACGTCCCGCCCGGCGCACTATTTCTTCAAGATCTTTCTTGTTATTTATTTCGGGCTGCGGATGTATTCTCTCCGTAGCACTTCATCCAGCCTGGAATATTTCTCATGCGCGTCCTTCTGCTCGGCGGCACCGGCTCTATCGGTTCCGCCATACTCGAAGAGCTGCTTTCACATCAGCATCAGGTGACAGCCTTGGCCCGCTCCGACAAAGCGGCAGAGCTGCTGCGCGCCAAAGGGGCGGAGCCACTCCCCGGCGACCTGACGAGACCGGCCGAATGGGCGGGGGCCGTCACCGAAGTCGATGCCGTCATCCAGGCTGCCGCCGCGTTCGACACCGACATGGGCGCAATCGACAAATCAGTGCTCGAAGCTATCGCCGCCGCGGCCTCCGGACGGGATGTCCCGCTCCGCGTCCTCTATACAGGCGGTTGCTGGCTCTTTGGTGAAACCGGCAACCGGGTCGCCGATGAAAGCATGCCGTTTGATCCGTTGCCCAGCTTCGCTTGGATGGTGGAGAACTGGGAATGGCTGCGCAAGGCACCGGGTATCGCCCCGATCCTGATTCACCCGGCGATGGTCTATGACGAGGCGGGCGGCGTCCTCCATCGCTATCTGGATGCGGCGTCGCAAGGCGTCTCGATAGAGATTTGGGGATCTGCGGATGTGCGCTGGCCACTCGTCCACCGAGCGGATCTTGCATCCGCCTACCGGCTCGCGCTGGAAAAGGGAATTCCCGGGGAAAGCTATTGCGTTGCAGCCGAAAGCGGCGTCCCGACCGGCGCGCTTGCCGATGCGATCAAAAAACGGGCCGGCTCTCTTGCGCCGCACATGGTCCTTCCCGTTGCCGAGGCGGTTGCCCGCCATGGCGCATGGGCTGCCGGCCCGGCGCTGCAACAACGGATGCGCAGCAGGAAGATAAAACGGGAGCTCGGCTGGGGGCCGCGCCATACCGATGCGGTTGCATTGCTCGGCAGCCGCCCCCCGATGGATCAGGGATCGTTCGGCCGCCAGTAGCCGATCAGGATCCCCTGCCGGTCCGCGCCGCCCGTTCTGGCGACGATCTCATCGTCAGAAATGGTGACGCGAAGCCGACGGTTCCGGAACCAGGTGAACAGCTTCTCGTGCAGCTCGGCCCGGATCGCGGCGTGACCCGGGTCGGCGCCGAGGTCCGAAAACTCGTCCGGATCGGCGTCGAGATCGAAAAGCTGCGGCCGAAACTTTTCGTGCAGAACATATTTCCAGCGCTCGGTCCGCAGCATGAAACAGCGGGCATCCATCGGGTCGAGACCGAGGTCGGCACGGGCATCCCGTCCTGAATAATCGCTTTCGGAAACCGCGAAGGACCGCCAGTCGACATTTTCACCCTCAAGCAGCGGCATCAGGGAACGGCCTTCCAGCCGATGATAGGGAACCTCTCCCCCCGCCGCCTCGATGAAAGTCGGCACCAGATCGATAGCCTCGACCAACTCCTGCGAGACCGTTCCCCGCGTTGCGTCCGCCGCAGCACGCGGATCGCAGACGATCATCGGGATGCGCACGGATGCCTCATGGAACAGGTCCTTCTCGCCGAGCCAGTGGTCGCCGAGATAGTCCCCGTGATCGGACGTGAAGACGATCATGGTATCGTCGAGCCGGCCGAGGCGCTCCAGTTCCCCCATCAGGCGGCCAAAATGATCGTCGATCTGCTTGATCAGCCCCATATAGGCGGGAACGATCGTTGTTCGTGCTTCCGGGCGCCGGAACAGGCTGCTGTCCTTGTGCCGCATGAAAGCCGCATAGACCGGATGCGGGTCAGTTTCCTCACGGGCGTCCCGGTGCACTGGGAGAATCTGCTCTGGCCCGTAGAGCGACGCATAGGGTTCGGGAACGATGTATGGCCAATGCGGCTTGATGTAGGACAGATGCAGGCACCAGGGCCGGTCGCCCATCCCGGTGATGAAATCGATTGCCCGATCGGTCATGTAGGGCGTCTCGCTGTCCTCCTCACGGATACTCGCAGCGCCGTTCGAATGCCCCCAATACCAGCCGTCCAGGGACTCACCCGTCTCGCCTCGCACCGAATTCGCATGACTGGACCAGGGGTTTTCGCCGGAATAGCCCTTCTGGCGAAGGAAATGATTGTAAGGCAGATCCGGATCGACGCTCCGGTCCGGGTGCAGACCGTCATCCCGCTCGAACGGCTCGAAGCCGCATTCGGAGACCAGCACGCCATGTTCCGAAACAGGGTTCATGCCAAGCCGGGCCATGCCCGCACGGTCTTCCTTCATGTGAGTCTTGCCGGCCAGCGCAACCCTGAGGCCGAGCGGCCGCAGATAGTCGCCAAGGGTCCATTCATCGACACGCAGTGGGTAGTTATTCCACCCCGCGCCGTGGCTGAACATGTACCGGCCCGTATAGAACGACATTCGAGATGGCCCGCAGATCGGCGATTGACAGAATGCCCGGTCGAAACGGACCCCGCGCGCCGCCAGGGCGTCGATATGCGGGGTATGAAGATGAGGATGACCGGCGCAGGACAGGTAATCCCAGCGCAACTGATCACACATCACGAAGAGGATGTTCCGGACGGTCTTTCCGCTCATCTGGTCAGGCGTAGGAAAGCGAAGAGACGGTCAGCTCGGCAGTCATCTTCCCGCCCGCATTCAAGGCGCGCATGCTGTCGATAAAGCCGGTTTTTGCCCGGTGCAGCCAAAGGCTTGCTTCTTCATCCCAGAACACGGGTCGGCGGAAGGTCGCCGCCAGCTCGAACGAAGCCGGAGGCCCATCCTCAGTAAGTTTACCCATCATCCAGACCATGGTCTGCAGACCCTGCGCGAGCGGCGCGCGGTAGCCGAGGTTAGCGGCGAAATCAGGCTCGAAATGGATCAGGTTTCCGACATCTGAAGAAAACAGTGTAACATCCTCCGGAGTCATACTTTTCTCGGAAGATAACGTATATCCGTCCCGTGGATCGGACGGAGTTGATTGGGCCGCCTTTTTTGCCGCCGCCGCCCACTTTTCCCTGTCTGGAACCAATCCAATAACATCCGCAGTGAGTGCAACTGTCCCGTCTTTCCGCACAAACTCAAATTTACGGTGCAACCGATGGCCGCGCGGGACCTCTTCATATGCCTCGATCCAGCCGCGCTGGGTGACGGTCTCCCCTACGGCGATCGGCTTCAACTGCCGGAACCGCTGTTCTGTTTGGACCAAACCATCGACTTGATGACCCGCCGCTCGCATGGCCTTGAAACAATCCTGCCCGAACAAGCCGGCCGCTGCCTGATCGCCATAGAGCGCGGGATTGACACCACAGGCCTGCAACCTGCTGTCCTGATATTCCCGCGTGCGGATCACGGGCCGCTCCGGGAAGCGGAAACCAGGATAGAATTCTTCCGTCTTGGTGCGCGGCGCAGGGGCTGCATGGACCATTTCACTCTCCCGCCAGAAAGGCACTAGAAAGAAGGATAGGCTACAACTCGATCACCGATTTTGACCACCTTGTGCTGATAATCGGGAGAGTGAGATCGTATTTCAACTGTCGCCTCCGACCGCAACAAGAACTGCTCGGCAAACACCGTGACACCTGCGTGAAGCGACTTTGCCAAAACGTAGGAGGGAAAAAACTCCGAGATCATCGTTATGGCGACAAGATGCGCCCCTGATTCCCTGATAAAGTCACGCACACCAGAGACAACGCCGAAACCACGCGCCCGCGCCTCCGGACTGTTGGAAAAGTCATGCCCGAGTATCAGCCCATCGGGCTTTACCTTCGGCCAAACGAGTCGAAGATCCTCTCGTACCGCGTCACGCGTATGCATGGCATCCACATAGGCCCAGTCGAAGGTATGGTCTTCGAATTCCGGGAGCACATCCTGCGAGAAGCCGCGTTGAACATGGACCACGCCGCTTTCGATTTCGGCACTGAATTTTCTCAGGACCGCCCGGTAACGCTCCTCGTTCGCCTCATCGTCAACATTGTTGGCATCCAGCTGGTAGTCCTGCCGGCTTTGGTGGACCCAGGGATCCACCAGATGGAGATGCGATGGTTTGGCCATCTCGAGAATATCAGAGGAAAACACACCTTCGGCGACACCGATCTCGATCGCCGCACCGCCCGTTGGCAGGCAGGCGAGCAGGTTTTTCCGAGTCATTTTACCGACCAGCATTGCCTTCCGACTCTCACAAAGCCCAGATTAACAAAGGCACCGAACAGATTCTCTTTTAAGCCTTTTCTTCAATCCGCGGCGGCACGAAAGACGTCACCGGCGGCGGCGTTCCTGCGTATTTCTCGACTTCAATCAGCACTGACTGCGCGCTCGGGCCCTGCCCTATCCGAGACGTTCCGATGTCTCGGGTCAGCACGTTCGGATTGCCGTGCTTGCAGAGCGAGCCAACCACTCCCGGCTCTTCCGGATCATACCAGGCACCGGTCGAGAGCTGCACCACACCCGGACGGACGGCATCGGAGATGATCACACCGGCAAGACAGGCGCCCCGGTCATTATAGAGCCGGACCACATCCCCGTTTTCGATCCCGCGCGCGGCGGCATCGGACGGATGCATACTCATCGGCTCGCGATCCTTGATCTTCGATCCACGGCTGATCGCGCCGCTATCGAGCTGGCTGTGCAGCCGGGTCTTCGGCTGGTTCGAGATCAGGTGCAACGGATAGGTTCCGGTTAAAGGTGAGCCCAGCCATTCATAGGGCTCTACCCAAGCCGGATGCCCCGGCGTGTCTTCATAGCCAAACCCCGCGATGGTCTCCGAGAAAAGCTCTATCTTGCCGCTCGGAGTGGTCAACGGATTGGCCTCCGGGTCTTCACGGAACTTCCGTAGCAGAACAGCAGGTTCTTTCGGCTGCAGCACCTCCATGGTGCCGATCTCCCGGAAGGTCTCAAGATCGGGCAGCTCAAAATCGGCTTCCGCCGCACGCTGCCGTGCCTGATCCCAGAGATGGCGCAGCCACGCTTCCTCGTCCCGGCCCTCGGTGAAGGTTTCGGCAACCCCGATCCGCTCCGCTAGCCCGGTGAAGACATCATAATCATGACGGGAATCACCAATCGGTTCGATCGCCTTCTGCATGGCGACGATGGTCTGCTCCCAATGGGTCATGGAGAGATCGTTACGCTCCAGAGCCGTCGTCGTCGGGAACACAAAGTCCGCATGCCGCGCCAGAGCGGTCCACCAGATCTCGTTGACGAACACCGTGTCCGGGCGACGGATTGCCTGCACGAGACGGTTCAGGTCCTGATGATGGTGGAACGGGTTTCCACCAGCCCAGTAAACGGCTTTGATATCGGGGTAGGTATGCGTTCCGCCATCGAACTCGAAACTGCCGCCTGGATTGAGCAGCATGTCGGAGATTCGCGCGACCGGGATGAACTTGTCGACCGGATTGCGGCCCTGCGGCAGCGCCGGCCATTTGAACATTTCGACCGGATTGCCGATGCCGTTCTCGGAGCCATAGCCAAGCCCGAAACCGCCGCCTGGCAACCCAATCTGCCCGATCATCGCTGCCAGCAGGATTGCCAGCCAGTAAGGCTGCTCTCCATGGTCCGCGCGTTGCAGGCTCCAGGCCACCATGATCATGGTACGGCCGCCAGCCATACGCCGGGCAAGCGCGCGCAGAGTCTCGGCCGGAACCTCGGAGATCCCTTCAGCCCATTCCGGCGTCTTCGGCTGCCCGTCAGTCTTGCCCAGCAGATAGGGCAGGAACTTGTCGAAACCGACGCAATACTCGTCGAGGAAACCTTCGTCGTGCAGTCCCTCTGTGTAGAGAGTGTGAGCCAATGCCAGCATGATCGCCGCATCCGTATTCGGACGCGGTGCAATCCATTCCGGCTCGACCAATTCGATCACGTCGTTCCGGATCGGGCTGATATTGACGAATTCAACCCCCATCTCGTAGGCGGTTTTCAGCCCTTCGAACACGGTATGCCGACCGACGCCGCCGGACGTCACCTGGCCGTTCTTTACCGGCACACCGCCAAACATCACCACCAGTTCGCTGGTCTCGGCGATCACCGGCCAGGTCGTATGTCCGTCGAGCAATTGCTTGAAGTGACCTACGACGTGCGGCGTGATCGCCTGCCCCGCCGCATAGCTGTATGTCCCTTCATGGCGAACATAGCCGCCCATGCAGTTCAGGAACCGGTGAACCTGGCTTTGCGCATGATGGAACCGGCCAGAACTGGACCAACCGTAAGAGCCCCCGAATATCGCCTCGTTGCCGTGCGTGTCCGCGATACGCTTCAGCTCAGCCGCCGCCATGTCGAGCGCCTCGTCCCACGGCACGGCGACATAGGGGTCGCTGCCCCGTCCTTCGCGCGAGGCCGGGCCGTTCTCCAACCAGCCTTTGCGGATCATCGGGCGACGCACACGGACCTCATCGTCGATTGCATCGACAATGCCAGGGCCGATGATGGCAGGAGCCGGATCTTTTTCGTAATCGTGTACGGCGACAAGCTTGCCGTTCTCGACTTCGGCGAAATAGGTACCCCAATGGGCGGATGTCGGTATCAGGCGGCGGTCGGTCTTGAGCGACATGGTCTCTTCCCGGTTTTTGTCCGCGACGACTATGTGACAGGCGCTGCACCAAGACAATGGACTGCTTGGCAATATGGACATCGTGGAATGGGACCGGTTCCGAATAACCCGTCCGCCGCAGATGGACAGACGCTGTGGTGCCGGGCAAGGTTATCCGCAAATCGATAAAAGGGTGGGAAACACATGAGCGGCGATTGGAGCGCGAACGCGCACAGCCTCTTCAAGGAACACGGCATCAAGCAGGTTGCCTATGTGCCCGATGCCGGCCTCAGCGGTATCATTAAAGCCAGCCTTGCCGACAATGATATCCAGACTGTTCCGCTGACCACCGAAGAAGAAGGTATCGCCGTTGCCGCAGGTGCCTGGCTTGGCGGGCAAAAATGCGCCGTCATGATGCAGAGCAGCGGCGTGGGCAATACGATTAACATGATCGCATCGTTGACCACGACCTGCGCTTTTCCGCTTTTCATGATCGTGACCATGCGTGGTGATTACGGCGAATCCAATCCCTGGCAGATGCCGATGGGCCGGGCGGTCGAGCCGGTGCTCGAAGCGGTCGGTGTACGGTGTCTGCGCGCGGACAGCGCCGAGGAGGCGGCAGAAGCCATCGAGGCGGGTTTGATGATGTCGTTCCATGGCGGCGAAGCTGTCGCCATTTTGATCAGTCAGAAACTGATCGGTGCGAAAGCCTTCTCCGCACCGGCAGCGCAAGACGCGGCAGGAGACTGAATTATGAGCAATAGCAAACTATTCCGCCGCGACGTTGTTAAAAAATTGATGTCGGTACGTAGCGATGCCTTGTGCATCAGCGGTCTCGGCTCGCCGACTTGGGACCTTGCTGCAATCGATCACAGACCGGAAAATTTCTATATCTGGGGTGGCATGGGTGGCGCTGCACCGACGGGGCTCGGACTAGCCCTGGCACAACCCGACCGCACCGTCTGGGTACTGACAGGAGACGGCGAACAGCTTATGGGCGTCGGTAGTTTTTCGACCATCGCCCTGCAACAGCCAAAAAACCTGGCCATCATCGTGCTCGACAATGAGCATTATGGCGAGACAGGCATGCAGGCCGCACCTACCGGGCGCGGCACAGATCTCGCCGCCATGGCAGCCGGCGCCGGCATCGGCAACACAATGACTATCCGGAATGAAGCAGAACTGGATGAACTGGTCGCAGTGTTGAAAAAAGGTCAGTTCCCGCTTGTTGCCGTGATCAAGATCGATGTGGCAACCGGTGAGACCATCATGCCGCCACGCGACGGGAAGTTCGTAAAGAACACCTTCCGCAGTGCCGTACTCGGCCCGGACAAGGCATTGCACCCGAACTGACGGCGCACGCCTAAATGACACACCCCACAGAGACCCAACCGTCACCGCCTCTCCGCGACACGGTGACGGTTGTCTTCTTCATGATCTGGGTCCAGCTGATCGGCTCGATGGCCTCGCTGTGGCTGCCGGCAATCGCGCCGGAGGCTGCGGCAGCGCTCGGCGTCGATGCTTCGCTCATCGGCCTGCAGGTCGTTGTGGTCTATATCGGCGGAATGGTCACGAGCCTGCTTGCCGGAGGTCTGGTGGCACGGCTTGGTGCCTGGCGGGTTTCCCAGGTCAGCCTTTGTCTCTTCGCGCTTGCTCATCTGGTGATCGCCAGCGGTGTGCTGTCCCTGATGGCGCTCGGTTCCTTCATCATCGGGTTTGGTTATGGCCTGATAAATCCGCCGGCAGCCCATCTGATGTCGAAGATTGTCACAGCGAAGAACCGCAACCTCGTCTTCTCTATCCGGTTTACCGGCGTCCCCCTCGGCGGGATCGCTGCCAGCACATTCGCCCCCGCCCTTGCCTTGGCGCTCGATTGGCAGACCAGCATGCTGGTGACCATCCTCGCCGCACTCACGATGGCGCTCGTTATGGAGTTCTTCCGGAAGCGCTGGGATAGTGACCGTTCCCGCACAGCCCCACTCATCCGGTCCCCTCTTGCCGACATCAAAGCGGCCTGGAAACTGCCAGCTATCCGCTGGCTTTGCTTTACCGGGCTGTTTCTGGCCGCTATCCAACTTTCCCTGAATGCGTTCGCCGTCACTTTTCTGGTCGAGGAAACAGGCTACACGCTCGTCGCGGCAGGTCTAGCGCTGACTGCAGTGCAGGTTGCCGGCGTCATCGGCCGTATTGCATGGGGAGTTCTTGCGGATCGTATCCGGAGCGGATTCGTCGCGCTCATCATCAATGCATTGCTCACGGGACTGTCCGCTCTGGCGACGGTCTTCATCGCGCCGGATTGGCCCGTTGGCTTTGTTTATGCTTTGTTTTTTGTCTTCGGATTTACGGCCATGGGCTGGAACGGAGTGTTCGCATCTGCCGTCGTCCAGCACAGCCCCGACGGGAAAGCAGGAAACATGACTGGCGCGGCGCTGTTCTTCACTTTTTCAGGGGTGATTGTCGGGCCGGCGATCTTCACACTCGGCTACCAATTACTTGGCACATACAGCGGCAGCTTCTTGGTCACCGCTATCCTGGCTGTTGCCGGCGCAGGCACCATCGCACTGGCTGCTCGGGGCGCCAGAACAAGTTTGTAAACGTCAGGAACCCAGCTTTACGGAACGTGCACGGATATCGCTGTAATCAGGATTCGGCTTCATATCGTCGGTAGGATCCGAATACTCGCCGTGCTCCACAAAAAGCGACGCGGTCTCAAGAGCAGATTTCTCGACTTTGCGGGTCTCGCGCGGGTTCAGCATGCGGAATGCCTTGCCCGCAGCATTGAATTCCTTCTCTTCGAGCGTCTTGGCCGCTTTGGCAATCGCTGCATGGACGAAGCCGGATCCAACCGTTCGATCAATCGCGTCGGCGAGGATCTCAAGGCTTTTACGCTCAACATGTTTGCTATCGACGGCACCCATTGCCTGTACTCCAAGTTGTCGCGTATTCAAGCCGCAATGCTTAATATAGTGGTGATTCGTCTAAATTTTGCCAAGCCCTTTTTGTAGTAAATGCGATTTGTCTGAATTAGCACCGCATTAACCGCCTGAAAACCACAACACCTTTCGCACGACAAGTTAAATGGGTATGCACCTTAAATAACGTAAGTTTGATGTCGTGAGACCTTCTACAGGATCTCCAGCGCCTGTTTTTGGCGCGGCGCGGGAAATGAACGATCGAGCAAAGCCAGATCGTCCTCGTCGAGAACAAGCTCAAGAGCGGCATTGTTCGCCTGCACATGAAGCGGGTTCGATGCTTTCGGAATGGCGATGATTGATGGGTTACGGAGGACCCATGCCAGCGCAATCTGCATTGCCGTTACACCGTGCTTGTCCGCGACCGAGTCCAGCCCCTTGTCCCGCAGGCGTCCCTGCTCAAGCGGCGAGTATGCCATGAGCGGGATCGCCCTCTCCCGCGCCCAGGGCACAAGATCCCATTCGATACCGCGTCGAGAGAGATTGTAGAGCACCTGATCTGTCTGGCAGGCACCGGGACCGGTGGCCTTTTCCCATGCGGCCATCTCGGCCACATCGAAGTTGCTCACGCCGTACCCGCCTATTTTCCCGGCCGCCTGCAAGGCTTCAAACGCCTCGATTGTCTCGGCAAGCGGGTGAGAGCCCGGCCAGTGCAGCAGATAAAGATCGATATGATCTGTTCCAAGCCGCCGGAGGCTGGCTTCACAGGCGGCGATCGTCCCTTTCCGGCTGGCATTGTAGGGCAGCACCTTGGAGACGATGAAAACCTGATCGCGGCGCCCCTGGATGGCATCGCCGACGACCTCTTCCGCCCCACCTTCGGCATACATTTCCGCCGTATCGATCAGGGTCATCCCGAGATCCATGCCCGTCTGCAGCGCCCTGACTTCCTGCTCATGGGCGTCGGCGCTCTCTCCCATATACCATGTGCCGAGGCCAAGAGCCGGTACAGACCGGCCGTCCGGAAGTGTCAGGGTGCGCATCGTCCGTTCCTTCTTTCCGACTGAATACTCAGACTTCAGCTACCCGCCGGGCGACCGCCGCGCCGAATGCATCCGTGCTGAGTGCGCCGCCGATATCCTGTGTCCGCGTGGCCGCGCCCGCGACGCAGGCCATGACAGCAGCTTCAATTGCCCTTGCGCTTTCGCGCAAGGCGTTGCTATCGCTGCGATCCGCAAGCCATTCAAGCAACATACCCGTAGACAGCATAACGGAGCTCGGGTTCGCGACGTTTTTGCCGGCGATATCCGGTGCCGATCCATGGGCCGCTTGGGCGACCGCGTGCCGGAGCCCGGCATTGAGAGAGCCCGCAAAACCAAGACCGCCAGCGAGTTCCGCTGCTTCATTAGAGAGAATATCGCCGAACATGTTCGAGGTGACGATAACGTCGAACGCACCGGGTTTCCGCACGAGATGAGACGCCATCGCGTCGACAAGCACTTCCTCGACCTCAAGCTCCGGAAATGCGCTCGCACCCGCCGTCACGGCCTCCAGGAAAAGCCCGTCGCTGAGTTTCAGGACATTCGACTTGGTGACGATCGTCAGTTTCTTCCGGCGGGTCATCGCCAGTTCGGCAGCCGCACGGCCGATCCGTTCCGCTCCCTGCCGGGTGATCTTGCGAACGGCGAGCGCCATGTCCTTGTCCGGCATGAATTCCCCGCCGCCCGCGAACATCGTCCTAACCGCGTAAAAACCCTCAGTGTTCTCGCGCACGATCACCAGATCCATATCCTTGACCAGCGCCGCATCATGTCCAACCGACCGGCTCGGACGGATATTGGCGAACAGGTCCAGACGGCGCCTGAACTCAGCCGACGGGTTGAGACCGCCGTCAGAGGGTGACGGATAGGTGGCAGTCGAAACCGGGCCGAGGATGACTCCGTCTGCCTCAGACGCGCTCTCGAATACCGGCTCCGGCAGCGTGGAGCCGTCGCGTGCAAGCGAAACTTCGCCGATCGCATGCTCTTCCAGTTCCAGTCCAAGCCCAAACCGCTCATCTGCGGCCCTCAGAACTGTCAGCGTGGCGTCGACAATTTCGGGACCGATCCCGTCTCCGGGCAGAACAACGAGCTTCATGTCTTGTTTCCTCCAGTATTTTCGTCCGGCATTTGAATTGCCGGATCGTCGAACCTCAGGGTGTCTGTCTGAGCATCCCGAGGTAGCATTTATTGAACGCGTCAGCCGCCTCGTACTGAACCCAGTGCCCAATGCCATCCATAACGACAATTTGAGCGCCGGGATCCGCGTCTTTTATGGCTGCATTCCGCTGGGTCAGCATCCCCTTCGCCGTGATGTCCTCGGCACCCCAGATCGCATTCCGGCTCGCGGAGATCCGGGGCAGGTTCTTCAGCACCGTATCGGAGAGAGAAAGCGGCCGTGACCGAAACCGCGCCCGCGCCGTATTCGCGATCTGAATATCGATGGCCAGATCGTCCACGTTCCCAGGATCGGCAAACATAAGAACCGCAAGATTGTTCCGTGCTGTCGCCCGGCGTGTGACCTCATCCATCTCCGGCAAGATCCGAATCAGACCATCGGTCGGCCGCTCGCGCGGGCCGAATCCGGCAGCTCCTACCAGGGTGAAGCTGCGTACCCGTTGCCCATGGTGAACAGCAGCTACGCTTCCGGGAACAGCACCGTAAGAGAAACACCCTAAATGAAACCTGGACCCTGATGGGATGACCCGCTCAAGCCCGTCAGTCAGGATTTTGCCTATATGCTCCGCCGTTTTCGGATCATCTGGAGTATCGCTATCCCCAAGCCCCGGAAGATCCGGCGCAATCACGGTAAATTCACGCGACAGCGCCATGATGTTCCGACACCAGTGATTCCACGATCCGAACCCGCCATGCACAAGAACGACACAAGGCCCCTCGCCCCATTTGCGCCAGACCATTCGGCCATCACCGCATGGGGTTTCGATCACCTGTGCCTCCTCTTGGAGAGTCTTCAGGATGTTTTCCGTCAAAGGCTCAATGCTTGCCTTTGCAGCAGGTTTTTCAGACATGATAATCGCGGAATTTCAATCGCAGGATAGGAAGAGCGATGATCTTTAGCATATATGCGGGCAGATTGGCCCTCCGTTTTTAGGACCATTCCACGGTCCCTGCGGCAACAACTTATCGGTGCTGATTTGGGTACAAAGCAATTGACAACAACCAAAAATACATCACGAATACCGTCGTCAGGAAATATGTAAGCGAACTTCATGCCCGAAAGCTTGGAAACTCGGAAAAACCTGCTCGGAAGCCGACAGGTACAGAGCAAGACGTCTCAAATCTGGAGTCGCGTGCCCGAAAATCTGAAGGGTTGCATCTGGCTGATCCTCGCTTCGCTTATTTTTACAATTATGATGGCAGCCATCAAGGATGTGGGACAACGGATTCCGGTCTGGGAAATCCTCTTCATTCGTCAGATCTGTGTAATCGTCATCCTGTCCCCGCGGATGCTGCAGTCCTTTTCCCACGCGTTCAAAACCGACCGCTTGCAACTCCATGGAGTACGCATCTTTTGTTCAGTTTGCGCCATGGCAGCCGGCTTCACGGCGGTGATTCATATGCCTCTAGCCGATGTGACCGCGATTTCATTCGCGCGCACGCTGTTCATCACGCTGCTTGCGGTCGTCCTGCTGAAGGAAGTTGTTGATCTCAAGCGTTGGGGCCCCACGATATTCGGATTCATTGGCGTCTTGATCGTGTTGCAACCCAGCTTCGACGGGATCGATTACTACGCTTTCCTCGCGCTCGCCTCTGCGGTTTTCCTCGCGGTTGTCATGATTGTCACCCGGGTCCTAACCAAGACAGAGAGTCCGGTGACCATCATGACGTACCAGTCATTCGGACTGGCCGTCGCCTTCGCGATTCCGGCCTATATTTATTGGGAAACACCGACTGCGTTTGAACTCATCGCGATGGTGTTGATCGGCGTACTCATGTCCATGGCCCAGTATTCGAATATCCAGGCCTATAAACACGGCGAGGCATCTGCCGTACAGCCGATGGAATATACCCGCCTTCTATTCGCGGGTCTGATCGGGATCCTGTTCTTCCAGGAAACACCGGGCCTTCTTACCATCGTCGGATCACTGGTGATTTTGGCCGGAGCCGTCTATTCCGTGAAGGAAATGCGGCGTGAACAACGCGTTCCGGATGAGTAAGCCGGAACCTCGGATACATCGCCCTAACCTGATCGTCAGTAATACGACATGAAGCCGCGCTCATAGAGGTGCGCGATCAACTGCCGAAGCCGATCCCAATCAACGGGTTTTGTCTCGAAATCGGTGAGCCCGGCCTCAAGATACTTCGCCCGGTGCTCAGGCATGGCATCGGCAGACAAACCGACAATTGCCGTCTCGCGATTTGGCCCGGTTCCTGCGCGGATTTCGCGCGTGGCGTCAGGGCCGTCCAACTCCGGCATTTGCATATCCATCAGGATCAAATCGAACTTGGTGACGGTCGCCTTGTCCACAGCCACTCGGCCATCCGGAGCAATATCCGTTTCATGCCCCCATTTTTCGAGCATCATCGCGATCAGGTCGGCATTAAGACCATTGTCCTCGGCAATCAATATCCGCAGGCTCGGCGTTACACTCGGGTCTACTTGATCAACCGGCTCGGCATCGAGGTTTGGCGCGCCAGCCGAAAGAGCCGGCTGCTCACTTGCTGAACCAGCCTTAAACGCAACCGAAAACGTGAATGTACTGCCCTCGCCCGACGCAGAGCTCACCGAAATGCTCCCTCCCATGGAGGCCAACAATCTCTGACAGATGGAGAGGCCAAGGCCACTTCCGCCAAACTTCCGCGTAGTCGATGTGTCTGCCTGATCGAATCTGTTGAACAGACGAGGCATTGCCTCTTCAGAAATGCCTATACCGGTATCCGAGACACTGCCGGACACCGTGACCGTGCCTCCGTCCAAGACTCCGTCCAGCGTCAGAACCACCTCGCCTTCGGCGGTAAATTTAATAGCGTTGCTTACGAGATTTGCGAGAATTTGCTTGAAGCGCAAAGGATCTCCGCGCACCGCCCGAACGGCCGTCTCCGGCATTCGGTAGATAAGCCGTATCCCCTTGTCCGAGGCGCTCCCGCGGAACAGGCCGACAATCTCCTCTGCAACACGCCCCAGGTCGAATTCAATGCTTTCGAGACTGAGTTGGCCCGCCTCGATCTTCGACAAATCCAGAATATCGTTCAAAAGACTAAGCAGCGTGTCCGTACATTGTCCCAGCACATCGAGATAATCCCGCTGCCGATCGCTGAGGTCTTCGTCCCGGAGCATCTGGACCATTCCCAGCAATCCGGTCATCGGAGTCCGGATTTCATGGCTCATCATCGCCAGGAACTGGGATTTTGCATCGTTCGCAGCTTCCGCTGCGCGACGGGCAGCATCAAGGTCGTCAGCCAGTTTTTCGAGCGCATCGTGCTGGCTCGACAAACGCGCATGCGCCTCTTCAAGAGCGGATTCGCGGCGTTTGAGATCGGAAATATCCGTAAGGGTGATAACAGTACCGCCTTCTTTTGTGCGGCGTTCCGAGACCAGATGCACACGGCCGTCCGGCCATACCTGTTGTACAGGCTCAATGCTCGGATTGCGGTGCATTTCGAGACGGTCGCGAACCCATTCTTCTCTGCCTCCATACCCGCTCGGGATATAGTCGTAATCAGCCAAAAGTTCGACAAAAGTCTCGAAAGGCAATCCAGGTTCGATATGGTCGGCGATCGCCGGGCGCAGATTCTGGTACGTCTGGTTGCAGATCATCAGACGGTCTTCATTGTCAAAATATGCGAAGGCTTCATTGATCGACTCAATGGCATCAACCAAGCGCCGTTCGCTTTCGAAGATCTTGTTCTCGGCTTCTTTGATTTCCGTGACGTCAACCATGACACCGGTAAAATCAATCCGGTCATCCCAAACGTTGACCACTTCCGACATGTTGCGAATCCAGCGGATACCGCGCTGTGGTAACTCGTAACGCGCCTCGAAGCGAAGCTGATCTCCTGTCCGGAAAGAAGCAGCCAAGGCAGCATTTACCGCAGCCGCATCCGCATTGACCGGCCGCAGCGATGCGGAAACACCACTTGGGCTCACATCCTCGAACCCGAAAATCTCGGCAGCCTTCGGACTGAGATAGGAATAGCGGGGGCTTTGTTCGGTTTCGAGCGACCATTGACAAAGAACACCGGGAATCGTTCTTGCGATTTCGCTCAGCCGCGCTTCGCTCTGGATAATGCGCTCCTGATCGAGCTTCCTCCGCGTTACGTCGACGATCGAGCCGACAATACGCAAGACCTCGCCGTTATCGTCAGCAATTTGCCGACCTCGCCAATGCACCCATTTCATCTGTCCATCGAGAGAACTCATCCGGACCTCGATATCCATAACCGCCCGGTGCGTCAGACAGGCCCAGTATTGTCCTCTGAAATGCTCCAGGTCCTCTTGGATCACGGCATCAAACAGAGACTCAATGTTGCCAGGCTCCGCCGCCTTGCCATCAGTCAGGATCCCGGAGGCGAAATCTGACCAGTAGAACGAGTCTGCAGACCGGTCATATTCCCAGACACCGATTCCCCCTGCCGTCACCGCGAGTTCATAGCGCTCCTTGACCCGTTCAAGCTCCTGGCTGGCGAGTCGCTGCTCAGTGACGTCCCGGCGCATTGTTATATGCGCGTCAGCGTAGGTCCGGAACTCACGGGCCGCATACCAGCGCCCGCTCTTGTGCAGTCTGTCCCCTAGTTCGCCCGCAACCTCCTTGCGCGCTTTCAGACGTTGCGCGATGTAAGCTTCGGGGTCCTCCCGAGCCAGTGGGCTATCAACGACGCGGTTTTGCAGGCTGATACGCAACACGTCCTCGAAGGATTTTCCCTCAAGGTCCTCGATCTCTTTCAAATACGGGAACAGATCGAAATATTTCGGATTGGCGTAAACGTACCGATCGTCGGGATCATAGATACTGACTGCCTCATCCAAAGCGTCGATCGTCTGGCGCAACAACTCATTGGTTCTGTGAGTTTTTTCGATGTCATCTTCGGTCGTAACGTCCTGGAAAATGCCGCTGATCGCAACGACAGCCCCGGCTTCATCAAGTTCCGGAAGGCCGGCAGACCGCACGTTGCGCACAGCACCATCCGGGCGCCGGATCCGCAAAGTGAACTCGAAGGGTTCCGCCGCCGCGATACATCGTTCAATTGCGGCATTAACTTTTGGTCGATCTTCGGGAAGGTACGCCGCCAGGGCAGCTTTCAGATCCGGCCCCCCGCTTTCAGGCTCCAGACCATGCAAAAGATAAACGAACTCGGACCAGAAGACGGCATTGGTCGCAAGATCGAGCCGCCAGTATCCAAGCTTTGCCAACCGTTCTGCGATCTGCAGCAAACGGGCACGATTTTCGGCGTCTGGCGCAGCAGCAGTCTCAACTGTTTTTTGCTGAACAGACTTTGATCGGGTCATCTTCAAAGAAGGTCCCACGGCCGCAGATGACCGATGCCAACGCTTACCTTATCGGCAAGGTTCCGATTGCGAAATCCAAACCCGCAGGACTGGATGCGTAGTTTTATTTTACCGCACCGACGCGCTGCTCGATATCCTTGATGCGTTGCAGACCGGGTCTGATTTCTGAATTAATGAACTCCAGCCGCTTCACCGGCCCCCCGCCATGGTTGGGAAACCGCGTTTCGTAGAGGTCCATCTTCACTGCGAGACCACAGAGCACGGCACCGATGCTCACATGGTGTGCGGTGACCAATTCCTGGAACGATTGAAACGAATCCGCGCTGATATTGTCCCAGAAATCATGTGAGCGGTGGTTGAAGTACTCAAATCGACCAACTAGAGATGTCGAAATCTCATTCAGGTCAGACTCGATATCCTTAAGGATTTTAAGCTGATTTCGGTCGTTCTGGATCTGGTAGTTGCTATGCAGCTCTTCCATCCAGGAGATGAAGGGCGGGAGCTGCTGCATGATCTTGTCGAGGCAGTTCCGGAAATACGAAAGTGACAGGAAAATATCGCCATAACGTTCGAGAAACTTCGGCACTTCTGTCAGTTCGGTATTCAGCTCTTCGGCAAGAAGCTTGAGCTTCGCCATCGCTTCGTTCCGGTTTGGAGAGGCCATCATCTTGAAGATCTGTCCGACGTCACTGATCTCTTCTGACTGATCGCTTCCATAAACGCGCTGGATTAGCGGGCGTGTAAAGGCACGCATATATTCGGTCAGCTCGGCACGCTTGGCCTCGGAGAGCTGTAGCGCCGAGAAATCCTCGAATCCGATATCCAGGTTACGCAGCTCCAGACGCAGCGAATAGACGTCGAACGACTCGAGGGAGGATAGCCTGTCCAGAATGATGAGGTCATGGGACAAAGCTCCCCCAACGTCCTGGAAGTATCCATGCAATTCCTTTGGCTCGACCTGGCCACTGCCCGAGCCACCGTCACGAAAAAGCTCGATCGCGCTTTCCAAGCGCGCATTCTTGATCATGAAGGCTTTCTTCAGGCCTGGCGTCTGCAACGGGATGATTGAAAGCGGCAAGGTATGCAGCGAATCGAGGGCATCCTCGTCGATCTTGACCTTGTCCGACTTCTTATCCTGCAATTTCACACTCATGAAAAAGCGCTCTTTCTTATCGGGTACACGCGCACCTTATCAGCCATTGAGCTTAATATTTCATAAACATAAGCACATCAGTATCGGCCGGAACGCCATCAGACCTGGTTCATAGATGGCATATCAATTCCAGATCGACTTTCAGATCTAAAAGCCAAACCCCAATATGGCGTCACAATCGCCTCTTGGAAATAGGGCTTAACGATCGTTGGAGCTAAGGTTTTCAAAAAACTTACCGCACGCCTGACACATAAGGATATGCAATCCATGAACAGACGCGAACATATTGAGACCAAAAAAAGTACACGGTTTATTTTTTGATTTTTTTCTCAAAATTCGCCCCGGTGATTCACGAGCGATTCACGTTTTGAAGCCTAGAGTTCCTTCAGACGCCAACTGGAGCGCCGCAAAACCGCGACGCCCGGCAAATTCAAATGACAGACGCAACCTAGCCTGGAGTGATAGATGCTCGAAAGTTTAGAATTAAACAATCGGGATCCCCGCGGACGCGAGCTCTATGTTCGCCATCAACAGGTCTATTCACTGCTCGAACTGAATGTTCAGCTCTATCAATTGAAAAGCACCTCCGATGGTAAGCTCGAACTTGATTCCGCGATCAGGGACACATCTCTTCTGATTTCCGAACTCGTCACGCGCTTTGAGGAAGCGGCGGTTCAGACCCGCGAAGCGCAAGTGTATTCGGACAATCAGATTTCCGCATTACAACGGGCGATCAGTATGC
Source organism: Nisaea sp. (assembly GCF_034670185.1). Classification (NCBI taxonomy): domain Bacteria; kingdom Pseudomonadati; phylum Pseudomonadota; class Alphaproteobacteria; order Rhodospirillales; family Thalassobaculaceae; genus Nisaea; species Nisaea sp. Next base: position 1,209,403 of record NZ_JAXMNY010000001.1, read on the forward strand.
TGGAAAGTCTCCGCACGGAGGAAGCTCCCGTTGCCAGCCTGATGGATGCAGCGCGGACAGTCGTGACTGCTGGCTCGCAGCCTCGTTTTCCCAAGCCCCGTCTCGTGGTTTCGAACAACTAGAAACACGCTCAATAAAAATGTCCGGCGCTCAGCTTGAGCGAAACATGAACTTTGTAACGTCGATGCCGTTGACCATCGACCAGAAACGCGATATTTCGCTGCCCACTTCGATAGCCGGTTTAGCTCAGTTGGTAGAGCACCTGATTTGTAATCAGGGGGTCGGGGGTTCGAGTCCCTCAACCGGCACCATTTCCCGCAGGCGCAAGGCGGGTATGCTCAATTCCGCGCCCCGATCTGCTTCTCTCTTTTTCCTTCCGACTCACTGAGCCTCATCGCCAAGCGCCGTTCGTCACACAGCGCGCGATAGTGGTTCATCACAGTGCATCGCAGAATTGATACGAGAGACTCATCGGGAGACAGTCCAGCCAGGCAATCTTCTATCAGCAGCCTCAGCTTTTCGCCCGGCGCCATATCATCCAATGCCGACCAGAATCCCGGTTCAAGCGCGATTGAGCGGCGCAACTCATCTCCATGAGGTCCACGTAAGCGGAAATGTCGCCGAACGAGGCAGGATCGATTTTTCTTAGCCACGTTGAACCTTCATAGCTTGAAACAGAGTTGAGGGACGAAATATAGATTTTGTTTATGGGTAACCCGGAGGGTGAAATACACCCTATAGGTTAACGCCGTTCATTTCCATTGGGATTTTAATATAATTAGAAGGACATAAGCTTTTACTGAAATCAAAATGATGCTTCAGAGAGAGCGATCCTTGGGGAATGTAAGATCAACGGAGGTTCCCTCGCCGACGCGACTTTCCAGATCTATCGTTCCGCCATGCAGTTCAATAAATCTTTTCACGAGCGAAAGACCCAGCCCCGACCCCTCGTGGCTCAATAATGCAGTCTCACGAACCTGGACGAACGGCTCGAACACCCGGATAAGATGTTCCTTCGGGATGCCGCTCCCTGTATCGGTAACTTTAATGTGCACGCATCCATTATCGTCGCGTTCCGATACGATCCTAATCGTGCCGCCATAATCCGTAAATTTTATGGCATTCGAGACGAGATTCATCACCATCTGGCGGACTATACGTGTGTCCGCGCGGATATAGGCCGCATCATCCGCGACCGTAAGATGAATGCCGATCCCCCGCACTTCTCCATGCCGTCTGAATCCGCGCCGCACGAATTCAAAAGTATCGGCGAGGTCAATCTCGTCTTCGGACAACTCGAATGTGGAGGATTCTATCTTCGATAAATCGAGTACGTCATCGACGAGCGAAAGCAGATGCCGACCGGAGGACACCACGTCACTCGCATATTCAGCGTATTGCGGCTTACCGATGGGGCCGAGCATCTGATCACGGATCATTTCGGAAAAGCCTATGATTGAGTTAAGTGGAGTTCGCAGCTCGTGGCTCATTCCTGCAAGAAAATTGCTCTTTGCCTGATTAGCGGTTTCAGCGTGCTCCCAAGCGCGACGCAACCGCTTTTCCGTGCTGACCTGCTCGTTGATAGACCGGTCGGCTCCCCTGTAGCCAAGAAAGCGCCCTCCAGCCGAGAAACGTGGTTTTCCCGATGATGATATCCACGTCTTGGTCCCGTCTTCAGACACTGAAGCAAAGACAAAACTCTCGAACGGCTGCTTCCGTGCCATCACCTCCGCATGCTGATCGAGGCTCTCGCCGGTAGCGGTTTGGACATTGCAATCGCTCAGCCTGCGCCCGAGGAATTCGCTCGCCGGACGCCCGGCAATTTCCTCAAAACGAGGCGACAAATAAGTAATCCGTTGCTCCCGGTCTGTCTCCCAAAGGTAGTCGAAGGCTATTTCGGTATAATCGCGGAGCCGTGACTCGCTTCTGGCCAGTAAGCCGACTTGCTTCAGCAACAGATAAATGGCGCCTGCAAACAACAAGTTCACGATTATGATCAGCAATATCGGATTGATATAACCGACTGCCGCTTCGTGGGACCGGATTTCGATCTGGTAGGTACGGTCAAGGATATCCAGATCGTAATAGAGAGAGGTGTAGTCCTCACCACGTGGCCCCTTCGACTGTGACAACACGTATTTGCCGTCATAATGGAGCGCAACGGAGATTGACCCTCTTGGGTCCAGGCCGGCGATGCTGTCCAGAAGATCCGAGAAACGAAACACGACATTGATGAAACCGGCAATTTCACCGTTTCGTTTAACCGGGAAATAACTCGCAAAGCCAATACCGCCCTGAAGCAAAGTGATCGGCGGTGTGGCATGAGCCCGGCCGTCGGAACGCGCGGCGGCAATAGCCATGCCTGGAATACTGAGACTGCTCAGGTCCTTGTCTTTAACCTGCTCATTTCCGGCCAGAGGAACAATCCAGCGCGCCGTACCGGAGCTATCGACCCAGTTAACAGCCTGCACGCCGCTAAAATTCTCGTGGAAGGGCCGAGCCAGCTCGGCATACTCGGCTTCGCTCGACGGTGCGCTCTTCTTCTCCAGGGCCACGGCGATGCCGTTCACAGAAAGAAACCGGGCTTCCAGATAGTTTTTCAGGTTCTGACCAATGTGCGCGCGAGCAAACTCATGATGAGCTTCCCGCTCTTCATCTTCACGCGCTTCGATTGTGAACTGGGCGTAAAGCGTAACAGAAAGAACGACGACAAAAGCAATGCCTGCGACAGCAAGAGGCGACGTGGTGAGGCGCGCTCGCAGACCGGACGAAATCCCGTTATTCGACTTGTTCGAACCGACCAATCTGTTTTCCACTCTCAGTTCTAATGAGCAAACACCGAAAAATGGGTAACAGAAACATTATTTGGTCACCGGAAACCCACCGACTTCTAGGTTTTCAGAAACTTCTTTTTTAATGGTTAAAATATCATTTTCATCTGACACGGCGGCCTAGAAATTCTTCGATCCGCGCATGCCGATGGGCCCTGCTCGCGAACCGGGTCGGGTCGCCAGCGATGCCTAAAGACTCTTCAACCGGCCATACTTCCCCTAACAGGCGGGCTACGAGCAGTTCGGCGGCAAGCGGTGCCGTAACAAAGCCGCGCGAGCCCAGCCCCCCAAGGATCAGCAGATCGCCGCCCGGAAAGGTTACATAGCCCCGGCCCGCCGGATTACGAAACGCGTCAGCCAAACCAGCGACACTCGGAATGGCGCCAAACAGGGGAACGCGGTCGGGCGTCGCCGACCGCAGTCGCGCGCGCCCGGACCAAGAGGCATCGGGCTTATCGACGAGATGCGTCAGGCAGCCCGGCAGGCTTCCGTGGTTGTGGCGATGGTCCTCGTCAAGAACGGCCCACCCCCAATCTTCGCCAATCTTGTTGGTTCTGTCGTTGGTCGCGCCAAGCATGTGGCGTCCATCCCGTACCGGAGAAAGATATCCACTCCAGGACAGGGCGCATTTCAGGGTGTGGCTGGCATCCGATGCCGGAACCTCGGAAACCTGACCGCGCACAGGTGTAAGCGGGATCCAGTGCGTGTCGGCAAAGTGACGGTTGCCGTCGCCCGCGGCAAGAATGACGGCATCCGCCTCCCCGGCAACATTTCCATTTGAATCCATCAGCAAATATCCGCGGGCGGATCGTGAAACTCTGTCGATGTTGGTACCGATAACTCTGGTCGAGCCGATCCAGTCACTGAGCAGGCGCTCCGTTTGCAAAAGCCCCGCCGTCTCATAAAACAGGCTTGGACAATCCAGCTCCACGCCCGCTCGCTGGCTGGCTTGTGCCCGGTCAAGAAGGCTGCCGCTGGCCGCGGGCTGCCACGCAAAGTCCCGGGCCTTTCCAGCCCGCGCCAGCGTCTCCTCATCTTCCAGCATGACAAGCACGCCGCACGGATCCCACCCCGGCCCCTCGCCATATTGCGCGATCGCATACCTGTAGGCCGCTGCAAAAAACCGGGCGACGGCACTGTCTCCGGCATCCATCCGAGGCGTCACAAGTGCATAAGCATTACCGGAGGCGCCCGCGCCGGGTCCGGCGCCGTCGTACAGCACCGGGTCCATGCCGCGCCGCCGCAAGGCCCTGACCAGGGACGCGCCCGCGATGCCGCCGCCGACAACAGCAACCCGGTCCAGCCGTGACCGCTCACGGACCGGCACTGCCCGCCTAGACAACCGTGCCCGGCTGTCCGGCAGATCAGGCACCTTTTGCGCGACGATCATCTTCCACTTGCTTCCGAAGCCAGGCGTCTTGCGAACTTTGAAGCCGCGCTGGGCAAGGCCTCTTTTGACATCTCCCACAGCAGTGAAAGTCGCCAGACTTCCCTCCGGCACCGTCAGACGGGAAACCTCAGTCAAGACCTCGTCGCGCCACATCTCCGGGTTTTTGGACGGCGCGAAACCATCGAGGAACCAGGCGTCGATCCGCCCATGCAGGCCGGACAGCATCGCGCCCACCTCGCCGATAGCCAGCGTGAGAACAACGCCCCATTCCTCGAAATGAATTCTGTGCATTCCGGGAACGGGCTTGGGATAGCGATGCCTCAAAGCAGCTGCGATGAATTCCAGTTCCGGCCATTGCGCAAGCGCCCGGAAACATTCATCAGCATTCAGCGGATACCCTTCAACACTGACATAGTGCAGCAAGCCGTCCCGTGGTCTGGTTTCCAGCCACAACTGGACCGCAGCACAGAAATTCAATCCGGTTCCAAAACCGGTTTCCGCGATGGTGAAATCACTTTGTCCGGCCCAAGCCGCCGGCAAGCCATTACCTTCCAGAAAGACGTGCCGGCTTTCCGCAAGCCCGCCTTCCGTCGAGAAATAGATATCTCCGAAACGGTTGGAAAAAGGCGCATTGTCCTCTTTCCAGACGAGATCGGCCGACATCGAATCCTCTTCAATCGGCCGATCAGGCATCTGTCGAGCCAATGGCGTCAGGCTTCGGGGCCGTCGACCTCGTAAGTTTTGAAATCGGCCGGGGCGACCACTTCGATAAGTTCAAGATCCGCCGAATGTTCGATCTCCCGATGCTTGATCATCGGCGGCTGCATGACGCAGTCGCCAGCCTTCATGGTGTGCACGCCCTGCCCCTCATACTCGAAGCGGGCCCACCCCTTCAGCACATAAAACATCTGGAACTTGCAATCATGCACATGCCAGGCGCCGGTCGCGTTGTGACCGTCTCGTGCGCGGATCACATGCGAGACGACATCGCCCTTGGAGGCGTCCTCGATTCCCAGATCGCGATACTCGAAATAATTCCTTAGTCCACGCGCAACGAACGGGTGCTCGTCTCCGACGTGATGCAAGAAGTCATGATTTTCCGACATGTTTTTCCTCCCACTGCTTATCGTTTCAGTCTAGCGTTCGGCAGGCGCCAGCCTCAAGCAACACTAAAACTAATGTGAGGCTTCCTACGGAGCCGGAACCAAAGACTTGCTGGAGAGACACATGTCGGACTCAGATGCGGGCGTTTTGCCGGATGACGAACAGAAACGCATCGCCCTGAAACTCATCCTCGAGGCCTGGGACGAAGCGGTCGATAATGGCTGCGCCCCGGAAATGGTCGCCTCGTCCGCGATCTTTGCTGCCCTGACGGATATGATCGAGAATTACGGTGAGCAAGCCGTCGCGGACATGGTGGCAGAGTGGCCGGACCGCATTCGCGAGGGAGAATTCACCCTCAACACCAAATAGAAACAGGGATCAGGTAACAACCGGGCCGTTACGAGCCAGGGTTACAAAACGCGTTTGGGAGAAACGCCTTGAAGGATGGGGAATTCAGCGACCGCTCCGCGATTGTAACGGGCGGCGCAAAGGGCATCGGTCTTGCCGTTGCAATACGCATTCTCGAAAACGGGGGAAAAGTCGCGCTTTGGGATCAGGACGGTGACGCTCTCGCCGCCGCCTCCGAAGCGATAGGCGCGCCGGATAAACTCATCACCACAGTGGTCGACGTATCATCCGAATCCGACGTTTGCATTGCCCATGCCTCGGCGACGAGTGCGCTAGGCCCGATCGACCTGCTGGTGAACAGTGCCGGCATTGCCGGACCGACGGTTTCCACAATCGACTACACATTGGCTGACTGGCAACGTGTGCTGAATGTCGATCTGACGGGTGTTTTCCTGTGCTCGAAGACCATCGCCCCGGGCATGGTCGGCCGGGGATACGGCCGGATCGTGAATATCGCGTCGCTCGCCGGCAAGGAAGGCACCCCGAATGCGCCCGCTTACAGCGCGGCAAAGGCCGGGGTCATCGCCCTGACCAAATCCATGGGCAAGGAGCTTGCGGGCACCGGCGTGCTGGTCAATTCGGTTGCCCCTGCCGCCCTCGATACCGAGATGGTGGACCGGATGGATCCCGCGCATGTGGAGGTCATGATCTCAAAAAGCCCGCTGAAGCGTCTCGGAACAGCAGAGGAATGCGCCTCAATGGTGTGCTGGCTGCTGTCCGAGGAATGCAGCTTCAGCACCGGCGCCTGTTTCGATGTTTCCGGTGGCCGCACCGTCTACTGATCTCAAGCTCCTGTATGAAGGCTCCCCGGAAGAAGGAGAATTTCCGTGTTCGAATGCCTGAAAGATGCCGTCGCCGCGCGACCGGACCTGCAGCGGATTGGCCGCTATATGGATTCCCGTTTCCTGCTCGAAGTCGGTGACACGCCCTATCATGTCACGGTCGTGAACGGCCACGTAACGGCAGTCGATAAAGGTCCGTTCAAGATGCGGAGCTGGGATTTCGCCATCCGGGCGCCAAAGGAAGTGTGGGATGTGTTCTGCTCGGACATGCCGCCGCCGGGCTACCAGGACCTGTTCGCCATGACCCGCTACGGCCATGCAAGCCTGGACGGCAATACAGCGCCCCTGCTGCACAATCTGCGTTACGTAAAGGAATTGCTCGCCCTGCCGCGCCGCCTCCGTCAGGAGGCGGGACAATGAGCGCACAGATCGAGCCGATTACCGGGCGCTATGTCCACCTCGATATCGAGGGACGGCCTTACCGGATCTATTTCGAAGAGGCCGGCTCCGGTATTCCTCTGCTCTGCCTGCATACCGCCGGCGCGCATTCCAGCCAATACCGCCACCTGATGTGTGACGACGCGGTCACGGACCGCTTCAGGGTCATTGCGTTCGATCTGCCCTGGCACGGAAAGTCAAACCCGCCCGTCGGCTGGGAGGGTGAGGAATACAAACTGACCAGCCAATTTTATGTCGCGGCGATTGCGGCGTTTTCACAAGCCCTGGACCTTGAGCGCCCGGTGGTCATGGGCTGCTCCATGGGCGGACGGGTCGTGGTTCGGCTGGCTCTGGAACAGGGCAAGGCCCTGCGGGGCGTCATCGGGCTTGAGGGCTCGGACAGTCCTTCGCCCTGGTACGACAATAGCTGGCTCGACAGTCCTGAATTCCTCCGAGGCGACTTCTGCGCCGCCCTGGTTTCCGGCCTCGTTGCACCGCAAAGCCCAGATGAATTCCGCTGGGAGACCCTCTGGCATTATTATCAGGGCGGGCCGGAGGTCTTTAAGGGCGACATGCACTTCTACCGCACTGACAGTGACTATGCCCGGGAGAGCAGCACCATCGACACCGGGCACTGTCCCGTCTATCTGATGACCGGAGAGTATGATTACTCCTGCACTCCGGAAGACACGCTACGGACAGCAGAGCGTATCCCCGGTGCGGAAGCGATCATCATGGCCGGCATGGGGCATTTCCCGATGTCGGAGAATCCGGCGGCTTTCCGGGAACATATCCTCCCGGTGCTGGCAAAAATCGCGGACTAGGACTGAATGGCTGTAGATCAGCACGAAGCAGAGACGCCTTACTGGAAAACCACACCGCTCGAGCAGATGAGCTCGGAGCAGTGGGAAGCCTTGTGCGATGGCTGCGGCAAGTGCTGCCTCGTCAAGCTGATCGACGATGTGACCGACGAGCTGCATTACACGGATGTCGCCTGCACCCTGCTCGACTGCGGCTCATGCAAATGCGGGGATTACCCGAACCGGAAGGCGAAGGTACCGGACTGCGTGATTCTCACGCCGAATGTGCTGGAAGAACTCATCTGGATGCCGTCGACCTGCGCTTACCGGCTGGTGAAGGAAGGCAAGGACTTGCCGCACTGGCATTACCTTGTCTGTGGCGATCCGGACATGGTTCATGTCGCCGGTATCTCTGTCCGCGGCCGGGCCGTTTCGGAAAAATATGTGCCGGACGAAAAGCTGCCGGATCATATTGTTGAATGGGCCGAGTAGGAAAATGCAACGTTAACCCTTTTCTCGTGATCTGAAGCTTCCCACTTGAAGCCGGACGGAGGAGCAAAGCCATGAGTCGGAATATGTGGATCCTTGCCGCCATTCTTGCGGCGGTCGTTTTTGCAACGATCTATCAGGAAGAATTTGGGGGCGGCGTAGATCGCCCTTGGACAGCCTGCAAGGAAAGTATGGTTCAGCAATGGCTTAGCGGTGATTGCACGCCTCGCGACGGGGCACGCATCAAAATCGACTCCCAAAACTGAAGCTCGAAGAAAACAGTTGATCGATGGATATAAATGTAACGTTATAACGTTTCCTCTTTGTCTCGATCTTCCTCCCAGGAGCTTCGCAAATGACCCGACTTCCACTCTTCCTTGCGGCAATGCTGGCCACCACGAGCACAATCGCCGCAGCAAGTGAAACGCGCCACGCCGACGCGCACGAACATGGTCACGGTCAACTGACCATCGCCATAGAGGGCGCAACGGTCGAAATGGAGATCGAAATTCCGGGCGCCGACATCGTCGGTTTCGAACACTCCCCAGAAACCAAGGCACAGCACGATGCATTCGATGCCGGTAAAGCCAATCTCGCCAAAGGCGATACCTTGTTCAAGGCCGTCGGCGAAGCAGGCTGTACCCTCAAGGAAACCCGTTTCCTGGAGGAAGACGATCACGATCATGATAAAAAAACAGACCATGCGGATCATGACGGCGAACACATGGAATTCCATGTGAGCTACAGGTTCGCCTGCAATGACACTGCAAAAATCACCGGGTTCTCCTTTCCCTTCTTCAAGCATTTTCCGCAGAGCGAGGAACTTGACGTGCAAATCGTCTCGTCAAAAGGTCAGTTCCAGTTTGAAGTTAGCCCCGACAAGCCGGCACTGACACTGGACTGAGAGCCATGACCGAGCCATCTGCCCCATCGGCGTCGCCGACCGTCCTGCTGGAACATGTGGCATTCCAATGGCCGGGCAGCGCGTTCCGGTTCGGGGTCGACCGGTTCCGGATTGAAAAGGCCGAGCGGGTTTTACTGCTCGGCCCGTCTGGCGGCGGAAAATCCACTCTGTTGGGTCTGATTTCGGGAATTTCCCCGCCGCAGAAAGGACGGATCGAATTGCTTGGAACGGATTTGGCCAGCCTGTCATCGACGCAGCGCGACCGGTTCCGGGCGGAGCATCTCGGCGTCATTTTTCAGATGTTCAACCTGCTTCCCTATGCCTCAGCTCTGGACAATGTCCGTCTCGGACTCAGTTTTGCCCCGAACCGGGAACGCCGGGTTCGGGAAAAAGAAACTCCAGAGGAAGCGGCGGCACGGCTGCTGGCCGCTCTCGGCCTGTCGGAAGACATCCAGACGGGGCAACCAGCCTCCCTTCTCAGCTCCGGGCAGCAACAACGGGTCGCGGCCGCCAGGGCTTTGATCGGCGACCCCGAGCTGGTGATCGCGGACGAGCCGACTTCCGCTCTCGACGGAGAGTCACAGCAAGCCTTTCTCGAATTGATCTTCAAACAACTAGACCGGAGCGGATCGTCACTCCTCATGGTCAGCCATGATGAGGGGCTGTCAGGATGGTTCGATCGCGTGATCCGCCTGGCGGACATAAAGCACCGTGAGGAAGCGCCCGATGCTGCTACGTCTTAGCCTGCAGTCCCTGGCAAACCGGCGTTCTACGGCGCTGCTGACAATTCTCGCGCTCGCCATCAGCATCGCCCTATTCCTGAGCGTCGAGCGCGTCAGGACCGGAGCCCGCGCAAGTTTCGGGAATACCATCGCCGGCACCGACCTGATCGTCGGAGCGCGAAGCGGCAGCGTGCAGTTGCTGCTCTATTCGGTTTTCCGCATTGGCAACGCCACCAACAACATGACCTGGGAAAGCTATCGCGATATTGCCGGTCGGCCGGAAGTGGCCTGGACCGTACCGATCTCACTCGGTGATAGCCATCGCGGGTTCCGCGTCATGGGCACAACCGATGCCTATTTCGATCACTATCGTTTTCGCGGCAATGCCCCTCTGACATTCGCCACGGGTGACCGCTTCGAGGATCTTTTCGATACGGTCCTCGGCGCCGACGTCGCCGACGCACTCGGCTACAAAGTCGGCGATCCGATTGTCGTGGCGCACGGTCTTGGGGCGGTCGGCTTCACCAAACATGAAGACATGCCGTTCCGCGTCTCCGGGATTCTCGCCAAGACCGGCACGCCGGTTGACCGGACCGTCCATGTCAGCCTCAGGGCCATCGAGGCTATCCATGTCGATTGGCAAAGCGGGGCACGCACACCGGGGCATTCTACCGGCGCCGACGCAGTACGGGCCATGGACCTGACGCCAAAAAGCATCTCGGCCGCGCTGATCGGTGTGACATCCAAACTGAAAACCTTCCGCCTGCAACGCCACATCAACGAATATCCCGAGGAACCACTGCTGGCGGTCCTGCCCGGGGTCGCCCTGCAGGAACTCTGGTCGCTCATCGGTGTCGCCGAATCAGCGCTGGCCGGTGTTTCCGGAATGGTCGTCCTGACCGCCCTGATCGGCATGGTGGCGGCAATCCTGTCCAGCCTGTCAGAACGGCGCCGGGAGATGGCTATCCTGAGAGCCGTCGGCGCGGGCCCCTCGATAGTGGGTTGCCTGATGATACTCGAAGCAGGAACCCTGGCCCTAGCCGGTGCTCTATCGGGGACATTCCTGTTTCTTGCCGGTTTGGCTGTCGCCGGCCCATTTGTCGATCAAGCCTATGGGCTGTACCTGCCCTTCTCGTTACCCTCGACAAGAGAGCTTTTGATTTTGGGTGGATTCGTGTGCGCTGGTATTCTTTCGGGTCTTGTTCCCGCCATCGGTGCCTACCGTATGTCGCTTGCCGACGGTATGACTGTCCGGCAATGAGGAGAGCGTTTTGAAACATTTCGTATTCAACCGCCGCGCCGCGCTGCGCATTGCTGCGGCTTCCACCATAACATTCTTTATGCGGGATTATCCGGCTCTTGCCGCTGGCGAGCCCCGCGACCTTCTCTGGGAGGACCTCCTCCCCGAGATCGACAGTCCGTCACAATCATCAGGCATGAGCACACCTCTGCTCGACCACAGCAGCCCTCCTCCGGAACAGAGCATTACCGGCAAGGATGTTGTCCACGAACTGGCCGGAACCAGAATCCGTATTCCCGGATACATCATTCCGCTGGATTACAACGGCGAAGGCGTGAAGGAGCTCATCCTCGTGCCCTATGTCGGCGCCTGCATTCACGTCCCGCCGCCGCCGCCGAACCAGCTAATTCTGGTCAGGATCGAACAACCCTACAATCCGCGCGAGATGTTCGAGCCGGTCTACGTCACCGGCGTGCTCGGCATTCTCGAAGAGGAAACAGACCTGGCGGAAGTCGGATACAGCCTCCAGGCGGAGGCCATCACCCCTTACGAATAGTGAATTGCCCGAATGAGCGAATTGCGTCTGGGTTAATTCGCGTCCTAAACTCCCGCTTCATTCCACTTCGCCGTGGCCCGTCTCCTTCGCCATGGCATCCCCGGGAGTCAGAATAGATATGTCATCCATAGGTCAGATGCTGTCCTTCATCTATACGGATGACCTAGTGTCTTCCTCCGCATTTCTTAGAGAAACCCTGGGGTTTCGCCTCGCGCTCAATCAGAACGACCGCTGCCATATCTTCGAAGTGGCGCCAAACGCCTTCCTCGGCGTTTGTACGAACCGCCCCCCAGCAGACGATCCGGCCGTCACCATCTCTTTCGTGTCCGATGATGTGGACGGCTTCTACGAGCGTATGAAAGCCAAGGGCGTCGTCTTCGATGCCCCGCCCGCCTATAGCGAGACCTTCAACGTCTATTCAGCCTTCTTCCGGGGAATCGGTACTTACCGTTTCGAGATCCAGGAATTCAGGGATCCCAGTTGGCCCAAACCGGTCAGCTGATCTGTTTCGAGTACAGGAGTAATAGTATGAGCCGCGATCTCGCGATGATGAGTGCGACCGATCTGGTCCAGGCCTATGCCGCCGGAACCATCTCGCCGGTTGAGGCGGTGAAGGCCTCACTGGATGAAATCGGGAAGCACAACGAGGCATTCAATGCCTTTGTTCATATCGACGAGGACTCAACTTTGGCGGCCGCGAAAGCATCCGAGGCGCGCTGGAAGGCCGGGACACCAATCGGCATCGTCGATGGTGTTCCGACGACCATCAAGGATCTGGCCGAAGTAAAAGGCTGGCCAGTCCGGCGCGGCTCGAAAACCAGCGACCCGGATTTCAGAAGCGCAGCAGACTCTCCCTTCGTTGCCCGTCTGCGCGACCATGGCGCGGTCTTCATGGGCAAGACCACGACACCGGAATATGGCTGGAAAGGCGTGACCGACAGCCCGCTCACCGGCATCACCCGTAATCCATGGAACCCGGACAAGACTCCGGGCGGCTCTTCCGGTGGCGCAGCAGTGGCGACGGCACTGGGCATGGGGGCGCTGAACCAGGGGACGGATGGCGGCGGGTCGATCCGCATCCCAGCGGCCTATAGCGGCATCTTTGGCCTGAAGCCGACTTTCGGTCGCGTGCCGCAATATCCCGCCAGCGTGATGGGGACGGTTTCCCATGCAGGCCCGATGACACGGACGGTCGCCGACGCCGCCTTGATGCTGACCGTCATGAGCGGCCTGCATGTGATGGACTGGTACACTGCACCCGACGATGGGCTCGATTTCCGGCAACTCTCCGGGAAATCCGTCCGGGGCATGCGCGTCGCCTACAGCCCGGATCTGGGTTTTGCAAAAGTCGATCCGGAGATAGCCACACTGGTCGCCACGGCGGTGAAGCGCCTGGCCGAACTCGGCGCTCATATCGAGGAAGTCGATCTCGATTTTTCGTTTTCCGCGGAAACATTCAGACTTCACTGGTTTACCGGTGCCGCCAACGCCTACCGGAACCTCAGCCCGGAACAGCGCGAGATGCTCGACCCTGGCCTCGCCGAAGTCTGTCTGGAAGGGCTGGAAATCACGCTCCCCGATTACCAGGACGGAATTCAGGCCCGGGAGAGACTTGGCCTTGAAGTAAACCAGCTGCTGGACCGCTACGACCTTCTGCTGACGCCGGCAATGCCGACAGCGGCTTTCGAGGCCGGGCGTGAAGTCCCGGAAGGCTCGGGCATGCGCCGCTGGACCGAATGGACCGCTTTCACCTACCCGTTCAACCTGACCCAGCACCCGGCCGCATCCGTTCCCTGCGGCTTCACGAGCGAGGGGCTGCCGGCCGGATTGCAGATCGTCGGACAGAAGTACCGGGAAGACAAAGTGCTCCAGGCGAGTGCAGCTTACGAAGCGCTTTGCCCGTTCAAAATGCCAACCGTTGACTGACCACAATCACGCGCCGGCCTGTACAGATTGGCAAAAGACGCGAATACTGACTCTAGGTGGATTAAATATCTCACCAGAGTGAGAGGTAGTTGCCATGCCTGACCTGCGTCCGGACCAGACGAAAACCCTCTCAGAGGGGCTCTCAAGCATTCAGGGACAGGCTGAACGTCTGCTTGGCAAAACGTCGGGCGACATTATCGCATCCCAGGTCGCGGAACTGCTGCATGAGCTTGCCGCACTCCGCCTCCTGGTCGATTTGCCACAAGACGGAGACCGGCGGCGCGACCTCAGAGAGCCGCGCCGCGATATTTCAATCTTCCGGATCGATGGCAAGGACGTCGATTGCGCCATCGAGGACCTGTCAATCGGCGGCGCCTATATAATCGCGGATTGGCCGGTCAAGCCGGATACCGAGATCGAGCTGAACATTCCCGAGGCCGGAAATGTGGCTGCAAGGGTCGTAAGCAGCACCGAGAACGGCGTCCATGTGCAGTTCGACAACATCAGCGACCCGCAACTGATCGCCATCGCCAACAGCATGAGAGCGCATTACACCAAATAAACTGGCGCCCGTTAGAATGCAGAACCCGGCGCGATGATCGCGAACCGGTCCGAAAGTCCCGCCAGACTGGCTTCATGCAGCATATCTGCATCGACGACCTTGCCGCCCGTGGGACTCGGCAGAGCGCGGGTTGCGCAGCCATCAGAGATTACCGCAGAACTCCAGCCAAGATCCAACGCCGCACGGGTGGTTGAGCTGACGCACATATGGGTCATGAAACCGCCAATGATGAGCTTCTTGCGGCCCGTCGCTTCAAGCACGGCCTGAAGGTTGGTGCCTGCGAAGGAATTCGGCAGCTTCTTGTCGACAATCTCCTCGCCCGCATGCGGCGCGACCGCGTCGATGATTTCAAACCGGTCCGTTTCCGGATCGAACGCCCCACCCGGATTGCCCTTGTGACGGACATGAACGACCGGAGTGCCAGCCGCCCGTGCTTTCGCCAGCACCTTCGCCAACACGTCTGTTGCCGGTGCTACCCCCGGCAGTGCAAGCGCACCGCTGACATATTCGTTCTGTGCATCGATCAGCAACAGGACAGCCTCTCCGAGGGCTGGCGGCGTGTTGGGCACGCCAGCCATCTGGAGCAATGTTTTCGGTGTATCACTCATTTTTTGTTTCCTCAGGTTTGCGCGGTTTGGCGCTTTAAGCAGCGAGCGGTCCCATGCCCCGGCGCAGGGCCTTGCCCGGACGCGCGCCAGTATGAGCCCCCGCGCCCCAGACCATGCGGCCATTGACGAAGACACTCTCTATGCCGCCGGACGGCGCGGTCGGATTGTCAAAATCGGCCCGGTCGATCACCGTCTTCTCGTCGAACACGCAGATATCGGCAAAGTTGCCTTCGGCAATCCTGCCCCGCCCCTTCAGGCCGAACTTGTCAGCGGAAAGCCCTGTCATGCGGCGGACCGCCTCTTCCAGAGGGAAGAGTTCGAGATCGCGGCAATAGTGCCCCAGAACACGCGGGAACGTGCCCCACAAGCGGGGATGCGGGAATTCGTCATGCGGCAAACCGTCGGAGCCGATCATGGCATGTTTGAACTTGAGGATGCGCTGCACATCCTCCTCGCTCATGCTGAAATAAATCGCGCCGGCCGGCTGCAGCATCTCGGCAGCCTCAAACAGATCACAGCCGAATTCCTTGGCAATATCGTCCAGCATCCGCCCGGCCAGATCCGGGCGGGATTTCGACCAGGTGATCTTCACCTTCTCGGCAAGCGCGATGGCGTCGGCCTTCAGCACAGTCGAGGATGCCGCATAAGGATAGATATCGAGGCCGATATCCTGGTGATGCATGTGTTTCTCGATGCAGGCCAGGGTCTCGCAGCTACGGCCGAAATTGTGTTTTCCCTGCACCTTGTGGTGCGAAACGATCACCGGCACGTCCGCTTCACGGCCGATGGTGAAGGTCTCCTCAAGGGAGTCGATGACCTGGTCCGACTCGTTGCGCATATGGGTCACATAGCGGGCGCCAAAAGCTTTCAGGCTGCGTGACAGCTCGATCACCTCTTCGGTCGGCGCCTTCTGCGACGGTGCATAGAAAAGCCCGGTGGAGAAACCGACGGCTCCGGCTTCCAGCCCTTCTTCAAGCAGGCCGCGCATGGACTTGATCTCTTCGCTGGTCGCTCCCCGATCAAGACGGTCCATGATGCCGACCCGGAGGGTTGAATGACCGACCAAAAAGGCCGCGTTCACCGAGGCGGGCGCCTGCTCCACAGCGCGCAGGAAGGAATCGAATGTGGCGAACTTGTACCAGTCAGCGTCCCCGATCAGATCGAGCGGTGGCGGCGGCACGTCGGTCACCAACGGTGCGAGGCTGATACCGCAATTGCCGACGACCACGGTCGTGACACCCTGGCTGACCTTCATGTCGAAATCCGGCTCGCACAGCAGCATCCGGTCGTCGTGAGTATGCACGTCGATGAAGCCAGGCGCGACGATGCGGTTGCTGACATCGATCCGGCGTCCAGCATCCGACTCGGACAGATCGCCGATAGCTGCAATCTGCTCGTCCCGGATACCGACATCCGCACGCCGTCTCGGCGCGCCGGTGCCATCAATGACATCGCCGCCCTCCAGAACAACATCGAACCCTGCCTCAGCCATTACCCGATCCCCTCTGTCGAAATATTTCCAGACTAGATCGGACGAGGACGCGCGGATGAAGTCAATGGCCGCAGCGGAACTTATGCCCGAGCCTGTCAGCATAAGTAGGACAAGCCTTGAGATTGGGGAAAGTCACGGCGTAGGCTCTGGGTCCCTCTCGAAATGGATCACAACATGACTCCCAGCACGAACCGCCAGGCGGATTACATCATTATCGGCGCCGGTATGGCGGGCGCATCCTGCGCTTACTTTCTTGCTCCGCATGGCTCCGTCCTGCTGCTGGAGCGGGAAAGCCAGCCCGGCTATCACACGACCGGACGCTCCGCTGCCCTCTATATCGAGAGTTATGGAAATGCCGCGATCCGCGCGTTGAACCGTGCCGGAAAGCCGTTCTTTCTGAACCCGCCGGAGGGTTTCGCCCAAGATCCTATACTGACGCCGCGCGGCTCGCTGATTCTGGCCGAAGCAGACCAACTCGATGCGCTGGCCGAAATACACAAGGAACTGGCGGCAAACACGACCGGAACCGAGATCGTCGAGGGCGCCCGCCTGCTGGAGCTATTCCCGGCAATCGATCCCGCCAAGACCGTGCGAGGCCTCTATGATCCGAGCGACATGGACATGGATGTCCATGCCCTGCACTGGGGCTTTATCCGCGGCATGCGCGCCAGTGGCGGAGAAATCGTGACAGACGCCGAAATCCAGGGACTGACCCGAACTGGGGACGGCTGGACGGTCGAGACACGGGCAGGAACCTTCACTGCACCCGTCGTCATCAATGCTGCCGGCGCCTGGGCGGACGAAGTTGGCAAGATGGCCGGCGCCAAGCCGATCGGACTCATACCGAAACGGCGCACAGCCTTCACCTTCGATCCGCCGGAAGGGATCAATCCGGATACATTGCCCGCAGTCGTGAACGTGAACGAGGACTGGTACATCAAGCCGGAGGGCGGACGCTTCCTTGGCTCCCCCGCAGATGAGACCCCCTCCATGCCCACGGATGCCCAGCCCGAGGATCTCGACCTCGCCATCGCCGTCGACCGGATCGAGAATGCCACCACGCTGAAGGTAGGACGCTTTCACAGCCGCTGGGCCGGGCTGCGCTCTTTTGTCGAGGACAAATCCCCGGTCGTCGGGTTCGAGCCCGGCCTTGATGGGTTCTTCTGGCTTGCAGGACAAGGCGGATACGGCATCCAGACTTCCGCTGCCATGGGAATGACGTCCGCCGCGCTGGCGCAAGGCAAGCCACTGCCCGATCAGGTCGCCGCCGAGGGACTCGCTATTGCGGATCTCGCTCCTAATCGCCCGTCGCTCGCAAATGCTGCCTACTTCACTGGCGCGGAGTCCTGAGTAGGAAAAAGATTTCCACTGGACCGGGGTAAAGAGGCTAGGCTTTCCCTGTACAACGCAAAAAGGCGACCGAACTGTGCAAATGATTCCCTGCCCCTTTTTGCGCTTTTGACAAGAGGCCATATGACGCCTAGAAACCGCGCTCCACTTGGATTTTGAACGGAACACCCGGCCCGATGGATCATCTCGACGCGCTGGAAGCGCAGAGTGTCTATATTCTGCGTGAAGCATTTAACAAGTTCGACCGTATGGGCATGCTCTGGTCCCTCGGCAAGGATTCGAACGTCATGGTGTGGCTCGCCCGCAAAGCGTTCCTGGGCCATGTCCCGTTTCCGTTGATGTTCTGCGACACCGGAAAGAAATTTCCGGAGATGTATGACTTCCAGAAAAAGTATTCCGCCGAATGGGGTGTGAACCTGATCGTCCGGGACTGCCCGCCGATTGAGGAGATCGATCCGACGCTGCCGCCGGCCACCCGCTCCGCCGCCCGCAAAACCGAGGCGCTCAAGCGCCTGATCGCCGAGCAAAACATGCAGGCCGTCGTCGCCGGTATCCGCCGGGACGAGGAAGCCACCCGCGCCAAGGAACGCGTCTTCAGCCCGCGCGGCACGAACGCCGAATGGGATTTCCGCGACCAGCCGCCGGAATTCTGGGATCAGTTCAAGACCGACTTCGCGCCCGGCACCCATATCCGGATCCATCCGATCCTGCATTGGACGGAGCTCGACATCTGGCGTTACATCCAGCGCGAGGGCATTCCGATCGTCGACCTGTATTTCTCTAAGAACGGCAAGCGCTATCGCTCTCTCGGCGATCAGGACATAACGAACCCGATCGAGAGCGAAGCCGGCACGATCGAAGAGATCATCACCGAGCTTGAAGGCACCAGTATCGCCGAACGCAGCGGCCGTGCCATGGACCACGAGGCGGAAGACGCCTTCGAACGGCTCCGCACCGCAGGCTATATGTAAGCCCTATTGCCGCATCTGATCGGTCAAGAGTTTCAAAATGCACGTTTCCTCTGAAATCCCTCCCCTCAAGCTCGTCGTCGTCGGCCATGTCGATCACGGCAAGTCGACCCTGATCGGCCGCCTGTTGCACGAGACCAACTCGCTGCCGGACGGCAAGGCCGAAGCCGTCATCGCAATGTCCGAACGGCGCGGGATGCCAGTCGAATGGGCCTTCGTCCTCGACGCCCTGCAGGCGGAACGTGATCAGGGCATCACCATCGACACGACGCAGATCTTCTTCAATACGGAGAAGCGCAACTACGTCATCATCGATGCACCCGGCCACAAGGAGTTCCTTAAGAACATGGTCTCCGGCGCGGCGCTGTCCGACGCGGCGGTGCTGGTGATCGATGCCAAGGACGGCATGCAGGAGCAATCCCGGCGGCACGGCTATATCCTTCATTTGCTGGGCGTACGGCAGGTTGCTGTCGTTATCAACAAGATGGATCTCGCGGATTATCGTGAGGAGCGTTTCCAGGAACTGACGACCGAAATCCGCACCTACCTGTCGGAACTCGGTCTCGAAGCCTCCGCCATCATTCCGGTCTCCGCCCGCGAGGGACAGGGGCTGATTACGGCGCCGGACAAAATGCCGTGGTACCAGGGACCCTCCCTCGTCCAGGTGCTCGACAACTTCACGCCGCCCATTCTGCCGACCGAGCGGCCTCTGCGCTTCCCGGTACAGGATGTCTATAAATTCGATGAACGTCGGATCATTGCCGGCCGGATAGAGAGCGGCCGTATCCATACCGGTGACAAAATCCTGATCTCTCCGTCCAACAAGACGGTAACAGTCAAAAGCATAGAGAGCTGGAACACCAAGGCCCCGGCATTGAGTGCGTCCGCGGGACAATCAGTCGGCATCACGCTGAGCGAACAGCTTTTCATCGAGCGCGGCCAGATGATCAGCCACGAGTCCAATGCTCCGTTCGAAACCAATGTATTCCGTGCCCGGATCTTCTGGCTCGGCCACAATCCGCTGGAAGTCGGCAAGCGCTATAAACTGAAGCTCGCCACCAATGAGCAGATGGTCGAAGTCCAGTCTATCGAGATGGTGATTGATGTCGAGAACCTGACACACGATACGGGTGACAGGCTGGAGCGCAACGCCATTGGCGAGGTGACGCTCCGCGCCCGCGCCATGCTGGCGCTTGATGAATTCTCCGACAATCCGAAAACAGGACGCTTCGTCCTCGTCGACGGGTACGACACGGTCGGCGGCGGCACCATCTTTATGGAAGGCTACCCGGACCAGCGTAGCCGCACCGACGTGCGCTCGACCAACATCACAGCAGTCGAGCACCGGGTGACACCGGAGTTGCGCGCCCATGCCAATGGACATGAAGGCGGCGTTCTGTGGCTGACCGGCCTATCCGGAGCCGGCAAGTCGACCATCGCCATCGAGCTGGAGCACCAGCTCTTCGCCAAGGGCTATCAGGTCTATGTGCTCGATGGAGACAATGTCCGCTTCGGCCTTTCCTCCGATCTCGGCTTTGCACCGGAAGATCGGGTCGAGAACATCCGCCGCGTCGGCGAGGTTGCCAAACTCTTCGCCAGCGCTGGTGTTCTGGTCGTCACAGCCTTCATCTCGCCCTACCGCGCCGACCGCGACCGGGCCCGTTCCATTGCCCCGGATATGTTCCACGAGGTCTATATCGCGGCCGATGTCGCCACCTGCGAAGGGCGTGATCCAAAAGGCCTCTACAAGAAGGCCCGTGCCGGCGAAATCAAGGAATTCACGGGCGTTTCAGCGCCCTATGAGGAACCCGTAACGCCGGAGGTCACGGTCGAGACAGCGGATCGGACAGTGAATGAATCCGTCGCTGAACTGATGGCCTATGTGGAAGAGAATTTCAGCATGGTGAAACGGAACGCCGGCGGGCGCTGAAGAGATTCAAACTCAGTCTCCGAGTCCATAGCTAATCCATTGACCGCCCAATACTCTGAAACGATGCTGCGTCAGCATTTCATACTCCTTCACGAAAAATAAGGCGCAACAGCAATGCTTCTTTTTAGAATTTTTGGGTGTTTCATTGCTACGCTATTGCTGTCCGGCTGCGTAACAAACCAACAATCCCGATCTTCAACCTCTGACATCAATCAAATGTTGGCCACTATTTCCGCTGCCGAAGCCCAGCATGAAAGGGGCAGTAAAACCGCAAGACAGGCGTACCAACAATTACATCAAGCACAGGTACTCGGTCTGAAAGGGCAGATGCAGGCAGCAGATTCGTTGATTCTTGAATCCTTAACAACTCTCGATCAGTCCGAACTTCCGCCATTGAACAAGAGCCAAGCACTGATTAAAGCTGCAGGCATTCTATGGACCATGGGATATCGGTCTGCGAGCCGTGACGTGGCCCGACGCGCCGCCCACCTCGCAGAAGCAATGGTTAGGCTCGACGATCCGAAAAACGCTAAAAATCCTTTTGTTTACCAGCTGCGCAGGTCGATTGCAGACCCGTATGTCCGACTTGGCCGAGTAGAACGCGCCCTGGGAAACCACGACGCGGCCAGACACGCATTTGCCCGAGCCGTAGAAATTTTACCGGAAGATTCAGCCGCATCAAATCCAGCCCCCGGAGTCGTAAAGACCGAAAAGACAGAACCTCTCTTGGTTGAATCTCTGACTGGATTGGCTCGGGCTGAGGTTGCACTTGGTGACCTAGAGCCCGCGCGAACTCACGCTTTGAAAGCCATCAGCATAGCGGAACGCGAAGGGCTTGATGTACCACGTGCCGAAGCGAAGATTGCTTTTTCTGAAGCCGCACGAGACCTAAAAGCGCTTAACGATGCACTGGGCGAATTCGCATCTGTTAAGAAAGGATACGGAAACTATGACGCCGCCCAAGGATTTTTGCGTCTAGCCTGGTTTCATTCTGCTGGTAGCAGCCTGAAAGCCAAGAAACGAGGCTTGACCATGGCTGAAGCTGCCGCCGTGATGGTCGAGGCATCCGACTTGAGAATGGAAGCCTCCAGAGTCGCGCTAGAGATCGCTGATGAGATCCGCGAACTGGACCCCGATGCATTGACCGAAAAAGACCTCTATGTTCTGAAAGATGTCGGGAGAGTTTATGGTGTTCTTAGCTCCAAGCTCCTAAAATACGCTGATCGTCTTTCACCAGTCCAGTGGCCAGCCTTGGCCCAGTAGAATCAGAACTGAAAACTTCGATTTTTCAGCCCCTTGTCAAGCGCGTCAGCAGGTGAAGCGCTTTGACCCGCTTCCCGCTGGCTCGGAGAATGCGAGCACTTCCTACTGTCCGGCGACAAAAGGCGATCCACAATGCTCAAGAGACTGTTCTTTTCAGTCCTTATCCTTTCTCTGCCCCTGACTGGCTGCCTTGCGACCAACGAGCCGTCGAGGCAGACGAACATCCAGTCGAGCCTGTCGAGTCTGGAGAGAATGTTAGTACAGGACAAAACGGACAAGCTGTTCAGGGAAGGCAAGGTCGAGCAAGCCATTGCCCGGTACAAGAAGGCAATCGCCGACGCCCGTCCGGGAGATTTTCCCGGCCCGATGAATCTCTGGCTCAATCTCTCTGACCGGCTCGTCCGTGCCGGAAGAGTGGATGAGGCAAGACAGGAACTGATTTCCTTGCGGGACTGGGCAACCAAGGAAAACTTGCCTTTCGCACGGGGTAAAGCCGCGGACAAAATGGCCGAGTTGGAACGACGGGCCGGAAACAACCGTGTCGCTGCGAGTTGGTCCGAAATAGCAGTTACAGCCTACGACGAAGGTGGCTTCGAAGAACCGGCGATGAAGGCGCTAATCACTCTCGCAAGGACGATTGGACGCGAGAATCCAGATAAAGCAGTGGAAGTCCTCAGAGACGCCTACCAGCGCGCGGACCAGAATCCCAAGCTTTCAGACAAGAAAATCTCCATCGACACGACGCTTTCCGACATCGTCTTTCGCCGCAAGAAGTATTCCGAAGCAAGCACTTATTTGGCACGCGCCGCACGAGATCTTATAGCTGCCGGCAAGACTGTCGGTACCGGTTGGGCCGATATCCACATACGGCAAGCCAAGCTCGCCCTAATCAGGGGCGAGGAAGCACGGGCCGACGAAGAAGCCCTCAAGGCGATACATGCGGTTGATCAGGCAAAGCTCCCCGCAACGAACAAATCCGGGGCCTTAATTGCCGTCGCCATGCATCTATGGAGCCTCGGGTATCACGAAGCAAGCCGGGACGTTGCCGAACACTCGGCTCAGATCGCCGAAGGCTCGGTCTTCAAGAACGGCGTTACTGAAAAAGCGGCCAACAACGCCCCGCTCGCGGTTCAGGCGGCCGAATACCGAATCAAACACGCTAAATTCGAGAGCCTTCTCAGCAATCATGAAGCGGCTGCTCGGGCGTATGCTCGAGTGCTGGAAATCCTACCGGAGAATGAGGGACTGGATAGCGGGCGGACTTTCATTCGGCTCCCGACCTCAGTGCCGTACAGGACGGGGGCTCTGATAGGGCTCGCAAAAGCCCATATTGCGAGAGGAGAGCTGAAGAAGGCCGAATCGTTTGCACAAGACGCGCTGCAGCTCTCCACGAGAATCGGAACCAAGTTCGATATGGTCGAAGCCGAGATTACACTGGCCGAAGCAACCCGGAACAAAGAAGTGTTCACCGACGCGATCAACCGCCAGGCCAAATCCAGAAAGCCGGGTCAGCAGCAGGCAACCATCAAGTCTCTACTGCGGGTCGCGCGGTTTCACGCGGCATCAGACAGCCTCAAAGACAAGGAAGCAGGTCTGAATATCGCCCTGCTCGCCATTATTTCCCTGAAGTCCCAGACGGACCGGCTCGAAGCGGCGAAACTGGTACTCGATCTTTCAGATGAAATCGTCTCAAAAGGTCCACCTGAGTTGAAGCTCAAGGCAGCCGGACTTGCCGAGACCCGGAAATTCTATGAAACCCGGAAATCCGAAATCCTCAAACGGGCGGAGCGCCTCTCGCCTGTTCCGTGGTCTTGACCGGACCGTACGCCAGACCAGAACGTTGCGTCAAAGATGCCTTCCGCGCTCCAGGATCTCCAGCATGTACTCTCTATAGGTCATGCCCAGTTCTTTCGCTCGTTTGAGCCGGCGCTGCAGGATCAGGCGGTCGGGCGGCGGCTCCCACGCCTTGGCAACGGCCTTTGTCCAGTATCTGAGTTGATAGGCGTTGCTCAGCGGCGGCCCCATATTGTGCCCGATGCCAATTGGAACCCTCTTGCGCAGGCCGACCAGCGCGGAAACCTTCTTCCGTTCAATGCGATTCATCGAGGCGTGATCCGATAGGCGCAGCGACGTGCGCCTGCAAGAATGTGATCGGTCCGCTCTACCATGCAATCCGGTCCGAGAACATCCTGAAAAAGCTCCAGTTCGGCTCGACAAATGCCCTGGCATTCCGCCGCCGCCGCACAGATCGGGCAATGGTTCTCGATAAGTAGAAACGCGCCGTCCTCAGTCTCTGACCAATCGGCCATATAACCTTCCCGCTCCCGCATCGCGGTCAGCCGATCCAGCCTCTCCGGAAGGCCCCCGTCCTGCCCGGTTTCAGTCCTGTATGCATCAAGGGTTTCCGCCCTCCGCTTGTCGATCAGCCGGTCGAGCCCCGCCTCTCCGAACAACTCCCGGACGGACTGGAGAAGCTCCACGGTGAGTTGCGCGTGATTATCCGGAAACCGGGCGTGCCCACTCTCGGTCAGCATCCAGTAGCGTCGCGGCCGGCCACGCCCCTGGCGTCGGTCCTCGGGCTCGACAAGACCGGCATCGGCGAGTTTTGCCAGATGCTGACGCGCCGCTTCCCCGGTCATCGAAAAATGCGCACCGAGATCGCCGATGGTCTGCGGACCCCGGGTTTTCAGCTGGAACAGGATGCGATCGGCGGCGCGGTCATTCATGGCGTTTTTCCAAGACGTTACCTGTCTTTATCAAGAAAACGCTTGGCTTGGAAAGACGGGATGGAGAAATCGTCTCAACTGATCAGCTTCTCGAGATTTTCCAGACGATCCGCTTCTTCCGCCGGTTTGTCCCAGCGAATGCGGTGAAAGCGCGGAAAGCGCATGGCGACACCGCTCTTATGACGCGAGGACCGGTGCACGCTGTCAAACGCCACCTCGACAACGAGCGCCTGTGTCACCTCGCGGACCGGGCCGAACCGGTTCACCGTGTTGTCACGCACCCATTTATCGAGCCTCTTCAGCTCTTCGTCCGTAAATCCGGAATAGGCCTTACCGACCGGCACGAGTTCAAGGCCCGCCTCTCCATCCCGCCAGGCTCCGAAAGTATAGTCGGAATAAAAGGACGAGCGCCGTCCGTGCCCGCGCTGGGCATACATGACAACAGTATCGACGGTCAGCGCATCCCGCTTCCACTTGAACCACGGCCCTTTCGGCCGTCCGGCCTGATAGATACTGTCGCGGCGCTTCAGCATCAGGCCCTCGATCTGTGCCCCCCGGCATCCGGCCCGAAGCGCTTCAAGCGCCGCAGGACTGTCGAACGGGACCAGCTCCGAGATGTCCGTCCGCTCCGGTTTCTCCCGGTCCCAGAAAGCTTCCAGCCTGGCGCGGCGCTCTTCAAAGCCGAGAGAACGCAGGTCCTCCGCGCCGTCGAACAGGATGTCGTATAGCCGAATATGGGCGGGATGCTGCTGAAGCATCTTCGCCGTCACCCGCTTGCGATTGAGGCGCTGTTGCAAATCGTTGAATGGAGCAACCTCACCATCCCGAACCACCAGCAGCTCTCCATCCAGCACGCCCTCAAACCCCATAAAGTCGACAATATCCGGAAAGGCGGATGAGATATCGTCACCGGTCCGCGAATAGAGCCGCCGCTCGCCCGCTCGGGCCGCAAGCTGGACTCTGATCCCGTCCCACTTCCATTCAGCCGCATAGTCCGCCAGGGGCAGTTTTTCCAACTCCATCTCTTCCAGAGGACTGGCCAGCATCAGGGGCCGGAAAACAGCTCGATTACTCATATCGGGACGCGGCGCCGTACCTTCCAGCCAGGCGAACAATGGCTCGTAAGGCGGCTCCAGCCCGTGCCAGACCTCTTCGATATCGTCCGCGGAGATCCCGAAAGCATCACCCAGCGCCGTTTTTGCGAGCCGGGCCGAGACTCCGACCCTCAGTCCGCCGGTAATCAGCTTCAATAGTGCCCAGCGCCCGGTCGCATCCAGCGTATCGAGCCAGCTTTCAAGCAACACGCCAGCTTCGGCCGGCTTCAGGTCGGCAAGCATGGCAGGGATCTTGCCCAGTTCCGGCGCAGTCGCATTTGTCGGCCGTTCGGGCCAGATCAGGGCCACGGTCTCGGCTAAGTCACCGACGAAATCGTAAGACCACCCAAACAGGTCAGGATCCACACGCTGCATGCCCAATTGACGGATCAGGGCCGGCTTCGCGTTTTTCAGATCCAGCGCGCCGGCCAGCGCCGCAAGGGCGATGCCACGATCCGGGTCTGGCGCATGGGAGAAGTAATCCGCCATCAACTTCAGCTTGATCGTCCGCTGCGGGGCATAGAGCAGCCGGTCGAGAAGTTGAGAGAAACGCTCCATCAGCCTTCCTCCTCATACCCGATCAGCCGGAGCGCCTGCGCCTCCATGCCTTTTAGCCGGGCCGCATGGACCAGTGCTTCCTCGCGTCCGTGTGTGACCCAGACCTCCGGTGCCCCGACGTCGTCCAGCGTCGCCAGCAACTCGTCCCAGTCGGCATGATCGGAAATCACAAGGGGTAGTTCGACCCCGCCCTGCTTTGCCCGTTGCTTTACCCGCATCCAGCCTGACGCCATGCAGATCACCGGATCTGGCAGTCGGCGCGCCCATCGGTCCGCGATGGCTGATGGCGGTGCCAGCACAATCTCGCCCTTCAAGGCATCGCGCGGCTGGCCTTTTTCTCCCGCCGTCGCCGGCAGCAACTCACCCAAGCTTACTCCATGTTCCTGATACAGCGCGCAAAGCGGCAAGAGCGCACCGTGCAGATAAAGCGGACGATCATATCCACTCGCCCGGATCAGCGATATCAGCCGCTGCGCCTTTCCGAGGGAATAGGTCCCGATCACATGGCAGCGCTCGGGAAACAGCGCATGCGAATGCATCAGGCTTGCTATTTCGTGACTGTCCTCCGGATGCCGGAAAACCGGCAGGCCGAACGTCGCCTCGGTGATGAAAACATCACAGTCTACAGGCTCGAAACCGGTGCATGTCTGATCTGGGCGGCGTTTATAGTCGCCGGAAACGACAACCCGCTCGCCCCTATGTTCCAGCACGACCTGCGCACTGCCGAGCACATGCCCGGCCGGCGCCAACCATACAGTCACATCATTGACGGTGATCTTCTCGCCGAAGCAGAGTGCCTGGCTGCTTTTGAACGGTGTTTCGCCGTACCGCACCCGCATGATGGCAAGCGTTTCAGCCGTGGCGGCGACCGTGCCGTGGCCCGGACGGGCATGGTCTGCGTGCCCGTGAGTGATCACCGCACGATCAACCACGCGGGTCGGATCGACATAAAAGCCGCCTGGCTCGACAAGCAGACCTTCCGGCCTGACTTTTATCCAGCTTGCCCTGCGCGCGGCTTTTGCCATCCCTACTCGATATTATCCGTTCGTGCCTGCTTACCGAGATAGCCGCCGTGATGGCGAAGTCCATATTCATGCCGTGAGACGCCCTTGCGCTCCATCAGCACCAGCGCCAGCGCATCGCTGACGGCGGACATGACGGCCATACTCGCGGACGGTGTCAGACCCAGCGGACACGGTTCTTTCACCGCGCCCATATCAACGATCACGTCCGACAGGTCCCGCAGGCCGCTATCAGGATGCGAGGTGATACCGATAACCTTGCCGGCATCGACATGACGGCTAAGTTCGATGAATTCCAGCACTTCCCTGGTCTTGCCACTGGTCGAGAAGGCAACGATGCAATCCCCCGGCGCGACCATGCCCAAATCGCCATGGGCGGCCTCACTCGGATGAATGAAGAAGGCCGGTGATGCCGTGGAGCTCAGGATCGCCGCGAATTTATGCGCGATGAAACCCGCCTTCCCCATCCCGGTCGTGATGATTTTGCCTGGTGTGCCCTGAAGGATATCCAGCGCTTTCTCATAGCTTTCATCGATCTTGATGGCATTGATGGCGGCGGCTTCCGCATCCAGGATCATCTTGATGCGAGAGGTGATGTCGGAACTGTTCAAGGGAGCCTCGAAATCTCGGGTTTTCCAGATGCCGGAACTTAACCGACCGCTGGATGAGACTCCAGCGTCACGGCGTCATGTTTTGCGCACTCTTTATCATACCGTCGACTTATTGATCGCCAATCGGCATTAATTCAATGCTGCATTGCAGCATTTTCATTTTACGCTCTCGTAATGATCTTCTACACAAGATCACAGGATGTTGTTGCCTGCACAGGAGCTATACATGTTCACTGAAAAAACCAAACGCCCCCGGGTCTATTTTGCCGACACCCAGCGCAAATGGTCGACTTTGCAGGCTGAGTGCGCACAGGAAATGATCGACGGTCTGGCACGTCATAACGATGCAGCCGAGATGCACGGCGAAACAGCATCGGCAGCCCAGAAGGCTGCCTGATAATTCCGCGACTGCGAACATAGAGGCCGGATGAGACTGAAATAGTCTCTCCGGCTTTTTTGTTGCCTGTTCCAACCACTGGATGTGCCCAGCCTCAGGGTTGGATTACCGGAAATCCCGGCATACTCTTCGTCGGCTCCGTCCGGAGCTAATTCCAACGCTCGAAGAGGCCCAGCCATGTCCGAACCCGTCGTCCTGTTATCAAAAGACGCGCGCGGCGTCGCCACAGTCACCATTAATCGGCCTGACGTGAACAACGCCTATAACGGTGATGTCATCCAGGGGCTTATCGATGCTTTCGGCGACTGTGCCACGGACGATGCCGTTCGTGTCGTGGTGCTCCGGGGCAACGGTAAGCATTTCCAGGCCGGCGCAGACCTGAAATGGCTTAATGCCATCGGCGCGCTCTCTCCGGAGGAGAATGTTGAAGTATCACGCCGCACAGCTTCCGCCGTCTGTGGCCTGAACGACTTCACGAAACCGACCGTGGCGCTGGTGCATGGCGGCTGTTTCGGTGGCGGTGTCGGTATTGTGGCTGCCTGCGATGTTGTGATTGCCAGCGAGGATGCAATCTTCGCCATTACCGAAGCCCGCTGGGGTGTGATGGCCGGGATTATTGTGCCTCACCTGAACGCCGCCATGGGGCCGCGTAATGTCCGCCGCTACGCCCTGACCTGCGAGCGTTTCAAGGCTGCGAAAGCTGCGGAAATGGGGCTGGTGCATGAAGTCTGCGCGACCGGCACGCTCGACGAAGCCGCGGCACCGGTGATCGACCAGTTGCTGCTTTCGGCACCCGAGGCCATGACGCAGACCAAACAGGTCATCCTGGAACATGCCAACATCACGCTTGCCGATGCCTATTTCGAGCGACTGGTCGCCCAGCACGCGGCAAAAAGGCAATCAGATGAAGCCTCCGAAGGGCTGAAAAGTTTCGCTGAGAAACGCCAGCCGTCCTGGTATCCAGGAGCGGCCTGAATAAACGCTCTATAACCTCGGCAGAGGATCGGGCTCTGCCGAGGTTCATTTGGACAGTTGATTTTGATCTCTCTGATAATTTTGTCTTTTTTTTATCATGGGTATTGGCGTATGCTACCTTGTCGTCGTAACTGAGTACACAGACATCCATCGCAACCGGATTGAGCGAGGAATAAATGAAGACATTCCTTACTCCGGCGCAGTATCAGCTGCCGACCATCAAACTGCCCCAGTGGTAAAATGACCGTTTCCGGAGTGAGCGACCGCTACTCAAACAGGACGGAGCCCCTTTCCTGGCGTGTGGATATGGACAGGCAATTGCTGTTTATCGATCTGGCGCCAGGCTTTACGGATTACGACCTCACAAAACATGTGCCCATGATCTGGAAAGAAAATCCGGACATCATCTGGTTCAACGTGGTTGTCGATCAGCATCGCAATGACGAAACAAACAACTGGAGCTGGAACGGCCTGCTCACCGTCGCGCAGGAATGGCACGCATACGCGCAAGGCAGGAACTCAGGCAAACATGTTGCCATCGTCACCAAGAATTACTGGATCACTCAGCTTGTAAACAAAGCCTTAGGCCAGATCTTTCCCGGCAGCACGTTCAAGTGCTTCAAGGATCATGCGGATGCGACCGCATGGGCCCTCGCGGGGCCTCGACCGGAAGCGCAATAGCCGCTTGCTGTAATCCCGCTCAGCGACCACTTTTGGACCATGCTGGATAAAACCGCACAGTCCCGGCCTGATATGACAGGCCTGCCAAAAACCTTCCGCGACTGGTTTGCCGATAAAAACTGGCAGCCGCACTCGCACCAGCTTGAAATGCTGGATGCGGCCCGTAAGGGCAAACATGCCTTGCTGATCGCACCGACCGGAGGCGGCAAAACCCTCGCCGGCTTCCTGTCCAGTCTGGTCGAGTTGGCCGAAACACCTTTTGACGGTCTGCACACGCTTTATATCTCGCCGCTGAAAGCCCTTGCTGTCGATATCCATCGCAACCTGACGCAGCCGATCGAGGAAATGGCGCTGCCTGTCACGGCGGAAACCCGGACCGGCGATACCCCTCAGGCTAAAAAACAACGCCAGCGTGGCAGCCCGCCCAATATCCTGCTGACCACACCGGAAAGCTTTGCCCTTTTGCTTTCCTATACCGATGCGCCGAAAATCTTCCGGCGGCTGCGCACCATTGTCATCGACGAGCTGCATGCACTGGCCCCCAACAAGCGCGGGGAGCTGCTGTCGCTCGGTCTTGCCCGCCTAGCGAAACTCGCGCCGGAAGCACGCCGCGTCGGGCTTTCCGCAACCGTCGCTTATCCGGACGCACTGGAGGCCTATCTGTCTCCTACTGGCCGGACGGGAAGCGGGATGGTTGAACGCGTCACTGGTGGCGGTGCGGTTGCAGCCGATGTCAGGATCATGATCGGGCGCGGGCATTTTCCCTGGTCCGGCCATATGGGCAGCTACGCGGTCGAGGATATCTACGAGCAGATCTGCGGCGCCGCGACCACACTCGTCTTCGTCAATACGCGGGCACAGGCAGAGATTCTGTTCCAGGCGCTCTGGCGGATAAACGAGCAGAACCTGCCAATTGCCCTGCATCACGGCTCGCTCGCGGCGGAGCAGCGGCGCAAAGTTGAGGCGGTCATGTCGAAGGGTGGGCTACGGGCCGTTGTCGCCACCTCTTCCCTCGATCTCGGGATCGACTGGGCGGCGGTCGATCTGGTCATCCAGGTCGGTGCCCCGAAAGGCTCCTCGCGCCTGCTGCAACGGATAGGAAGGGCTAATCACCGGCTTGATCAGCCAAGCCGTGCCATCCTGATCCCGGCGAACCGGTTCGAGGTGCTGGAATGCCAGGCCGCGATCGACGCCGTGAACGAGATGAGTCTCGACGGCGAGTTGCCAAGCGAAGGCGCGCTGGACGTGCTGGCGCAGCATATCCTCGGCACCGCCTGCGCCGGACTGTTTCATCCGGATCAGCTTTACGAGGAAGTCCGCACCGCCTCGCCATATGCCAATCTCAGCCGGGAGGATTTCGACGCGGTCCTGCGGTTCGTAACAGATGGCGGATACGCCTTGCGCACCTATGACCGGTTCCGCCGGCTGCGGCCGACCGCCGACGGATTGCTGACCGTGGTCAATCAGCGGGTCGCCCGGTCCTACCGGATGAATGTGGGCACGATTGTGGAAGCGGTGACACTGAAGGTCCGGATGCGCCGGGGACGTTTTCTCGGTGAGATCGAAGAGTATTTCGTCCAGGGCCTGACATCAGGCGACACTTTCCTCTTCGCCGGCCAGCTTCTGACTTTCGAGGGTGTCCGTGAGACAGTCGTGGAGGTCAGCCCCGGCAAGGGAGAGGAGCCGGAGATCCCCGCCTATATGGGCGGACGCCTGCCCTTCACCACGCACCTGTCGGACAGGGTCCGGGCCATGCTGGAGGATGACAAGAACTGGCCAACCCTGCCCGCGCCTGTCGAGGACTGGCTGCGGATGCAGCAATGGCGTTCCGTCATGCCTAAACGGGACCGGCTGCTGGTGGAGGTTTTTCCGCGCAGCGGGAAATTCTATCTTGTCGCCTACTGCTTCGCCGGACGGAACGCGCACCAGACACTGGGTATGTTGCTGACCAGGAGGATGGAACGGGCGGGACTGGACCCGCTCGGCTTCGTTGCCACCGATTATGTGATCGCGATCTGGGGCTTGAAGGAGCCCCGTGCCGAAGATGTAGCCGGGCTATTCGACCAGGACATGCTTGGAGACGATCTTGAGGAATGGATGGCGGAATCAACGCTGCTGAAGCGTACATTCCGGAACGTCGCGGTGATCGCCGGCCTGATCGAACGGAAGCTGCCGGGACATGAGAAAACAGGCCGGCAAGTCACTTTCAATGCCGACCTGATCTATGACGTGCTGCGCAGCCATGAGCCCGATCATGTCCTGCTCCGTGCCACCCGCGCGGACGCTGCGCGCGGCCTGACGGATATTCGCCGTCTGGCCGAGCTTCTGGTCCAGGTGCATGGCAAGATCGATGTCCGCCACCTCGACCGGGTCTCTCCGCTCGCCGTTCCGATCCTGCTTGAGATCGGCAAGGAACATGTCTACGGCGGTGCACTCGACACCCTGTTGGAAGAGGCGGAAGCTGAACTGGTCAGCGAAGCGACCGGCGGTAATAAGCAGGCAAACCTGCCGATATAACCGGTGCTTTAATTCACGACGATGGTTGAGGCGCTGCCATACATTTCAGAGATGATGGTGCGGGCATGGCCAATCATTTTGGGATTCTCGGTGCCTCTAATGGAAAAGACGTTCGCACCGCTTGATCGGGAAAAAGAGACGTAGTTGTGAAGGCCGTAGTTGGTAAGAAAGTTAGATTCGTAGTTCATAATATCCTTGAGAGATCATAGTAGTTGGGGAAAATCTGAATAGGTGGCGGATCAAATCTGATCGGACGCGACCTGCAGTCAGTATGAATAAGGGCGATCAGCGACCGCCCTTATTCTTTATGTTCAGTGCGTTAGTCGACGATCTTTACGTTTTCCGCAGACGACTTTCCACCCTGGCCCGGGACCAGGTCGAACGACAGGCGCTGGCCTTCGTCGACGGAGGTCATGCCGGCGCGCTCAAGAGCGGAAATGTGCAGAAAAGCGTCTTTAGAACCATCTTCCGGCTCGATAAAGCCATAGCCCTTGGTGGCGTTGAACCATTTTACAGTACCTGTGGTCATGATTTTTCCTTTCACGACAAATTAAGCGGTCCGGAGCCCAATGCGACGGACCGAGGGTAACGCTCAAAATATCGGAGAAGGAACATGATCGACGGCAAAGCGGCGAGACAGTCTTTTAACAGCGACTTCTAAACGTGAATGATACATAGAACGAATATGGACAATCGCAAGTTATTTTACGTCGGAACATATTATTTTCATCAGACTGAAACATGCGCCACCCCGACAATAAAACAGACCAGGCCATTGGTACGATTACATAATTATGCCGCATGAATACCGCCTCATACGGGATCACCATTGACCCGGCTCCTCGGATCCGCCAAAGCAGCGCCATGACTTCAGAACCACTCACCCTTAACGGCGTCTCACTGGTCGCCGATCTTTCCGGCGCCTTGTACTGGCCCGATCGCTCCCTGCTCGTGGTGTCCGATCTGCATCTGGAGAAAGGATCGAGCTACGCGTCAAGAGGCGTTCATCTGCCGCCCTACGATACGGCGGACACTCTGAACCGCCTGGCTAAAATCTGCGGCCATTACAGGCCTCAATCAGTGATTTGCCTTGGCGACAATTTTCACGATACCGGCGGGCTGGACCGAATGGGAAAAGCCGACCGGGCCGCACTTGAGCATCTGATCTCGGCACATGACTGGCTCTGGATCACCGGTAATCACGACCCGGAGCTGCCAGATGACCTTCCCGGCCGGAACACGACGGAAGCAACCATCGGCGCCTTGACCTTCCGTCACGAAGCCTCAAGGTCACCTGCCCATGGGGAGATCAGCGGTCACTATCATCCATCGGCGCGGGTACGGACCCGTCAGCGCAATCTCAGCGGACGTTGTTTCGCCCACAACGGGGACAGGCTGATCATGCCGGCATTCGGTGCGCTGACAGGCGGCCTGACAGTCCGCGATGCAGCCATTCGTGCAGTGCTCGGCACGCATTTCGATGCTCTCTTCCTTGGCCCCAAACGCATCTACCGTTTTCCGACCGACAAGCTTTGCTGAACGGAAGTGATCCGAGTCCGAACCGGGCCCGTAAGTCCCCTTGCAGGTTCTTAAAGGTGGTAGCGTGACCGAACGTCCTATTATTCTCTGGTTTCGTCAGGATCTCCGGCTCGGGGACAATCCGGCCCTGGCAGCGGCTGTGGCATCCGGCGCCCCCATCCTTCCAGTTTTCATTCTCGATGATGACACACCGGGGAAATGGGCCCCGGGAGGCGCATCCCGTTGGTGGCTGCATCAGAGCCTCGATGCGCTTCGGCAATCCCTCGCCACCCTCGACTGTCCCCTGCTGTTGCGTCGCGGCACCGCGGCCGAGACCATCCGGACGCTTGCGGCGGAAACCGGCGCAAGTGCCGTTTACTGGAATCGCTGCTACGAGCCCTTCGCCATCCGCCGCGATGCCGCACTGAAAAGCGCGCTGAAAGAGGATCGTATCGAGGCCGAGAGCTTCAATGCAGCGCTTCTGTTCGAGCCCTGGCAGGTGAAAACCAAAACCGGCACGCCGCCAAAAGTTTATTCGCCTTACTGGCGGGCCATGCGCCTTCTCGGCGACCCGGCACCGGAAGGCGCCACTCCCCAATGCATCCCGCGCACCGCAAAGCTCCCGGCAGGCGATCAACTTGACGACTGGAACCTGCAGCCGCGCGATCCCGACTGGGCATCCGGTTTCTCCGCGCTCTGGCAGCCGGGCGAACAAGGCGGGCTCGACAAGTTGGACGAGTTTCTGGAAAACGCGATCGACGGGTATAAGACGGGCCGTGATTTCCCGTCACGGCCACTTGTCTCGCGACTCTCGCCGCATCTTCACTTCGGAGAAATCGGCCCGCGCCAAGTCTGGCACCGCACCGTCGCGCATTGCATCACGACCGGCCGCGATCCGTTTTCGGGATCGGTAGAGCATTTCCTGAAGGAGCTGGTATGGCGCGAATTCTCCCACGCCCAGCTTTATTTCAACCCGGACCTCCCGGACGTCTGCCTGCGCCCCGAATATGAGCGCTTTCCATGGGACCGGGCAGAAAAGCCCCTGCGCGCCTGGCAGCGCGGGAAAACCGGTATCCCCATCGTGGATGCAGGGATGCGGGAGCTTTGGCAAACCGGCTACATGCACAACCGGGTGCGGATGATCTGCGCGTCCTTTCTGGTGAAGCACCTGATGGTGGACTGGCGCGCGGGCGAGGCCTGGTTCTGGGATACGCTGGTCGATGCAGACCTGGCGAACAACGCCGCATCATGGCA
This sequence comes from Nisaea sp., assembly GCF_034670185.1. NCBI lineage: Bacteria > Pseudomonadati > Pseudomonadota > Alphaproteobacteria > Rhodospirillales > Thalassobaculaceae > Nisaea > Nisaea sp. The sequence continues at coordinate 1,244,519 of NZ_JAXMNY010000001.1, forward strand.
GTGGATCGCTGGATCCGGTGCCGATGCAGCGCCCTATTTCCGGATCTTCAACCCCGTCCTGCAGGGCGAGAAATTCGATAAAGACGGCGCGTATACCCGCAACTGGGTCCCGGAGCTTTCCGAGGTTCCCGACCGATACCTGCACAAGCCATGGGAAGCGCCGGGAGACCCGGCACCGGACTATCCGGAACCCATCGTAGATCTAGCGTTCGGTCGCGACAGAGCACTTACGGCGTTCAAAAGGCTGAATGACGGACTTTCGTCCGACATCGCCGCGTGCGCTTAACCATACGCGAAATGCTGCACAGTCGGCACGATTATGATTAGAGTTTTCCCTGGGGGTAATGGAATGCGCATAGCTGTCATCGGAAGCGGTATCGCCGGGTTTGGCGCGGCATGGTTATTGTCTTCGCGTTATCAGGTCACCGTGTACGAGGCGAACGACAGGCTTGGCGGGCACAGCAACACGGTTTCGGTGGATTATGACGGCCGGCAGATCCCGGTCGATACAGGCTTCATCGTCTATAACGAGGCGACCTACCCCAATCTGATCAGCATGTTCGAGGTCCTCGATGTTCCAACAAAGCTCAGCGACATGTCGTTCAGTGTTTCCGTCGATAACGGTGCGCTCGAATATGAAGGCTCGCTCAAAGGTCTGATTGCGCAACCGGCCAATCTCTTAAAACCGAGCTATTACAAAATGCTGGCGGACGTTGCGCGGTTCTTCTCCGCTGCCCCGCGCCTGCTTGATGAAGACGGCGATCCGGGCCTCACGCTCGGCGACTTCCTGAAACGTGAAGGCTATGGCGACGGCTTCCTCTACGACCACCTGCTGCCGATGGCCGCTGCGATTTGGTCCTGTCCAGTAGAGACCATGCTGGCCTTCCCGGCCCGCAGCTTTGTTCGCTTCTTCGTCAATCATGGCCTGCTCAAACATGCGAACCGGCCACAGTGGTTCACCGTCGACGGCGGCTCCCGCTCTTATGTGCAGCGCCTCGCCGCGGAAATCGAGCAGCGCGGCGGACAGATCCGGACCGGCCAGCCCGTCCGCCGCATTCGTCGTCTTGAGACCGGCGTGATGATCGGGGAGCCGGACGGCTCCGAGACTTACTACGATCAGGTCGTCATCGGCGCCCACGGCGACGAGGCACTCGCCATGCTGAGCGACGCCAGCGACGCCGAACGCGCCTTGCTCGGCTGCTTCAGCTACCAGGACAATGTTGCGGTGCTGCATCGGGATCCGCGCCTGATGCCAAAGCGTCGTCAGGCCTGGGCCTCCTGGAACTATCTCTCGGAAGGCCGCCGCGACATGGACCGCGCCGTTGCCCTGACCTACTGGATGAACCGCTTGCAGGGTATCGACGACAAATATCCACTATTCGTCACCATGAACCCGCTCGAGGAGCCCGACCCGGCGCTGGAGTTCGCACGTTTCACCTACACACACCCCGTATTCGACAGCGCCGCAGTCTGGGCCCAAGGCGAAATGATGCCAATTCAGGGCGTCCGTAACACATGGTTCTGCGGCAGTTATTGTGGCTACGGATTCCATGAGGACGGGTTGAAAGCGGCGATTGCCGTCGCCCGCGGCCTTGGTATAGCGCCGCCCTGGAACACCGATGTCGAGCCGGCAAGCGGGCACTGGCTCGACCAGAACAGCGTGTATGCGCCTGCTCAGGACGCAGGAGACGACTGAGATGGTGGCTCCCGCACATACAGGGCCCGCCACACCGGCAGAGTCTTGCCTCTATCGGGGGGTGGTCACACATGCCCGGCTGATCCCGTTCAGGCACCGCTTCGTCTATCGGGTTTTCTCAATGCTGCTGGATCTGGAAGAGGTCGATGGCCTCGCGGGCAAGCTAAAGCTATTCTCCCATAACCGTTTCAATCTGTTCTCCTTCTTCGACAGAGACCATGCGTCACGCGACGGCACGTCCGCTCTCGAATGGGTCCGACAGCAGCTTCGTTCTGCAGGCTACGAGGCACATGAAGGAAAAGTCTTAGTTCATTGTTTCCCAAGAATTCTCGGGTATGTTTTCAACCCTCTTTCGATATATTTCTGCCACCATCAAAATGGCCATCTGCAGGCCATACTGTATGAGGTGAAAAACACTTTCGGCCAGCAGCATTGCTACCTGATCCCGGTTGAGCCGATCCAGGATGATGGCGGTACGATCCGGCAGAGTTGCGATAAGAGTTTCTACGTTTCCCCCTTCATGGAGATGACCGCTACCTACCGCTTCCGGCTGAAGGAGCCCGGCGATAAACTCTCCATCCTGATCCGGCAGGAAACGCCGGAGGGAGAGACCCTCGTCGCGACCCATACCGGAACGAGAGAAGCAATGACGGACCGGGCCCTGCTCAAGGTGGCCCTGCTCTACCCACTTCTCACGGCGAAGGTCGTCGCAGGCATCCATTGGGAAGCCCTGAAGCTCTGGATCAAGGGAGCTGTCTTCCACAAACGGCCGGAGACACCGGGAGAGCCGGTATCCGTCATTAATAAATCATCCACTGGGCCACATGTTGCGTAAGACGAGTGATCATAATTGGGGCGCGTTGAAATGACTGATCGCGAGATCTGCGAAACATCCACATTGCCAGAATCTACGTTTCCGAACGGGACCATCCCGGTCAAACCGGACTCATTCATGCCCTGGACACGGGCTGTGCTGATCATGTTGAAAGCCGTCCGCATGGGTGAGTTGCATTTGCAGACACCCAATGGTCAGCTGCATATCATCAAGGGAAGCGAGCCCGGCCCGAAGGCGCACTTGCAGCTACGAAGCGACGCAGTATGTCGGCGCCTGTTGCTCGGAGGCGATCTCCGTTTCGGCGAAGACTATATGGACGGTACCTGGGATACCCCGGATCTGCCTGCCCTGCTCTCGTTCGGCGCCGTAAACCGCAATGCACTGGCCAAAGCGCTCGACGGGACGCGCTTAGGACGCTTCATGAAAACCCTTGGGCACTTGTCCAACCGCAACACCAAACGCGGGAGCCGGCGCAACATCGCCCACCATTACGATATCGGGAACACCTTCTACGGAAAGTGGCTGGACCCGAGCATGACGTACTCCTCTGCCGTCTTCGAGCCGGGTGTGGAAGAACTTGAGCCGGCGCAGCGCCGGAAATACCAGCGCATCGCCGACATGCTGCAACTTGAGCCGGGCCAGACCGTTCTGGAAATTGGCTGCGGATGGGGAGGCTTCGCATCCGTCGCCGTACGCGAATACGGCGCCCGCGTCGTTGGCCTCACGCTTTCCCAGGAACAGCATGACTACGCGATTGAGCGGGCGAAACGCGAGGGTATAGCCGACAAGGTTTCGATCCAGCTTTGCGATTACCGGGACGTCGACGGACGGTTCGACCATATCGCCTCAATCGAGATGTTCGAGGCGGTCGGCGAACAGTACTGGCCGGTCTTTTTCGATCAGGTAAAAGCGCGGCTGACCGATACCGGCCGTGCCGCAATGCAGATCATCACCATCAACGACAGGGATTTCGAATCCTATCGCCGGAACCCGGACTTCATCCAGAAATACATCTTTCCAGGCGGCATGCTGCCGTCGGAAGTGCGCCTGACCGATCATTTCGACGCCTCCGGTCTGGAATGCGTCGCCAATGACGGGTTCGGTATCGACTATGCCCGTACACTGGCGATCTGGCGGGAACGCTTCCTCGCCCGCTGGCCGGAGATCGCCCCACTCGGCTTCGACGAGCGGTTCCGGCGGATGTGGGAATATTATCTCTGCTATTGCGAAGGTGGCTTTCGTGCCGGCCTCATCGATGTCCGGCAAATCGCGCTGAAACACGCTTAAGCGAATGGCAGTCACAGCGCCGGTCGACGGCACTCCCGCGCGCTATTCACGGGGCCAGCTTCTTGCCTACGGATTGCCGGGTCTGCCGTTGGCCGGGCTCGGTGTGCCGCTCTTCATCTTCTTGCCCGCCTTCTACGCGCAGAACCGGGGTCTAAGCCTCGAAGCTGTCGGTTTCGCCCTGCTGCTGGCCCGGTTGTGGGACGCCGTCTCCGATCCGCTGATCGGCATGCTAAGCGACAGAATAGAAACCCGTTTCGGCCGACGAAAGCCCTGGCTCTTCGCCGGGACACCGATTACCTGCCTTGCCGTCTACATGCTTTTCGTCCCACCTGAAGGGGCTGGCACGCTCCACCTCTTCGGCTGGAGCGCCCTGCTGTATCTGGGGTGGACCATGGTGCAACTGCCCTACACGGCGTGGGGCGCAGAGCTGTCCGGCGGGTATCACGAGCGCTCGCGGATAGCAGGCTTTCGCGAAGGTATGCTGGTTTTCGGCACATTGCTGGCAGCTGGTATGCCCGCCATCGTGTCGGCAGCCGGTGGCGGCGAGGATACCGGAACGGTGCTCACTGTCCTGGCGCTCTTCCTGATCGTTGCACTGCCTGTCGCAATCACACTCGCAGCCGCAATCATGCCGGAGCGCCCGAAGCTTGCCGCGCTCCAACATCTCAAGGCCGACAGGCGCGCCGGGGCCGCGCTTCTGCTCCGAAACAAGCCCTTCCTCCGGCTGATCCTGGCTTATTTGCTGAACGGTCTGGCAAACGGGCTAGCGGCAACCCTCTTCGTGCTCTTCGTGGACAAGGGCCTCGGCCTGCCGCAGGAGACGGACGGACTGCTGCTGATTTACTTCCTCGCCGGGATCCTCAGCGTCCCCGTCTGGCTCACCATCAGTCATCGTGCCGGGAAGCATCGCACCTGGATCGCCGCCATGCTGGTGAACAGCGCAATCTTCGCGCTCGTGCCTTTGCTCGGCCCCGGCGACTATCTCGCCTTCCTTGCCATCTGCATCGGCACAGGCGCGTGCCTCGGTGCCGATCTGGTGCTGCCTCCTTCCATGCAGGCCGACGTGGTGGATGTGGATACGGCGGAGGGAGGCCGCAGCCGAACCGGCCTATATTTCGCGCTCTGGGGCATGGCGACGAAGCTGGCCCTTGCCTTGGCCGTCGGCATTGCCTTTCCAGTGCTTGCCGCCTTTGGTTTCGATGCTAACGGCAGCAATGATGCGGATGCCCTGCTGACGCTCTCTCTGCTCTACGGCGCGGCACCCGTCATCCTGAAACTTACGGCCATCGCCATCATGCGCAACTTCCCCCTGACCGCGACGCGACAGGCCGCATTGCAACGCAAGATCGCCGAAAACATCCAATAAACACCATCCGGAGATGATCCATGACCCGTGTCTTGCCGTATCTGCTTGTAGTGCTGTTGAGCCTCGGAGCGTGCAGTTCAATGAAGATCGATGATTTTGCAGGAACCGGGCCCGACTTCCGTCCGGAAACATATTTCGCCGGATCGAGCCGGGCCTGGGGCATGTTCGAGGATCGCTTTGGCAACCTGAAGCGGGAGTTCACTGTCGACCTGCAGGGCGACTGGGACGGCACCACGCTGACGCTGACCGAGGATTTCGTATATGGGGACGGAGAGAAGGAGCAGCGAATCTGGCACATCACCAGGACCGGCGACGGCACCTATGAAGGCCGAGCGGATGATGTGGTCGGTGTCGCCAACGGCGTTGCCCGGGGCAAGGCGCTGAACTGGTCCTACGATCTGATGCTGAAAGTCGGCGACAGCCGGATCAAGGTCAGCTTCGACGACTGGATGTTCCTGCAGCCGGACGGCGTGCTTATCAACAAGGCAGACGTCTCGAAATTCGGGATTACGATCGGCACCGTTACGCTGTTCTTCCAAAAAGGCGCACTGCCGGAGAGCGCATCATCTGGCCGGCGAAAAACCGCGGCTTAGCCAGCGCAGAAGCGGACCGAGCACCGGAAACAATCCGAAGACCTGAGAGGCCGCGTCCCAATGGTCGATATGCGAGATGACGAGGCCATCTTCGCTGAACGTCACCTCGCTCATACCAATAATTTCAATCTCTCGCCGGGCAGCCGACTTCACCCGCCCGGAAAACCGCCATTTGAGATAACAGGCCTCTTTGCCGACAGCCTGATCCAGCACAACGAAAGTCGGTGCTTCCATTGCCTCGAACATGTGCCGGAAGATTCCAAGCACGGCCTGCCTGCCCCGCACGTCACTGAACGGGTCACGGAAGCGGACATCGTCCGCCAGGAGTGGCGACAGGGCTTCGAGATGATCTGAAGTCAGTTCCTCAAAACAGATGGCATAGGCGGCCAGTGCCGTCGCTCTGTCATCCCCCGTCACTTGCCAGTCCCCCGCTTCACCAGTCGGAAATAAAGGCTATAGGGCAACGCGTTGAGGCAGCGCAGAATAATGGCGAAGATCCTTGGAAAAGTGATCTCGAACCGGTCGGACCGAAGTCCGCGATAAAAAGCCTCTGCAGCATCTTCCGGCTCCATCAGAAACGGCATTGGAAACGGGTTCCGGTCTGTCAGCGGAGTACGGACAAAGCCCGGGCACACCAGTTGCAGTTTCACGCCGTTCCGGTCGAAATCCGGTTTCAGCGCCTCGGTCATGTTGATCAGGGCCGCCTTGGTCGCACCATAGGCTGATGCAGTCGGCAAACCGCCATAGCCAGCAACGGATGAAACCACGGCAACATGGCCACGGCGCCCCTCGATGAAACCCGGCGTAACCGCAGCCAGACAATTCACCACCCCCATCAAGTTGATATCGATCAGGTCGCGGAAAGTCTCGATGCGAAAGTCCTCAACCTCTACGGGCTTGTGAGTTCCGGCGGCGAATACCGCCATATCGAGCCCGCCCCGCTCCTCCCGGATACGGGTGACGGCAAAAGCTGCCGCATCCGCGTCGGTCACATCCAGCGGATAGGCGAAGAACCGAGCTTCATGCTTTGCCGCCAAATCCGCCAGCGCACCGGCTGAACGGGCTGATCCCGCAACAATCCAGCCATCGCGCATCATCCGCTCGGCCAGTGCAAGCCCGATACCGGAGCTTGCCCCGGTAATCCAGACACACCGCGATGTCATCCCGGCCTCTCCATTTCTCAAAACGCTACTCGAGTTCGCTGAGGACATTACGGATCTCCTCAGAGCCGATATCCTTGACGCTTTCAAGTTCCAGAAAACGGGTTTCGTCACCGGCGCGCGGGACGATCCTGACATACTCGAAATTGGAATCGTCGACGGTAAAGCTCATCTTGGCCCATTCGCCGCGCTTGTCGTACCAGATGTCGAGATCGAGCTCGCCCCGCATCTGGTAGCGCTCAGCTTCGATCCGCTCACCCTTGGACAGGATGGTTTCCGGCCCGGTCTTGGTCATGGTGATTTTGCGCAGCCGGCCATATTGCAGGTCGATCAGTTCGCTTGCTCTCGTCAGGGCCGTATTCCAGTAGGTTGACGGCACGGACGTGCCGAGCGGCGCCAGTTGCTCGCCCTCGCCACCGGAAAACCGGAACCCGTCCGGCCCGGTTTCTCCATCGACCCGGAAGATCTCTCCATCATCATTGACCATCCCGCGCGCTGAAATGAGGAGTGGCCCGCTCCATTCATCCCGCGCCCGGAGCGCGTAATAATAGAGTGAGAACGGACCTATTCGATAATCAAATAACGTCTGAGTATCAACGGTATATACATCGTTATTGACGTTGAACCGCAGCATGACGACTCCCAACGGAGAGTCGTTCCTGAAGACCTGGAACTTGATCAGCCCGTCTTGCGCCCAGCCGGACGGCGCATTCGCCCATAGCGGCGACGAAAATGCGAACGCCCCTGGAGTGACAAGCAGGAGCAGAGCAAAAACCCGGAAGTATCGAAATAGCGAACATTTCATGAAACAAGTCCTCAGCTAACCCAGGTCGCCGGCCTCCGGCACCCGATCCGCATATGGCTTTACGTCCGCCATAAAGATCCGGATCAATGCCGGGCCTTGGATAGCTCATATGAAACATTATACTATTGCATTGACGCAGCTTCGAACGCGATGGATCCCGCACCTTGTCACATGCCCGCGACAGCTTTCCCAAACCAGATCATGACCATGGCCGGTGTCTGAAAGACGCCCTCGGCGCCGCTGAGCGGCTCTGCGCCGAACGCGGTGTCCGGATTACTCCTGCCCGCCGACGGGTGCTGGAGCTTGTCTGGCAGCGCCATGCGCCGGTTGGCGCCTATGACATCCTTTCCGAAATGCAGCGGGATGCAGAGAAAGACGGCAAGCCGGGCGCCAAGGTCGCCCCGCCAACCGTCTACCGGGCGCTCGATTTCCTGATGGAACAAGGGCTTGTGCACAAGGTTGAATCCCAGAACGCCTATATCGGCTGCAGCCATCCCGAGGGGAGCCATGATTGCGGGTTCCTGATCTGCCGGGAGTGCGGCTCGGCTCTTGAGATCGAGGACGACGGCCTCAGCAATCTGCTCTCCGAGCTTGCACGCCGGCATGGTTTCGAGGCCCGGCGGAGCACCGTCGAAATCGAAGGACTGTGCCCGTCCTGCAAATCCCGCGCGGCCTGAGACATGTTGAAAGCATCCCCGACCCTGCTTGAGGTTTCCGACCTCACCGTTCTCAGAAACGGTCGCCCTGTGCTCGACAAGATCAGTTTCAGCCTCGGCAGCGGCGAGATCATGAGCGTGATTGGCCCGAACGGCGGCGGCAAGACGACCCTGCTCCGGGTGATCCTTGGACTGCTTACCCCCGACAGCGGAACGGCGCAGCTCGCCCTTGGCACCAGCGTTGGCTACGTGCCGCAGAAGCTCGCTCTCGACAATTCCATGCCGCTGACGCCCCGGCGCTTCCTCTCACTCGGCATGAAATCGGCGCGCGGCCGGGTCGCGGAGACAGCGGAACGAACCGGCATCACCCATCTTCTGGATCAGCAACTGACCAGTCTCTCCGGTGGCGAAACACAGCGCGTGCTGCTCGCCCGGGCAATCATGAAACAACCGGACTTCCTGGTGCTGGACGAACCGACCCAGGGCATGGATGTCGCCGCACAGTCCGAACTGTTCCGGCTGATCGGGGCGATCCGGGAGGAAACCGGTGCCGCGATTATCATGGTCTCGCACGACCTGCACCTGGTGATGCGCGGAACGGACCGGGTGCTCTGCCTGAACGGTCATGTCTGCTGCACCGGTCATCCCGCCGAGGTCGAGCGCAATCCGAGTTTCCGCGCCCTGTTCGGACGCTTGGACGAAGCCGCCGTCGTGCCCTATCGTCATGACCACGATCATACCCATGATCATGAACACGGCCCCGATTGCGGGCATCATCACTGACCCGACCACACTGACACCGACCCACGAGTATTAAAATGACAAGCACGACAAGCGAGCCGGACCGGCTTCCGGTCTCCATCCTCACCGGGTTCCTGGGCAGCGGTAAAACCACCCTGCTGGCGAAGCTGATGCATCACCCGGAGATGGACCGGATCGCCGTCATCGTGAACGAGTTCGGCGAGGTCGGGCTCGATGATGCGCTGGTCATGGAGTCGAACGAGGATGTGGTGCTGCTGAACAGCGGCTGCCTCTGCTGCACAGTCCGCGGCGATCTGGTTGATACGCTGAAGCGCCTGTTCAAGGACCGAGCCAAGGGCAATATCCCCGATTTCGACCGCATCGTGGTCGAGACAACCGGGCTCGCCGACCCGGCGCCGATCCTGCACACCATGATGGCAGACCCGTTCCTGGTCACCCGCTTCCGGCTTGACGGCGTCATCACCGTGGTCGACGCCCATCACGCAATGCAGCAGTTCGACACACAGTTCGAAAGCGTCAAGCAGGCCGCCGTCGCCGACCGGATCGTTCTGACCAAGATAGACGTCACGGACGCTGAGACCGTTGCCGCCGTTGAAAAGCGGCTCTACGAGCTCAATCCTGCGGCTCCGGTCATCAAGGCCATCCAGGGCGATGTCGCTCCGTCAGTCCTGTTCGATGCCGGACTCTATAACCCCAAAACCAAAAGCGCGGATGTCGGCCAATGGCTGCGCGAGGAAGCCTACCGGGCGACCGAGGGCCACGTGCATCATCACGATCACGGCAATGGCCATGGGCATAGCCACGATGGAGATCACGGCCACGGTCACCACCACGATGTCAGCCGGCACGACGATCACATTCATTCCTTCGTGCTCTATTTCGACGAGCCGCTGGAATGGAACCGGATCGCCGGCGCGCTGGATATGATGGCCCAGACCCACGGCGCCAATATCCTGCGCATCAAGGGTCTGCTGAACCTGAAGGAACTCGATGACGACCAGCCGGTCGTCGTGCATGCCGTCCAGCACATGTTCCATCCACCGGCAAAGATCGAGAAATGGCCGAGCGACGATCGCCGTTCCCGCCTCGTCTTCATTGTCCGGGATCTGGAGAAGAAAACGATGGAGAGCGTGATGAACTCCTATCTCGCGCTCGAATTCGCCTGACCGCAATCAACGGGAAATTCCATGTCGATCAGCTTCAAAGCGGCCCTGTTGCGTGCGCCGGCCCCCGCACGTCCCTATTCCGAGCACAAACCGCTTAAGCTCGAGACTGTAAGCGTCCCCGAACCGGGCGCAGGCGAGGTGCTGGTGAAGATCGCAGCCGCCAGCCTGTGCCGATCGGATCTCTCCGTGATCAATGGTGTCCGCGCCTGGCCGATGCCGATAGTTCCCGGGCATGAGGCAAGCGGCACGGTGGAAGCTGTCGGCCCGGGCGTCGCATCAGTTTCAGCAGGCGATCCGGTCGTGCTCGTCTACCAGCCGCAATGCGGCGCCTGCCCGGCCTGTATCGACGGCGAAGCCCATCTCTGCGGTCCTGGTCTTGCCGCCAATCGCAAGGGCGAGCTGCTCTCCGGCGGCACACGACTTTCAGTCAACGGTGAGCCCATACACCATCACATGGGCCTGTCCGCCTTTGCCGAATACGCCCTGGTTTCCGAAAAATCGGTGGTGCCGGTCCCACGCGACCTGCCGCTGGATATAGCCGCACTGTTCGGATGTGCTGTGATGTGCGGAGCGGGAACGGTCCTCAACACCGGCGCGATCAGGGCCGGAGATACTGTCGTCATCGCTGGTGCCGGCGGCGTCGGCCTCAGCGCCCTGCTCGGTGCCCGTGCAGCAGGCGCGTCACGGATTATCGCCGTTGATCCCGATCCGGCAAAGCTCACCCATGCGACCCGGCTTGGTGCCAGCGAAACGATCTGTTCCGCCAACCGCAGCGCCGCCGAAGACGTAATATCCCTCACCAATGGAGGCGTTGATATCGCTTTCGAGACCGCAGGCAAGCTCGGCGCGTTTGAAATCGCCTATGACAGTGCGCGTCGGGGCGGCAGCGTTGTTTCGGTCGGACTGGTCGACCCCAAGACACCGTTCCAGCTCGACGTCGCGGCACTCGTCACCGGAGCCAAGACAGTCAAAGGCTCCTATGTCGGTAGCTGCAATCCGCGCACCGATATTCCGCGCTTCATCGCCATGCACCAGCGCGGGTTGCTCCCGGTCGAGGAGTTGATCACCCATCGTCTGCCGCTCTCGGAGGTCAATCAGGCTCTCGATAATATGGAAGACGGTATCGCAATCCGTCAGATCCTCACGCCGCAAGGTTGAAAAATCGGAAATATCCGATTACCGTCCTATTGAACCTCATCCTTTTGATAAGTCTGAGGCTCCTGAAAGTATCCGCTATCAGCCGGCAGTCCCGGAAAGCTGGAAAACCAGATAAAGCAGGCCCGGCATGGTCAAGAAACCGATAATCGTGGAGACGATGACGCAGCCTGCAATGGTCTCCGGCTCCCGGTTGTAGCGAACGGCGAAGAGATAGGGGAAGACCGCGACGGGCATGCTCGACATCAGGATCAGCACCCCCGTTTCCATCGCCGTGGTTCCCAACATCCAGACACCGAGAACGCCCGAGCCGAACCCGACAACCAGCCGTAACGCCGCGATCCCGAAACTTTCCATCAGGTTTGAAACCCGGAGCTTCGCAAGCGATACGCCCAGCGCGATCAAGAGCAGCGGAATGCACATGCCCCCGGCAAGGTCCGCCGTGCTGATGATCCATTTTGGCACATCAATATCCGCAAGGATGCAAACGAGCGCGGCGGTGACCGAGTAGATGATCGGATTACGGGTTAGCGAGGAGAGACCGAACTGGCCGGACGCGACCCCGACGCCGATGGTGAACATCAACACGGCCTGTACGGCGAAATAGGAAATTGCCAGCGCAAGCCCCTCCTGCCCGAAAGCAAACAGGCAAAGCGGCAGGCCGATATTGCCAACATTCGGGAACATCAGTGCCGGCAGGAAGGCGCGCACGGATTTCTTTGCCAGGAACAGGACCGGTACCACGACAGCAACTGTGACAACTGTCACCAGTGCGCTCCCGGCCCCGAGACGGAACAGGGACTCCATCGACAGATCAAGGCCGACCAGCGTGCCGAACACCAGGCAGGGCGTGCCGACCAGTGTCACAAGCGACGTGATGGTCTCGTTATCGAACTGCAGCTTCAGGCGCGCCCAGACATAACCGATGCCGGCGCAAATGAAGACAGGCACGATGATCGTGAATAACTGATAGAGCATGCGGGCGGTTCCATGGGTGGCGGGGCGCGACGGTGATAGACCAGCACTCAGGAACGGTCCAGAAATCCTTTGCGCTGCAAAACGGAAGGCACAGGCCGGCCGAAATCGTGCGCATAAGCATAGAAGTCCAGATTGTCCGTCTGCATGGCCGGGTCTGCGAGCAACATCTGCTCGTAGTTCTGGCCGAGGGTCCGGAACAACGTCAGAAGATCGACGTCCCCAGCGGACTTCGCTCCCGACCGGTCCCGCTCGATCATAATTTCAGCGAGATCAGCAAGCTCCTCGGCGCTGTTCTCGCGGATCACGACTCCTTTCGCCTCGAAATCCTCTCCCTTGCCAACCGCGGGAAGCCCGAGTTCCAGGATTTCGGCATAGGACAACGGCTCGCCAGTACGGGCCGAGAGATAATGCTTGAACAGCAGCAGGTCGTCCTTCATCGGCAGTCGCAAAAGCTCATAGACCAGGTTCACGGTCGCGGCCGGCCGGCCGAAGGCCCGGACAAGCGCTTCCGGCCCGGACGCCTGGTTGAAGGCAAAGGCGCAGCGGGCAGACAGGAACACATCCATCGCCTGGCTGTAGCCAGGATGACGCGGCAAATCGACAACCTGCTCCGGATACCCTTCCAGCGGGACACCGCCACGATCCCCCAACCGGAAAACCCAATAACCCGCCTCGACAAACCGCTGGATCGCTTCCCTATAGGTATGAATGTCGGCACAACGGAAAACGTGGTGCGCCTTTTCCGGCAGGTAGCTCATGTCGCGGGCATGCAGGGTAACGAAACGCGAGCCAGCCGGCATGCCGACATTCTCCAGAAACGCCTCCCCGGTCATGCGAATGCTATCCGGCAACTCGAAGTAACGGATATCGCCGCCAGTTGTCACATGACGCCCGAAATCGCGGATGACTCGCTGTGGCGAGGCAAGGCAAAGATGAAACAGCTTCAGATCGTGCACCCCGCCATCGAGGAAGCCGAGCATCGGTAGGATCGGATCGGGTGTCGGCACATGCACGAATTCCGGCCCCGGGCATTGCAGGATGAAGGGATTATAGCCCGCCCCCTCGCCTTGCCCCGTGATCAGGATGATGCGGTCGTAGTGCGGCCCGAAAAGGCTCTTCAGGAAGAACGGCTCCATTGCCGTGTGACCTATCCGGTCGATCTGCGCCAGGATGTAGACCAGCGTTCGCTGGCCCTCTTCCAGATGCGGAATAACCGTGTGAAACAGCCTCTCCATGGTCTCCCTCTTGCCGAACTCGGCACGGAGGTTCTCCAGCAAGGCTTCATCCTCTTCCGGCGATGCGGTCATTGATCTTCCTCTCCACGCCTTGCGGTAGCACGATCCGCGACCCTAGGGAATGGCACCCGTGCGGTCCCCCAGCGTTGCACGGCTCCGGGCTTTGTGGCATTTCGCTGAGACGAAAAGTTAAGAACAGGGAAGAGGCGCATGTTTTTCGAGCCCGGCGACCACAAGAACCACGGCTTCACCTTCGATCCGTTCAAGGCGACCATATCGCCCCGGCCCATCGGCTGGATCTCGACCATCGACGAGAACGGCGTCACCAACCTCGCACCCTACAGCTTCTTCAATGCTGTTTCCTGGGCGCCGCCCTGCGTGATCTTCTCCAGCGGCTCCCGGCCCGACGGATCGCCGAAGGACAGCGCGCTGAACGCAGCAAAAACTGGCGAGTTCGTCTGCAATATCGTCGGCAAGGCGCAGGCGCAGCAGATGAACCAGACCGCCATCCATTTCCCGCACGGCACCGACGAGATGCAGCATGCGGGCCTCGAAGGAATACCGTCGCAGTTCATCAAGCCGCTCCGGGTCAAGGACGCGCCGGTGCATCTCGAGTGCAAATACCTCAAAACAATCGAGCTGCCGTCCGTCAGCGACACCGTGGTGAATCGCATGATTCTCGGCGAAGTGGTCGGCATTCATATCGACGAGAAATATGTAGCCGATGGCCGCATCGACGTGACCAAGTACCAGCCGATCGGCCGCCTCGGTTACATGGATTATTGTGCCGTCGGTGAAGTCTTCGAGATGAACCGCCCTGACTGAGACAGCCGGGACTTATTCAGACAGGTACTTCCTCAGCACTTCCGCCATCCGCTCAGGGGTCGTTCCGCGCGGAAACATGCTGAGGAAGCGCCCGTCGGTGCCCATGAGATAGGTCAGCGTGGAATGGTCGACGAGATAATCGTCGCCGGACATGCCTTCTATCTGGAACCGGCGGCGATGCACCCGGTAGACCTTCGCCGCCGCCGCTACTTCCGCCTCCGTCCCGGTCAGCCCGATCAAGCTGGGGTGAAATGCATCGGTGAACTCCCGGAGCGCCTCCGGCGTGTCCCGGCTTGGATCGACCGAGATCAGCAGCGGCTGTATCCGGTCCGCGCTCTCCCCCAAAGAGTCCAGCACCGCCGCCATGATGGTGAGATCCGTCGGACAAATGTCTGGGCAATAGCTGTAGCCGAAATAGACCAACATGAACTTGCCTGCATAGGCGTCCGGGCCGACCTGCCGTCCCTGCTCATCGGTGAGATGAAACGGTCCGCCGAACAGGTTTGGCAGCCGCGAGAGTTTCTCCCCGGCCCCGGCCCCGGCCATAGCGGAAACAGCCAGGCTCGCGAGCAACAGGAGCGTCGCGAAGACGGCGTGACATCGAGGCATCCGGTTATTCAGACGGCGGCGGCACGATATCGGGCCGGCCGACCTTGCCGAAGGTCCGGATCACATCGTTTGCCATACCGTCCCGCCGAAACCAGCGTTTCGCGTCTTCAGCATTATTGCGCTGCTTCCAGTCCTCGGCGAAAGCCGTGGCCCGCACCCATTCCGTGGCGCCGGGTTTGCGCAGACGCTGCAGCATGTAGATCACCATGGCCGGGTGGGAAATGATCAGCCCATCAACCTCAACACGCTCACCGCAATAAGGCAGAAGATCCAGTGTCGCGCCGGCGAACAGGGTGTTGCTTTTCACCGCCAGTAACAGCGTGCCGTCGTCCCGCACCAATCCGAGCTGCCGCTTGCCGCCGCCGCAGGCTTTGGGGCAATCGCCACGCAGCTCACAGAGCAGGTCGACCACCTTTGCCTCGAACTGCGCGACCATCTCGCCATCAATGCCCCATTTCTGGGCTGCGAAGGATGGAGAAGCGGCCGACAGGCAAAGCACCACGGCAACAGCAAGAGAGCGAAACCGCCCCATTCTCACATTCCCCATGGCTGGATACCGAACTTCTCGTGTGTCAGGTCGACGATACCCTTGTCGTCGGCCACCTGGGTCACAAGCAGATATTTCACCCCGTCCCGCTCGATCATATCGCCATCGACGGTGACCCGATGACTCTGGATCCGGATCATCGCCGGGTTGGAGACATTCTGGCTGTCATCCTCGACCCGCAATACGACATAGAGCGTGCCGTCATCAGCCCGGACACTGACAGGGATGCCACCGACCGCACACCAGACCGCGCATTGGAAATGCGCAGAGCCACGGGCATACATGATTTCGGTGACATAGCACCAGGTATCAATCAGCTCGCCCTCGACCCGAATCCGCTTCACGGCATCGGCGCGCGCTTCCGGCAAGAGTGTGCAGACCAGAAGCAAGACCACAAGGAAGGGGCGGACGAACCGCGGCATGATAACTCCGGAGCTTGTTTCTCCCCCGCAACGGCGGGCGGACTTTCCATCTATAGCGTTCTCACTATAGCGCCAAATCCGCCTCACCTGCGCTGACGAGGTCGTGAGACCTATTCGGCAGCCTCGGAAAGCTCCGGCGGCAGCTCCACGCCTGTCTGCGCGGTGATGTTGCCGTAGTGCTCGATACGCCGGTGTTTGGCGTAATTGAACACCGTTTCCTTGCCCATCTTGGCCAGGTCCAGATCCGCCGAATAGGTGATCAGCTCATCGTCCACGGAGGACACCTGGCTGACGATCTCACCGGACGGCTGAATGATGCAGGAGCCGCCGATCAGCATGCAGCCGTCTTCCATCCCCGCTTTCGCCACCCCGACCACGAAGGCGGAGTTCATATAGGCATTCGCCTGCATGGTCAGATGGTTGTGGAACATGCGCAGATGGTTCGGCTCGAAGGCCGATGTGTTCACGTCCGGCGTGTTGTAGCCGAGCACGATGAGCTCGGCACCCTTCAGGCTCATCACCCGATAGGTCTCCGGCCAGCGCCGGTCGTTGCAGATCGCCATGCCGATGATGCCACCATGCTGGCGCCAGACCCCGAAACCAAGATCACCCGGCTCGAAATACCGCTTCTCCAGATGCTGCCACGGCCGGTTAGGATCGTATTCCGAATGGCCCGGCAGATGCACCTTGCGGTATTTGCCGGTGATCTTGCCGGTCTCATCCACCAGGATCGCCGTGTTGTAGCGATGCCCGTCGGGCGTCAGCTCCGCATAGCCGAGATAAAACCCGATCCCTCGTTCCGCCGCCGCCTCGAACAACGGCCGCGTCTCCGGCCCCGGCATCTCGCGCTCGAAATGATGATCCATTTTCGAGATATCTTCCTCGTAATAGCGCGGGAAGAACGTGGTCAGCGCCAATTCCGGAAAGACGACAAAATTACAGCCGCGATCTCCCGCCTGCTTCAGCAGCTCGATCATACGGTTTACGGCGCTGGCGCGGGACTCATCCGGCGCAATTGGGCCGAGCTGAGCGGCGCCGATGGTAACGATGCGGGACACGGGAATTCTCCTGTTCAAATATCGTTTTTTTGAGGCTAGCAGGCACAAGCGAGAGCGTTAAGAGAGGAATGCAGAAAACTCTCGTGCCGCCGGATGAAACATGCATTTGACTCAAATTATGCAGCTTAAAGGAAATAAAAATTGTCAATTTTACACCCTTGAGGGACATACCAAAATACGTCATCGTGAGTACATATTTTGTAAATATGGCTTTTTATCTGGGGGCAACGCATGGCGACGATCACAGGGACAAGCGGCAACGACAACATATCCGGCACCGCAGATAACGACATCCTGAATGGCGGGGCCGGCAACGATGGCCTCAATGCGGGCACCGGAAACGACACTGTCTACGGAGAAGATGGCAATGACACGATTTATGATCTGAGTGGTAACGACTATATCGATGGCGGGGCCGGCAACGATTACATCACGGCCTATAATGGCGGCGACACGATCCTCGGCGGCGACGGGGATGACAACATCAACAGCGCCCACGGCAATACCCTGATCTACGGCGGAGCCGGTAATGACAACATCATCCACGGACAGGGGGGTGATCTCATCTATGGCGGCACCGGTGACGACACATTCCGGGTCTATGACATCACAACCTCGATCTTCGAATTTTCAGGAGAAGGCACCGATCAGATCAACATAGCAACCGGCGGCTCATACACGATGCCGGGCAATGTCGAGAACCTAGATGCAGAATACACGACCGGAACCGTCAATTTTTATATCACGGGCAACAATCAGGACAACGTCATCAATGGCCAGCGCTTTGCCGATACCCTTAGTGGTGCAGAAGGCAATGACACGATCAATTCCGGCGGCGGTCACGATCTGGTTTATGGCAACGAGGGAGACGACTCGATCTATGGCGGCGCCTCCAACGATACGATCTACGGCAATATTGGCGACGACACGATCAATGGCGGCCCCGGTTTAAATATCCTCTATGGCGGAGACGGCAACGACGTCATTTACGATTACGGCAACGACACGATCTATGGCGGTGACGGAGATGACACCCTCTATACAGACGATCCGAACGACACCGCACGCTTCTTCGGTTTCGAGACGATCATCGACACCACCTTTGGCCCGGACGATGACAGCATCGTTGGCGACGCCACAAACAATGTCCTGAGCGGTGGCGTAGGCAACGACACCCTCGTCGGCCTCGACGGCAACGACACTCTTTATGGCGGTGCTGACAACGACTCTCTCGTCGGTGGAGATGGTGGAGATGTGTTGCTCGGTGAATACGGTAACGACGTCCTGGATGGCGGAGATGGCGCAGACGGGATCGACGGCGCTGCCGGCGACGACACGATTTACGGCGGCGCTTCAGGTGATGGCGTCGAAGGTGGAACCGGCAACGACCTGATCTATGGCGGAACCGGTAACGATGGCCTCAACGGGGAATCCGGAGACGACACTGTTTACGGCGAGGAAGGCAACGACACGATCCGCGATCTGAGCGGTAACGATTACATCGATGGTGGAGATGGCATCGATTACATCACGGCATATTATGGCGGCGACACCATTCTAGGCGGCGCCGGCGACGATTATATCCAAAGCGCTCATGGACACTCTCTAGTTTACGGAGGCGACGGTAACGACTCTCTAAGCGCCGGATATCAGTACGATACGACCTACGGCGGTGCCGGGGACGATACATATTATGTCTACGACACCACCCCTGAACTCTATGAATTCTTCGGTGAAGGCATTGACCAGATCAATATTTACTCGGGCGGTACGTTCTACGTGCCCGACAACATCGAAAATATTTATGGCCAGTTTACAACGGGCACCGTTCAGTACGACATCGTTGGAAATGCCAGCGACAACATTATCAATGGACAACGCTTCGCAGACACGCTCCGCGGCGGCGATGGCAACGACACGATCAATTCCGGTGATCACCACGATCTGATTTACGGCGACGGTGGAGACGACTCCATCTATGGCGGCGCCCACAACGACACAATTGATGGCGGCGACGGCAACGACACCATCATTGGCGGCCCAGGGCTGAATATCCTATATGGCGGCGCTGGGAATGACGTCATCTACGATTATGGCAACGATACCATCTATGGCGGTGAAGGCGACGACACCCTCTATACAGACGATCCAAACGACACCACTCGCTTCTTCGGTTTCGAGACCATCATCGACACCACCTTTGGCCCGGACGATGACAGCATCATTGGTGACGCGACAAACAACGTCCTGAGCGGCGGTGTTGGTAACGATACCCTCGTCGGTCTCGACGGCAATGATGCTCTTTTCGGCGGTGCAGACAACGACTCTCTCGTCGGTGGAAATGGCGCTGACGTTCTGAGCGGTGAATACGGTAACGACGTCTTGGATGGAGGGGCAGGTTACGACTCTCTCGTTGGCGGAGACGGTAACGACACTATTTACGCTGGAGATACATATGATCGCGCCTCTGGTGGTGCCGGGAACGATCTGATCTACGGCGGAGCCGGAGATGATGGCATCAACGGGGATGCTGGAAACGACACCATTTATGGGGAAGATGGCAACGACACCATCGGTGACAACAGTGGTAATGATTATATCAATGGCGGTGCGGGCAATGATCAGATCGTTGCCTACACTGGCGGCGACACCATCATTGGCGGTGACGGCGATGACAGTATTAGCAGCATCAATGGAAACACTCTCATTTATGGTGGGACTGGTAACGACTTGCTCGCCTACGGTTATTCAGGAGACACGATCTATGGCGGAACAGGTGACGATACCTTTCTCGTCTACAGTACAACTCCCGAGATCTATGAGTCCGTGGGCGAGGGCACTGACCATATCAGTATCTACACCTCCGGTGCGTTCTACATGCCGGAGAATGTCGAGAGCATAACCGCACAAGCCGGTGTGAATCTAAACGTCACCGGCAATGCCGAAGACAATTTTATCAACGGTTATCAGTACGATACAATCTTCGGAGGCGATGGAGACGACACTATCAATGGATGGGGATGGAACGACATCCTCTATGGCGGTAACGGGAACGACTCCCTGAATGGCGGTACCTCCAACGACACCCTCTATGGTGGCTCTGGAGACGATACGCTCGAAGGAGGCGCTGCCCTGGATGTTCTCTACGGCGGCGATGGAGCGGATGTCTTTTTTGATTACGGTAACGACACGATCTATGGCGGCGCCGGGATTGATATAGTCTATACAGACGGAGATACAGCGTCCGGACGTTTCCACGATATCGAGATCTTCATCGACACCACCTTCGGGCCGGACGATGACGTTATTATCGGTGATTCGACAAACAATGTCCTCAGCGGCGGTGTTGGTAACGACACCCTCGTCGGCCTTGGCGGCAACGATACTCTACTAGGTGGCAACGCCAACGACTCCCTCATCGGCGGAGACGGCGCCGATGTCCTGAGCGGTGAGTACGGTAACGACGTCCTGGACGGTGGAGAGGGCAGCGACGGGATCAACGGCGCCGACGGCGACGATACTATTTACGGTGGCGGTGCCTCTGATGGCGTCGAAGGCGGAGCCGGCGATGATCTGATCTATGGCGGGACCGGCGACGATGGCCTCAACGGTGGCTCCGGCAACGATACCGTCTATGGCGAGGACGGGAACGACACCGTCTACGATCTGAGCGGTAACGACTATATCGACGGTGGCGACGGCGACGATTACATCACCGCCTATTATGGCGGCGACACCATCATAGGAGGCGCCGGGAACGACGGCCTCAACAGTGCCCACGGCAACAGCCTGGTCTACGGCGGCTCCGGCAACGACACCATACTTCAGGGCTATTCCGGGGATACCATCTATGGCGGCTCCGGGGACGATGACTTCCATGTCTACGACACCTCAGGCCCGCTCTACGAATCTGCCGGAGAAGGCACTGATCAGATCTTGATCTATGTCGGCGGCACCTATGTCATGCCGGAGAATGTCGAGAACCTTTTCGGCCAAAACACGACCGGAACCACACATTACGACATCATCGGCAACGGCCTCAACAACATCATCGACGGAAATGTCTCGGCCGATACCCTCAGTGGCGGCGACGGCAATGACACGATCAATTCCGGCGGTGGTAACGATCTGGTTTACGGCAACGGCGGCAACGACTCGATTTATGGCGGCGCCTCCGACGATACGATCCACGGCGGTAACGGCGACGACACCATCAATGGCGGCATCGGCCTGAATGTCCTCTATGGCGGGGATGGCAATGACATCATCTACGACTACGGTAACGATACCATCTACGGCGGTGCCGGCGATGATACCCTCTATACAGACGATCCGAACGACACCGCCCGCTTCTTCGGCTTCGAGACCATCATCGACACCACCTTCGGGCCAGACGATGACAGCATCGTCGGTAGCGCGGCGAGCGAAGTCCTGACTGGCGGACTCGGCAATGACACCCTCGTCGGCCTTGGCGGCAACGATACTCTACTAGGTGGCAACGCCAACGACTCCCTCGTCGGCGGAGATGGCGCCGATGTCCTGAGCGGTGAGTACGGTAACGACGTCCTGGACGGTGGAGAGGGCAGCGACGGGATCAACGGCGCCGACGGCGACGATACTATTTACGGTGGCGGTGCCTCTGATGGCGTCGAAGGCGGAGCCGGCGATGATCTGATCTATGGCGGGACCGGCGACGATGGCCTCAACGGTGGCTCCGGCAACGATACCGTCTATGGCGAGGACGGGAACGACACCGTCTACGATCTGAGCGGTAACGACTATATCGACGGTGGCGACGGCGACGATTACATCACCGCCTATTATGGCGGCGACACCATCATAGGAGGCGCCGGGAACGACGGCCTCAACAGTGCCCACGGCAACAGCCTGGTCTACGGCGGCTCCGGCAACGACACCATACTTCAGGGCTATTCCGGGGATACCATCTATGGCGGCTCCGGGGACGATGACTTCCATGTCTACGACACCTCAGGCCCGCTCTACGAATCTGCCGGAGAAGGCACTGATCAGATCTTGATCTATGTCGGCGGCACCTATGTCATGCCGGAGAATGTCGAGAACCTTTTCGGCCAAAACACGACCGGAACCACACATTACGACATCATCGGCAACGGCCTCAACAACATCATCGACGGAAATGTCTCGGCCGATACCCTCAGTGGCGGCGACGGCAATGACACGATCAATTCCGGCGGTGGTAACGATCTGGTTTACGGCAACGGCGGCAACGACTCGATTTATGGCGGCGCCTCCGACGATACGATCCACGGCGGTAACGGCGACGACACCATCAATGGCGGCATCGGCCTGAATGTCCTCTATGGCGGGGATGGCAATGACATCATCTACGACTACGGTAACGATACCATCTACGGCGGTGCCGGCGATGATACCCTCTATACAGACGATCCGAACGACACCGCCCGCTTCTTCGGCTTCGAGACCATCATCGACACCACCTTCGGGCCAGACGATGACAGCATCGTCGGTAGCGCGGCGAGCGAAGTCCTGACTGGCGGACTCGGCAATGACACCCTCGTCGGCCTTGGCGGCAACGATACTCTACTAGGTGGCAACGCCCACGACTCTCTCGTCGGCGGAGATGGCGCCGATGTCCTGAGCGGCGAGTACGGCAACGACGTCCTGGATGGCGGTGATGGCGCAGACGGGATCAACGGCGCCGACGGCAACGATACTATTTACGGTGGTGGTGCCTCTGATGGCGTCGAAGGCGGAGCCGGCGAGGATCTGATCTATGGCGGGACCGGCAACGATGGCCTTAACGGAGGAGTCGGCAACGATACCATCTACGGAGACGAAGGGAACGACACCGTCTACGATCTGAGCGGTAACGACTATATCGATGGTGGCGACGGCGACGATTACATCACGGCCTATTATGGCGGCGACACTATCATAGGAGGCGCCGGGAACGACGGTCTCAACAGTGCCCACGGCAACAGCCTGATCTACGGCGGCTCCGGCAACGACACCATACTTCAAGGCTATTCCGGGGATACCATCTATGGCGGCTCCGGGGACGATGACTTCCATGTCTACGACACCTCGGGCCCGATCTATGAATCAGTCGGAGAAGGCACCGATCAGATCTTGATCTATGTCGGCGGCACCTACGTCATGCCGGAGAATGTCGAGAACCTTTTCTGCCAGTATACGACCGGAACCACACATCACGACATCATCGGCAACGGCCTCGATAACGTCATCCATGGTCGCGATAGCGCCGACACCCTCAGCGGCGGTGACGGCAGCGACAGTATGCATGGTGGTCGCCACGACGATCTGCTTTACGGCAACACCGGCAATGATTCTCTCATCGGTGGCGAACACAATGACACCATCTATGGAGGATCAGGCGACGACACACTTGATGGAGAGAGCGGTATCACCTTGACCAATGGGTGGTCTGCCGATGATCTCTTCTATGCAGGAATAGGTGATGACCTGCTGCTTGGCGGCAATGGCGTTGACACTCTCATTGGAGAGGCCGGAAATGACACACTTGACGGTGGCAGCGCTGCCGACAGCATGGATGGCGGCAGCGGCTCGGACTGGGTGATCTACACCTCTTCGACCGAACGTGTTCACGTCGACCTTGAACTCGGCACCGGCATCAGCGGCTATGCACAAGGCGATACATTGAGCGGCATTGAAAACGCCCTCGGCTCCGCCTTCAACGATTCCCTCACCGGCTCATCCATAGCCAATATCCTTGACGGTGCAGAAGGCAATGACACCATCACGGGTGGCGATGGAGCCGACACGCTCCTCGGTGGAGCTGGCTTCGACATCCTTGACGGTGGCACTGGTGCCGACCACCTCGATGGTGGCGCGGACGCGGATATCATGGATGGCGGTATCGGTGACGATACCCTCCTCGGCGGTGCCGGCACGGACAGCCTGACCGGTGGCGAAGGCAATGACAGTCTGGATGGCGGGACCGGAGCCGACACGCTGGTCGGCGGGCTCGGCGACGATATCTATGTCATCGACAATGTCGGCGACGTGATCACCGAAAGCTCGGGCGAAGGCACGGACACGGTGGAGGCCAGTATCGACGTGACCGTCAGCGGCAACATCGAAGTCTGGCAGCTCATCGGCAGCGGAAATATCAATGCAACCGGTAACGCGGACGCTAACACTCTGCTCGGCAACAGCGGGGACAACCTCCTGGATGGCGGCGCCGGTGCAGACAGCATGGCCGGCGGCGCGGGTGACGACCGCTATATCGTAGACGATGCGTCCGATGTGGTGAACGAGCTCTCCGGACAGGGTAACGACACCATAGAGGCCAGCGTCAGTGTGACCGCGTCCGCCAATATCGAGGCCATCACCCTCACCGGGATAGCGGATATCGACGCAACCGGTAATACCGACGCCAACATTCTGACCGGCAACACCGGAGCCAATGTTCTCTCCGGCGACGCCGGAGACGACACGCTTCTCGGCGGAGATGGAGCGGACACTCTGGCCGGCGGCGCTGGCAGTGACAGTCTCGATGGCGGGACCGGGGCCGATGTTCTGGATGGCGGTGCTAGTGCTGACACCCTCTTCGGCGGCGCCGGCGCGGACAGCCTGACCGGCGGCGAAGGCAATGACAGTCTGGACGGCGGAACCGGAGCCGATACGCTGGTCGGCGGGCTCGGCAACGATATCTATATTGTCGACGATCTCGGCGACACGGTTATCGAGGCATCGGCTGAAGGCGCTGATACGATCGAGGCTAGCGTCAGTGTGACCGCGTCCGCCAATGTCGAGGCCATCACTCTCACCGGCACGGCGGATATCGACGCAACCGGTAATGCCGATGCCAACATTCTGACCGGCAACACCGGAGCAAATACCCTCTCCGGCGGCGCCGGAGACGATACCCTCCTGAGTGGCGACGGCTCGGACAGCTTGGACGGTGGTGACGGCAGCGATCTCCTGTCTGGCGGAAGTGGTGCGGACACGCTTGCCGGAGGGTCGAACGCGGATACGCTCACCGGCGGAGCCGGTGCCGACCTGTTCGTCTTCACCGACGGTGACGGTGCCGACGTGATTTCGGATTTCGACGGTGCCTTCGACCAGATCGATCTCGACGCGTCCTTCGGCATCACCGACCAGACGACGCTCGACGCGATCAAGAGCGACGACGGCAGTGGCAACACCTTGCTCAATTTCGGGGATGGCGACACGCTGACGCTGATCGGTGTGGACGAGAGCACGGTCGTGATCGGCTACATCATCTGATCCGAAACGGTACGGACAAAACGCGGAAAGGGCGGCCTACAGGCCACCCTTTCTTATTGGGTCATCAGAAGGTGAAGCGCCCTACCCCGCCACAGGATTGAACGGTGTCGGGAAGACGCCGCGCGGCTTGATGTAGTCGTAGGGTTCACGTGCGAGGAACTTGCCGAAGCCCGGCTCGCAGAAATCCTCGCCGTCTTTCCAGACCACGGACCCGCGGGCGACCGTGGCCGCCGGCCAACCGGTGACTTCCATGCCCTCGTACGGCGTGTAGTCCGTGGCGTGGTGCAGGATGTCCTGGCTGATGGTGGTTTTCTTCTCCGCGTCCCAGACCACGATATCCGCGTCGGCACCAATCGAGACCGTGCCTTTCTGCGGGTGCAGGCCGAACAGTTTGGCGGCGTTGGTCGAGGTGATGGCGACGAATTCCTGCAGGTCGATCCGGCCTTTCACCACACCCTCGTGGAACAGGATCGGCATCCGCGTTTCCAGCCCCGGCACGCCGTTGGCGATAGAGCTGAAAGGCGCGTTGTCGCCAGCCCAGAACTTGCCGTCCGGATCGCCGATATTGTATGGCGCGTGGTCCGAGGTGACGTTGCCGATTGTGCCGGACCTCACATAGTCCCAGAGCGCCTCCTGCTCCGCCTTTGTGCGCGGTGCCGGGGAGCAGAGATATTTCGCCCCTTCCCGCGCATCGCGGTCGAGATCGTCCTCGGTCAGGACGAAATATTGCGGGCAGGTCTCGGCGAAGATCTTCAGGCCGCGCTGCTGGGCCCGGCGGATTTCCTCCGCCGCCTCGCCGCAGGTGACGTGGAAGATCTGGATCGGCTGGTCCATCAATTCGGCCAGAGCGATCATCCGGTAAGTCGCCTCGCGCTCGACCAGCGCCGGCTTGCACCAGGCGTGGTATTTGGTGCCGTTATGTCCTGCCGCCAGCAGCTTCTCGGTCATGAACATGATGGCGTCGTGGTTTTCCGCATGGACGCAGACCAGCGCCTGATTGCGCCGCGCCACTTCCAGAATGCGGAGGATCTGGCCGTCATCGACCCGGTTGCTGGCATAGGTCATGAACAGCTTGATCGAGCGGTGCCCCTCCCCGATCAGCTTCGGCAGGTCCTTGCCGACAACCTCATCATTCGGATCGTTGATGACGATGTGGAAGCTGTAATCGATGCAGGCGGACTTGGCCCGCTCGTGATAGGCGGCAACCCCCTCGGCCAGACCGACACCCTTTTGTTGCGGGGCAAAGCAGACCACGGAGGTGGTGCCACCACAGGCCGCCGACCGGGTCGCGGTCTCGAAGGTTTCGGCATTGCGGCCACCGGTGCTGGAGGGCTGGTCGATATGGCAATGGCTGTCCACACCACCCGGCATAACCAGCTTACCGGATGCATCCAGCTCCTTCGTGCCGGCGCCCAGCGTCTCACCCAGGGCAACGATGCGCCCGTTACGGATGCCGACATCGGCCTTCACCGTGTCCGAGGCGTTGACGACGGTGCCGCCGCGGATAACCAGATCAAATTCGCTCATGGGCCCGTTCCTTACTTCGCCGCTTCCGGATAACTCAATGGCGACAGCTCCTCGACCGGACGCTGCGCCCAGTCTCGCTGGCGCACACTCGACATGGTGACCTGCTGATATTCGGTCATCTTGGCCGCCGCCTCGGCAACATCGATGGTCATCACCTCGCCGTCGCGCACGACCTGGGTGCCGTCGACATAGACATGCTTTACTGCACGGTCACCGGCAGAATAAAGCAAGCTGCGTAGCGGATCGCGGACCGGCTGCATATAGGCGTGATCGAGATCCACCAGCACCAAGTCCGCCTTGCAGCCAACGTCGAGCCGGCCGATATCACTTCGGCCGAGCGTCTTCGCGGCGCCGATCGTCCCGGCATCGAAGATCTCTTCCGTCGAGGCGTTGGTATAGTCCCCTGACATGATGCGGCCGACGATCATCGCGACTTCCATCTCGTGGATGAAATTGTGCGGAAAGGTGTCAGTTCCGAGTCCGAGCGGGATACCGGCCTTCACATAGCGGCCGACATTGTTCAGGGCGATCCCGCGCCGCCAGAACACCGTCGGGCAATGGGCGACTGACGTGCCGGACTTCACCAGCAGATTGAAGTCATCCGCCTGCGGCCAGTGCAGCCAGGGATGATCGTTCAGGAAGATGCAGTGGCCGATGATGGTGTTCTCGTCGAGTACACCGATGCTGTCCAGCCACTCAAGCGGCGTCAAACCGTGGCGATGGGTCATCTCGTTGAACTCGACCACGCTCTGGGCCGCGTGGATTTGCATCTTGATGCCGCGCTTCTTTGCCTCCGCGTGGGAGGCCTGGATCAGTTCCGGCGTGCAGGTATCGATCTGGGACGGCCCCATCATGCCGGACATCCGGCCAGACGGATGGCGATCCGCTTCCTCGACGATTTCGATGGCACGCTCCATGCCGCGCTCGCCAGCCTCTGGGTCCCAGTCGTAGACGACCGAGTGGCCGTTCTTGGTAGACCAGGCGGCAGACCGGTACATCGGGCAGAGCACGCCGCGAATGCCGGTTTCGGCAACCTCGTCGACCCAGTTCTCCCGGGCGCCGGACAGATCGGCATAAGTGGTCACGCCGCTTTTCAGCATCTCATGAATGGCATAGCGGCTGGTATAGGGAGCCGCTTCCGGCATGATCCGGAACACAGGCATATACTCGTAAAGCCCGCTCTGCCCCAGTTTTGGGCTGCCCAACTCCTCGTTCAAGCCCTTGTTGCCGGGCTCCGATGTCGGGTGATTGTGAATGCTGATGAAGCCCGGCATCACCATCATGCGGCTGCCGTCGATGGTCTCGTCCGCAGTGCCTGAATAACCCGGACCGACATGGATGAGAATGCCGTCCTTGAAGGCGACGTCGGCATTGCGGAAGAAGCGGTGGCCGGCATCGCTGCCGTTCTTGTCCTTCTCCCAACCGATCACCCAGGAGGCGTTCTTGATGAGGGTGGTTTTCGACATATCCCTGTTCTCCTTCGCGGGCCTTCCCGGCCCCTTCTTTCGCGGGCCTCCCCGGCCCCTTCTTTAGTGTCAGGCGGCTTCCGACTGCCGATCAAACATGATTTCGCCGCCGACGATGGCAAGGTCCGCCGACGCGTGCAGAATTTCCTCGGGCTCAACGGCGAACAGATCGCGATCGAACACGGTCACATCGCCGAGCTGACCCTGTGCCAGCGTGCCCTTGATACCTTCCTCAAACGACCCGAATGCCCCGCAATAGCTGTAGCAATGCAGCGCCTCTTCCAGGCTCAGCGCTTCGCTGGCGCCCAGAAGGGTGTCGCGTTTGGTCTTGCGGGTAATCATCGAATAAAGATTCTGGAACGGGTTGGTGCTCGAAACCGGCGCATCTGAGCTGGCCGACGGATGAAGCCCCGCATCGAGGAAGGAGCGGAACGGATAGGCCTTGGCCGACGCCTCTTCACCCAGCACGTCAATATAAAGATCGCCGAACTCGTACATGAAGATCGATTGCGGCGCCGGCAGCACGCCGATGCGCTGCATACGGGCAAGTTGGTCGGCATTGAGGAAGCCGCAATGCTCGATACGGTGGCGGCGGTTGCTCTGCGCCTCGACATCGTTACCGATGGCCAACTCATAGGCCGTCAGGATCTGCTCGATAGCGCGGTCGCCGATGGCGTGGGCGGCAACCTGATAGCCCCGGTCGTGATAGTTCTTCACATAGTCGAAGAGCTGCTGATCCTCATAGATCATGATGCCGCGGTTTTCCGGCTCGCCGAGATAAGGATCGAACATCGCCGCCGTCTTGCCGCCAGCGCTGCCGTCGGTGAAGAGTTTCATCGGGCCGACGCGCAGCCACTCGTCCCCGTCGCCCGTCATCAGGCCCAGATCGATGGCCCGGTCCGGCCAGCCGTTGGCACCAGCCAGCATCATCAGGTGCATGCGCAGGCCGAACCCGCCTTCGCGCTTGAGCTGCTGATAGGCCAGCCATTCGTCATAGCCCTGACGCAGACCAACGCCTGGATCGGTCACGCTGGTAAAACCAAGCGAGAGATTGTGTTGTTGGCCCATGCGGACGCCCTCCGCTAGGGCATCGATACTGTAATCGCTGAGAACGGCCGTGATCTTTTCCTGTGCCCGTTCCTGCAGCAGTCCTGTGAGCTTGCCGTTCTGGCTCTCGATATGGCCGCCATCTGGCTGCGCTGTGCTCTCGTCAATCCCCGCGAGCTTCAGCGCCGCGCTGTTGGCGACGCCCATATGGCCGCAGGTGCGCTTGACGTAGACCGGGTTGTTCGGTGCAACGATGTCCAGCTCTTCACGAT
This sequence comes from Nisaea sp., assembly GCF_034670185.1. NCBI lineage: Bacteria > Pseudomonadati > Pseudomonadota > Alphaproteobacteria > Rhodospirillales > Thalassobaculaceae > Nisaea > Nisaea sp. Next base: position 1,274,260 of record NZ_JAXMNY010000001.1, read on the forward strand.
ACGGGTGACGCTTGGCATCGAGCTCGAAATGGTCGTACCCACGACCAAAGATCCACTCACCCGGCTTGGCCTTGTCGGCGCGCGCCTTGATCTTGGCCAGCAACGCCTGGAGCTTCGTGTCAGTTTTGCAATCGACCTCCGAGAGGCCAAGCCCGACCGCCATCAGATGCTGGTGCGCGTCGTTCAGTCCGGGAGCCGCCAGACGACCGTTCAATTCGATCACCCGTGTGTCGGCCCCGACCAGCCCCTCCAGCTCGCTATTGCTGCCATGCGCAATCACACGTCCACCCCAGATCGCGACCGATTCGGTGAATCCGGCACCCAAACCGAGAAACACCTTGCCGCCACGCAATACCAGATCAGCTTTCGCCGTTGCCATATCGCTATTCCTTTTGGTACTGGCCAGCTCGAACCCTGAGGAGATACGGGGAGCCTGCCGGGAGGGATGCTCAGATTGCGGATGAAGATACGGTCTGTCAACGCCCCGGCCTTGGGTCCGTCTCAATCCTAAAACTGCAACATCATATTGGGGTTAAGTTGACACTAACGCCAAGATATTGGATATTTTTCTAGTTATTGAACCAGGGTTGACTACCCCTTTTCGGCGGCGATTTTATTGCGATGCGGCACCTGATCCGACGCTTTGTTCCTGTAATTCTGGTCGGCGCACTTTCCGCCTGCTCATTCGAAATGCCGGATCTGGATTTATTCAGCGACAGTGACACTCTTCCCGCCAAGGCTCCGCTCGCTCAGTTGCCGCCAGCTCCGCAACCGCTGTACCAGCCCGGCGACACCTATGTGTTCAATGACGACGGAAACGTGGTGCAGGAGCAGGTGGTCGGCGTCACGCCGGACCGAGTGACCTGGACCAACGATTCCGGTCTGATCTGGACCACGACGAACGAGCTGGTCACACCGCAACTGTCCTGGTCGTCCCATCCCGAACTCGGGCGCGGACGTCAGAGCATTATCGGTAATCCGGGCACCCTCTTCCCGCTACAGGAAGGCAATATCGTCGCCTACGGTATCCGTGGCAGCAGTGAGAAAGTGCCGACTGGTTGGGAAGACGAGGTGCGGTGCGTCGTAGCCGGTCAGGAAGATGTCACGGTGCCTGCCGGGACCTTCACAACCTACCGGATTGACTGCAAACGCAAAAACGTCGACACCAGCCTCTATTACGCCCCGGTGGCTCAGAATTACGTTTTGCGCGAACGGACCTTTGCGAACTCCCGCTCTCGCAAGGAGCTGATGTCCGTTTCCCTGGCCGACAACCGGACGGAAGAGATGCCTGTCACCGTCGATCAGCCGGCGAACCTGACCGATATGGTCGCCCCTGCGACGAGCACTCATGCGAGCATGGCAAAGCCGGACCCCATGATGGCGCCGCCCAAGAAGGCCGGCGAAATGCGCGAGGAGATGGAAGACAGCCGGATGCTGACGCTGATCTCCCGGCTTGAAGCCGTGGTCGGCAAGCTGGAAAGCATGTCCGAAGGCAAGATGATGGCTCCGAAGGCAGAGGAGGAAATGAAATCCGCCTCTAAAACGGACGATCAAGACGACCAGAAAACATCCATGACAACAGCAAGCCCAGACGGCAAATACGGTATCCATCTGGAATCCTACAGGACCATGCAAGGCGCCCGGCGCGGCTGGTCCGCGCTTGAGAAGCGCTATCCGAATGAGTTGAAGGATCTCAGCTTCAAGACCGTCGAGTTTGATGCCGGCGACGGACGCGGCACATTCGTCCGGCTGGTCGGTGCCGCCTTCAAGACCCGGGCCGACGCACTCAAAGCCTGCAGTGCCATGAAAGCCAAGCGCCAGTTCTGCCAGGCCGTCAGGATCGCACGCTAAACCTGTCGAACACGCCGCACCGGACTCAAACCTGGAATGGATTGCACGGACTCCCGTGACGGGATAAGCATCGTGCGCGCGGTCGGCGTCTCTCCATGCGGGTCCTCTCAATGAACACTGAAAACAGTCCCGCAGCCGTCGAGAGTGACGGGCTCAGCAACCCTGCCCGCGCCATCGGGCTGATCCTCGTCGCGGTATCCATGTTTGCGACGATGGAGGCGCTGGCGAAATACACATCCGAGACCATCCGGATCGAAATGGTCATCTGGGGGCGGTATTTCTTCCATTTTGTCGGAATGGTTCTTGTTCTCCCGCTGCTGGGTGTTCGACGCACATTCCATGTCAAGAACCCGATCATGGTCAGTATTCGGGGACTTCTCCTGCTCGGCTGCACCATCTGCTTTTTCACCGCGATATCGCTGATACCGCTGACGGACGCCAATTCCATCGCTTTCGTATCCCCGCTGATCACCGTCGCCCTTTCCGCCTTTGTCCTGCGCGAGAAAGTCGGCATCCGGCGCTGGGCCGCCGTAGGGATTGGTTTTGTCGGCGTTCTGATCGTGCTGAGGCCCGGGTTTAACGAAATCCACTGGGCTTATTTCCTGGTCCTTGGCATGGCCACGATGTTCAGCATTTTCGGCCTGATGACACGGTCGCTCAACCGTACCGAAGACCCGGTCGCCATGCAGTTCCATGCGGCACTGGTCGGTTTTATCGGAACAGGCATACTGATTTTCTTTTGTTGGGAGACACCGAGTCTCCGCGAGTGGGGTTTTCTGATCGTGATCGGCGCTATAGGCGGCGTTTCTCACCAGATCCTGATCTTCGGCTTCCGGTACGCCAGCGCCTCCTTGCTGGCACCGTTCCATTACATCGTCATCATCTGGGCGACGATATACGGGTACTTCATTTTCGACGACGTGCCTGAGGTCTGGACCTTCGCGGGCGCCGCCCTGATCGTGACCGCCGGGCTTTATGTCTGGATCCGAGAACGGCAAATCAAACCCACGCCGCCCGCACAACATTAAACGACACGCACACGGAAGACGGAAAAGACCATGTCAGGTGCTCAGCATCACCGCCCTGCTCTCGGCATCTGCCTGATAGTCGCCGGGTTCACCGTGTTTTCCTGCATGGATGCGCTGGTAAAGCAGAGCGCCGAGACATTCCCGATCGAGCACATCACGTTCGTCCGCTATGCCGCGCACCTTGCATTGCTGGTGGTTCTTATCCCGTTTTTCGGCATCCGGACCTTCCTTGGAGGTCGGCGGCTGGGATTCCTCACCATCCGCGGATGTTTCCTGTTTATCTCGACCATTCTGTTCTTCGGCGCCATCGCCAGCCTGCCACTCGCGGAAGCCGCAGCTATCAGCTTCATGGCACCAGTGCTGACTGTCGGGCTCTCCGCACTGATCCTGAAAGAAAGCGTCGGCATCCGGCGCTGGAGCGCGGTTGCAGTCGGCTTTCTGGGTGTGCTGATCATTTTGAGGCCCGGCCTGCAAGAACTGACCACGGCGCATCTCATGGTGCTCGGCACGGCATTCGGCTTTTCGGCGTTCTCGCTGATGACGCGGCACGCCGGGAAAGAGACCCCGGCCCTCGCCACGCTGTTTCTGACGGCCGTTACCGGCGTGATCGGGTCGGCCGCGTTATTGCCCTTCGCCGGCGCGTGGCCGGTCGCCTTGGGATCAAGCTGGGGAATCCTGGCCCTGATCGGCCTGCTCGCCCTTCTGGCCGAGTTATGTCTGGTGCATGGCTACCGCTGCGCTGCCGCGTCCCTGCTGGCGCCATTCCAGTATATTCAGATGCTCTGGGCCACGCTGCTGGGCTGGGTCGTGTTCAACAGCCTGCCCGACATCTGGACCAGCATCGGCGCCGCGCTGATTATCGGCGCGGGCCTCTATATCTGGCTGAGGGAAACCCGGATCAGGCAGGTTACGCCGAGCGAAGCCCCCGCCAGCGAGTTGACGTGAACACGGTGAACATCGACAGGAACATGAACCCGGCGATGGCATAGAACACCAGTGCCGGCTGATCATTGTCGAGAATGAAACCGAAGATCATCGGCGCAATGATCCCGCCGATGCTGAAGCCGGTGGTGACGAAGCCGAAAACCTTGCCGTACTGCCCGTCGGGCGTGACCGAGCGCACGATCATGTCGCGCGATGGCATGATCATGCCGTGCATAATGCCCTGCAGGGTCAGCGATGCCAGCAGCAGCGGCTCGGGCATGTCGACAAGCGCGACAATGGAAATCATCACCGCCGTCGCCAGGAAGCAAAAGGCCGCGATCACATTGTGATTGGAGGTCTTGTCCGCCAGATACCCGCCGAAGAGGATCCCGACAGTGGTGCCGACGAGATAGCCTGTCAGCGCCCCTGTCGCTATCGGAAGGGCCGTGCCGTGTAACAGGTTGAGAGCGGAAACCAGGAAGTTGTTGAGCCCGCCAGAGCCAAGCGCCGTCATGATGTAAAAACCGAGACACATCAGGATCGGGAACGAGAACAGCAGCGCCCGGCTGGAGGAATCGGCCGGTTTAGCCTGCTCTTCCGCTGGTTTCTGCTTATTGTGCAAACTGCCAGCGAACACCAACAGAACAGCGGCGGTTGCAAGACCGGCAAGGCCAACTCCGACAAGGGCCATACGCCAGCCGGCGATATCGCTCAAAAAGATGATCAGCGGCGGCGCGACAGCGAAACCGGCGAAACCGGCAAAGGTATGCAGGCTGAAGGCGCGCCCCATGCGCGGCCCTGAAACCGAGGCCGACAGGATCGCGTAATCAGCCGGGTGATAGACACCGTTGGCAACGCCAGCGATCGCCATCATGGCAAGTAAGCCCCAGAAACCGTCCCCGAACCCGATCATCATAAAGGCAAAAGATTCAGCCGCGAGGCCGCCGATCAGAATCCAGCGCGCTCCGAACTTATCCACCAGATAGCCGAACGGAAGCTGCGTGCTCGCCGTGGCGCCACTGAACACGGTCATGATCAGCCCGAGCTCAAGAAAGCTGACGCTGAACTCCTCGCGAAGCGTCAGAAACAGCGGCGGCAGAAGAAGAATGAAGAGATGACTGAAAAAATGCGCAACACCGATCAGGCCAATCACCTTGAAGTCGGCGAGTGAGCCGCCTTCCGGCGGCGCGGCGTGCGTTTCGGCGGTCATTTTAAGTTCCAGGCGGAAAGACTGATGAGTATCTGCAAACTGGAACCGACGGGACGAGAGGTCAAGCGCGCCCTCTCGTCCGAAACGGATTTACTGTTGTGCCAACCACCAGCGGGCAATCCGCTTCCCGGAATCGTCCGTGCTTTCGAACTCATTGTCTTCCAGCAAACGGACCCGCAGGCACCGCTCTTTGGCACCGCCATAGGGAGACAGACAATAGTGCTCCTTGGTCGGCCGGACCGTCCCGGTCTCGTGCACTTCAGGGAAGCCGTTCTGGGCGGGCACCTTCAACGAGTAGACCTTGCCCTTCTCCACCCTGAGGTAAAAGGCACGGTTACCGTTGCTCAACCAACCGGAAATCATGCGGCCCGATGCCAAGGCGAGAAACCCCGGTCCCGTCATGGCCCTTGGATCGTAGGCACGCGCTACATCCGAGAAAACGGAAGCACACGTGACCATCACGACAGCAGCACAAGCGATTTTAGTAAAGGGCTTCAAATGCACAGTAAAATCTCCATTTTTATTGTGCTACTTTCTTTAGAACGCAACAATACCAGAACAAAATGCAAAAGCTGAACACATTCATTCAAAATGTTGATTCTTATGCATTTTAATTAATCTGAATTTATAAAATGCCACATGCATCCGCAATATTCAGCCGATTTTCTTTCATCTGGGCGCTGGCATCCCTGATCTGGATTGTACCGCTCACCATTTTCTTCGTGAACCGATGGGATCGGGATCTGGCACCGATTGACCGCACGTATTTACTCCGTGCGCAAACATGCAAAGCCAATTATCGAGAGCAGGACGCGCAGGACCGCTGCCTTCTGATCATGGAGCTAGAGCATTTTCAGTCCCGCAGCATCATGACCGCCAACCGGGTGCTTGCCAGTGCCGGCCCGCCCTTGATCGGACTGGGTCTTCTCGTCTATCTGAGACGCCGTCGGTCTCAGGACCGGTCAGCGGGAAAGGGACGGTCTTCGTGAAATCCACTAAATCAACACCGCCCGCACGGGCATGGCAGCGCATGCTCAGCGGACGCAGGCTCGATCTTCTCGACCCGTCCCCTCTTGATGTTGAAATCGAGGACATCGCCCACGGTCTTTCCCGGGTCGCGCGCTGGAACGGACAAACAGAAGGCCGCTGGCCCTATTCCGTTGCCGAACATTCCGTCCTGGTAGAAATCCTTGTGCACCGGCTCTACCCGGATCTCGCATTGAAATGGCGTCTCGCGGCGCTGCTGCACGATGCGGCGGAGTATGTGATCGGCGACATGATCACACCGTTCAAGACAATCATTGGATCGGATTATAAAAGCGTCGAGCGACGACTTGAAGAAGCGGTGCATCTCCGCTTCGGACTGCCGGCCGCCCTTCCCGCCGACATCGTCAAGAAAATCAAACGCGCCGATAAAATCGCGGCATATCTCGAAGCTACACAGCTCGCAGGGTTTTCTCTGCCGGAAGCAAACAAGATTTTCGGAAAACCGAAAACCGGGCTTGATGTCGTGATTGAACCGATCTCGCCGACAGCCGCAAAACAATCTTATATCAAGCGTTTCCGCATTCTGGGCGGCCCGGTCACCTAGGCATCGATTGGTGAAGCGTCAGCTCATCTGACAGCGTCCGGCGCTGGATTAAGAATGCACGTTCCGGCACAATCAAAGAGAGTGGACGAAGTCGCCGAAAATTCTCGGTTCTCTCAGGAGCACGCGACGCTAATGCAGGATCAGAAAACCGATAAACCGCAGAAAAAGCGCAAGCTTTCACCGATTTTGGATCAGATCATCTATGGCCCGCCCAGCGTCACCTGGAATATCCATGAATTGACCCGGAAGCGGGAAATTGGTGATCCGTTTTTCAAAATCCCGAGCCTCAACCGGATCATTATTTTCAAGTACCCGAACTTCAAGGTTGAGGTGTCCGATGCCGCGTCGACCAGTTTTGCGAACAAAAACGCCTCGCTGTCTGATGACCGGCCTGTCGAAACCGCCCTCTACATACCGAATGACGAAGAACTGCCCCAGGAAGGCGGTTATGCGGTCTACCTTCGGCAAAAAGACGCGGCAAAGCTTCTGCAGCGCTATGTCGGCATTGCCGAGGATGGCATGACCGAAGCGATGCAGAGGGATCTCTCATTTCTGCAAATGATCGATGACCTTCCGTCCCTGGACCCATTCCTGCTGAAAACAGCATTTGAGCGCCACAAGGCAGTCTGCAATCCCGCCTATCTGGTGATGAAAGATGGTGAAGAAGACAAAATCAAATCGGTGATCCGGAACAAGGTCCGGCCGATCGTCAATAAAGCGCTCGGCGCCGATGTAAACGAAACGATGAAAACTCAGCGCTTCATTGATGCCATCTGGGATCCGACCATTCCGGAAGCTGCCCTTTTCATCGAGGCTTTCAAGATCGACAGCAAAGAGGTCGCGAATGTGTTCAGCGCCTGGAAAGGCGTTTCATTTTACCAGTATCAGTTTGAAATCAACAAACCCCTGATTGCCGACGTTATCCGGTGGCTAAAATCGGAAAACTCCACGCCCATCGACCATCGCGAGCATCGCGCCTTCCTTCCACAACAAAATATGTTCAAACAACAGGTATTGAAAAAAACGCTCAACCTACTCGCCAATATTAACCAGATATTTAAAGATTTCGACGCATGTTACGAAAAGTTTATCAATAATGGAGACCCTGTCCCCTTTCGAAACTTTCTGATTACATCGCACTATCGATACTGGCTACTCGGCTATTGCTGCACAGCGTTGATGCACACGCGGAACATCTTCGAACGGTGCCTATCTGGAGGCACTCGCGGTGCCCTCAGGTTTGAGCAACTGAACGATATGCTGACAAATATTGATTCTACGGTGAGTAGCAAGTCACAAGGGGCTAACGACTTATAGAGTCTTGGTTTTATTAACAAAACAAAGAAATTCCATTGAAAATAGTCCCTTTATCCGCCACAAGTATCAAGCGCACAATCTTGGGTGCGATCAGTGGGGCTGAGTACGGAGCCAAAAGCAGGCATGACTAACGGCTCGACAACAGCGACCCATTTCTGGCCCACCAGTTTCGCAGAGCGCGGCGTTGCCGTGCCCTTCACGACCCCCAGCGTCGCGATGGCACGGGTACGCAACGACGAGCGCGGACGGCTTGAGCTTGTGATTTCGGGACTGTCGGGCGGACGCGGCGTTTATGTTATCGGTTGGAGCGCCGTCCCTCAAACCTTCAAGCTGACGGTTTTTGACAGGGTCCTGCACGAATATATCCAGGCAATTGAAACCGTCACGCCGGATACGGTGCGGGAAGCAGTGCTGCACGCCACAGCGACTGGGCTGGCTGGAGAAGACGCCGCCGAAGCGGCTATTCAATCGAGCAGCAAAATCACGGAAGATCAGATCCGGATCAGCCTCGCCCTAACGCAGCATCTGGTGAAAACCTTTCTTGAGGCAGAATTGGAAATCGGCCTTGCTGAACTTGCCACCTCCGCTGGCCAACAGAAAGTTCAAAACCTGCTCGGCCGGATTGCCCGCAAGGAAAACATCGCCCCTGAGACACTCTCCCGCGTTCTGACTGAATGGGGCGATCTACTCGAAGCGCTCGGTGTCCTGGATCACCGACCGCGCGGCCGGTATCGACGAACCTTGGACGAAGCGTCGCACTTCCTTTCATCTTTTGCAGATTGGATGCGCACCGGAGAGATTGGCGATGATCACCCGGCCACACTCATTTCCGACGTCCTCACCGAAACTCTCCACAACTGGAAGAACGCGTTCCAGGAAGCGGATGTCTATGCACACGATCCGCGGTCCGCTCTCAAGAATTGGCAAAACGCCAAAGGCGTTCTGGAGTCATTGAGCGTGCGTATTCCCTGGCTGGAAGACGGATGGGCCGTCATCTTCGCAATGTGGGAAAATGCGTTGCGTGGAGATCACGATCAACGCCTTCAAACCGTCGCTACAATCCTTTCCGGATTACCGCTTGTACCTCGTGATGAGGTAGCGCCGGATCGCCGCCCGCAATGGATGGAGTTTGCCAAACGGCTGAGCCTGCTCGCCGCGCGGAACGAACAGAGGAGCCAAAACGATATCGGTCTCGAAAATATGCTGCGTCAGGAGCAGGTCCTGGCCCGGAGCCTTGGTTAACCACGCATGAGTACTAATTCGAACGATATCCCCCTAGGCAATCTCGAGAGCCAGCTCTTCAAGATTCCTGAAGAGGATTTGACCGAACTGGTTGCAAAGCTGGAGCGCCGTGCCCTGGATCCCAGCAAGGCGCCGGGCGTTGGGAAAATCCTGGACCAGTTGCGTCCCAGGCTTGCCATTCTGAAGCCGCAGCGGCAGGCGACGCTGGTTCGTTTCTTCACCGAACCTTTTGCCGATCTGCTCTACACAACGGGCGAGCCGCGCAAACCGGTTGGCCGAATTCCACGCACGGCCATTGTCCCCTGCTACAAACTTCTGCAGAAACATTCCGAGCCATCCCGCATCGAGCGTTACCAGCAGGATCTCGACGCGATAGAGCCGGATAACGACGAAGCCTTGATGACTCTCGGCACCGGGTTCTGGCGTTATGCATCGGGGCAGCTGCGCCGGGTGGTCGATGAGGCGGAAAAGGACAAGGCAGCCAAACAGGCACTGATCGAAAGTCTCGGCGATCCGTTCCTCTATTCCGCCCTCAAGGAGATCGTGGGCGTGCTGGAAGTCGCAGTCCCGGTCATGGAGTTGCGCAAGGCCCTGCCATCAACCGGCATGAGCCATGTCACCAACGCCAACCTCGAGGATATCTGCGTCGCATTGAACACCGTCCATCAGAAAAGGCCGGCCAACGCGGAATTCGTTGTGTTCGTCATTCTCGCCCGCCTCAGAAACCCGGCGATGATCGTGGAGATCATGCAGCGCGTTGAAGAAGCAGGCACCCTGGCCGATGTGTCCGCAGTGACCAATGTCGCGAACGAGGCGATCGTCAGCCAGACAGAAGAGAAAATCCGGACACTCGGGGAAAAGATCCAGTCGTCGACAAGCTGCAAGAGCATGGCTCTGCAGGCCGAATCCTACGTGAAAGAGGTTGTTGGTGCCGCCAGTGCTATCGGTAACACCGGGTCCCGCATGCAAAGTCGGCAGGTGGCACGAACAAAGACAGAGATGGCCGATCTTGTTCGTCGCGAAATGCTGGAAGCGCAGGACAACCTTACCTCCGCCAACATGAACAGTCTCGGCGGCAGCTCCAGCGCAAGAGATCAGATCGTCGCCCAGAAGGGCGTGGAAGACCGAATCATCTCGCTTCGGATCGCCAGCAGGTTTGCGAACGAACTGGACCTTGAACGAGACGTGAACCGGCGTCTGGCCGAACTTGAGGAAAGCGTCGCCGAACAGTCAAAGAAACTGCTCGCAGACCTCAAAAAGCGAGATTACGAAATTCTCTCCCCGGAAGAAGCCGAGCGCCAGCTGTTCACCCAGGTCCGGCTCACCGAACTGTTGCTCGGCCCGGAAATCGCGAACCGGCTCCGCCTCGAAGGTGAACAGCTGTTGCGCGATTACTAAAGCGGTATCGTCTCTACTCCGCCGGAGCCGGCGCCCGCTCAATGGCTTCTTCGCGGATAGGCCAGTGGATGAAACCGGCAAAGAGTGCGAGGCCAATCGACACATACCAGATCAGATCGTAGGATCCGGTCTTGTCGAATACGATGCCGCCCAGCCAGACCCCAAGGAACGAGCCGATCTGGTGGCTGAAGAAGACGATGCCGAACAGCATGCTCATATAGCGCATGCCGAAGATCTGGCCGACCAGTCCGGAGGTCAGCGGCACGGTGCTCAGCCAAAGCAGTCCCATTGCTGAGGCGAAGACGTAAATAACCAGCTCGCTTGGCGGCACCAGCAACAGGAACACGATCACCACGGCCCGGCCAAGGTAGAGCAGGTTCAAGAGGTACTTCTTCGAGAACTTGCCGCCCAGAACACCGGCGCTGTAGGACCCGATCACATTGAACAACCCGACCAGCGCCAGCGCACTGGCACCGACCGTGACGGGCAGTCCGAGATCAGTCACATAGGCTGGCAGGTGCACGGCAATAAAAGCGACCTGAAAACCGCAGACAAAGAACCCGCTCGTCAGCAGCCAGAAACTTTTATAGCCGAACGCCTCACGCAGCGCCTGACCAAGGCTCTGACCGGACGGAAGCGGGTTCGCCTTGGTGCCCTTCAGCGGCCAGAAAGCAATGGCAAGCGGCACCATCACCAACGAGCCAAGCCCCATGAACAACGCCGCGTCCTGCCAGCCGAAGCTGGCAACAAGACTGCCCGCGACCGGCACCAGCAAAAACTGCCCGAGCGAACCGGATGCGCCGGTGACCCCGAGCGCCCAGGACCGCCGCTCCGGCGGGAAGAGCTGACCGACCGCTCCCAGAATAATACCGAAGGAGGTACCGGCGAGACCAGCGCCGACCAGCATGCCGGCGCTCAGATGCAGCATCGACGGCGTCGCGGAAAAGGCAATCAGCACCGTGCCGGCCGCATAGACGATAGCACCGCCGCAGATCGCCCGGAACGGGCCATAGCGATCCGCAATGGCACCCGCGAAAGGCTGGGTCGCCCCCCAGATCAGGTTTTGCAACGCCAGCGAAAAGGCAAAGACCTCGCGGCCAACGCCAAGCTCCGCCGTAATCGGCGGCAGGAACACACCGAATCCGGAACGGATGCCGAAGGAAAGCGCGCCGATGATCCCGCCGCAGAGCAGCGCGATATAGGCAAGCCGCATATTGTAATCCTGGCTTTCGCTGGTACCCGACATTCGCCTATTCCCTTTTATCGGAGGAGCGGTGGGCGCTTGTGACAGCCCGAACAACGCTCTAGGCTCGAAATATGGCACCGGCCGATTACAACAACAAACGCCGGATTGTCACCAGAACAATTCACGGGGGCTGACTACCAATAGGCGTGCGGCGCCTCTTGGCAGACCCGCTTCCCGCCTCAAGTTCAAGATGGAAGGAACCGGCTATGTCGACGCCGAAATATGCTGTCATCGACGGTGAAATCGTGGCCTGGGAAAACGCGACGGTCCATGTCGCATCGGCAGCTTTCAAATTCGGCACCACGGTCTTCGAGGGACTGCGCGCCTATTGGAATGCGGAGGACGAGGATTTCTATCTGTTCCGCATGGCCGAACATATGGACCGGCTGGACTTCTCCCAGCGCTTCATGCGGTTCGAAGACGCCATCCCGGCTGATCTGGTTGCCGAGAAAACGCTGGAGCTGATCAGGGCTAACGACTTCAAGGGCACCAACCTGCACATCATGACCTCCTGCTATGTCGCCGGCATGGGCGGCCCGGGGGCCTGCGGGCCCGTTGGCCTCGCTATCACCGCGCTGGAGCGGCCCCGTTCGGCCAACGTGCTGAACGGCGTAAACGTACAGGTCAGCTCCTGGATGAGGGTGCCCGACAACGCCATGCCGATGCGGGTGAAGTGCAACGCTAACTACAATAACGGCCGGCTTGCAACCGTGCAGGCGACGGTCGACGGCTACGATACCGCGCTCTTCCTGAACAGCCGCGGCAAGGTCTCCGAAGGCCCCGGCATGTGCTTCTTCATGGTCCGGGGTAACCAGGTCATCACCCCGCATACCTCCAGCGACGTCCTGGAAAGCATTACCCGCGAGACCGCCCTGCAACTCGCCCGCGAGGCCGGCTACGAGACCGTCGAGCGGGACGTCGACCGCAGCGAACTTGCGGCCGCTGAAGAGGCCTTCTTCTGCGGGACCGCTTGGGAAGTGACCCCGATTCTTTCGATCGACCGCCTGCCCGTGGGCAACGGCGCCATCGGCCCGATCACCAAGGGGCTGCAGCAGACCTATTTCAATGTCTGCGAAGGCAAGACTGAAAGCCATCCTGAATGGCGGCTTCCGGTCTACGCCGAGCGCGCCTCCAAGGCGGCGGAGTAATCGCCTTCACCTCACCGCCGCGCCTGGAACGCCTTGGCGCGGCGGAACACTTCCTGTAAGTCAGTGCCCGCGACCTGATGCCCGCTGGCCCCGTGGCGGAACTGGTAGACGCACGCGACTTAAAATCGCGAGTCTTAGGACGTGAGGGTTCGAGTCCCTCCGGGGCCACCAGCATTTGTCGAGATGGAGTCCTGCAATCCGGAAACGGTTCCGGCTCGTTGCCTCAATTGGCGATACGCCGCAGGATGTAATGCGGCCCATCGCAACTCGTTACCAGAATATCGCCGCCGAAATAATCAAAGCCCTTGCCGTCCAGCCGGTCGCCGGCGATGCAGAAGAAGACCCCGTCTTCGTCGGCAATGACAGGCCGATTGTCCTCGGCACAACTCAGCTCCACCTGCAGCCGATCAGAATAGAAGTCCGGTGCCTTGCTAAGGCCAGTGACCTTTAGGTCATTGGAAAACAGCCAGCGCTCACCGAAATGGCCTGTTCTGTTGTCTATCAACTCCGCCTCATAGCGGTCTATCCGGCACCGATAGCCGAAGATATCGAGATGCGAATTGCCGATCTCAATACGGCGGCCGACGAAGTGTTCCGCCTCCTCGGGGCCGACAGCGCTGATGCCGGAAAAATCGACGTCCTCGATCTCCCAACTCCCCTGGATCTGACGCGGCAAGAACCCGAATTCAGGGTCGTTCTGCGCCTGGACCGTCAGGACGGCCGGCCAGAACATAAACAGGCCTGCGAGAACGAGTCTCATCAGAGCGGGCCTGAGACTCAGGCAATAAGCTGTATTCATCCGGCACATAGAGCGTTTCGTCTCCCAGAATTGTTTCGAAGAATCGTCCAGGATAAGGCCGCTCATGCTTCATGCCATCGCGCATTCCTCCCGGACATGATCGCCAGCCCTCCGGAGCACCATCCGAAAGCCGATTCCAACTTTGTCCTCGCAAAACCGCCCTGTACTGTGTCGCCATCATGACAGCACAGATCAAGAAATCAGCGATGAAACAGATTCCGTCACCCAACCTGCCACCGATTGAGCGGCTCCGGCAGGTCATGGCAAGCCTGCGCGATCCGGATGGCGGGTGTCCCTGGGATATCGAACAGAGTTTCGAGACGATAGCACCCTATACGATCGAGGAAGCCTACGAAGTGGCCGACGCAATCACCGAGGGAGACATGCCTCATCTGGAGGAAGAGCTCGGCGATCTTCTGCTTCAGGTCATGTATCACACCCAGATTGGCCAAGAGGCCGGGCATTTCGACTTCGACAGCGTGGCCCACGCCATTACGGAAAAGATGATCCGACGGCACCCGCATGTTTTCGGCTCGGACAATGTTACCGATGCCGAAACACAGACCCTGAACTGGGAGGCTCAAAAAGCCCAGGAGCGGGCGCGCAAGGCGGCGGAAAGCAACGTCAGGGAGAGCGCCCTCGACGGTGTATCATCGGCCTTCCCTGCCTTGATGCGCGCCGTGAAACTGCAGAAACGCGCTGGCCGCGTCGGGTTCGACTGGCCGGTGGTGGATCAGGTCTTCGACAAGCTGGAAGAAGAGATCGCGGAAGTCCGGGCCGAGCTCAAGGACGACGCGAACGAGCGTGATCCGGAGAGGATCGAGGACGAGATAGGCGATCTGCTATTCGTATGCGTCAATCTCGCACGCAAGCTCGACATCGACCCGGAGAGCGCGCTCCGGCGCTGCAACCGGAAATTCGAAACCCGATTTCGTGCCGTTGAGTCGATGCTTGAGGAAGAGACGGGGCGCTCCCCGGAACAGGCCAAGCTCGACGAGCTAGAAGCACTCTGGCAACGCGCGAAACGGTTCGACAAGACCTGACCAGTATCGAGTGACGGTGACGATCCGTTGAAAGCCGATGGTCATCACCGGAGCGATACGCCAGACCCCATCGCGCCTCGCGAAAGCGAATAACAACCGGATTGAAATCATGCCGGTTGCCAAGCCTTCACGCCTTTCAATATTGTACGGACGTAAGCGCGGCAACTGGGCCACGCATTGAGGAGATCCGCCATGGCGGTAAGCATTTTCATCGACGGTGAAGCCGGGACCACAGGCCTGCAGATCCGCGAACGACTGACGGGACGGGACGATGTCTCCCTGATCAGCTTGGGCGCGGAAGAACGCAAGGATACCGAAGCCCGACGCCGTGCGCTGAACGAAGCGGATCTCTCCATCCTCTGCCTGCCGGATGCGGCAGCCATTGAGGCTGTGTCTCTGATCGAAAATCCGGATGCCAAGGTCATTGACGCCTCGACAGCGCACCGCGTCGATAATGACTGGGTCTACGGGTTTCCCGAACTGAGCGCCGGACAGGAAGAGGCTGTGCGCCATGCGCGCTTTGTCAGCAATCCAGGCTGCTATCCGACCGGCGCCATCGGCCTGATCCGCCCGCTGGTGGAGAATTCCATTCTGCCGGCCGACTATCCGGTCACGGTCAATGCCATCTCAGGCTATTCCGGCGGCGGCAAAGCACTGATCCAGTCCATGGAAGACACAACCGCAGCGGATCATCTTTCCGCTAACGTGTTCGCCTACGGCCTTAACCTGCAGCACAAGCACCTGCCGGAAATGCAGCAATACTCGATGCTGGAGCACGCTCCGATATTCCAGCCGAGCGTCGGGCGCTACTACAAAGGGATGGCTGTCTACGTACCGCTGCATCTCTGGGCTCTCAAGGGCGGCGTCGGCGCGGCCCGCATCCATGAGTGCCTCAGCGATCACTATAGTGGGCATCTCTTCACGGAAGTCGCCCCGCTGGACGAGTCCGCCTCGCTTCCCCGCCTTGATCCGGAAGAGCAGAACGATACCAACACGATCCGCTTCTACGTTTTCGCAAACGAGAAGAACGGACAATGCGTGCTGGCGGCGACGCTCGACAATCTCGGCAAGGGAGCTTCAGGCGCGGCGGTTCAGAACATGAACCTGATGCTGGGTCTGGAAGAGGGTCTCGGGCTTTCCTACGGGCGCGCGGCCTGAGCCGCTCCTCCCGCTACGGCCAGAGCTTTTCCCTGAGGTCGTCCCAAGACGCTTCGTCAGGAGCCATCAGCAATCCACCATCGAGCTGGTCCGGATAATAGGGACGCTTGTTGAAGCGGGCGTGAAAACCGCCCGCTTCCTGGTGCATGAGCGAGCCTGCCACATGATCCCAGGGCATGTTCTTCGGATGCATGGCAAAATGCGCCTCGCCGGTCAGCAAGCTTAGATATTCATGACCGGCACAGCCAAAGCGGAAGTGATCGCCCACTTCGGTTTCCGCCCGCTCCTTCATCTCCTCTTTCAGAGGCGACGGCAGAAATCGGAAATTGAGGGCGCCACGCATCTTGCTGCTCGGGCGCGGGGCAAGAACCGAAAGGCGCTCTTCCTTGCCGTCATATCCGCACATCCAGGCCCCCTCACCACGAACGGCGAAAGCGCAACGCTCACCAAGCGGATCGAGGATAAACCCCAGCACCGGCTGGCGCTTGTGCACCAGGCCGACCATTACGCAAAACTTGGAGTTGCCCTTGGTGAAGTTCCTGGTCCCATCCACTGGATCTATAATCCAGGCCGGAGCGTCCGCGGTGAGGTTATCGAGGACCGCGGGATCGGCTGCTACCGCTTCTTCACCGACCACGCTTGAGCCGGGCAGAAGATCCCGAAGTATCGGCGTCATCCGCCGCTCGGACTCAATATCGGCGATGGTCACCAGGTCTTCAGGTCCGGTCTTCTCCTGAATATCTCCGGATTCGAGGGACTTGAAGCGAGGAAGGATAACGGCTTCGGCCGTTTCGCGCATAATGTCGATGACAGCAGCGGGATCTGGAAAACTGATCATACGATCCTTTGACATAGTGCATCCGAATGATGCGGGACAGGTCTACAGGGTTACCCCCGAAGACCTCTTTCTTATAGTGACTATATACACTTAAAGCATATCCTGTTTAGACACTGAACCTTGCATCGAAACGTTCCGCGTCCACGGGTGCCAGAAGTACCTTCACATGAATATCGGTTTCCCGGTCCTCGCGCTCGATTACCCGCCCGTGCTCGTATAGCCATGCAAGCGCGGCCCCATCGGCGAAATCCAGATCAAAGGTCCGGGTGACGTCATTCGCACCGATCATTTCGTCAAGCAGTGCGAGAACATTTTCGCAACCGGCGCCGGTAAGCGCCGAAACCGCAATCCGTCTGCCTTGTTCGGTAATAATATCGATGCTGGCCGGATCGTCCATCAGGTCGATCTTGTTCAGAACCTCGACCATCTGGTCTTCGAGTTTCTGCTCATCAAGCCCCAGATCCCGCAGGACAGACAGCACATCATCCTTCTGTGCGTCGCTATCCGGGTGAGAGAAATCCCGGACATGCAGCAGAATATCCGCCTCGAGAACTTCCTCGAGCGTGGCGCGGAAAGCGGCGACCAGATGTGTTGGCAGGTCTGAAATAAACCCGACCGTATCGGAGAGAATGATTGTCCGCCCCGACGGCAGCTCCACCCGGCGCATGGTCGGGTCCAGCGTGGCGAAGAGCAGATCCTTGGCAAACACTTCGGATTCGGTCAGCCGGTTGAAAAGTGTCGATTTTCCGGCGTTGGTATAGCCGACAAGCGCGACGATCGGATACGGCACCTTGCGCCGCGATTCGCGATGCAGCTCCCGCGTCCGCTTCACATCCTCCAGCTCGTTTCGAATCCGGGAGATACGCTCGAGGATCAGGCGTCTGTCGATTTCGAGCTGACTTTCGCCGGGCCCGCCGACGAAGCCAAAGCCGCCGCGCTGGCGCTCAAGGTGTGTCCAGGACCGGACCAGCCGGCTGCGCTGGAAGGTCAGAGCTGCCAGCTCAACCTGAAGACGGCCTTCATGGGTTCGAGCCCTTGCGCCGAAAATCTCGAGAATCAGAGCCGTCCGGTCGATGACCTTACATTCGAGCTCTTTTTCAAGGTTGCGCTGCTGAACCGGAGAGAGCGAAGCGTCGACGATAACGACATCGACCTCCAGCCCCTTGACCGTCCCGGCCAGCCGTTCGACAGCCCCGCCGCCGAGAAAGGTCGCTGGCCGGACTCTGGACAGCGAAACGGTCTCGGCGTGCACCACGTCGAGGTCGATGGCAGCCGTAAGCCCTACAGCTTCAGCAAGACGCCCCTCCGGGTCTCGCATGGCTGCGGGCTCACCCGCTCTCTGCTTTTCGAAAGGGTGGACGACGAGAGCCCGACCGCTGCTCGCGTCCGGCGTGCTATTCCCCATGCACGCCCCGGTCTTTCAGGATCAAGAGGCTTCTTCTTCTTCCCGCGCCGGTTCAAACAACTGAACAGGCTGAGACGGCATGATGGTCGAGATCGCGTGCTTGTAGACCAACTGCGAGTGAGCATCACGTCGCAAAAGCAGGGAGAAATTGTCAAACCACGTGACGATGCCCTGCAGTTTCACGCCGTTGATGAGAAAAATCGTAACCGCAGTCTTGTTCTTCCGGATCGCGTTAAGGAACACTTCCTGAACGTTTTGATTCTTTTCGTTGGCCATTGCACGGACCTTTTGTTCGTTTCGTTTCAGCGCGTACCAAAAAAGCCTGGGCACCGCCCTCATCTCGCAAATGCGAAATGAGCACCTCCTTTATATAACTATTTTTCCCTGTGACTCAATCGGTCAGCGTCCGCCGCATGGCATGACAATCAGCAAAATGAAATGCGGGAGGCCATTTTAGCAAATCCGCCTCGGAAATCGGGTCGTCCCCGACAAGAACAGGGACACAGCCACTGGCCAGGCCGCACTGCAAATCCACCAGTGAGTCACCGACGAACCACACCCCGTCGCCCGGCTCATGTCCCGATTCCGCGAGTACGAGATCGACCGGATCAGGGGCCGGCTTATCCTGCGGCGCATCCGTGGCACCAACAATCCGATGAAAATACTCCGCCCAGCCGAGGCTTTCCGCTTCGGCCCGGAGAAAATCCCCGTTTTTGTTACTCACCACTCCGAGCAGGATCGAATGGTCCCGAAGCTCCACGAGCAGTTCTTCCGCGCCAGGTAACGCACGCAATCCGTCAAGGTGCCGTTCCTCGAACGTGGCATAAAAAATATCGCGGGCTTTTTCCCAACCGGGGCCGAAGATCTCTGGAAAGCTCTCCCGCATGGAGCGCTTTGCCCGCGCCCGCATCTCGCTCTCGGTCCAGGCCGTCAGCTCGAACGCAGTCAGCGCCGCATTCATGGCGACCGTCACGCCCGGCCAGTTGTCGACGAGCGTGCTGTCCCAATCGAAAAGGATCGCGCCTGGTTTCAACATGCCTGTCACGCCATGGGCCTAGAAGAAGTCCAGCCGGACGGCAAACAGCTTCTCGACCTTTTTAACAACCTCGTAGGTAGCGAACAGGATCACCCGGTCCTTGGCCTGAATCACCGTGTCACCGCGCGGCACCAGCACCTTGTCCTCGCGATAAATCGCTCCGATGATGACACCCGACGGCAGCTTCGCATCGCGCAGCGGATGACCGACGAGCGACGATGTTTCCAGGGCCTCGGCTTCGATCACCTCGCCGAAATCGGCACGCAGGGAATAGACACCACGAATTCTGCCGCGGCGGACATGCTGCAAGATCGTCGAGACAGTGATAGCCCGCGGGTTGACCACGGCATCAACACCAAGGGTCGAGATCAGCGAAGCGTAGGTGCCTTTGTTGATAAGGGCCACGGTCCGGTCCGCCCCGGCCCTCTTGGCCAAAAGCGAGCCGATGATGTTCACTTCATCGTCGTTGGAGACGGCAACGAAGGTTTCCGTCTTGGAGACGTTTGCCTCCTCGAGAACTTCCGTATCCAGCGCGTCCCCGTTCAGCACCATGGTATGTTCCAGGGTCTGTGCGACGAGCTTGGCCCGCTCCCGATCATATTCGATGATCTTGACGCTGACGCCGGAATGCTTGGATTCAATCTCTTCGGCGAGCATCAGGCCGATATTGCCGCCGCCGGCAATGATAACGCTTCGGCCTTCTTCCTCTTCATGGCCGAAGGCTGCCATGGCGCGGGACAGATGATCGACATCGCAGACGAAATAGACATCGTCTCCAGGCAGCATGTGATCGTCCGGTTTCGGCACGATGCCCCGGTCATCCCGGATGATGCCGACAACGACAATGCTGAGGTCGGAAAACAGGCTGGTGAGCTGGCGCAGCGGCGTGTTGACGATCGGGCATTCCTCGTCACACCGCACGCCGACGACCCTGACCATCCCATCGGCCATTGGCAGCACATCGAACGCACCTGGCACTTGAAGCCGCCGCCCGATTGCCTTCGCAACCTCGCGCTCCGGCGAAATAATGTGGTCGATCGGCATGTTCTCGCGGCTGAACAGATCCGCCCAGATCGGCTGCAAATAGTCCTGCTGCCGTATCCGTGCGATCCGTGACGGCACATTGAAGAGCGAGTGCGCGATCTGGCAGGCCACCATATTGACCTCGTCGGAATAGGTGACCGCGATCAGCATGTCAGCGTCCCGGGTTCCCGCTCCCTCGAGAATGGACGGCAGCGATGCCAACCCGTGCACACCACGTACGTCGAGGGTTTCCGTGATTTTTCGAACCAGGGCAGCGTCCTGGTCGATGACCGTCACGTCGTTATTCTCGCCCGCGAGGTGCTGAGCGATGCTGGTACCGACTTGGCCGGCCCCGCAGATGACGACTTTCATGCCGTGATCCCGTCCTGAAGAGGGTGTTTACGCAGAGCGTTCGGCGCTGACGCCGAGCGACTTCAATTTACGATGCAGAGCAGATCGCTCCATACCGACAAAACTGGCTGTCCGGGAGATATTCCCTCCGAACCGGTTGACCTGGGCCAGCAGATATTCCCGCTCAAACATTTCGCGGGCCTCACGCAGTGGCATCCCCATGATTTCGACCCCCTTGTCGAAATTGAGGCTGATCGGCGCCGAAGACCCGATTTCCGGCGGCAACATATCAGCCTTCACCGGCTCATTCGCCGCCCCCGGCGCCATAATCAGTAACCAGTCTATCACGTTGCGGAGTTGACGCACATTGCCCGGCCAATCGTAGGACTGCAGCGCGGCGATAGCATCTTCGCCAAGAATTCGGTGCGACATGCCGGAACTGCGCGCGGAGCGCTCGATGAAATGATTGCAGAGCAGCGGGATATCTTCACGGCGCTCGGAAAGTGCCGGCACAACAATCGGCACCACGTTAAGACGGTAATAAAGATCTTCACGGAAACGGCCGGTCGAAATCTCTTGCTGGAGATCCCTGTTGGTCGAGGCAACGACTCGGACATCGACCGAAATCTCCCGCTCTCCACCAACCCGCCGGAACCGTTGCTCCTGCAGAACCCGGACAATCTTGCCCTGGGTCTCCTTCGGCATGTCCGCTACTTCGTCAAGGAATAGAGTTCCTTTGTGGGCCTGCTCCAGCATGCCCACAGTACGGCCCGTATCATCTGCGTCACCGTCCCGACGTTCCGCTCCGAAAAGCTCTATCTCAAGCCGTTCCGGGCTTAGTGTCGCGCAGTTCAGCACGGTAAACGGTCCGTTCGCACGGGTCGAATTCGTATGGATCATGCGGGCGACGACTTCCTTGCCGACACCCGCCGGTCCGGTGATCAGCACGCGGCTGTTCGTCGGAGCCACCTTCTCCACGGCCTGCGTCACCTGGGCAACCCCCGCTGACTCCCCAACCAGCCTGTCATCCGTATCAGACCGGGCCCGGAGCTCCGCGTTCTCACGCCGAAGCTGCACCGCCTCCAACCCCCTGCCGACCTGCAGCAAGAGACGCTCGGTCTCGAAAGGTTTTTCGATGAAGTCGTAGGCACCGATCTTGATTGCGGAAACCGCAGTCTCGATGGTCCCGTGACCACTGATCATGATCACCGGGACATCCGGATGTTCCGCGCTCAACCGCTCCAGAATCCGGAGACCGTCGAGCGTGCTGTTCTCCAGCCAGATATCAAGAATCACGAGGTCAGGGCGACGGGTATCGACAGCTTCCAGAGCCTCGTCGCTATTGCGTGCCTGTCGCGTGTCGTAGCCTTCATCCTCAAGGATGCCGGCGAGCAGAGACCGGATATCGGCCTCATCATCTACGATGAGAATATCATACGCCATGACGGCTCAGCCCAGAGTCATTTTCGTGCGAGTCCGATGTCGCCTCATCCAGAGGTACCTCGATGTTCGACCCGAAGACCAGACGGACCCTTGTCCCCCCACCTTCGCGATCCATTAGCGAAATCGAGCCTCCATGATCTTCCATGATTCTCTTCACAATTGCCAGACCAAGCCCTGTGCCTTTTTCCCGGGTGGTAATGTAAGGCTCCGTAAGACGTTCACGATCTACCTCCGGGAGCCCTCGCCCAGTATCCTCAACATCGATGACAATCCGTCGATCCTCACGGGTTATTGCAACCGAGATCCGTTGCCCCGATGGCCGCTTCCCGTCGGTTCCGACCGGATTGACCGCATCGATTGCGTCAATCGCGTTCTGCAGCAAGTTCGTCAGAACCTGTCTGATCTGCCGCTGATCGCATTCCAGCTCAACCGCTTCCTGATCTCCGTCGAAATCAAATTCGATGCCGGACTGCGCCGATTTCTGAAGAACCACCTGCTCGCGAATCAGCTGGATCAGGTTTTCTTTCCGCATCACCGGGGCGGGCATCCGCGCAAAGGCCGAGAATTCATCGACCATGCGCCCGATATCACCGACTTGTCGAACGATCGTGCTTGTACATTCAACAAAAGTCTCAGGATCGTCGCTTATCTGATTCAAATATTTACGTTTAAGGCGTTCCGCAGATAGCTGAATCGGGGTTAGCGGGTTTTTGATTTCGTGCGCTATCCGGCGTGCGACATCCGCCCAGGCAGCCATCCGCTGCGCCGACAGAAGCGCTGAAATATCATCGAAAGTCAGAACGTAACCCGAGACTCGGCCGTCCGCGATCTCCGCCTTGATCCGTGCCAAGAGCGTGATCTTGCCAGCTTCCCTGTCTAGCTCGATCTGCTTTTCCGATTGCCGAAAGGGGTTGTGCCGTGCCTGCTCCAGCAGTTCGGTCATTTCCGGGATCTGTTCAGACAGCATCCGTCCGACGAGGGATTCGATCGTCACGCCAAGCAGACTCGCTGCCGACTTATTCGGCAAATTGATCCGGGCATCCGCGTCTAGGCCAATCACGCCAGCAGACACCCCGCCAAGTACGGCCTCGGTGAACCGGCGCCGCGCATCAACCTGACGGTTCGCACTCATCAGCTCACTGCGCTGCATTTCCAGCTGCCGTGTCATTCGGTTAAAGGCCCTGGCAAGAAGTCCCATCTCATCGGCTTCGACCGGCCCGGTCACGCGGGCAGTCAGATCGCCTGAACTGATTCGCTCGGCGGCGCCAATCAGGTCACTGATAGGCTGCACCAGCCAGGTGGCAAGATTGAGGCCGATCCAGACAGCGGCCAGCAACAGCAGCAGTGCCACCATGGCGAAGATCATGATGAAGGAAACCTGGATATCCAGCCGGCGCCCTTCCAGTTCGGTAAACTGCTCGACGGCTTCCTTCGTCCGCTCAATATAGGTGAGGATCTCAGAATCCACGAAACGGCCAACAAACAGATAGGCGTCCACGAACCTGTCGAGCCGGACAAAAGCGCGAATCCGATCATCCGCATCGGTGGTCAGAACGACCACATCGCCGAGCCTGGCCTTGGTCATCGCCTCTTCTGGAAGCGGCTCATAATCGAAGGAAAGCGCGAGGTTCGTCCGGGCAAGGACCCTTCCCGTACTGTCAAAGGCAACCGCTTCCGTCAGATTACGAAGAGCAGCCTGCGCTCTCAGAACCTGGGAGAAGCGAGCCGAATTATTGACCAGAAACGGCGCTTCCCGATTGATATCGTTCGCCATCGCCAGAACATCGCCGCGGATCACCTGCCGGTGCTCTTCCAGATAGCGCTCCGCCACGGCGACCGAGCCCGTGACAGCCGTCGACACACGCTCACTGAACCAGGAGCGGATACCGAAATCGAACATCACCAGCGAGAAAACCGAGACCAGGATCGTCGGGGCTACTGTCAGCACGGAGAACATAGCGACGAGACGAACATGCAGCCGCGATCCGGCAAGCCCCCGACGCCGCTCTACCCAGAGGCGGGCCAACCGGTAGGCGACAAGAACGCCGAGTAACAGAAGCAGGGAAAAATCGAGATACAGGATACCCAAGACCACATCGGGGTCCGGTCCGGCCGGCCCGGCACGGGTAAAAGCAGCATATGTTCCCAGCCCGGCCATGATGGCGAGCGCCGCCAAAACATAGGCAGCCTTGCGCTCGAACCCGACCCTCTGGGCCCAGATACGGAACCGTCGCGTATAGCTTCCGAGTCGGTTTTCAGATTGCGGCGGGACCACATCTGAAGAATGGGCGTCTGTACCTGCTTCCGCCGGCATGTCTCACCTAATAAAGGACAGATCGCGAAATTACTTCTAGCCTAACCGGCCTTCGCACGCACGCTTCGGATCAGCTTACGTTAATCCACGAGCGGGACGTTAACGCGCGCCACGGACAACGGGTATTCCAAGGTCCCGGATCTTCTTGCGCAGAGTATTGCGGTTGACACCGAGCATTGAGGCGGCTTTCAGCTGGTTTCCCTTGGTTGCATCGAGAGACAGCATGATCAGAGGGCGCTCAACCTCGCGCAGGATACGGTCGTGCAGACCGACCGGCGGTAAATTGTCGCCATGAGCTGCGAAATAGGCCCGCAAGTGCCGTTCGACCGCATCGGAAAGATTCTCGCTCTTGTCGGAGGCTTCCTCGCCCGCAGCCGCAGGACTGTCCAGCAGTTCTTCGTCAATGGCCGCAGAGCCAATCACCTCTTCCGAATAGAGAGCGACCAAGCGCTTCACCAGATTTTCCAGCTCGCGAATGTTTCCCGGCCAGTTATAGGCCGTCAGGCGCTGCATGGCGGCGCCATCGATGCTTTTTTCCGGCAGCCCTTCCTTCTGGGCCAGCGCCAGGAAATGCCGGACGAGATCGGGAATATCTTCCTTGCGCTCACGCAGCGGAGGCAAGCGGATGGGAACAACGTTAAGTCTGTAAAACAGATCTTCGCGGAACATGCCCTGGCGGATGAGCTGCCGCAAATCACGGTGCGTAGCAGCCACGATGCGGACATCCACCTGGATGGCTGAGCGGCCACCAACGCTGGTGTACTCGCCTTCTTGCAGAACGCGCAAAAGACGGGTCTGCGCCTCGATCGGCATATCGCCGATTTCATCAAGGAAAAGCGTCCCGCCACGAGCCTGTTCAAACCGGCCGCTGGACCGGGCGGTCGCACCGGTAAAGGCGCCCTTCTCGTGCCCGAACAGCTCACTTTCGATCAGCTCCCGCGGGATCGCCGCCATGTTTACCGCAACGAACGGACCGTTTCGGCGCTTGCCATAGTCATGCAGTGCGCGAGCGACCAGCTCCTTGCCGGTTCCCGACTCGCCAGCGATCATTACGGTCAGGTCCGTTGCCATCAAACGGGCCAGAACCCTGTAGATTTCCTGCATCGCCGAGGAACGGCCGATGAGTGGCAATTCCTCTTCGGAAATCTCCGCCTGCTTCGGCACACGGCTCTCCGAGCGCGCCATCAATGCCTTGCGCACGACCTGCACCAGTTCGGCCAGATCGAAGGGTTTCGGCAGATATTCAAACGCCCCGCGCTCGCTCGCCTTCACCGCGGTCAGCAAGGTGTTCTGGGCGCTCATGACGATCACGCGCAAGTCCGGGCGAACCTTGCGGATCCGGGTCAGAAGATCGAGACCGTTCTCGTCCGGCATCACCACATCGGTGATCACCAGATCCCCTTCTCCACGCTCGACCCACTGCCACAACGTGGCGGCGTTGCCCGTCGAGCGGACATCCATGCCGATCCGGGTCAGGGCCTGCGTCAATACAGTACGGATCGCCTGATCATCATCGGCGATCAGGATAGAAGCATTGTCCATTGTCATGCCCGTATAGAGGCCTGTGAAGTATCGGCGATTGGAAGTGAGATCCTGAACTCAGTACGCCTCGGCACAGAATCGACCTCGATCACGCCGCCATGATCCGCGACCGCCTTGGCCACGAAGGCAAGTCCGAGCCCGGACCCGTTGCGTTTTGATGTCACAAAAGGATCGAAGATTGTCGCCTTCATATCATCGGGAATGCCGGGTCCATTGTCACGGATCGTCACCTGAAGCGGAAGATTCACCCTCTGCGAAGAGCCCGGCACGGAAATCCGCATGCCATGACGATAGGCGGTCGAAAGATGAATTTCTCCGTCCCCGTCCATGTCACCAAGGGCTTCGGAGGCATTCTTCAGCAGATTGAGGAAGATCTGAACCAGGATATCCCGGTTACCCAGAACCGGCGGCAAGGATGGATCATACCGCTCATGGTATTTCACCCGGCTGCCAAAGCCGGTTTCCGCAATACGCTGGCAGTGATCCAGCACTTCGTGAATGTTCACCGGACTGCGCTCGATCGGACGATCGTCCGAGAACACCTCCATGCGGTCGACCAGGCTGCAAATCCTGTCCGTCTCGTCGCAAATCAGCTTGGTCAACGGCAGGTCGGCCTCGACCGCGTTCTGTTCCAACAATTGCGCGGCGCCTTTGATGCCAGACAGCGGGTTCTTCACCTCATGCGCCAGCATCGCTGCCATGGCCGTCACGGAACGCGCCGCACCCTTGAAATTGAATTGCCGATAGAGCTGATTGGCGATGGAGCGCATCTGCAGTGACACGATGACAGCCCCAGCCCGGTCAGTTACCGGGGAGACCTGCACACTGACGATGTGCGAGCCGATACGTGGGCCTTCCAGGATCAGGTCATAGTCGAACAGGACCGAGGATTGCCGCCGGGATTGGCCGATCATGCTGAAAACCGGGCTATCGAATGGCAGCAGATCCGAAAGCTTCGTGCCTTGCAGAACCGACGCGCTTCCCTGCAGGAAATGCTCGGCCGCCATGTTCACATAAACGATGCGGTCGCTCTCATCGAGACCGATTACCGGCGTCGGGACCGCGTGCAGTACACTGGCTGGATCAAGCCTTACGGATGTCGACCTGGCAGCTGTTTCAGCGGTCAAGCTCATGCTGCCCGCCGCTCCTGATCGGCCCCGTCACGGAAGAAGGCCAGAATCGCATCCTCGACGATCTGACGGTCCATGGTGTTGTTGACCGTCTTCCGGAACTCGGCCGATCCGGGGATGCCGCTGGCATACCAGCCGATATGTTTCCGGGCCATCCTGAGGCCAAGCGCGGCACCATAATGCGACAACATATCATCGACATGGCGGCGCATTATCTGCCCGCGTTCCGCAAATGAAGGGTCCGCCGGAACCGATCGGCCGGCTATGTGTGCCGCCACCTGGGCGGGGAACCACGGCCGGCCATAGGCACCGCGTCCGATCATCACCCCATCCGCGCCCGATTGAGCGAGGCATGTATCGACGTCGTCCAGCGTCGCGATATCGCCATTGGCCACAACAGGCAGAGAGACCGCGCTCTTGACCTCGCGGATAAAGTCCCAGTCCGCATGTCCATTATACATCTGGCAGCGGGTCCGGCCGTGGATAGTCAAAAGCTGGATGCCGGCCTCTTCCGCGATCCGGGCAAGACGCGGCGCGTTCCGATCGCTGTCATCCCAGCCCGTGCGCATCTTCAGCGTTACCGGAACCGGCACGGCCTTGACGACCGCCTCCATGATCTGGCCCGCCAGAGTCTCGTCACGCATCAACGCGGAGCCGGCGAGCTTGTTGACCACCTTTTTTGCTGGGCATCCCATATTGATATCGATGATCTCGGCGCCGCGATCGACATTGATTTTAGCCGCTTCCGCCATGATCTCCGGATCCCAGCCCGCGAGCTGCACCGCCAGCGGGCGTTCTGCATCCATGTCATCCGGGATCTTGAACATTTCCTCGCGCACATCGCGCAGAACGGCAGCACTGGCGATCATCTCGGAGACCACAAGCCCACAGCCGAATTCCCGCACCAGGCGGCGGAACGGCCTATCCGTCACCCCGGACATTGGGGCGAGGAACACCGGGCTCTCGAGAGCCGTTGGGCCGATCTTGATGGTCATAAACTATGCACCCGCGCTTCATTGCCCATGAATTAAGCAACTGCACGCAAAATTGTCAAAACGGTATTTTTGTTTGTCGATAAAATGACGATCGACCCGGTTTTGGTTCAACTCAAGACTTCGGCCACGAACTTCACTCCGGGATAGGCCAGCGTCAGCAGAAGATAGGCAACGAGCACCAGACGCGACACTGTCCGGCCGCGCATGCCGAACCGGCTGTTTATGAGCCAGAGAACGGCCAGAATGGCCAGCGTTACAAGCGACAATACGGTCTTGTGGTCAAACTCGAGCACGTGACCTGTGAGATAGTTCTGCAGCGCGACCCCGGTTGCCAGGCCACAAAGCAGAACGATCACCGCAGCCCCGAGAAGCTGGCTTTGCAGCTTTTCGGAATCCGCAACGGAAGGCAGGGCTGGCGCGATCCCCGACGCGCTCCGCTTCAGCTTGAGAGCACGTTCCTTGACAAAAATCGCCAGCCCCGTGATCGCCGCCAGCGTCAGCAGGGCATAGGTGGCCAATGCCACGGCGATATGGGCCGAAAACCAGGTGCCCGGCAGCCCTTCGTTCAGCACGACATGCGGCGCCGCACCGGCGATTGTCGCGATAAGCGTCAGCAGGAAAAGATACGGCACCAGCAGAACGGTCAGCCCGCGCGCTTCCTGCCGGAGCCAGCAGAGCGGCAGATAGATCAGCAGGCTGGCGCAAACAGCCAGCCAGAGCGCCATGGCAAGATCCGAACGCCACGCCGTGCCGACCGACACGACCACGAATAGCAACGGTCCGGCGGCAGCCACGAAAAGCAGGCACCAGAAAAGACCGCCTGTCCGCTGCCGCGAGCGAAGCGAGAACAGACCGACCGGAACCAGGGCCAGCAAGGCTGACATATTCAAGAGCAAAGACATTGGCATAACCTCACTATATCATGCGCGGCGCTCCGAAGTGCCAGAGCAAATTGAGGTGATTTGTGCCCCGGTCAAAGACCGCTCTCCTGATCGTCGCCGCCGGGCGTGGTACCCGGCTCGGCAGCGAAACTCCCAAGCAGTACCTGAAGGTCGGCGGAATGCCTGTCCTGCGCCATGCGGTGCTGCGCTTCCGCGCGCATCCGGCGATCGGGACCATCCGCGTGGTCATCGATCCGGATCATCGTGATCTCTACGAGCAGGCCGTCGCCGGGATCGACCTGCCGCCGCCGGTCGAGGGCGGAGCAGAGCGGAGCCAGTCCGTCCTGAACGGTCTCCGCGCGTTGACCGATGAGGCACCGGACCTGGTGCTTATCCACGATGCCGCCCGGCCATTCGTTCAGACTGCCGTGATCGACAGGGTTCTGTCAGCGCTGGAGCAGGCGCCCGGCGCCATCCCCGCCCTGCCCGTGGCTGACACACTGAAACAGGCGACCGGGCTCAATTCAGCGATTACCGGCACGGTGGACCGAAGCAGCCTCTTCCGCGCGCAGACACCACAGGGTTTCCATTACCAGCCCCTGCTCCATGCCCACGAGGAAGCGTCATCCCATACAACGGATGATGCCGCGCTCCTTGAAGCGCGCTGCCTGGAAGTCCGCCTTGTTGAAGGTGCCGAATCCCTTTTTAAGATAACCACGGAGGCCGACCTGATGCGGGCCGAAAGCATGATGGCGTCACAAATGGAGCCGCGTGTTGGCACGGGGTTCGACGTTCACCGGCTCGGCCCCGGCGAGGCAATCACACTCTGCGGCATCGAAATCGCACATGACCGCACGCTGATCGGCCATTCCGACGCGGATGTCGGTCTGCATGCCATCACAGATGCCCTACTCGGCGCCATTGCCGATGGCGATATCGGCAGCCATTTCCCGCCAAGCGATCCGCAATGGAAAGGCGCTGCATCGGACCAGTTCCTCATGCATGCCCGCGATCTCGTCCTGAAACGCGGCGGGCGTATCACCCATATCGACGTCACTTTGATCTGCGAGCAGCCCAAAATCGGCCCGCATCGTTCGGCCATGCGCCGGAGGATCGCGGAAATCATGGAGCTGCCGGAAAGCAGGATCAGCGTTAAAGCCACGACGTCGGAGAGGCTCGGCTTTACCGGGCGTGGCGAAGGTATCGCCGCACAGGCTGCAGCTACGGTGCTGCTGCCGGCGGAGACCGACGAATGACCGTGGCTGGGCCGCTCCCCCTATTTCACCCGGTACGGCTTGCCGCGACTTTCTTCTGGAGCGGGCATGCGCCTTTCGCGCCGGGCACCTGGGGCTCCCTCGCGGCCCTGCCCTTCGCCTGGCTCTTCCTCTGGCTCGGCGGCTGGCAGCTGCTACTGGTGGCTGTCGTTGTCGCAACGCTCGTCGGCTTTTGGTCCGCCGGCCGCTATGCCGAGTCCCTTGGATCTGAAGATCCCGGTGCCGTCGTCATCGACGAAGTGGCCGGTCAGTGGCTTGCGCTGCTGCCAGCCGCCCTCGACCCGGTCAGTTTCGTCATCGGATTCGCAGCCTTTCGGCTCTTCGATATCACGAAGCCTTTTCCCGCCGGCTGGGCTGACAAGAAGCTGACCGGCGCACCCGGCATCATGTTGGACGACTTGTTCGCCGGGGTTTACGCGGCACTGGTCATTCTCGCCGCCCAGCATTTCCTCTGATTGGGGCCTGAATATGGATAATTTCGACGAAGAGATCCGCAACCTGTCGACATCTGTTCTGGAACGCTGCCGGGCTCTCGGCTGGAAAGCGGGAACGGCGGAAAGCTGCACAGGAGGCTTGATCGCCGGGGCACTGACCGAGATCGCTGGATCGTCAGATGTCGTGGACAGGGGCTTCGTCACTTACTCGAACGAAGCAAAAATGCAGATGCTCGGCGTTCCCGCTGAAACCCTAGCGGCCCATGGCGCCGTTTCGGAACAGACCGCTCGCGCTATGGCATTGGGCGCACTCGCCAATTCGGAAGCAACTGTGACCGTCGCCGTCACCGGCGTTGCCGGCCCCGGTGGCGGATCGGCCGAAAAACCGGTCGGCCTCGTTCATTTCGCCGCCGCAACACCCACAGGCATCGTAGCCGATCACCGGATCTTCGACGGCGACAGAGGGGCAGTCCGTCACCAAACGGTGCTGCACGCCCTCAAAATGATGCTCTCCCGCACGGAAGCGGCCAGCTAGGCCAGCACGGACAGAAACGCCTCGATGTCGGAATCCAGTTCTTCCGGAGCTTCCAGACCGACGCTGAAGCGCAGGAACAGATCCTCTCCGGCAACCTTCCCGACACTGCGGCTGTGCCCGATGGACATCGGGGCAACCAGGCTGCGCGTTCCGCCCCAGGATGCGCCGATGGCGAAGGTCTTCAATACTCCGAGCGCGTCGTCGAGTTTTGCCGAAGCACCATCGGCCAAAATCACAGTGAACACACCGGCGGCTCCGGCGAAATCCCGCAACCAGATGGCATGCCCCGGACTGCTTTCCAGCGGAGGCCAGAGAATACCGACCACGGCCGGATGGCTTTGCAGGCGATTGATGAGCCGCTTCGCACCTTCGGCTGCATGATTGAAACGCAGTGACATGGTTTCCATGCCGCGCATGACCAGAGCCGCATCATCCGGCGAGACACCAATCCCAATGCGCCCCATGTAGTCCCGCACATCCAGCGCGACCTCATCGCTGGCGAAGGACATCGCCCCCATCAGCAGATCCGAATGGCCCGACGCATATTTCGTCAGCGCCTCGGTCACGATATCCACGCCGAGAGCGATCGGCTTGCAGCCCAAGGACGTTGCCCAGGTATTGTCGCACCCAACCAGTGCCCCGGCTTTGTGAGCTATCTCGGCAATCGCCGGAAGATCCTGCACCTCCAGCGTCGTGGAGCCGGGCGACTCGCACCAGACCAACCGCGTTTCAGGCCGGATACGCCCGGCCAAATCGTCAAGCGAGGTTGGATCGAAATACTCGGGCTCGATCCCTGATCGCGTCATATCCATGTCCGCAAGGGAGCGCATGGCGGGATATGAGGTATCCGCAATCAGCACATGATCGCCCGCCGAAAGCAGGGCCATCGCCGCAACCGCGTTCGCAGCCTGCCCCGACGGCACCAGAAGCGTTCTCGCCGCCCCGGCAAGCCCGTTCAGCTTCGCCTCAAGCTGCCGCGTGGTCGGAGTACCATAGAGACCGTAGGAATACCCGTCCGGGCCACGCTCGCTACGCGCCGCATAGTCAGCCGCGTCCTTGAAAACGATTGTCGAGGCACGATGGACCGCTGGGGCCAGGGATCGGTACCCGGCCTCGTTGACATCGGGTGTCACAACGCATCTTGTCTGGTCTTTCATCGGAAACTCCATCTGCCGCTAACCAGACGGTAGACGGAGTCTATCTATCAAAAAAATACATATTTAAGGCGAGTTAATATACTTTGGTTATGCAATGCTGAAAAATCCTTTGAATTTAAGGCAGGTGGAGATCTTTCACGCTGTCATGGTCAACGGAACGACCCAACGCGCCGCCGAGGTGCTGCATATCTCACAGCCCGGTATCAGCAAGGCGATCCAGGAGCTGGAACGGCAGCTCGGCTTCGCGCTTTTTCACCGGACCCGGCGGCGTCTGGTGCCCACAGCGGAAGCCCACTTCTATTTCCGCGAGGTCGAGGAATCCTTTGCCGCCCTCTCCCGCTTGCGGAGCGCCGCCGCCCGCATCCGCGATTTCGGCTCCGGGGAAATCCGCATTGCGACGCTTTCGGCCCTCAGTACCAATATCGTGCCCCGCGCGCTGGTCCGGTTTCGCAAACGCCATCCGGACGTGTCGATCACGCTGCAGACGCACATGTCCTCGACCGTGAAGGAGCTCGTGGCCGCCGGTCAGTTCGATCTGGGGCTAGCCGCCGATGAGATCGACGTTTCCGGCGTTGAAGCACAAACACTCTCCACCTTTCGCGGGGCCATTGCCCTGCCCGACGGTCACCCCCTGTGCCGCAAGGCGAACCTCGAGGCACTGGACCTGAACGACCAGGACTTTATCGCTTTGTCGCCTGAAGATACGACGCGTCAGGATCTGGAGCGGGTGCTGGACAGCGCCGGAAGCCGGGTCAAGACCGTGCTTGAAACGCCCTTTGCCAATACCATCTGCGCCATGGTCCAGGCGGGGATGGGTATCGGCTTCATCAACCCGATCTGTGCCGAGCCGTTTCTGGGCAAAGGCGTTTTCTTGCGGCCCTTCGTGCCATCACTGGAATTCCGCACTCTGCTCGTGCGGCCTCCGGCCATTCCGCCGTCACAGATCGTCCGGGACTGTATCGACGCCTTCAGGGAAGAGATTCTCGCGACCAGTGAAAACAGCGCGCTTGATGAAGGTTCCTGAGCGCGCAGCACTAGGTCATAACGGAATCAGAACAAGAAACCCGTTTTTCAGTTAAATAACTATAATTTTAGTTTAATTATACTTTTCAAACGACTGCATGCTCACCCTCACTTGGGCCCATACAGCTCATGCGCCCGAGCTTCGAACGCGCCGACCATCCGACGGACAGCTTCGTTGAAGAAAACCTCGATGATCTTCTGCAGCATTTTCGAGCGGAATTCGAAATCCACATAGAAATCGATCATGCAGCCTTCGGGGTGCGGCTCGAAGACCCAGTGGTTGTTGAGATACTTGAACGGACCGTCGGTATATTCGACATCAATCCGGTTCTGCTCAGGACTGAGGGTCACCGTCGAGGTGAAACGCTCCCGGATCAGCTTGTAGCCGATCACCAGATCCGCGACGATACGGTTACCGTCGCGTTTGCGTATCCGCGCGCCAACGCACCACGGAAGAAACTCCGGGTAACGCTGAATATCCGCGATGAGGTCGAAAAGCTGCTCCGGGGTAAAAGGAACAACCCGCTGTTCTGCATGGGTAGGCATCAATCGGCTTATATCACGTCATTTGGACGCGGATACTGCCATTTCAGCAAGATCTGTCAGCGACAAATCGGCACGCACCCTCCCCCGGTCGCCGATAAGGCGCCGGTCACGCTCCGCACGCATCCGGGCGAAATCCTCATCCGCATGATAGGAGGAGCGCGTGAGCGGAGATGAAGCAACCATCAGAAAGCCCTTGCCGTAGGCCGTTTTCTTGTAGGCCTCGAACTCGTCCGGCGTGGCGAAACGGTCAATCACCGCGTGTTTCGGGGTCGGCTGCAGATACTGGCCGAGAGTGATGAAGTCGACATCGGCAGAGCGCATGTCGTCCATCACCTGATACATCTCTTCTTTCGTCTCCCCCAAACCAACCATAAGGCCGGACTTGGTGAAAATCGTCGGGTCGAGCTCTTTCGCCCGATCCAGGATCTTGAGGGAATGGAAATAGCGGGCGCCGGGACGGATCGTGGGATAGAGTCGCGGCACGGTTTCCAGATTGTGATTGAACACGTCCGGTCGGGCATCGACGACGATCTCCAATGCGCCATCCTTGCGCATGAAGTCCGGCGTCAGCACCTCGATAGTGGTCTCCGGCGACATCAGGCGGATCTTGCGGATCACCTGGGCGAAATGGCCTGCCCCTCCGTCGTCCAGATCGTCCCGGTCGACCGAGGTGATGACAACATGGCGCAGGCCGAGCTTGGCAACGGCTTCCGCCACCTCGTCCGGCTCATGCGGGTCAAGCTTGTCCGGTCGCCCCGTGGCGACGTTGCAGAAGGCGCAGGCGCGGGTGCAGACCGACCCGAGGATCATCATCGTTGCGTGCTTCTTGGACCAGCACTCGCCGATATTCGGGCAGGCCGCTTCCTCGCACACGGTGACAAGCTTGTGGTCGCGCATGAGCTGCCGGGTCTCGAGATAGACCTTCGAGGTCGGCGCCTTGACCCTGATCCAGGACGGCTTCCGCTTCACCTGATTATCGGGGCGATGCGCTTTTTCCGGATGGCGTGCGGCGCCGATACGCGGCGCTTTTTCTTGGCTTTCGCTCATTGCAGCTCTCTTTCCCGCGACCAGAGCACCTGCTCGATCGTGACGCGGTCGAAATAGTCGTCGGCGGAGATGACCTCTTCGGCGGTTTCGATGACCGCGTCTGCCTTCTTCCGGTGCTTTCCGCTGTCCGGACCGTCGAGCGGAAAGTTTACCTTGATGACAAGCTCCTGCGAGATATCACCCTCGTTTTCCGCACTGCTCCGCACCAGAATGGCCGTTACGCCTTCCAGTGCCTTGATCCGTTTCAGGTCCAGATCCATCAAGTCATACCCGCATTGTGCAAGACCGATACGCGGCCGCAATCATTCTAGAAGTGGACCGCACGCCCATAAGCGTCAAGGACCGACTCGTGCATCATCTCGCTCAGGGTTGGATGCGGGAACACCGTATGCATCAGATCGACCTCTGTGGTCTCCAGCGTTTTGGCCACGCTGTAGCCCTGGATCAGCTCGGTCACTTCCGCGCCGATCATATGCGCACCGAGCAACTCCCCAGTCTTGGCGTCGAACACGGTTTTCACAAGACCTTCCGGCTCACCAAGGGCAATCGCCTTGCCGTTGCCCATGAACGGGAAACGGCCGACTTTCAGCTCATACCCAGCCGCTTTCGCGGCTGCCTCGGTCAGACCGACACTGGCGACCTGAGGCTGGCAATAGGTGCAGCCCGGAATGCGTTTCACGTCGAGCGGATGCACATCTTTCAGACCGGCGATCTTCTCGATGCAAATAACCCCTTCGTGGCTCGCCTTGTGGGCCAGCCAGGGTGCTCCGGCAATATCGCCGATGGCATAGACGCCCGGCTCACCGGTGCGGCACCACTCGTCGATCACAACATGGGTGCGGTCGACCTTCACCTTCGTGCCTTCAAGGCCGAGATCCTCGACATTGCCGACGATACCGACAGCAGAGATCACCCGATCGAACGTCTGCTCGGTGGATTTGCCGCCCTTCTCGATGGTCGCCACGACTTCCTTGGCGCCGCGCTTGAGGCCTTTCACCGTGGCCCCGGTCATGATCTTCATGCCCTTCTTCTCGAAGGCCTTGTGAGCCAAGCCTGAGATCTCGGCATCCTCGACAGGAAGCACCCGATCCATCACCTCAACGACTGTAACGTCAGCCCCGAGACTATTGAAGAAGCTGGCAAATTCAATTCCGATAGCACCGGATCCGATAACCAGAAGCCGCTTCGGCATGGTGTCCGCGACCAGCGCGTGCTTGTAGTTCCAGACCAGCTTTCCGTCCGCTTCGAGGCCCGGCAGATCGCGGGCACGGGCGCCGGTGGCGAGTATGATGTGCTTCGCTGAAAGGGTCTGCTTCTTGCCCTTCTCGTCGATCTCGACCTTGCCAGGGCCGGCGAGCTTGGCCGCCGCCATAAAGACCGTGACCTTGTTCTTCTTCAGCAGGTGCCCGACGCCCTGATTGAGCTGCTTGGCAACCCCGCGGGAGCGCTGGACCACCTTGCCGAGGTCGAATCCGATATTGCCGGCGCTCAGGCCGAAGCTCTCGGCATGCTTCATGTGGTCGAAGATCTCGGCGGAGCGCAGCAGCGCTTTGGTCGGAATACAGCCCCAGTTGAGGCAGATGCCGCCAAGATGCTCGCGCTCGACCAGCGCCGTCTTCATGCCGAGCTGGGCAGCGCGGATCGCGGATACATAACCGCCCGGCCCGCCGCCGATGACTAGGATATCGAACTGGGTGTCAGCCATAACTTCCTCCGGATCGAAGCCGGTGCCCATTGGACCTGTCCGGCTCCGGATATTGGAAACGCCTGAGATGGAACGGGCGGCTCTCCGCCGCCCGGGCCCTCAGAGCAGCATGGTCAGCGGATCTTCGATCAGCTTCTTGAAGGCAGCCAGGAACTCGGCCCCGACCGCACCGTCAACAACCCGGTGGTCGACCGAGAGCGTGCAGCTCATGACCGTGGCAACAGCCAGCGCGCCGTCCTTCACAACCGCGCGCTGTTCGCCGGCACCGATGGCCAGGATCGCGCCTTGCGGCGGGTTGATCACGGCACAGAAATCCTTGATCCCGAACATGCCGAGATTGGAAATCGAGAAGGTGCCGCCCTGGTATTCCTCGGGCATCAGCTTGCCGTCGCGGGCACGGGAGGCGAGATCCTTCATTTCCCTGGCAATATCGAGAGCGCCCTTGTTCTGCGCATCGCGAATAACCGGGGTGATCAGTCCGCCCTCGATGGCAACAGCAACCGAGATATCGACGGATTTGAAGATCCGGATCGCTTCGTCGGTCCAGCTTGCATTGGCGGCCGGCACCTTCTTCAGAGCCTGCGCGGACGCCTTGATGACAAGATCGTTCACCGAGACCTTTTCGCCGTCGAGCTTGGCGTTCAGTTCCTTACGCACGTTCAACAGGGCATCGATCTCGCAATCGACAGTCAGATAGAAATGCGGGGCGAACTGCTTGGACTCGGTCAGACGCTTGGCGATGACCTTGCGCATGGTGGTGTTCGGGATCTCGTCGAACGCCGGCAAGCCGGGAACGTCCGGGCTTGGAGCTGAACCGAGAGACGGTGCCGGAGCCTGTGCAGCCGCTGCCGGTGCAGGGGCAGCGGCCGGAGCAGCCTTCCCGGTTCCGCCAGCAATGGCGTCCTCGATATCGTGCTTCACGATCCGGCCACTAGGGCCGGAGCCCGTGATCTGGCCAAGGTCGAGCCCTGCCTGCTCCGCCATACGGCGGGCCAGCGGGCTGGCGAAGACACGCTCACCGGACGCGGCAGCCGCCGGGGCTGGAGCAGGTTTCGGTGCCGGAGCGGCGGGCGCAGGAGCCGTTGCCGCCGGAGCCGGTTCCGGCTTGGCTTCCGCCTTCGGAGCCGGACCACCACTACCGGCGACGGCGTCCATGTCGACGCTGCCGGCATCTTCGCCGTCTTCAAGGATCACGGCGATCGGCGCATTCACGGCAACATTGTCGGTGCCGGCGGCAACGATGATTTTGCCGAGAACGCCTTCGTCGACAGCCTCGACTTCCATGGTTGCCTTGTCGGTTTCGATCTCCGCGATCACGTCACCGGCGGAAATCTTGTCGCCCTCGGCCACCAGCCAGGTGGCGAGCTTGCCCTCTGTCATTGTCGGCGACAGGGCTGGCATCAGAACGGATATGGCCATTACGTCTCTCCCTTAGCCGCGATAACAGACGGATTTTACCGCCTCGACGATGTTCTCCACCTGCGGCAGAGCCAGTTGTTCCAGATTGGCTGCGTACGGCATGGGAACATCTTCACCCGCGACACGCGCTACCGGTGCATCGAGATGATCGAAAGCCTGATCCATCACCTGCGCGGCAATCTCGGCACCAATGCCACAAGCAGCCCAGCCTTCCTCGCAGGTTACGAGACGGTTGGTCTTCTGCACCGACGCGACAATTGTTGCTGTATCGAGCGGGCGAATGGTGCGCAGGTCGATGACCTCGGCGCTGATACCCTGCTCAGCCAGCTTCTCGGCAGCCTGCAGTGCCTTGCCGACCATGATGGAGAACGCCGTGATGGTCACGTCCGTGCCTTCGCGGACGATCTTGGCCTTGCCGATCGGAACCGTGAAGTCCTCGCTCACCGGTACGTCGAAGGACTGGCCGTAAAGGACTTCGTTTTCGAGGAAGATCACCGGGTTCGGGTCGCGGATGGCGGATTTCAGAAGCCCCTTGGCGTCAGCCGCAGAATAGGGAGAGACCACCTTCAGACCCGGGCAATGCGCGTACCAGCTGGCATAGCACTGGGAGTGCTGCGCGCCGACACGTGCGGCGGCGCCGTTCGGGCCGCGGAACACCATGTGGCACCCCATCTGGCCGCCGGACATGTAGCGCGTCTTCGCTGCCGAGTTGATGATGTGGTCGATGGCCTGCATGGCGAAGTTGAATGTCATGAACTCGACAACCGGCTTCAGGCCGCCGAAGGCCGCACCGACGGCAAGCCCCGCAAAACCATGCTCGGTGATTGGTGTGTCAATCACCCGCTTGTCGCCGAACTCCTGCAGCAGGCCCTGGGTCACCTTGTAGGCACCCTGATATTCCGCGACCTCTTCGCCCATGACGAAAACCTTGTCGTCACCGCGCATTTCCTCTGCCATGGCATCGCGCAATGCCTCGCGGATGGTCTGGGTCTTCACTTCGTCGAAATACTTGTCCTCGTCGCTTGCCGGCACCACAGCGACGGGAGCAACCGGTGCAGCAGATGCCGGTGCAGGCTCGGCAGCCGGTGCTTCGGCGGCGACAGGAGCCGGCGCCGGCGCGGCGGACGCGCTGTCGACGGCGCTTGCGTCTTCGCCCTCTTCCAGCAGCACAGCAATCGGTGTGTTCACCGCCACGGCATCGGTCCCGGCGGGAACCAGGATCTTGCCGATGACGCCTTCGTCCACGGCTTCCACTTCCATGGTCGCCTTGTCGGTTTCGATTTCGGCAATCACGTCACCGGCGGCAACGCTGTCCCCTTCCTTGACCATCCAGGTGGCAAGCTTGCCCTCGGTCATGGTCGGCGACAGGGCCGGCATCAGGATTTGTACGCTCATTCGCTTTTCCTCCCGCGGCGCCGCGCAGCAACCTGCGCGGGCAGCACGCGCTTACTCAGGCTTCGACCAGGATGTCCGTGAAGAGTTCGGAAGGATCCGGCTCCGGGCTCGACTGGGCAAAATCGGCGGCGTCGGTGACGATCGCCTTGATTTCGCGGTCGATGCCTTTCAGCTCTTCTTCCGCGACCCCGATTTCCAGCAGCGTTGCCCGCAGCTGATCAATCGGGTCGTGCTCCTGACGCATCTTGTTGACCTCGTCCTTGGTCCGGTATTTCGCCGGATCGGACATGGAATGGCCGCGATAGCGATAGGTCTTCATTTCCAGGATGTACGGTCCCTTGCCGGAACGGCAGTGCTTGACCGCCTTCTCCGCCGCTTCCTGCACGGCGACAACGTCCATGCCGTCAACTTCCGCCCCCGGAATGCCGTAGGCCGCGCCGCGCTGGTAGAGCGAAACACCGGCTGCCGCCCGGGTCACCGAGGTACCCATGGCGTATTTGTTGTTCTCGATGATGAAGATAACCGGCAGCTTCCAGAGCGCGGCCATGTTGAAGGTCTCGTAGACCTGCCCCTGGTTCAAAGCGCCATCGCCGAGATAGGTCAGGCTGACCTGGTCGGTGCCGTTATATTTGTTTGCGAAGGCGAGCCCGGCTCCGATCGGCACCTGCGCCCCGACGATGCCGTGGCCGCCGTAAAAGTCCTTCTCGCGGCTGAACATGTGCATCGAGCCGCCCTTGCCCTTGGAATAGCCGCCGATCCGGCCGGTCAACTCGGCCATGACACCGCGCGCTTCCATTCCGCAGGCCAGCATGTGCCCGTGGTCACGATAGCTTGTCAGCACCTTGTCGCCCTTGCCGATGGCGGACTGCATACCGACAACAACAGCTTCCTGGCCAATATAGAGATGGCAGAAGCCGCCGATCAGCCCCATCCCGTACATCTGCCCAGCCTTTTCCTCGAACCGGCGGATCAGCAGCATGTCGCGATAAAACGGCAGCAGCTCCGCAGCATTGTTCTTCGGTGGCTTTGCAGGTCGGGATTTACGAGTCCGTGTGGGTGCGCTGCGGCTTGCGCCGGCAGCTGACTTCGCTTGAGCCATCTCTCTCCCTTTCAACCGGAACAAGGCGCCTGTGATCGCTGACGCCTCATAAAATGTAAGAAGAGAAGTAATGCAATTTACCTAGATTTTCAATAGAGTTAACTTATTGAAAAATAAGAGTTATCCTATATTTAACCTGATTTCGGCTAATTGTCGCCTGAAGCCGTTGAAATTGCGCGTATTTTCGGAAATTGCTGCACTGCATCAATAACTTGCTGCATTGCACCAACGGAATTTGGCGCCTCTGTGGCCGACATCCCGGAGATCACGAAATCGTCCTGATCCAGGTAGTTCAGAACCCGGCGGGCCTGCTCTGTCAGCAGGTCACGATCGATGCTGTCCGGGTGCAGCATGGCGACCTTCTTTTCCAGCGACTCACGCTTGCCCTTGAGCACGGCAAGCTTGGCCTCCGCGATCTCGATTTTACTGTCGAGCGCACGCCAGGCATGAATGCCACGGTCGCCCTCAACGGAATGGAAAACGAAATAACCAAGGAGCAGGCAGCCGATAACCGGGCCAACCACATGCCGTGCGCGCCGCTTGATCTCGAATGCGAGGGTCATGACCTGTCTCCAATGGATCCGAGTGAATCACTCGCGAATCGGACGGTCAACGTGAACGAAATGAGAACCTTAGATTTAAGGTTCCCAATCAGAACAATATGTTGCCAAAAGGACTCACCCGGAGGCGATCAAGTCGCCCCCGGATTGAATTGTCACGCGAAATCTATCGGGCGCGTGGGCCGAGAGCTGCGCGGCCTGCATAGCGGGCCGCGCGGCCAAGATCTTCCTCGATCCGGATCAGCTGGTTGTACTTCGCCATCCGGTCGGAACGGGAGAGCGAACCGGTCTTGATCTGGCCCGCATTCACGGCAACCGCAAGATCAGCGATGGTTGAATCCTCGGTCTCGCCAGAGCGGTGAGACATGACCGTGGTATAACCGGCCTTGTGCGCCGTCTCGCAGGTCTCCAGGGTTTCGCTCAGGGTGCCAATCTGGTTCACCTTCACCAGAATGGAATTGGCGGCGCCCATGGCGATCCCCTCGCGCAAACGCGCCGGGTTGGTCACGAACAGGTCGTCGCCGACGATCTGGACCTTGCCTCCGATACGATCGGTAAGGGCCTTGAAGCCGTCCCAGTCA
The DNA here is from genome assembly GCF_034670185.1 of Nisaea sp. Classification (NCBI taxonomy): domain Bacteria; kingdom Pseudomonadati; phylum Pseudomonadota; class Alphaproteobacteria; order Rhodospirillales; family Thalassobaculaceae; genus Nisaea; species Nisaea sp. Next base: position 1,315,948 of record NZ_JAXMNY010000001.1, read on the forward strand.
TCCTCGGACAACGCATCCTCGATGGAAACGATCGGGAAACGGGCGCAGAGATCCTCGTAGAGATCGATCATGCCGCCGGCATCCAGCGTCTTGCCCTGCCCGGCCAGCAGATACTTGCCGTCCTTGAAGAATTCCGTCGAGGCAGGATCGAGCGCGATGGCAACGTCGTCACCCGGCTTGTAACCCGCCGCTTCGATTGCGGACATGACGAAACCGAGAGCTTCTTCCTCGCTCTTCAGGTTCGGCGCGAAGCCACCCTCGTCCCCGACATTGGTGCTGTGACCGGCCTCGGAGAGCTTCTTCTTCAGCGCGTGGAACACTTCCGCACCGACGCGCACACTATCGGCCAGCGTCTCGGCGGAGACTGGCATGATCATGAATTCCTGGAAGTCGATCGGGTTATCCGCATGTGCGCCGCCATTGATGATGTTCATCATCGGCGTCGGCAACAGATGGGCGAAGGCCCCCCCGATATAGCGGTAGAGCGGCATCTCGTGATCGGCGGCAGCGGCCTTGGCGACGGCCAGGCTGACGCCCAGCATCGCATTGGCGCCCAGACGCTCTTTCTTGTCCGTACCATCGAGATCGATCATTGTCCGGTCGATCTCGATCTGATCGCTCGCATCCATATCGTAGAGCGCGTCGAAGATCTCGCCATTCACCGCGTCGACGGCCTGCAGCACACCCTTGCCGCCATACCGCCCGGCATCCTGATCGCGCAGCTCCAAGGCCTCATAGGCGCCTGTGGAGGCACCTGAGGGCACGGCGGCGCGGCCCATGGCACCTGTCTCGAGGGTCACATCGACCTCGACGGTCGGGTTACCGCGGCTGTCGAGAATCTCACGACCGGTGATATCGACGATGGCGCTCATGGGTTCGTTCTCCAGAATGACGATGATCGGATCTGAAATCGCCGGAAAACCCGGCGGGAAGAGGCATACTCGGCGCGGCGGAAGGTTGCAATGCCGTCGCGGTGATTTTGTGTGAGGACAAGTCTCTTCTATGATCCTGTTAACCAATAAGGCAGGAGAGAGAATAATGAACAAACCGACGAAACCGGCTTTCGATCCGATGGATGTCCCGGCACGGATCGGCAGCAGCTATCCTCCACAGTTTCAGAATGGCAGCGAGAAGCGCGAGAAGCGGCAACTCGGGGAATTCGGCGGGCTGGTCAATTTCGGTGTCAACCTGACAACCGTGCCCCCGGGACAGGGGTCCGCCCTGCGTCATTGGCACACCATGCAGGACGAGTTCGTCTTCATCGTCTCCGGCGAGCTGACTCTGATCACCGATGCGGGCGATCAGGTTCTGACGCCCGGCATGTGCGCCGCTTTCCCGAAGAACAGCCCCGACGCGCATTGTCTGGTGAACCGGACCGATGCGCCGGCCAGCTATCTCGAGATCGGAGACCGGACACCCGGCGACCAGGTGGCCTATCCGGGGCTAGATCTCCGGGTTGACTGGGTTGACGGTGACCATCAATTCCAGCGGAAAGACGGCACGCCGTATTGAGGATCTGTTGACTTGAGCGCGTCTCTCGGTATTTTCCACGAACGGGTTAGGGGATGCCCGCCGCTCGCGGCTCTGCCACGGTGAAATCCCCGGCGTTCAGACGATCAAACCGATGTCTCCGGCATGCGGGAATGGCAAGGCGAGCACCATTCACTTTCCGCATGTCGTGATGATGAAAGGTTTGTCATGTCCGACACCGAAACGCTTCCCTCTATCGAAGAGCTTAAATACAGCGCCTGCGAATTACGCCGGGATCTAGCGGCACAGGGGATCATCATTTCCCATAGCCAGTCTCTTGAACGAATTGCCCACGACACGGGCTTCAAGGACTGGAACAGCCTGTCAGCGGCTGCCTGCAGGCCAAAGGACCAATGCCCGGTATCCAAAGGTGACCTCGTCACCGGCCGATATCTCAGCCAGCCCTTCACGGCAACGGTGCTGGATGTCAGTGCCGCCGAAATGCACGCTCGCTTCCGCGTCACCCTGCATTTCGACGAGCCCGTCGATGTCGTGTCGTTCGAGAGTTTCTCGTCTTTCCGCCAGCGCGTCACCTGCACCCTGACGCCTGACGGCAGGACACCGCAGAAAACCTCAAACGGCGCGCCGCAGTTGGTGCTGGACTGAAAGACGGTCTCACACCCTCACCGTCATCCCGACCTTCATCGGGATGGCGGCTAATAATTTAGGATGAGGCGATAATGGACGTCTGCCGTCAGGCCTGCGCGAGCAACTCGGTCGCGTGGGTCTTTGCGGTCTCTGCCTCTGGCGTATCCTCCAGCGAGTCGCCGTAGCGCTGCCAGCTCCAGGCACTGTTCGGCTTCCGGGTTGTCCGTTCGGCCAGCAGGGCGCGGGCGATGCGGGGATCGTTGCCTTTCAGGCTCGCGTCCACGAGCATTTCCTCGAAAACGTCGCGCTGGGCATGGCTTCCGCCGATCAGGCGGATGTCGTAGCGAACCGGCCAGATCAGCGAGACAGCGCGCGACGGGTTGCCGGTGCGGATCGCGGTCATGGCGTCAGCCAGGACGAGGCCAACCTTTTTCGTGACCTTCGCCTGGGTCTCGTCGCGGGTGCCCTCGTCGTCCGCGTAGGAACGCAGTTTCTCGACCAGCTCGCCCGCCTCTTCCATGCGGCCAGCGCCAAGCAGTGCCATCAGGTAATGCAGGCTGACGAAAACCAGTTCGTGGTCGTCCAGATGGTTCTTGGCGAGCTCGGCCAACGCGGACCAACGCTCTGGGCCGACCGAGATGCCGTAAAGCTCAAGCCGCCAGAGCAAGGCCGCTGCATTCACCACGTCGAGATACTGGTCAGCCTCAAGGTCGCTGGCGACCTGGCTGTCATAGAGCTCCAGTACGGTGTCAAACTCGTAGCGCTCCAAATGGAACAGCGTGCGGTGCCACCAGACATGGAAGCGGAAATTGTGGACGGAACTCCAGTGCGGCTCGAGGTCCCGGATCCAGTCGATCCCTTCCCGGTGCCTGCCTTCCATCTCCATGACATGGGCCACGGCATGGACGCTCCAGGCATCCTTCGGGTCGATATCAACGGCTTCGCGGGCCATCCTCTCTCCCCGGCGGTAATCGCCGGACTCTTCGAGCCCGAAGCCATACATGCCTATCAGGTTGCCGTAGAGCGGGTGGGCACGGTCCCAGGACGGCAGCACCCGGGCGACGCTGTCCCGCATCCTGGTGCCGTCACCCGCATAGAAATGCGCGAAGTGGGCCAGCCGGAGGGCGAGCATGTCGGTCGGGTGGTCGAGCAGAACGCTCTCCCACGCATCCGCCGCACCGTCGATATTGCCGGCGCACCATTTGTCGAGAGCGGTCAGGTGGCCCTGCTCCCGGTCGGTGATGGCTATCCTGGAAGAGAGTTCCTTAGCGGTGCCGAGCGCCTTGTCCGCCCGCAAGGCCATCGCCTTGGTGCCGAAGAGCTTCATGAAATAGCCCTTGGTCACATGCGCGAGAGGCATGTCCGGATCAGCTGCCAGGGTGCCTTTCAGGCGGTCACCAACATCGCGGGTGAAGCGGACATAGCCTTCAACGGTTCCGCCGAAGGCTGCTGCGGCCTCCTCAGAGGAGGCTGTGACTGAAAGTCCGAGACCATCCGAGAAAACCGGCATTTTCCGCTCCTGAGGCTTATTCGAGAGAGATGGGATTCGCTTTCGCGAGAGTATCGAATGCCTTCAGAGTTTCGAGCAGTGCACGCATTTCCGCAAGGGGAACCATGTTCGGCCCGTCGCTCGGCGCGCTCATCGGGTCCTCATGGGTCTCGATGAAAACGCCCGCGATTCCGAGGGAAATCGCGGCCCGTGCCAGAACGGGAACGAATTCACGCTGGCCGCCGGACGTACCGCCCTGCCCGCCCGGCTGCTGCACCGAATGGGTCGCGTCGAAAATAACAGGATAGCCGGTCTTGGCCATGGTCGGCAGGCCGCGCATATCGCTGACCAGAGTGTTGTAGCCAAAGCTGGTGCCGCGATCCGTCAGCAGGATGTTCTCGTTGCCGGAGCTGGCGACCTTCGCCGCGACATTCGGCATGTCCCAGGGCGCAAGAAACTGGCCCTTCTTCACATTCACTGCCTTGCCTGTCGCCGCGGCGGCCAGCAGCAAGTCAGTCTGACGGCACAGGAAAGCTGGGATCTGCAGGATGTCGACATGCTCGGCGGCAATGGCGCAATGGGATGGCTCATGCACATCAGTCAGCACGGGGCAGCCGAATTTCTCCCGCACCTCGGCCAGGATCGGCAGGCCTTTTTCCATGCCGATACCGCGATCGGAGCCCGCACTGGTCCGGTTCGCCTTGTCGTAAGAGGATTTGTAGACAAAGCCGATGCCGAGCTCATTACAGAGGCCGGTGAGCGCCTCAGCCATCTCCATCGTATGCGCCCGGCTCTCCATGGCGCAGGGACCGGCGATCAGCGCAAAGGGCTTGTCGTTCGCGAAACTGACGGATCCGACAGAGACGGTCTTCGCAGTCATGGGGTTCTCCAGAGACGCCGCACGGCGCCCCCCCCTAAACGAGGCGGGACTGAGTGACGGCGGCTTCGATAAAGCTGGTGAAAAGCGGATGCGGATCGAACGGCTTCGACTTCAGTTCCGGGTGGAACTGCACGCCGATGAACCAGGGATGCCCCGGCAGCTCGACGATTTCCGGCAGCTCGCCATCCGGAGACAGGCCCGAGAACAGCAACCCGGCCGCCTCCAGTGCCGCCTTGTGATTGATGTTCACCTCATAGCGGTGCCGGTGGCGCTCGCTGATCATCTCGCTGCCGTAGATCTCACGCACCTTGGAATCGGCAATCAGGCGGCAATCATAGGCACCGAGCCGCATGGTACCCCCGAGGTCACCGTCCGCCGCGCGCTGCTCCGTCTCGTTGCCGCGCACCCATTCGGTCAGCAGACCGACAATCGGAAGCTCGCACGGACCAAACTCGGTCGAACCCGCGCCTTCCATTCCGGCCAGCGCACGAGCGGCTTCGATCACCGCCATCTGCATACCGAAACAGATCCCGAAATAGGGAATTTTGTGCTCTCGGGCGAAAGTGACTGCCTTGACCTTGCCCTCGGCGCCGCGCTCACCAAATCCACCGGGTACCAGGATGCCGTGGACATCCTCAAGCCGGTGAATGGTGTCGTCGCGCTCGAATATCTCGCTGTCGATCCAGTCCAGCTCCACCTTGACCTTGTTGGCGATACCGCCATGGGTCAGGGATTCCGCAAGTGACTTATAGCTGTCCAGCAGGCTGGTATACTTACCGACAACGGCAATCTTAACAGTACCTTCCGGATTGCGGACGATCTGTGTGATATCGGTCCAGCGGCTCAGATCCGGTTCCGGCTCGCCCTCTTCCAGCAATCCGAAATGGCGGCAAACCTCAACGTCGAACCCGTCGTTATGATAGGCGACCGGCACGTGATAGATCGAATCGACGTCGAGCGCCGGGATCACGGCTTCCGGGCGTATGTTGCAGAACAGAGCGATCTTGCGGCGTTGCTCGACCGGGATCTCATGCTCGGAACGGCACAGCAGGATATCCGGCTGGATACCGACGCTCTGCAGTTCCTTGACCGAGTGCTGGGTCGGCTTGGTCTTCAGCTCACCGGCCGAAGCAATCCACGGCACCAACGTCAGATGCACGAAAAGGGAGCGTTCACGGCCAAGCTCGTTACCGAGCTGACGGATGGCTTCCAGGAATGGCAGGCTTTCAATGTCACCGACCGTGCCGCCGATCTCGCACAGCACGAAATCCTCGTCGCCGAGGTTCGACTTGCAGAATTCCTTGATGGCGTCGGTAACGTGCGGAATGACCTGGATGGTGGCGCCGAGATAGTCGCCGCGCCGCTCTCGCGAGATCACGTCCATATAGATCTGGCCGGTGGACACGCTGTCATTCTTGGTCGCTGAGACCCCGGTGAAGCGTTCGTAATGGCCGAGATCGAGATCGGTTTCCGCGCCGTCGTCGGTGACGAAGACTTCGCCGTGCTGATACGGGCTCATGGTGCCCGGATCCACGTTCAGGTAAGGGTCGAGCTTGCGCAGACGGACCTTATAGCCGCGGGCTTGCAGGAGCGAGCCGAGAGCCGCCGAGGCGAGACCTTTGCCGAGGGAGGAAACCACGCCGCCGGTGATGAAAATAAAGCGAGACATGGAGCTGCGTTATATCCGAATTGATGAAACTGACATAGACAAAACGCGCCCGTTCGCCCGCCCGTTTTCGAGCGGGGCGCGGAACACGCCGGAAACTAAGAGTTATTCAGAGACTGGAGCTGCAGGGCCAGTCGGAGCCGCAGGCTCGGAAGTCACCGGAACCTGGTCGGCGATCGAGCCACGATTGTTCGTTTCAGCGAGAATCGCGAGCAGGATGCTGGTGCCGAAGAAGCAGGCGGCGAGAATTGCCGTGCTGCGGGTCAGCAGGTTGGCCGTACCGCGCGCGGACATGAAACCGCCACCAGCACCGCCGCCGCCACCGATGCCTAGCCCGCCGCCTTCGCTCCGCTGCAGCAGAACGACAATGACAAGGGCCAAAGCGATCATCAGATGAACGACAAGCAGGACTTCGATCATGGTTCTTTCCAGGCTCTCTTTCGACGCTGCGACATAGACGCGCCCCGAAAGGCATAATCATTGAAGCCGCGTTTTAGCTTCCCCGCCCGCGCTTGGCTAGGGTGAATTCTGTTTCGCTGCTTTACGCTGCAGCCGCGGCGATGGCGAGAAAATCCTCCGCCTTGAGGCTGGCGCCGCCGACAAGGGCCCCATCGACATCCTCAAGCCCGAGGATTTCCAAGGCATTTCCCGGTTTCACGGAGCCGCCGTAAAGCAGACGAAGTTTATCTGAGCCGCCCAGAACACTTCCGGCCACCTGTCGCATATGGGCATGCATGGCGGCTATGTCATCCACGGTCGGCGTCCGGCCGGTGCCGATGGCCCAGACAGGCTCGTAAGCAATCACGATCGTGTCTTCGCTGGCCGATTCGGGAACCGAGCCGCGAATCTGACTTCCGACGACCGCTTCGGCTTCGCCCGCATCGCGCTGTGCTTCGGTCTCTCCGACACAGATGATCGGCGTCAGTCCCACAGCCAACGCTGCCGCAGCCTTCGCTTTAACGATCTCATCACTTTCAGCGTGATCAGCCCGTCGCTCGGAATGGCCGACGATTACATAGGCTGCGCCGAGATCCTTGATCATTGCAGCCGCGATATCGCCGGTATGGGCTCCGCTCTCGTTCATATGGCAATCTTGCCCGCCGACTGAAACCGCACTGCCCGACAGCTTTGCCGCTACCGGCGCGATAAGGGTCGCCGGAGGGCAGACCAGCAGATCAGCCGCAGCCCCCGGCGCCACGCCTGAGGCCAAGGCAGCCGCCAAAGCCTCGCCATCGGCAAGCAGCAAATTCATCTTCCAGTTTCCGGCGATCAGGGCTCGGCGCGTCATCTCAGTCTCTTCCCTTGGACTTGAACGAATGGCAAGTCCGGCTTAGCACAGAAGGCCCGTCTGAGGGAGGCTGGAAATCATCGCAGAATTGCGAGTTGCAGCGAGGATTGCCCCGCTTCTATTATGCGCCTCCCCGCAGGGGGCCGTGAAACCCGAAAAGGCCGCGACGTTACTCATGCTTCAACTGATCCGATCCCGCGTCACATCGATCTTCGTCAAGGCGCTGTTTGTTCTGCTGATTGCATCCTTCGCTGTCTGGGGCATCGGGGATATCTTCCTCGGCTCGCCGACCGGCAAGGCTGCGATCGAAGTTGGCAGTGTCGAAATCACCACAGCCGAGGTGCTGGACGAGTTCGAGCGCGTACGGCGCACGACCGGCCTGCAGATGACCGCCCAGGAAGCTGCCGAGATTGGCCTCCTCGAACAGGTCATGGACGATCTTGCCAACCGCGCCCTGTTCATCGCCGAAAGCAATGACCTCGGTCTTGCCGTCGGAGAGGACCTGGTCCGTCAGCGTATCGGCGAAATGCCGGCCTTCAAGGACCAGACCGGCCAATTCAATCCGGATCTCTTCCGTCAAGTGCTTTACCGCGCTCAACTGAGTGAGGACGGGTTCGTGCGTTTGCTGCGTGAGGAAATCATGCGCGACCAGATCGTCAACGCAGTGACCGCCGGTGTCGAAGCGCCGAAGGTCGTGACCGATCTGCTCTACCGCTACCGAAACGAGCGCCGCGTGGCCAAACTGGTTACTCTCGATGTGAAAAGCCTGCCTGAGCCGGCAGCACCGACCGACAGCGCGCTCGACAGTTTCTATAACGAGAACAAGGAAAGGTACCGGGCTCCGGAATATCGCTCCGCGACCGTCCTTTCCCTTACTCCTGAGGCATTGGCTTCCGATATCGAAGTATCGGAAGATCGCCTGAAGGAAGCCTATGAAGTCCGCCTGGACGAGTTCCGCACCGACGCGCGGCGCACGGTCGATCAAATCTTCCTCGCCGATAAAGAGACAGCAGACAAAGCCTCTGCCGCTCTTAACGAGGGGCAGAGCTTCGAGGCAGTCGCCAAGGACATCGCAGATTTGCCCGCCGGCGCGCTGTCGCTCGGGACGATCACCCGCGCTGATCTTGATGGGACAGCCCTCGCCGATTCGATCTTCGGCGCCGAGCTGAATGTACCGACGGCACCGGTCGAGAGCGATCTGGGTTGGCATATCTTCCGCGTGACGAATATCGCCGAGGAGAGCACACAGCCCTTCGCCGAAGTGAAAGACCGTCTCAAAAAAGATCTCGCGCAGAACGACGCTCTGGACCGGATTTTCGAGATCGCCAATCAGATCGAAGATTCATTGGCCGGCGGAGATACCATCGAGGAAGCCGCGAAAGCGGTCGATGTCGATGTGCAGACTTTTGCCGCGCTCGACAATCAGGGTCGGGATGCCGACGGTAATCAGGTCGATGGAATTGCTCGCGATCCCTCCTTCCGCACGTCGCTTTTCGCAACGCCGCTGAACGATCAGAGCCAGCTTGAGGAAACACGTAACGGCGGGTATTTCATCCTGCGCGTTGACGGCATTTCCGAATCCGCCATCCGCCCGCTGGACGCCGTGAAAGAGCAGGTAAAGCTCAATTATATGGAAGAGCAGCGGGCCGCCGCGAACCTCGTACGGGCGCAGGAGCTGGTGAAGGCATCCGCCTCCAGCGGCCTGGTGGCAGCTGCCGAGCAGGCTGGATACGATGTTGTCACAACCGAGCCCTTTGCCCGCACGGGCGACGGTCTTCCGGAAGGTGCACCGGCTGATGTAGCGGAAATCGCATTTGGCCTGAAGATCGGCGATATCGGCATGTCCGAAGATCTGACCCAGGTCTATATCACCGAGCTTTCCGTGATCCAGGACGCCGAACTGAGCGACGAGGCCGAGGGTCCGCTTGGCCAGCAGCTGAAAGCCGGGATTGCATCGGATGCCGTTGAGAGTCTCATCGCCGCTCTGCGCAAGACTCACGACGTGTCCATCAACCCTGCCCTGCCCCTCAGCGTCATCGAGGGTGTGGGCCTGAGTGGCGGAGCTTCCCCGCAGCAAAGCGGCGGGCTGTTCTAATGCAAGTTTCACCGGAACTCGTCCCGTTCTCCAAGACTTACGCGGACGGGGCGCCTCAGGTTGTCTGGACCACGCTTGTGGCGGACCTGGAGACTCCGGTGTCGGCGATGATGAAACTGGCCGAACGTCGGGCAAACTCGTTCCTGCTGGAATCCGTCGAAGGCGGCAGCGTGCGCGGCAGATTTTCGATTATCGGTCTGCGGCCCGACGTTATCTGGAGGTTCAAAAAGGACCAGGCGGAAATCAACCGGCAGGCCCGGATTGATCCGCACGCCTTCGAACCATGCTCTGAAGACCCTTTGACCTCATTCCGCAGCCTGCTTGCGGAATCGGAATTCGAGCTTCCCGAGAACCTGCCGCCTATGGCCTCGGGCCTGTTCGGATATATGGGGTATGACGCCGTTCGGCTGGCGGAACGCATCCCTGACAAGAACCCCGACGATCTTGGCGTTCCCGATGGATTGTTCCTCCGCCCGACGATCATCTGCATATTTGACCGGCTAGAGGACGTCGTCACCATTGTGACGCCCGTGCGGCCGAGCGAGGGTATGTCTGCGGAAGCAGCCTATGACGCCGCGCGCGCACTGCTGGCGGACGTGCTGCAGGATTTCGACCGGAACCTGCCCTTAACCCGGCAAGGCGTTGGCGAAGCGACACCGTTGCCCGAGCCAACCTCGAATACGACGCACGAGGAATTCCACCAGATGGTGGAGAAGGCCAAGGACTATATCGCCGCCGGCGACGCGTTTCAGGTCGTGCCTTCGCAGCGTTTCTCCGTGCCGTTCAAGCTGCCGCCATTGGCGCTGTACCGCTCTCTGCGCCGGCTCAACCCATCACCGTTCCTGTTCTATTTCGATTTCGGCGATTTCTCGATCGTCGGTTCAAGCCCGGAAATTCTGGTCCGCGTGCGGGACGGCGACGTCACGCTGCGCCCCCTCGCCGGCACCCGCAAGCGCGGTGCCACGGCCGAGGAAGACAAGGCACTAGCCCAGGAACTGTTGTCCGATCCCAAGGAGCGGGCCGAGCATCTGATGCTGCTGGACCTCGGGCGGAACGATGTCGGACGGGTCTCCAAGATCGGCACGGTCAAGGTCATCGAGCAGTTCGTGATAGAGTATTATTCCCACGTCATGCATATCGCCTCCCATGTCGACGGCAAACTGCGGGACGATCTAGATGCACTCGACGCCCTCTGGGGCGGCTTTCCGGCCGGAACAGTCTCCGGCGCGCCCAAGGTGAGGGCGATGGAGATCATCGACGAGCTTGAGAAGTCACGGCGCGGCGTTTATGCGGGTGCGGTCGGCTATTTCAGCGCCAACGGCTCAATGGATACCTGTATCGCCCTCCGTACCGCCGTGGTGAAGGACGGCACCATGTACGTCCAGGCTGGCGGCGGTGTTGTCGCGGACAGTGATCCGGAAGGCGAGTATCAGGAATCAGTGAACAAGGCCCGGGCCCTGTTCCGCGCCGCCGAAGAGGCCGTTAAGTTCGCGGCTCGCACGAGCTGACGAACTGTTTCATATACATCTTGCGGCCACAAAAAGCGTCATAAAACGTTAGAATTTCAATATGAAACAGTCAGTTAAAGACTCTTTCTAAAGCTGCCCTATTCCGCCGGCTCGGCGGCCAGTTCCGGTGCCGGCGCGTCTTCCGTCGGCAGCAAAGCTGCCGCGGCAAGCGCTGTCACAGCCAGGGCACCCAGGATGAAGAACAGCCACTGGAAATCACCGGTTACGCTGTAGACCCAGGCGAGCAACGGCACCGCGCCCGCGGAAACACCAAGTGTCAGCAGGAATTTCACACCGAACGCCGTGCCTCTCCAGGCCGGCGGCGTGAAGCGGGCGAACAGGGCGTTCTCCGTCGGAACGGCGATGGTATTCGACAGGACCATGCAGATGGCGACCGGGAACAACAGCCAGCCGTGCAGCGATGCGACAATCACCAGCAGCGGGACCTGCAGAATCCAGGCAGTCACATAAACCCGCTTCTTGTTGAACTTGTCGGCCAGCCATCCGCCAGCGATCTGCGCCCCGCCGGAGCAGAAATAGATCGCCGAGACCAGTAGACCGATCCCCACAAGCCCCTCTCCCGAGCCCAGGCGGTCCTCGAACAGCTTCGGCAGGGCAAAGGACGTTGCCTGGTAGATCAGGCCCGAGCAGCACACCGTAACAGCCAGAGCCAGCGCGCCGCGCCGCATATCCTTACGGGTAGTCTCGGAAGCCATGGGCGCACCTTTGCGCGTATCGCGCTCGATCCACCCCTTCCAGACACCGACAGTCAGAAACAGGCCCGTCAGGACGCAGATAATCCCCGGGATGATGAAGGCCAGTCGCCATGACCCGAGATCCGCGAGCAGAGCGGCAATGAGCGGAGCGGATCCCACACCCAGACTGCCGAAAACACCGTTGATTCCGAGTGCCTTGCCGCGATTGGTCACGTGCCGCACAACCCAGGCAATGCCAACCGGATGATAAATCGCCGCGAAAAAGCCAATCGCCGTCAGGCCCGCCGCTATCTGGAACAGAGATGTCGCAAATCCCGTGAGGATCGACATGGAGCCGGTGCCGAGAAAGAACACCACCATCATTCCCGTCGCGCTCCAGCGATCCCCGAGATATCCGGCCGGAATGGCGCAGAGTCCGAACAGCAGGTTTCCGAGGAACATAAGCCCGATAAGCTCATGATAGGGCGCATTGAAAACCGGCTGCAGCGCAATCACCGCCGTCGGATAGAGCAGCATGAAGAAATGCGAATAGAAGTGCCCGATGCTGGAAAAGCCGAGCGACAGGCGATCCGAGAGAGGACTCATGTGACGGTTCCACAAAAGCATGAACTCCCAATCGTCGCAGTAAGCCGATAGCGTCACAACTCTTCTTTGTGCATTTGACTCATTCCAGCAGGCATTTACGATACCGCCTGACTTGCCCGAGCGACGGGCAGCCGGGAACCATTGCAATGCCCTCAAAGTCCGACACATCGCCCCCCCGCAAAGACAAGCGCCCGACAAAGGCACAGATCTCCTGGCTCGCGCGCGGTCTTGGTGAACCTGGTGGGAAACTGCCGCTCTTCACCACGGAAGGGCAACGGGTCAATGATCGCATGGTAAAATCCTGTCTCGATCATGGCTGGGCCGAGCCCTGGTTCGAGAACCCGCTGAAACCAAACTGGCTGGTCTGTAAGATCACAGATCAGGGTCGCGCCGTTCTTAACGGCAAGAACACCGGCTAGGCGCCATCAAGTGCGACGCACGAAGCGAGAAACACCATCCTCGCAAAGCCACAGAGAGGGAGCGGAATGACACTTGAGGAATATCTGAGCACCATTATCGGCAGCAAACCCGATCAATGGCGCGCCTCGAACGTTCCGACCTTCATGCACCGCATCGTTCCGTCCAGCACGCCGGGCTCGGACTTTGAACTTCAGGAACACAATATGCTGCTGAATTTCACGGAAGATGTCAGGTTTTCAATGGCCTGGGGCTTGATCGCAAACAAAAACTACAATGAACCCTGGCTCGACAAGCTGGCGAACAAACGAGGCGACACCGTCATCCTCGACTTCCTGTTCAATGGCGCGTTGGTCTATCGGGAAAAGCTGATCGCCGTCGACAACTGGCGCTGCATTCTACCGCAGCCCCTGAACGCGGACACCCCGCCCTACAAGGTTCCGGAGCGGCGCATGCAGATCGCCAAGCTGGTGCACAGCCTAGTTGGCCCGGACACCAGTTTCGGCGCTTATTTCAAGCGCGTCGGTATGGTGCCAGCTAACATACCGTGGCCATAAGGCTGCTAGCCGACCACGGATCCATTCCGAATTTTTTAGAGATTTGGTCGGAGCGGCGGGATTCGAACCCACGACCCCTTCACCCCCAGTGAAGTGCGCTACCAGGCTGCGCTACGCTCCGACCGATCTGGAAGGGTTTCTCTAGCCCGTCGGACACCCGGACGCAAGCGCCTTCGCATCCTCCGAGTTCAACACGCCTGTCAGTGCCTAACGGCGCACCTTGTCGAGGGCTTTCTTCAGGGATTGCAGCTCACCGAGAGCCGTGCGGACCTCTTCTAACGCGTCCGTGCCAATCGGAGCGGATTCTGCCCCGGAGGCCTCTTGAATGGCGGCTTCGAGCGGCAAGGTAGGCTCCATGTCCTCACTCGCACGTGCGGCGGACGGCCCCGGAATTTCCGGATCGTACTCGCCACCTTCATCGTGCCTGAGGGCCGCACGGGCACCACCATCCTTGAGCAGTTTCTGAACGCCCTTGATGGTGTAGCCGTCTTGATACAGCAACGTGCGAATGCGCCGCAGGAGATCGACATCTTCCGGTCGATAATACCGGCGTCCGCCGCCGCGCTTCAGCGGCCGCACCTGCGAGAACTTGGTTTCCCAGAAGCGGAGGACGTGCGGAGGCACTTCCAGATCGTCGGCGACTTCGCTGATCGTACGAAAAGCGGAGGCCGACTTGCCGTTTCTACGAGTCCCAGTGCTTTGATGGTCGGTCTGCATAGCCATAAGGCGTCATGCCTCCGTACTCACCCGGCGTCTCCGCCAAGCCCTTCGTTGATCCGATTCTTGAGGACGTGAGACGGCCTGAAGACCAGGACTTTACGCGGCAGGATCGGAACTTCCTCACCGGTCTTTGGATTTCGACCGATGCGCTCCCCCTTCTGGCGAACCAGAAAGCTACCAAATGATGAGATCTTGACCACCTCGTCGCGAGACAAGGATTGCGCGATTTCCTCGAGCACAGATTCAACCAGCTCGGCAGACTCATTACGAGAAAGACCGACTTCCTGGTACACTGCCTCGCTCAGTTGAGCCCGTGTAACTGTCTTACCAGTCATTGCCACCCCCATCCTAGAGCGTCCAAAGTATCGTGGAAATTTGAGACAGTCAATTAATCTACTTATTACAGGAATTTGGAGCGGTTTTCTTAACTAATGTCGAACCACACGAAGCCCAAAATCATACTGCAAGAAAGCATTTTCGAATCGGGCTCTATCACGCTGATTTGACAGTAAATTACGGCATCAACCGCACCGTTCGAAAAGACAATTCCCGATAGATTATCGACCGCCATGCGGTATTCAGGGAGTGCCGATTCGGACCAGCCCCGCGCCCCATACGAGCCCCCCGCCGATTGCTTCAAACAGCACGAGATCGCCATTTTTCACGCGACCGTCGGCGACGGCTTCCGTCAAAGCGAGCGGAACGGAGGCTGCGGAGGTATTGGCGTGCCGGGCGATCGTCGAGACAACCTTCTCTTCCGGCAATTTCATCTTCTGCGCCATGCTCTTGATAATACGGCTGTTCGCCTGGTGCGGAATCAACCAGTCGACAGATGAGGAATCCAGACCGTTAGCCAACAGCGCCTCATCGATCACGCCAGACAGCTTCGATACTGCATGCCGGAACACTTCCTGCCCTGCCATGCGAACATGACCGACCGTCTGGCTCGACGACGGTCCGCCGTCGACATAGAGAACGTCCCGGTGTCTGCCATCTGAGTGCAGATGCGTCGACATCACACCAAAGTCACTTTCCGCCTCATCGCCTTCTGCCGCGCGCAGTACAATGGCGCCGGCGCCGTCTCCGAAGAGAACGCAGGTTGTGCGGTCCTCCCAATCAAGAATACGGCTGAAGGTTTCAGCACCGATGACGAGCACCGCGCGCGCCTGTCCGGTCTTGATGAAGTTGTCGGCAGTCGCCAGCGCGTAGATAAATCCTGCACATACCGCTTGAATATCGAAGGCCGCGCCATGCTCCATACCGAGCTTGGCCTGCACCTTCGTAGCAGTGGACGGGAAGGTATCGTCCGGTGTTGTCGTGGCGACAATGATCAGATCGATATCAGCGACGGTCATCCCTGCGCGCTCAAGCGCGCCCCGCGCCGCGTTCACCGCGAGATCGGAAGTGGTTTCACCCTCCGCCGCAATATGGCGCTGCTTGATCCCTGTCCGCTTCGTGATCCACTCATCAGAGGTATCAACGGTCTTGGAGAGTTCGTCATTCGTCATGATCCGCTGCGGCAAATATGAGCCGCAGCCGACAAGCAGAGACTTTTTCAGGGTCATGAAGCTACCGATGTCTGGCGTGTCAGGGCCGCGCTCTCGGGGTTTCCGTAAAGCGCGATCTCTTCTTTTACTTTGTCCAGGAAGTCATAACGGCACATATCCGCAGCCACGCAAACAGCATTGGCGAAACCGAACTCATCGGTGCCGCCATGGCTCTTTACGCTGATGCCATTCAGGCCAAGAAACACAGCCCCGTTGTAACGCCTGGGGTCAAGCCGCTTACGCATCTGGTCCAGCGCACCGCGGCACAGCAGGTAACCGATCCGGGCGGACCAGGAGGAGCGGAACGCATCGCGCAGGAACTGCGTGATCATCCGCGAGGTACCCTCGGCAGTCTTCAGCGCGATGTTTCCGGAAAATCCGTCCGTGACGATCACATCGACTGTTCCGGCCGTAATGTCATCGCCTTCAACGAAACCTATATATTCGAAATTCTCGGACTTGATCTCTCGCAGTTTGGCCGCCGCACCGCGTACCGCCTCACTGCCCTTTTGCTCTTCACTGCCGACATTCAGCAGGCCGACAGTCGGCTTGTTGAGGCCGAGAACCATGCGGGAGAAAATCTCTCCCATCAAAGCAAACTGGAACAGGTTCTCCGCGTCGCAATCGACGTTGGCACCGAGGTCCAGCATGCAGGTCTCGCCCCGTTTGGTCGGGAAGAAACTGGCGATCGCAGGCCGCTCGATGCCCGGACACATGCGGAGTACGAATTTAGACATGGCCATCAGCGCGCCTGTGTTTCCGGCAGACACGACCCCGTTCGCCGCACCGTCGGCAACCTGGTTGATGGCAATGCGCATGCTTGAGTCGCGCCCGGACCGGAGCGCCACGGAAGGCTTTTCCGAGGCCGCCACTTCTTTGTCCGTATGGATCAGCGTGTAGTTGCTGTTGCGAAGCCGCTTGGTCTTTTCGATCAGCGGACGCACCTTGGCTTCATCGCCAACCAGAATCAACTTGAGGTCGGGCAACCGCTCGAGGGCGATATCCGCTCCACGAACAACAATGTCAGGCGCGTTATCGCCGCCCATCGCGTCCAGGGCGAGTGTTGGACCGTCTACCATATGTTCGACATCATCCGGGCTGAAGACGCAGCCGACACGGCGCGTTTCGAAACCTCTCGGCAAATAACCTTCCACATAGACGCACCACGGGAAGGCAGGTGATCGAGGGTCATATGCAAAGGTTCACAAGAATTCAATATTTTTAGTCCCCATTGCGCAATCGATTCCGCATTTCCGACAGAACCGAGAACGGGTTTGGCACTGCTTCTTCGATGTCTTCGTCTGCCCAGACGACACCATCCGGAGCATCTTCTTCCCCCGGCTTTCTCGGATGTTCGTCGAGCAGCAGGGCTAAATTCTGAGAGAGTACTTCGCCGAGGTCAAACCCGCCGTCCTCGATTAAACCCATATTTTCATCATCCGGCGTTAGCTCAATTTCCGTATCCGTTTTCGGAGCCGCCTCGCTACTCAGGATTTCCGAGAAGGAATCCTCGATAACGGTCTCGAACGGCTCGAGAGAAACCACGGACAGGTAAGCAAGACGCGCCACGATCGTTCCATCAATGCGAACCGCCCGATCACGCCCAAGACGCTCGATGCGGGCCTTGGCCTTAAGCTCGGCTATGCCCGGCAGCCTGAAACGCTGGGCAAGAGCCTGGCACTCTTCCGGAGAAGCTTCGATATCGACATAGGTGACCCGTTTTTTCAGGTCCTTGATCCGGACCGGGCGCGAAAGTTCGATGTTCTGCGTTTTTTCCATGGGACGCGCACAATATGCTTCGGGGCGCTCACCCTCAAGAACTACAAGAGGGTAACACTCTCGGAACAGCTATTTAGGCCGCTGCGAAGGCCAGATTACCGGAAACGACTTCCGCTAGGGGGATCGTATCGAGATGCGCGGCCTGCCGCACCACATATCCGGCCATCGGCATGCTAAACGGCTCAGCCTCCGGCGATCCTCGGTAAAGGTTCCGCTGCAGCGCATCGGCAAGCTGCCGGCCGTCATCGCCCTCTGCAGCTTCCAGCCCCAACCTGTAGGCATCGAGGCGGCCATAGAACGCCTTCCCCATCTGCTTCACTTTTTTGCCGACAGACATGTCACTGACACCGATTTCGCGAAGGGACTGGTCGAGGTCGACGAACAAGGTATCGAACAAAGCCTGTGAAAAGCGCTCCGATTCGGCTCGGTCCCTCTGCAGGCGGAGCAAAACGAGAGCCGTATGCAGAACGAGCAGATCGAACCGCCCGTCCAGAGTATCCGGTACGCCATACCGGGTATAGAAATCAGGCTGCCGCGCCTGCCGAATAACGGTCTGATAGGTTTCCCTGGCCGCTTCGGCGACTTCATCGCGTTTAAAAAACTTGCTGAACACGCGGAAATTTCCAAATCCGGTTTGTATTGGCCGCAAAATGGCTGTGTAGGCCTTCGCCGTCAACGTTGGCTAAGAGGAATGTTGACCTTGGGCTCGGCGGTGCCCAAATTGTCGCCAGAAAGCCGGGCAGCGCAGCCGCCCCAACCGATAGCGCATATTTCACGGCAGCGCGAGACCTCAGGCAATGACGAGATGTAACGGAGACAGTGAGTGAGCCGCATTCCGTTCTGGCGCACCGGACTCGCCTTTCCCCTGGTTGCCCTGCTGCTTCTGGCATGCACCCCGAGGGTCGAGATTCACGGTAATCTGGTCGATATCGACAATCTCGCGGCGATCGAGCCCGGCAAGAGCGACAAGGGGCGTGTCCTTGCCCTGCTCGGCTCCCCTTCGACCGAGAGTGAGTACGGCCAGGAAACCTGGATGTATATCGCCAGGCATACCGAGCAAACGGCTTTCTTCGCCGAGGAAGTCATCGATCAACGGGTGATCTATATCGCCTTCGATGAAACCGGTGTCGTCGATAGTATCGGCCGGCTCAACAAGGAAGACGGCAAGCAGATCGAATATGTAAACCGGCAGACAGAAACTGCGGGACAGCGCATTTCCTTCCTGCAGCAGCTCTTTGGCAATGTCGGGCGCTTCAACCAGGACGTGAACCAGTAGCCAAAACGTCAAAGGCCCCGCCAAAGCGGGGCCTTTTTCGTCGTATGTCGGTTCAGAAGCCTCAGGCGGCAAGCGCCGCAAGCAGCAGCAGTGCCACGATATTGGCAATCTTGATCATTGGGTTCACGGCAGGACCGGCTGTGTCCTTGTAAGGATCGCCGACAGTATCGCCCGTCACGGCAGCCTTGTGAGCTTCCGAGCCCTTGCCGCCATGATTACCGTCCTCGATATACTTCTTCGCATTGTCCCAGGCACCGCCACCGGCGGTCATGGAGATGGCGACGAAGATCCCGGTAACGATGGTTCCCAGCAGCATGGCGCCAACCGCAGTGAAGGCCGCGCCCTGTCCGCCGATGAGATTGAACACGAAGTAGACCACGACCGGAGCCAGCACAGGCAGCAGCGACGGGATGATCATTTCCCGGATCGCCGCTTTCGTCAGCATGTCGACCGCCCGGCCATATTCAGGCTTTTCCGTGCCCTTCATAATCCCCGGATGCTCGCGGAACTGACGCCGTACTTCTTCAACCACGGCTCCCCCAGCCCGGCCAACCGCCTGCATGCCAAGCGCACCGAACAGGTACGGCAGCAGACCGCCGATAAAGAGGCCAACCACGACATAGGGATCCTGCAACTCGAACTTGACGTTCAGTTCGGGGAAATAGTGCGCCAGATCCTCGGTGAAGGCCGCAAACAACACCAGGGCTGCAAGACCGGCGGAGCCGATCGCGTAGCCCTTGGTCACTGCCTTGGTAGTATTGCCGACTGCGTCCAGCGCATCCGTGATCTCGCGCACCTCAGGTGGCAAGTCCGCCATCTCCGCGATACCGCCGGCATTGTCCGTCACCGGACCGTAGGCATCGAGCGCAACGACCATGCCTGCAAGCGCCAGCATCGTGGTTGCCGCAATGCCAATGCCGAAGACACCGGCCAGCATATGTGCCGCAATGATACCGCCGGAGATAATCAGAGCCGGAAGTGCCGTGGCCTCCATGGAAACCGCAAGTCCCTGGATCACATTGGTACCATGACCCGTTTCCGAGGATTTCGCGATTGATCGCACCGGACGGTATTCAGTCGAGGTGTAATACTCAGTTACCCAAACAATGAGACCAGTGACGACAAGACCAACGATCGCGCAACCGAAGAGCGTTTTTCCGGTTACCTCTAGGCCGTTCTTCATGACCATCGCCGCGTCCCAGCCAAGCGTCTGGCTGATCACGCCGCCAATCAGGACCGCCGACAGAACGGCGCTGACGATAAAGCCCTTATAAAGCGCCTTCATGACCTTCTTGTCGGGTCCAAGCGTGACGAAGAAAGCACCGACCACGGATGCCAGAATGCAGACCGCGCCGATCAAGAGCGGGAAGGTCAGCATCAGGCTCATGGCCTCGCCGGTGAAGAAGATTGCCGCCAGCAGCATGGTCGCCACCACGGTCACCGCGTAGGTCTCGAACAGATCCGCCGCCATGCCCGCGCAGTCGCCGACATTGTCGCCAACATTATCAGCGATCACGGCCGGGTTCCGGGGATCGTCCTCGGGGATACCAGCCTCGACCTTACCGACCAGGTCAGCGCCGACATCGGCTCCCTTGGTGAAGATACCGCCGCCAAGGCGGGCGAAGATGGAAATCAGCGAGGCGCCAAAACTGAGAGCGACAAGTGCTTCCAAAATATGCCTGAGGCCTGCTTCCGTTCCTGCATCGTAGAAATTCAGCAGGACCGCATAGTACCCGGCAACGCCGAGCAGCCCGAGGCCGACGACAAGCATTCCGGTAATCGCGCCGGACTTGAAAGCGATGTTAAGAGCCGGAGCCATGCCAACGGTGGCGGCCTGTGTTGTCCGGACATTGGCACGCACGGAGACATGCATGCCGATGTAACCAGCGGCTCCGGACAGGATAGCTCCGATGATGAAGCCAACCGCGACTGTCATGCCAAGCGTCAGCCCGAGAATGACCGCGACAACTATTCCAACGATGCCGATGGTTGTATATTGCCGGTTAAGATACGCCGCCGCGCCTTCCTGGATCGCGCCTGCAATTTCCTGCATCCGTGCGGACCCGGCATCCGCGGCCAGTACCGACCGGATAGCCCAAAGTCCATAGAGCAAGGCTGCCACCCCGCAAAGGACGACAAACGCCAAAGTTCCGCTCATATCGGAAACCCTTCTTTCCTCTTGTGCACATTTCCTCCCAGCAAGGCCCGGTCTTTACGCCGGGCTCCCGCTGGCACATCAAATCGAAGGGTGAAAAAGGCAGACAGCGGAAAGTATTTCGCCGGTCCCCGCCCCCACCTATCGAAGAGGTTGAAACCGTAGCAAAAAATCTAAGGCTGTAAAGCGAGTCTAACTGAATACGCAATTACATTTACGGTGTTTACGAGCTGGCCCTTTGGCGCCACAGAGCAAACGCGATCACTGAAGACGCCACTCCAAGCAGTGGAAGTACGCCGTAGTTCACAGCGTTCCAGCCAAAAGCGTTCAGCAGGGCACCTGATGCAAAGGATGAGGCTGTAACCGTTCCAAATACTAGGAAATCGTTCAATCCCTGTACCTTCGCCCGTTCTTCAGGCGTGTGACATTCCGCCAGCAATGACGTGCCGCCCACAAACATGAAGTTCCAGCCAATACCGAGCAATACGAGACCGAGCCAGAACCGCTCGATTTCGATACCGCTGATGTTCACGGCAACCGCGCCCGTCAGGATAATGGCTCCCGTCAGCATGACCTGACGAACACCGAATCGCTGGATCAAGGATCCCGTGAAGAAGGACGGCGCATACATCGCCAGAACGTGCCATTGAATCACAAAGGCCGCGTCGCGAAACTCATAGCCGCACCCCATGATCGCAAGCGGCGTCGCCGTCATGACAAAGCTCATGACGCCGTACCCAATCATCGCGCCGATCGCAGCGACCAGAAATGTCGGCTGACGGATGATTACGGAAAGCGGACGGACATGCACGCCTACACCCGGCTTGGCCGCCGGTGGGATACGGACGAAATAGAGAAATGCAAAGGACAGTGCCTGGACACAGGCGACGATGATGAAACAACCGGCATAGATCACCGGCGTGAACAGGTCATAGGACCATTTAGAAAGCTCCGGTCCGACCAGCGCGGCAAAGACTCCGCCAGCCAGAACCAAAGAGATCGCCTTGCTGCGGAACTCCGGACTGGCGGTATCCGCGGCGGCATGCCGGTAGAATACGGCAAAGCCCTGAAAACACCCGATCATCATCGATCCGGCGGTAAAGATCAGGAAGCTCTTCTCGAAGATGCCGTGAAACGCCGTCAACGCCCCCACGATGCCGATCGCGATACCAAGGGCAAACCCCGAGCGGCGACCTATACGGCGCATCAGGAAAGACGCCGGCAGAGTCGTCAGCATCGTCGCGCTGAATTGCAACGCCAGTGGCACCGTGGACCAGGCCGGGTCGGACGCAAGCTGTTGGCCGACAAGAGCCGTCACGGTCATGTTGACCGACATACCGGTCATGGCAAGTGCCTGGCAGATCGCCAACAGCACTACATTGCGAACCGTTGGGTCGCGATCCTCGATAGCCGAGCTGGTCATGGTTTTCGCATTTCAAAGAAACGGGGACCGTCTGGTAGCACGGCGTCGGCAAAGCGACCAGATATGAGGGAACGCGCTGGAGGGGCCGCCCCTACAACGGCCGCTCGAAAACGTTCTGGAACAAAAGCTCGACGACGACCCCTTCGCCAACGATCTCCTCGATTTTCGCCAGGAGACGCTGTTTCAGGAAGCCTCTGTCATTGACCCCCGGCTTGATCTCAAGCGAAGAAAGCGCATGCACATATTTCAGGATCGCATCAATGATCCGCACTTTCTTCAGGTTTACCAGCTCGAAATCCGCACCTGGGCGCACCTCGATCAGCAGATGCAAAACCAGGAAGCGGTCGACCTGACCATCACGGAAAATCGGAATGCTCAACGGCTCAAGGTCGACCAAGACGGTCACAGCCGGACGCTCTTCAACTTTTTCCTCTTCAGGCGGAACTTCCTGGCCCAGCATTTCCAGCACCATCGGCGGGAGCAATCCCGGCGCAAACATGGAGATGCCGAATACGCCGCCGCCGGCGAGCACGAGCAACAAAACAAGGATGACGACGATTTTCATGGCTTCATTTAACCCGCGCGTCAGGCATGGGTATAGCCCCGCCGGTCAAGCGCCATGATTTTTCCCGCCGCATCCAGTAAATCGACACCGCCGCCGGAACGCATCTTGCCGATCCGGGTCAAAGGAAGAGCAGCCTTACCGGCAAGGTTGGAAATGAGGTCGCGTGCAGTTTCAGGTGCGGTGAAGAGCAGTTCGTAATCGTCCCCGCCACTCACCAAATCCTCGGCAAGCACGGCCCCGGCGCGGACGAGTCTTTGTCCCAGGTCCGAAAACGGGACGAGCGGAAGTTCAACCTCTGCACCGCCCCCGGAAACCTCGCATATATGCCCGAGGTCCTGGAGCAATCCATCGGACACGTCGAGCCCTGCGCTGGCCACATCAAGAAGCAGATGGCCAAGCTGCGGCCGTGGCTGTGGGAGCAGATACCGGTCTGCAAGTATCGTGCGCTCGGCCTCCGAGAGGTCAAAATCCTCTCCCCGAAGCACAGCCAGTCCGAGGAACGAATCCCCGATGGTGCCGGACACATAGATATCGTCGCCTGGCTGCGCTCCGGCGCGGGTCAAAGCCCGATCCGCAGGAACCCAACCGAATGCCGTTACGGAAATGGACAATGGTCCCGGCGTGGAGACGCTGTCCCCTCCGAGTAACCTGATGCCGAATTCCGCGTGATCCTCGGCCTGCCCCCGGGCAAACCGCTCGATCCACGCCTCCGGATCCACCATGCCGCGCGGCAAGGCCAGAGTGATCGTGTAGCCGTAAGGCTCGGCCCCCATCGCCGCGAGATCAGAAATATTCACCCTGAGAGCTTTACGCGCGACGCGATCAGCCGGATCGTCTGCCAGAAAATGAACACCAGCAACCAGCGCATCGGCCGTGACGGCCATGCGCTTGCCGGGCGGAGGTGTTACCAGGGCGGCATCGTCGGTCAGGCCCAGCGCATCGCTCTGGCCTTCGACGAGGGGGGAGAAAAAACGCGCAATACGCTCGAACTCGCCGAGCCTCGACATGTTATTCGCTTTCGGAGCCGGCCGGAGCGGGCCCCTTTTCATTCTCACGAATGGTGCGGGCGATCCGGTCCAGAACGCCATTGATGAAGCCTGGCTCTTTCTCCGCGAAGAATCCATGCGCCACATCGACATATTCCGAGATCACGACCGCAGCCGGCACGTCGCCATGTGTCAGAAGCTCATGCGCGCCGCACTCGAGGATATTCCGGACGATGGTCTCAAGCCGATCAATCGACCAGTCCTCGGACAACGCCCCTGAAATAAGCCCGTCGACCGTCTCCAGATCCGACGTAACCCCGGCAGTGAGCCGTTCGTAAAAGGCAGGGTCCGCAGGGCCGAAACTCTCGTTCTCGTCGCCGCCGGCAAGGCGCAGTTCCTTGAACTCCGCGATCACACGCGGCGCCGGAATACCGGTAATCGCCATTTGATAGAGACTCTGAACCGCAGCGAGACGTGCCGCGGTGCGGCGCTGGCGTTCCGGGAGACGATCTTTGGTAACTGTCATGTTTTTGCTCACTCGACACCGAAGCGGCGCTTCAGCGCCACTAGTGCGAGGGCGGCTTGCACCGCATCCTTGCCTTTGTTTTTCTTGTCTACTGCCGCGCGGGCCCATGCCTGATCGCGGTTCTCCACGGTCAGGATACCATTGCCGATGGAAAGCCCTTCCCAAAGAGCCAGATCCTGCAGTCCACGGGCACTCTCGCCGCAGACGTAATCGTAGTGACTGGTCTCGCCGCGAATGACGCAGCCGAGCGCAACATAGCCGGCATAGGGCTCTCCGTCCGTGCGCTGCGAAGCAATGGCGATGGCCGCCGGAATTTCCAACGCGCCCGGCACCTCGATCCGGTCGTATTCCACACTGGCTGCCTCAAGTGCCGCGATGGCACCTTTCACCAACTCGTTCGCAATATCCTCGTAGAATCGCGCTTCGACAATCAGAATGCGGCTCATTCGCCGGCTCCTTCATCCCCGGTTTTAACGCCGCGCCGCTCGACCATGCTCAAACCGTAGCCGTCCAGGCCAACGATAGTGCGGTCGTGGTTGCTCAGCAAAATCATCTCACGCACGCCAAGATCCAGCAGGATCTGCGCACCGACACCGTAATCCCGCAGCTCGTTCTCGGTTTTCTTGCCATCGACCTCGGCGCGGAGTTTGCGGCGCACACGGTCGGAAAGCGCGGTCGCGGACGGCTCGCGGATCAGGACAACGACGCCGGACCCCTCTTCGCCGATCTGGCGCATGGCGTTTTGCAACTCGCCGCCGGCACGTTTTCCGGTCCTGTCGCCCAGAACATCTTCCATGATGCTCAGCGCGTGCATGCGGACCAGCACCGGATCGCCTTTTGTGATATCGCCCTTAACCAGGGCTATATGTTCGGCATAGGTGATCTTGTTGACGTAGACGATCATCCGCCAGTCGCCGCCATACTCGCTGTCGAGCGTGGTTTCGACCGAGCGCTGCACCACGGATTCGGTGCGGCGGCGATATTCGATCAGGTCGGCGATCGTCCCCACCTTGAGGCCATGGTATTGCGCGAACTGGACCAGGTCCGGCAGCCGCGCCATCGTGCCGTCGTCGTTCATGATCTCGCAGATCACCCCGGACGGGTTAAGCCCAGCCATCCGCGCGATATCGACCACTGCTTCCGTGTGCCCGGCACGCACCAGGGTGCCGCCATCACGGGCCATCAGGGGAAACACATGCCCCGGCGTCACGATATCGTCCCGCGCCGATTTGGAATCGATGGCAACCTGAACAGTCCGGGCGCGGTCATGCGCCGAGATACCGGTCGTTACCCCTTCCCGCGCCTCAATAGAGACGGTGAAGGCGGTTTCATGCCGCGTGCCGTTATTGGAGGACATCAGTGGCAGGCCGAGCTTCTCGATCCGCTCCCGCTCCATGGAGAGGCAAATCAAGCCGCGGCCATATTTGGCCATGAAATTGATCGCTTCCGGCGTGGCCATCTGGGCGGGGATACAGAGGTCGCCCTCGTTCTCGCGATCCTCGTCATCGACAAGGATGAACATGCGCCCCTGGCGCGCCTCCTCGACCACCTCCTCAATGGAGGAGAGAGCGGTGCGATAGAGCTCGCCAAGCGGTTCAGCCGTTTCAGTCATTCCGTGGTTCCCGGACGTCCAACAGGCGCGCAACATAGCGGGCAAGCATGTCGACTTCCATGTTCAATTCGTCGCCCGGCTTGCGATCACTCAACGTGGTCTCGTTCCAGGTGTGATCAATAATGTTCACGCCGAAGGTGTCGGCGGAAACTTCGTTTACTGTCAGAGAGATACCGTCAAGCGTCACCGCCCCCTTGGGCGCCACGAAAGCGGCCAGAGAACGGTCGGGCCTGAGTGTCAGCCGGCGGCTGTCGCCTTCAGGAACGATAGAGAGGATCTCCGCGAGCCCGTCGACATGCCCGCTGACGATATGTCCGCCAAGCTCGTCCCCGACCTTGAGAGCCCGCTCCAGATTGATCCGTGCGCCCTCTTTCCAACCGCCGAGATTGGTCTTGGAGAGGGTCTCAGCCGAGACATCGGCAGCGAACCAGCCGTCACCCTTGTCGACAACGGTAAGGCAGCAACCGGAGCAGGCAATGGAGGCGCCAAGCGCAACGGTGTCCATATCGAAGGTAGCCGACACGGCCATACGCGTGTCGCCACCCTTTTCGATACGGCAGACCGTACCGATATGCGTGATGATTCCTGTGAACATGGCCGTAACCTAGTTTCGACGGCGGTAGGTTTCCACCAGATCTTCACCTACGGGCCGGACATAACGCCGTTCGAAACGCGGCATGAATTCGAGAAGCTCGAGACCGAGATCACGAACAGCGCTCAATCCGTCGCCGCCGATGATGGCCGGCGCGCGAAACCAGACCAACTCGTCGACGCGTTCCTCGCGCACGAATGTGCTGGCAAGCTCGCCGCCGGATTCCACCATCAACCGGGTTACACCCCGCTCTGCAAGCAGGGAGAGGACAGCATCGAGATCAAGCCGGCCGTCCTTGACCGCCATCCCGCCAGCCACATCAACACCAGCGGCCGACAAGGCCTGCGCTTTCGGGTCGTCCGCCGCAATCGCGGTGATAACCGTCGTCGGGATATCACGGGCGGTCTCAACGACAATCTGGTCCGTTGTCAGTCTCAGTCCCCCGTCAAGGATCACACGGTCCGGTGAGCGTGCCATCAACCCCGGCAGACGGCATGTCAGCGCCGGGTCGTCTGCCAGCACGGTCCCTATTCCGGTCATGATAGCATCGTGACTGGCCCTGATCTGGTGCGACACAGCGCGGGCTCCGGTACCGGTGATCCACTGGCTTCGCCCGTTCGCCAGCGCCACCTTGCCATCGAGAGACGTCGCCAGCTTCAGGGTCACGAAAGGACGTTTCTTACGGATACGAGTGAGAAAGCCCTGATTAAGTTCCTCTGCTTCCTTCTCCAGAAGGCCGGAGGCAACCTCAATCCCGGCCTCGGTCAGCCTGGTGTGGCCGGTGCCGTCAACTCGAGGGTCAGGATCGCGCAGGGCATAGACCACCTTTGCCACGCCGGCTGCAATCAGTGCATCCGTGCAGGGCGGGGATGCACCGTGATGCGCACATGGCTCCAGGGAGACATAAACAGTCGCCCCCCTTGCCGCCTCCCCTGCATCGGCAAGGGCCACCGGCTCAGCATGCGGGCGCCCGCCTGGCTGCGTCCAGCCGCGACCGACAATCCTGCCGTCCCGGACGATGACGCACCCGACAGACGGGTTCGGCGCAACCTGCCCGAGACCGCGCCTGGCCAGCGCCAGGGCGTGCCGCATGAAGGAGATTTCTTGGTCCATTGTTCCACGCTCCCGTCAAGGCTCCGGCCCGAGGACTGAACCCTCGGGCAGAACCCAGACGCCGGGCGGCGAGGACCTTCAGTCGTCGCCGTCGTGACTGATTTCTTCGACGAATTCCTCGAAGTCTTTGGCTTCGCGGAAGTTCTTGTAGACCGACGCAAACCGGACATAGGCAACCTGATCCAAATTGGCCAGGGATTCCATGACCATCTGCCCGATCACTTCGGACGGAATCTCCGCCTCGCCCATGCTTTCCAGTCGCCGGACGATGCTGGTCACCATCCGCTCGATGCGTTCCGGGTCGACCGGGCGCTTGCGCATCGAAATCTGCACGGACCGGACCAGTTTGTCCCGATCGAAGGGTGCCCTCTTGCCTGTCTTCTTGACCACGGTCAGCTCACGGAGCTGAACCCGTTCAAAGGTCGTGAAACGCGCACCGCAGGCCGGGCAGAACCGGCGCCGCCGAATAGCCGCATGGTCTTCCGTTGGACGGGAGTCCTTCACCTGGGTATCGGTGTGGCCGCAAAACGGACAACGCATGGTCTTCCCCCTTCAATCAGTCAACTGGCAGCGGCCGCCCCGGGCCGCGACCGGGATTAGTAGATCGGGAACCTGTCACACAACACCCGGACATCTTCCCTGACCTTCTCTTCGGTCAGCGAGCTGTCGTCCGGATTCTGCGCAACGGCATCAAGCACGTCGCCGATCAGGTTTCCGATTTCCTGGAACTCCGCCACACCAAAGCCGCGCGTGGTCCCAGCCGGCGTGCCAAGACGCACTCCGGACGTGATCATCGGCTTTTCCGGATCGAACGGAACGCCGTTTTTGTTACAGGTGATACCGGCCCGCTCGAGAGCAGCCTCAGCCACCTTGCCAGTCAGGCCCTTCGGGCGCAGATCGACGAGCAGAACGTGAGTGTCCGTGCCGCCGGAAACGATATCCAGACCGCGCGCTTTCAGCACTTCGCCTAGAGCCTTCGCATTATCCACGACCTGATGGGAATAGGTCTTGAATTCCGGCGTCAGCGCTTCGGCGAAGGACACCGCCTTGGCGGCAATCACATGCATCAACGGGCCACCCTGAAGACCAGGGAATACCGCCGAGTTGATCTTCTTGCCGAGATCCGGGTCGTTCGAGAGGATCATGCCGCCGCGTGGGCCGCGCAGGGTCTTGTGCGTCGTGGTCGTGACCACATGCGCATGGGGCAGCGGGCTCGGATGCGCACCGCCAGCGACCAGACCCGCGAAATGCGCCATGTCGACGTGGAAATAGGCACCGACAGAATCGGCGATCTCGCGGAAGCGCTTGAAATCAATCTGACGCGGATAGGCAGAACCACCCGCAATGATCATCTTCGGCTTATGTTCCTCGGCAAGCGCCTTGACCTGATCAAAGTCAATCTGCGCGTCTTCCTTACGAACACCGTACTGGACCGCCTTGAACCATTTACCGGAAAGATTCGGCGGCGCACCATGAGTCAGGTGACCGCCGGCTGCAAGAGACAGCCCCATGACGGTATCGCCGGGCTCGAGCAGCGCCAGCATAACCGCCTGATTCGCCTGGGCGCCTGAATGCGGCTGCACGTTGGCAAAGCTGCAATCGAACAGCTTGCAAGCCCGCTCGATGGCCAGAGCCTCGGCCTTGTCGACGAATTCACAGCCGCCGTAATAGCGCCGGCCAGGATACCCCTCGGCATATTTATTGGTGAGGACAGAGCCTTGAGCTTCCAGCACCGCACGGGAGACGATGTTCTCGGAGGCGATCAGCTCGATCTGGTCTTTCTGCCGCTCAAGTTCTTCTGTGATCGCGCCATAAAGGGCCGGATCACTTTCGGACAGGGGCGTCGCAAAGAAAGGGTTATCGGTTGTGCTCGTTTCAAAGGCGGACATGACAGCTCCAGTTCGTATCCCGCAATGCAACGTGGCCTACTCGCTCAGACATCGCAGTGCAAGGACGTGATTTACATGCTCTCGGCAAATCCGAGTTTGTCGACGCGACGTTGATGCCGGCCGCCTTCGAATTCTGTTGCAAGAAAGACATCAACACAGTCTTTCGCGACTTCTTCGCCGATAAGGCGCGCGCCAAGCGCAAGGACATTGGCGTCATTGTGCAGACGACAGAGCCGTGCCGAGGTAATGTCATGACAAAGGCCCGCGCGTATCCAGTCATGCCGGTTCGCAGCGATGCTTATGCCAATCCCTGTGCCGCACACAACGATCCCACGGGGCGCCTTCCCCTCCTTCAGCGCATGCGCGACTGCGGCACCAAAATCGGGGTAATCGACCGACGCCGCCCCGTCCGTGCCAACATCTACGATCCGCCACCCTTTTTCTTCAAGGTGAGCTACCAATACTTGTTTCAGAGAATATCCGGCATGATCCGAACCGATCACGATCACGTTATCTGTCATTACCTGTCAGGCTCGTTGTTCCAGCAAGAGAAGTGCCTACTATATACACGGCACGGAGGCCCGCGAACCACTATTTGCGCTACCGGCCCTCACGCGACGCGCCAAAGAATACGGTCTCGCGCCACAAACTATTCACTGCAAAATCTTGACCGCATATTCCAGAAAGAAGCTGTTTTCA